>CAVPFC010000040.1:0-337926 GCA_963703605.1 uncultured Actinomycetes bacterium
CAGCGGCCAGCCGGCCCGGCCGCCGCGGCCTCCTGCTCCCGCGCCGGTGCGGACCGCGGTCAAGCTCATGTACGCGGGCGCCGCCGCCAGCGCCGCCGGGCTGATCAGCGGGCTGGCCCTTATCATCGTTGACATCAAGGCCGCCGCCAGCGGGCGATTCTTCGGCCACAGCGTCGCCACGCCCCAGATGAGACCGCTCATCATCACGGTGTTTATGCTTATCAGCCTGGTCGTGATCGCCCTGTGGCTGTGGATGGCGCGGGCGAACGGCCAGGGCCGGAACGGGGCGCGCATCTTGTCCACGGTGCTGTTCGTCCTGGCGACGCTGCAGCTGCACCATCCACAGCCGCAGGGCAGCCCGGCCGGGTTCGGCGTGACGGTGCTGTACTACGGCGTCGCCGCGCTGTTCATCGGGTCCTGGCTGGCCGGCGCCGCTGCGGTGTGGCTGCTCTGGCGCCCGGCCTCCACCGCGTTCTTCAAGCCGCAGAGCTTCACGCAGGCCCTGCCGCGTCAGGTGTGAGCCGTGTTGATCCGCGTGTCCGCGAGCCGAATAGAGGATCAAGCCATGCGCATTCCATGGCGAACGCGAGAGTATGAAAGAACGTGCCAGGACTGCGGTCACGCCTGGCGCGTACCTAAATGGGCCGTACACCCGCATATGCAGGGGCTTCCGATCGGCGGTGGCCGGGGGTCCCTGGGTGGTGGGGCTATCTACGGCGCGGCGGCGGCGGGTGCGGCGGCGGTGGCCGACGCAAATGCGGTGCTAGCCGAAAAAGTAGCGGTTTTCCGCGTCTGTGCCGAGTGCAACTCAGCGCATTACAAGCAGCGGCCGGTCCGGAATCGATGGCCTGGCCAGAGTCTGGCCAGGCTGCCCTGACACTTACGTAAGCGTCAATTCCGTACAGCAGGAAGTACGGCAACGGGGACCGAGGGCCAGGTACAGGAGTCGCTGTGGTAAATGAGCCCGTCCAGCCGGAGCGAGCCTCTCAGCGGCAGGAGGCAGAACAGCCTGAGCATCCACTTGATCAGATGGTCCAGAAGGACGCAAAGCGGGCGCCACGCCGGCGCGGCCGCGGTGATGCCGCGGAGGCCGCGATCGAGTTCCTGCTTAATTTGGCCTGCTAACACCAAGTAGCGCGGTTATCCCGTGGCCCGGACGCGGGCCAATAGTGATTATGCAATCCTGCCACAGTTCACGAGGTCAGTCCGATGACAGAGATACCGTTCACGATCGGGGCCAGCGCCAGCTGTACCGATGGGGCCTGCGGTCAGGCCCCAAAGACCCAGACTCGGCGCTGCGCGGTAGGCTCGGTTGATGCCAGCGGTGACGCGTGCTGCGAATCCGGAAGAAGAGTTGAGCACCGACGAAACGCGCATCTCGCTGCGGGTCAAGGTCCCGGCGGAGGACGGCACGGCCGTCATGGAGATGACGGGTCCGGCCGCGCCGGAGAATGGCCTGCAATCCTTCGGTGACTGGGTGCTGGCCGCGCTCGAGCAGCACGCGGACGGTGCCGCTGAGGCGGCACGCCGAATGATCGCCGCGCTCCGGGAACGGGACTGGGAGGGCGACGACGTCCTGGCCGATCAGTTTGACGCGTTGCTGGGAAGCAGCGCGATGCCGGATCTCCGCCCTCTACGAGTGGATCTGGATGAGCTGGCCGGCATCCTTGAAGGCGACCCGATGTACGGCGGCGGGCGCGTCGACCTGGCGACTGGCGAGGTCTGGCCAGCGCCTGCCGTCGATTACGCGCGGGAGGTCGGGCAAGAGGATGAGGACGAATCGGACGATCCTGATAAGTGGCTGTGGGTGCACTGCGAGGGTTCGCGGGACGGCTACCGGGACATGGAGCTGTTCATCGGGACGGTGCGTGATCCGGGGCGGGCCGACCGGCTGGAGATCGCCATTTCCGGGCGGGGAGCGTTCCGGCGGTTCAAGGACGTCCTGGGGCGCTGGCCCGGAGAACTGGATCGGTGGTATGCGTTTTCCGCGGAGCGTCAGCGTGGCCGGGCCCGGGCCTGGCTGGCCGACGCCGGTTACTACGTCCGCAAGGGGCTCCCTCCCTCCTGACCCAGGGGGACCCCGGTCATGCCCCAGGCTCGCCGGGCCTGCTGTCTCGGAGATCAGGTTGCGGTAGCGATCGCGCTGCCCTCAGCAGGTGACGCGACTGGCCGTGCCTGCCGGGGTCCCCAGCCGGGCAGGATTGGCGGGAGGTCGGCCAGCCCGTTGGGGGCCTTGGGCATGGGGCTGCTGCCGTCGTCGCCGTCCCAGCGGCGGCCGTACTGGTCGGGGATGTCGCCCCAGCCCCAGCACGGCAGCGGCCCGACCGGGATGACCCCGAGCGTTTCCAGCGGGTCGGCCCGCTGCGGGGAAACGGTGCACAGGTGCTGCCAGTTGTCGCCCAGGTCGAAGGTGTAGGCGAACTGCTCGCCCGGCCGCAGCCTGCCCAGCCTGGCCTTGGCGCCGTCCAGCGATCCCTCGGGTTCCTCGCCGTCCCACCAGCGGACCGGGATGATCACGGTTCCGTCGGCCAAGGTGAACTCGTGCAGGTGATTAGGGTCCCAGCGGGCGAACGCGTCGTCGATCGCCTTGCCGAGTTGCTCGAACGTCGCGGTGCGGGCGGCGATCAGCACCCGGCCGGGCCTGGACCATAGGTCCCCGGTGTGCACGCCGTGCACCAGCTCCACCGTGATCGCCAGATGAGTGCGAGCCACCCCTGCCTCCACTACAAGCCGGTCGGCCAGCAAGCCGCAGGCCACGCAGGTCAGCGGCTCGCAGCTCGCTCACCGTACCACCAGCCCGCCAGATGAAGGATGCTCAGAGACGGTCTTCGGCCGTCTGGACGATCTCGGCGGCTTCCCGAACTGCCTGGTCCCGGATAGCGGCGTCGGGTCGGCGAGGGCTCGTTCGGCGGCGTGGAGCCGGGCGGCGGCCGAGGGCCATGCTGCGGACCTACGCCGACACTACAGCGGGCACAGGCCGCACCAGGCCCGGCACCAGCGACAGCTCGATCATGACGAACCGGTCGCCGTACCGCTGGACGTGGTAGTGCAATACCGGAGGGCTCTCTGTCAGCTGCTCGAATCGGTGGGCGGCAGCTTATACCCGGTCTATCCGCACGATGGTGATCAGGTTCCCTTCGACCTCGTACAGCACCCGGTAAGGGCCGACGCGTAGCCTACGGTAGGTGCCGCGGACGAACGCGCCCGGAGGCGCTGGATCGTCAGCTAAGGCTTCCACGGCGCGGTTGACGGCCATCATCCCTGCCTGGTCGGCCACGAAGCGGACGAAGGTCGCCTGCGCGATCTCTGACCAGATGATCCTCATCGGGAGCCGCCGAACACCTCAGCCATGAACTCGTCGTGCGACTTCAGGCCCGGCCGCCCGGCCGCCTTCCACGCCTCGTGCTCGGCGATGGCGGCGTCGATCTCGGCTTCCTCGACTTGCTCGGCGGATGCGCGGTCCCGCAGGGCCTTCAGCGTGTGGTACTCGTGCACCGGAACCACGACAGCGGTTTTCGCCACCGAGACGGATGACATCGTGACTGTCGTGCTGTGAAGGCTGCGCGCTCATGCCACGATGCTAGCTCGCCGCGCCGCCAACCCGGCCGTCTCGACGCGCGAGCGCGCCGAGCCCCCTACGGTTAGTGATGTTCCGGGATCGCATTCGGCCTGGCTCCAGGCTCCTGACGCAGCGGTCATAGGGCCTCCTCCTTTAGCCGAGCCCAAGTCGAGGTGGACGCATTGTTATCGGCACCAGCGGGCTGCTCAGCCCGTGAGGGCGATGGTCAGGTAAGCCAGGGTGAGGAGGAGGGCCAGCACGGCGGGCGCCATCTCCTTTGCGCTATCGGCTGCCTTCCGGTGGGCAATGATGGCGCCGAGCAACAGCAGGGCCATCCCCGCCGCCGCGGCCAGGCCGAGGGCACGCCACCACAGGCCGATAAGGATGCCTGCGGCGGCGGCTAGTTCGGCTACGCCGATGAGCCGGTAGCGGGGCCAGGGACGCCGAAGTGCGCGGCGGATTTCCGCATTCTGGGCTGGCCCGTGAGCTTGCCGGCCGCGGGGAGCAGGCAGGCCCGCTGACGGAACACACCGGAATCCTCGGTCTTGTCAGCCCATCACATTGTTCGCGCTCTCCGCATGGGGCTGGCGAAGGCGTGAGTAGTGCCCGAGGTTTATTTCGTTCTTGGTGAAGTGTCCGCTAAACAGAACCGGATCCGAGTCGTGATCGTGTCCGTTTTCGCAAGCGTGTACTAGGGCCGCCATAAAACGGCCGACAACAGGAGCGTTTTTGAACTGGTTGCCGCTCGTGCCAATGGCTACATAGAACCCAGCCAATGAGGTACGGTCGTAGACCGGGATCCAGTCGTCGGCCACGTCGTATAGTGCGGCGAAACCAACGGGACGGGGCGGGATGCCCAGCGACGGGATTCTTCGGGCCAGGCGGAGTACCTGCGAATCCCACGCCTGCTCAGTGGGCTGGGCCTCGAAAGCATCCGGGTCATCTATCCAGTGGAGGGCATCGCATGCTGGCTCCGCGCTTCCGACGATAAGCTGCCCGCCGAAGTGAGATCTGAAGTATGTGCCCAGGTCTCCGTCCGCGACAGCGGGACCCAGCTCGCCTCGCGCATAGCCAGCCGGTGCAGGCACGGAATGGACTTCCTGCCGCAATGGGCGGGTTCGGATTCGGAATTCTCCGGTGACGCCGGCAAGAGCGTTAACCTGACCGGAGTACGGGCCCGCCGCATTGACCACGACGGGAGATTGAATCACGTTTCCTGAGCGCAGCCTTATGCCCTGGACCCGCGCATTCTTCTGGAGGATCCCCACCACCTGTTCGCGGAGCTGAATTTCGGTCCCCCTCCGCTTCGCCGCGGCCATGAGGTTCCTCGCCGCCAGCTGCGGGTCGTCGATGAACCCGCCGTCGGGCGTGTAGTAGGCACCGAGTTCGCCGTCGGCATCCGCCCAGAATGCGGCGTCCGTGACCGACTTGGGCGGACCGTACCGTGCGGGATCCAGACCCGGCACCCGCTGCCGGATGGTCTCAGCATCCCAGCACTGGTATGGGACACCGATGCGTTCAAAGAGAGGCAGCACCCGCTCACGCTGGGTACTACCATCAAGGATCAGGCAACCTGTCTGGATAAACCTTGCCAGGGATTCCTCAGGACGGCTGCCCAGATATTCGGGCCAGCTCTCCCAGCTGAACTTGGATTCCCAGGAAGCGGCCACGCCCTCGAAGGTCGAGTAGTGAAAGCGGACGATGCTTGAGGACGAGCTGGTAGAGCCCGAACCGACACCGCCCAGCCGGTCGATAGCCACAACCCGCAATCCGGTCTGTGCGAGCTCGTAGGCGACAGCGGCACCGATGACCCCGGTTCCGATCACGACTGCGTCGGCTGTGTGTGTCACTCAATAGTCCTCTCGGACCAGGTCGACGGTCCCGGTGATCATTCTGCGAGCACGCTGGTCCCCATGCCGGGATGGACGGGAGCGCCTCAGATTGTGCCCGCGCGGATTGTATGGCGCACCGAGCTGGGACAGCAACTGCCCGGCGAACGGAAGGCACGCCGCCGTGCCGGTGAAGCAGCCGAACGCGGTGACCTAGACGGCCGTGGGAGGTACCCGGCGAGTTCTTCTGGCGCCTTGACATGGCTGCCTTCGGAGATGACGAGATAGATGACGTGTTCAAAGCGCTGGCTGATCCCAGCCGCCGCATGCTGCTGGACAGCCTGAACGCCCACAACGGCCAGACGCTGCGCCAGCTGTGCGCCGGGCTGGACATGGCCCGGCAGTCGGTCAGCAAGCACCTGGCGGTGCTTGAGGCGGGGACCACAGGCCGTTCCCAGCCCGGGAAGGGGACGGGGTCTTGGGCTGGGTACCTTGCTCCCGTAGCGTTGTCTCACTGGACCCTTTACCGCAGTGACACCGGGAGCAGGCATGACGCAGACCCCGCCTTATCAGGTAACCGACCCGGCGACCGGCGAGGTGACCGAGACTTTCCCCTTCGCCACGGACGCGGAGGTAGAGGAGGCGCTCGCCGCCGCGACCGAGGCGTTCGCGGCATGGAGGCTGTATTCGGTCGCCGGGCGCGCCGCGATCGTCAAGCGGGTCGCCGAGTTGTTCACCGAGCGCGCCGCCGGCCTGGCCGCGCTGATCACCAAGGAGATGGGCAAGCGGCCCGCGCAGGCCGTCGGCGAGGCCAAGTTCTGCACCGACATCTTCAACTACTACGCCGGCAACGGCCCCGGGCTCATCGCCGACAAGCCGCTGCCCGGCCATGACACCGCGCGCGTTGAGTACCGGCCCGTCGGCCCGGTGCTCGGCGTCATGCCGTGGAACTACCCGTATTACCAGGTGGCCAGGTTCGCCGCGCCTAACCTGATCGTCGGCAACACCGTCATCCTCAAGCACGCAGAAAACTGCCCTACCTCGGCGCTGGCGATCGCGCAGATCATGAAGGACGCGGGCGTGCCGGACGGCGTGTACGTCAACCTCTTCGCGACCCACGAGCAGGTCGCCGCGATGATCGCCGACCCGCGGCTGCACGGCGTGTCGCTGACCGGCTCCGAGCGGGCCGGCACTGTCGTCGCCGAGACGGCCGGCCGCAACCTGAAGAAGGTCGTCCTTGAGCTTGGCGGCTCCGACCCGTACATCATCCTCGACACCGACAACGTCGAGGACGCCGCTAAGACCGCCTGGGTCACCCGGATGGAGAACGTCGGCCAGGCCTGCAACTCCAACAAGCGGATGATCGTCATGGACGACATCTACGACGACTTCGTGGCCGCCCTGGTCAAGCGGGCCACCGCGATGTCGCCGCGCCAGCCGGGCGATGACTCCCCGCGCTCCTACAGCCCGATGGTCTCCCGTAAGGCAGCGGAGAACCTCCTCGCCCAGGTGCAGGACGCGGTATCGAAGGGCGCCACGCTGCACGTCGGCGGCACGCTCGAGGGCGGTAGGGGCGCGTACTTCGCCCCGGCCGTGCTCACCGGCGTGACCCCGCAAATGCGGGCCTACCGCGAGGAGCTGTTCGGCCCGGTCGCCGTCGTCTACAAGGTCAGCACCGACGACGAGGCGGTCCAGCTCGCCAACGTGGTGGACTTCGGCCTTGGCGGCGCGGTCTGGTCGACCGACGAGGAACGGGCAATCAAGGTCGCCGAGCAGCTGGAGGTCGGCATGGCCAACGTCAACACCCCGGCAGGCGAGGGCGCGGACCTGCCGTTCGGCGGCACCAAGCGCTCCGGCTTCGGCCGCGAGCTAGGCCCCCTCGGCATCGACGAATTCGTCAACAAGCGCCTGTTTTACGTCGAGAAGTAGCGCTTGACGAGTAACACCCCAGTGTCGCTCCGGCCGGCGACTCCCGGTGGTGCCCTGCGACAGGAATCCGCCAGGTGCAGTCACCTGACGGATACCGGGGAGGCCCGGCTCCACCCAGGATGGAGATAGCTCCTCACGAAGGACAGCCCGTGAGGCACACAGAGAACGACGAATCCTGACGGAGGCCGCCATCATGGTCATCTTCGATAACCCCGCGACCGTCCCTGCCCCGGCCGGCCAGTACTCCCACGTCGCGCGTGCTGAATTCGGCGATAAGACCCTCCTGCAGCTATCTGGCCAAGCCGCCATCGACGCCGACGGCAAAATCGTCGGCGGCAACGACATGACCGCCCAGGCGGAATACATCATGGACAACATCACCGCGATCCTGGCCGCCCACGGCGCCACCCTCGCCGATGTGGTCAATATCCGCGCCTACCTAACTGATATGAGCCAGCTTCCCGAGTACGGCAAGGTGCGAGCCGCACGCTTCACGGGGACACCGCCGACCGTCACGACCGTTGAGGTGTCTCGCTTGTTCGTCCCCGGCGCGCTCCTCGAGGTCGAGGTGCTGGCGGTTACGTGAGCCCCCGGATCGCCGTCGGCTTGCCGCCGTCGCAGCGGCCGAGCGGCCCGCACAGTGCGCCGGGTCGGTCGGCAGACGCGGTCATAATCGCGCACACCGCGGGATTAGGGCCGGACACCGGACAGCAAGCTGTCAATCCTGGCGGCGGGTTACTTCGCCTGGGAGCAAGTCCACGGACGGTACGCCGCCATCAGCGCGGCCGGGGTCGCCCGCGCCGAGACCCAGGGTGGTGAAACACGGATATCGGAGGATGCTATGACGGTTTACATGGTGGCACAGGTGCAGATCCTGGACCCGGAACAGTGGGAACGCTACAAGGAGATCGCCGCGCGGGAGATCGCCCGGCACGGCGGGCGGTACCTCGCGCGCGGCGCCCGTCCGGAAGTGGAAGAAGCCGACTGGAACCAGCCGGAAGACCTGCAGATCAACATGGCCGCGTTCCCCAGCATGGAGCAGGCTCACGCGTGGTACAACTCGCCTGAATACGCCAAAGCGCTGGCCTTCCGGCAGAGTGCGGTGCACCGGCGCCTGTTCTTCGTGAGCGGCACAGACGAGCCACAAGCCGCCGGCGCGTGACGGGCCGAAGCTCTTCGGTCGGCGGCGCCCATCACGCGCGGCTAACAGTCATGGTGACGAGGTATTCCATGGCTGAGGCCTTCCTATGACCGTGGCAGGACATGTCACAAGCATTGCGTAGGTTTCAAGCCGCTGCGCGCGGCGAACTAGGCGTGGGCCGCGCACGGGCGCCAAACATCCGACCAGCTCACCAAGGTGTAGAGGCGTCGTCCGGTACGTAATGACGGCTGTCGTCTGACGGGTCGATCCATACCCGCATGATCACGCCGCTGGACGGATCGCGGAACCGCTCAGCCGTCGGCACCCAGCCCGGTTCGGGCTTGCGCGTCTGGGCGTGCCGCCCGCGGGAACCCCCGCCGCGCCCGGCACCCGGCGTATCGGGGACACTGGCAGGCGGGAGATCGGCCAGGGCCACCGCGGCCTCCTCGGCATAGGCGGCGGCCAGCACGACACCGACCCGGTGTCGCAGGTCATCCAGGTCCAGCCGACCCGCGGCGTAATGCTCGCGCAGCAGCGCGACCAGGCGCTCGCGGTCGGCGTCCCCGAGTAGCGAGCGCCGTCCGGGCGGCGCACCGCCCTCGGGCTCGCTCATGCCGACGGCGTGACGACCACCGCGCTGCCGTAGGCGACGACTTCGGCGCGTGCCTTGCCGATCTCGGAGGAGTCGAAGCGCATCGCGATCACCGCGTTGGCGCCGAGCAGCTTCGCGTTCTCGATCATTCGGTCGATCGCATGCCTGCGGGCGTCTTCGAGAACCACCGTGAACTGCGAAACCTCGCCCTGGCGCAGCGACGAAATCCCGCCGGCGACGGTCTTGCTGAAGCCCATCGCTCGCACCACCAGACCAAACGTGATGCCGAGATTCCGTTCCACCACCATGCCCGGCAGCTCGAACGCAGTGGTGACAGGAAAAGCAGTAGCCGTGGACTCCGGGGTGCCTGCCCTACTCGTCGTATCCGTCATGCAGGGCAGTACACCGCCGCCGCGCACGCCATGTCAACGAGCCGCGCTCCGGGCATCCGCCGTCGGCCCTACGGGGTCGGCAGAGGCCTCGGCGTACTGTTAACGCCGGAGGGGCCGACCGGACAATGCGTGGCGTTCCGGCCCGGTACCTGTGACCTTTCGGCCGGCAACGGAGGCACACGGCGCGACGCTGACAGGCAGGTCCTGCTCGCGTCGCGCGACACCGGGTCATTGCGGCGGGAGGCCGCCGAGCCGATGGTCTCGGCCGCATCCAGCCGCCAGGCCAGCGTGAACGCCAGGCAGCGGCGGATGGCTCACCCCGCACCGGGCGCACCGCAGCCGGGGCACGAAGATCTTCTGGTACCGGCCCGCCTCCCGGACCTAAACGCCGGTCCCCGGCCAGGACACCAGCGGCCCGGCACACGACGGGCAGTCCGGGCGCGGGAACCCCAGATCACGGCCGGCCGCCGGGTACGTATCGACCGCACGCGGGCACGGCCATACGATGGCCACGGGCGGCACCGCCCCGGATCCCTTCTCGCGGCCGGCGCAACACCGGCGTTCCCGGCCCCGGGGATGTGCCGCCAGCGGTCGCGGCGACTGGCACCACGCCGGCCTGCTGCCCGGGCCGGCGGCACGTTGCGTTCGCCACCGGGCACCCAGAAGCGCGGTTCTCAAACAAGAGGAGATCAGCAAATGCCGGCGACGCTGAAGGTGACGCATAAGGCCATCGGAGCCGAGGTCCGTCGCGGCACCTACGATGTCGTGGTCGACGGTGAGCGGGCCGGGTCGGTCGAGATGAACCATACGATCGAGATACCAGTCGAGCCTGGACGTCACACCCTGCAAGTCCGCAATGGACGAAACTCGAGCAGCACGCAGACCTTCGACGCCGCCGACGAAGAGATCGTCGCCTTCCGGTGCACCGGAAAGAGGCTCCTGCCGATCTTCCTCGCATCCTTTGCCGTGCCCAGGCTGGCACTCAAACTCGTCCGCGAGTGAGCCTGCGCCGCCGTCGCGGCGTTCACCGGCCCGCCGTTACCGCCGCCGGGGTGCCGCTCCCGACCCGGGACGATCCTGGCCGGGTATGAGGCCCACCGGCCTGGCGGAAGAGCCGCAGGGCCTCGGCCACATCGCGGGCCGCGCCCGCATGGTCTCCCTCAGAGTGGGCGGCGTACGACCGGGCGGAAAGCAGGCGGGCAGCCAGGTGGAGTTCCCCAAGGCGGCCGGCCAGGCCCAGGCCCGACTCTATGAGCGGCAGCGCGGCGTCCTGTTGGCCCTGGCTCAGCAGGATCCAGGATTGCTCATGCAGCAGCTCGGCGACCAGGTACTCATCCCCGGCGGCGCGAGCGATGGCCAGCCCCTCCTGGCAGTAGTCCTCCGCGATCGCGCGACCGCCTATCTGCATGTGGACGCGGGCCGCCGTGGACAGCGCCCGGGCCCCGCGGCATCGTCGCCGCCGGGGGTGTTGCGGATGACGATGAGGGTGACGATCTTGCCGTCGCGGACGGTGAAGTAGCTGGTCAGGATGAGCGGGTCCGGCAGGTTCGTCTTGTCGTAGTCGCCGTCGTAGCGGCCGCGGATGATGGTCTGGCCGTGGTGGTCCAGGACCTCGGTCACCGCGATGGTCACCCGGTCGCCGGCCAGTTCCCTGGCCGCCCAGCGGCGGAT
This sequence comes from uncultured Actinomycetes bacterium, assembly GCA_963703605.1. Lineage (GTDB taxonomy): Bacteria > Actinomycetota > Actinomycetes > Streptosporangiales > Streptosporangiaceae > DASXKD01. The sequence continues at coordinate 11,114 of CAVPFC010000040.1, forward strand.
GGCCTCGCGGCCCCAGAATTCCCGGTGCACGTCGTTGACCAGGGCGTCGCCGGCGAAGGTGGCCACGATCGCGTCCTCGTCGAACGCGTTGACGGCGGCGATGAACTCGGCCAGGACGGGGGCGAGGGCGGCGGTGCGGGTCATGCCGGCTCCTTCGGCGGGTTCTGTGCTGATGACTCCACCCTCGGTGCTCCCGTCGCCGGAGGGTCAACAGCGGATCCCGCCGGTTGACCCTCCGGTTGCGGGAGGGTCGACAATGGCCTGATGGCAGCAGGGCTCACCGTGGGCGACTTCTCCCGCGCCACTAACCTCAGCGTCAAGACGCTGCGCCACTACCACCAGGTGGGGCTGCTCGAGCCGGCCGCGGTGAACCCGGATACGGGCTACCGGTACTACGCGGCCGGGCAGATCCCGGCCGCGCAGGTCATCCGCCGGCTGCGCGACCTGGAGATGCCGGTCGCCGGCGTCAAGGCGGTGCTGGCCGCACCGGACGCGGCCGCCCGCAACGCCCTCATCGCCGCGCACCTGAACCGGCTGGAGGCCGGGCTGGCCCAGACCCGGGCCGCGGTCGAGTCGCTGCGCACCCTGCTGGCCCCGCCGGACGGCCCGGCCGCGATCGAGCACCGCAGCGTGCCCGCCACCGCGGCGGCGGCCATCGGCGCGGTGGCCGGCCGGGCCGACGTCCTGGCCTGGTTGCAGGGCGCCCTGGGCGAACTGCACGCCGCCGTGCGGGCCCAGGGCCTGCCCGCCGCCGGCCCGGCCGGCGCGGTGTTCGCCAGCGAGCTGTTCCAGACCGACCGCGGCCAGGCCACCGTGTTCATCCCCGTGCCGGCCCGGGTGCGCCCCATCGGGCGGGTCACGCCAGCGGTGATCCCGGCGGCCGAACTCGCCATCATCTGCCATCACGGCTCACTGGCCGACGCGGACCTCAGCTACGCCACGCTCGGCGCGTACGCCACCACGCACGAGATCAGCATCGACGGGCCGCTGCGCGAGTACTACCTGCGCGGCGCCGCGGACACGCCCGACGAGGCGGAATGGAGGACCGAAATCGGCTGGCCCATCTTCCGCGCCGACGCCTCCCGTGCTTAGCGCACGAGTGCACGGGTCGCTGATGACAATGCCGGCCCTGTCCACCATGCACCAGCCCGTCGAGAAGCTTCGCACAGGACATCAGGCCGTTGTTCACTGAGATGGACATCGCGCACATGAAGGGCTTCGGCGTTTTGCTGGATGACTTCGACTACATGCGCGACCAGGCCCACGCTCAGAAGGTCCTGGACGCGGTCAGTGCACAGGCGATGCCGCCAGCCAGCAGCGGCGAGCCGCCCTGGTCGCCGGATAACGTCCAGCTCTTCCAAGATTGGATCGCCGCCGGCTACCAGGCCTAGGGCCGGCCTTGCCTAATGCGTCGGCTTACCAGTGAACAGCAAAGAGATTCCGCCCGTGCCGGGGCTGATGCGGAGCTGGATCATCAAACCGCGAGCAGGGCGACGACGTCGGCAACTCGAATGGATGGGCAAGGCAATCGACGGCGGGACCAGCCGGACCCTTTTCCCCGCGCATCATGGTGCCAGCCGGACAGCGGTAGGGGAGAGGCCCGGCCGGCTAACGCGGCCACCTCCGTGACCCGGCCCGAGTTGTCATCCCGTTGCGTCGATCGGCCGGTAAACGTGGATAACCGTCCCGTCGGGAAAGCTCTTGGCCTCGGCGAGATCCACTCGCAGCGGCTTGGCCAGGTCCTTGAACAGCGGCAGCCCGTTCCCCAGGGCGACCGGGAGGATGACCAGGCGGTACTCGTCGATCAGGCCGAGCCTGGACAGTGCCTGAACGAACGCGGCGCCGCCATGGGCCATGATCTCGCCGCCGGGTTCGCTCTTGAGGCCGGCTATCTCCTCGGAGAGGTCGCCGCGGGCAATCCTGGAGCCGGCCCATCCGGCGACCGGCAACGTCTTGGAGAAGACGACCTTGGGAAGGTTGTTCATGAACGCCGCGTAGTCGCCATCCGCGTTCGGCCAGTGCTCGGCCATCTGCTCGTAGGTGACGCGCCCCATGATGTGGGTTCCGACTCGGCGGAGCGATGCGACCTTCCACGCGCGCACGTCCGGATGCTCGGCCGGAAGCCCCCAGTCACCTTCGCCGCCCGGCCCTGCGACGTATCCGTCCAGCGTGACACCCATCTGCAGGACCACTCGCCTCATCAGGACTCCTTTTAGCGTTTCGATTGTCTGGGGTATGCATCTAACCGAAGTTACGCTGATAACCGGAGTTACGCTGACCCGCCTATTCCACGTGACTGCATGCCCCGGTCGATCCGCACACGCGGCCTGACGTGCTCATGCGCCTCCCTGACAGGGACCGGGCCCAGCAGCCCCCGTCCCGCGATCCGATTGCCCCGTCCACAGATCAAGCCTCGTCGGCGGCCAGGCCTCCTGTCCAATACTCGCGGTCATAGCCTGATGGCATGGATGTCGACACCCGGCTGCTGCGCTACTTCGCCGCCGTCGCACAGGAAGGAAACCTCACCCGCGCGGCGGAACGGTTGTTCGTGTCGCAGCCGACGCTGACCAAGCAGATCAAGCAGCTGGAGAGCCAGTTGGGACTGTCGCTGTTCACCCGATCCCGGGCCGGGATGACCCTCACCGCGGCAGGCCAGGCGCTGGCCGACCAGACCCCCGCCGTGCTGGCCGGCTGGGACCACGCGCTGCAGGAGACCAAAGCCGCCGCCAGCCGCGCGGCCCGGGTGCTGCGGGTCGGATTCATGTCCAGCGCCGCCAACGAGGCCACCCAGCAGATCATCGCGACGTTCGCCCGCCGCCGACCGGGCTGGTGGGTGGACATGCAGCAGGCCGCCTGGTCGGACGCCACTGCCGGGCTCGCCAGCGGCGACGTCGACGCTGCCTTGCTGCGGCTGCCGTTCCCCGGCCAGAACGACGTGCGGTTCGAGGTGCTGCTCACCGAGCCCCGTTGGGTCGTGCTCCCCGCCACCCACCCGCTCGCAGCCCGTGACCAGATCCCCTTCCGGGATCTGTGGGACGAGCCGTTCGTCGCCGCCCCCGCGGAAACCGGCTGGTGGCGCGATTACTGGCTGGCCACCGACGAACGCCAGGGCCACCCGGTCCGCATCGGAGCCGTCACCGACCAGCCCGAGACCTGGCTGACCGCGATCGCCAACGGCCACGGCATCGCCCTGGCCCCCGAATCCGCCGCCCGCTACTACGCGCGCCCGGGCCTTACCTACCGGCCCGTCACCGGCGTCAGCCCGAGCCAGGTCTGCGTCGCCTGGCAGCCCGCCAACGACACCAACCCCATCGTCCAGGACTTCGTCCGCTGCTGCGTGGACAACAAGCCGCCACAGCAACCAACCTGACCAGCAACAGCCAGGTCCGGGCGCTGCGGATCTAGGTGCGTGTCACCGAGTGGCAGCCGAAAGCGCTGGCCGACGGGGTGGCCAGGGAGTACGGGTCTTTCGGCGCACCCGATGGCTGAACGCTCGGCGGGGGACCGTGCGGGAACTGCGGGTGAATGTACCCGTCTCGCACCCCGCATTGCCCGCCCGCGGTCTGACCTCCGACGCTGATCCAGGGCTCGAGGGCGCCGCCCGGATCGTCCCACTGCGCGAATTCCACCGTCCCGTATCGCTGCTGCACGATCCGCATCCAGTCGCCGGGACTTCCGGGCGGCTCGACCGCGAAGACGAAGAGGTAATCGAACGTCACCCGCAGCACCGGGGTTCCGGAGACCGTGGCGCTCGCGGCGCTCATGTTGCCGTGCACCTTGATGACGGTGGTGACGAACTGCGTGCTGCCGGGCGCGAACGAGGAGACCCAGGTGCGGGTGTTCTTCTCGGTGCCGTCCTTGTTGAGGGCCGTTGTGTTCAGCCCGCTCAGGAACTGCGTCTGCTCCTGCTTCGTGAGCAGATCCGTGAAGGCGGTCGGGCTGCCGCCGTGCAGCGTCGGCCAGTCGAGGTTCCCAGCGGTCAAGAGCTTGCGGGTCGTCTCGTAGGCCGACCGCACCTGCGCCGCGGTGTAGGGGCCGTGCGCCCTGGCCGCCGGGATGGCAATCCCGGCCGCGCCGGCCGTCCAGCCGTCCGCGGGGGTGCCGGTGAACGGATCGGCGGGCGGAGCGTTCACGGCCGGCCGGCTGGACACGGTGGCCGGTGACAGCGTCGGCGTCGGCCGCACAGCCGCCGTGCGCGCGGGGGTCCGGTGAAGCCAGGACGAAGGCGCGAAGCGCACGAACGCGAATACGCCACCTCCGACTAGCACCACCGTCGCCACGCCCAGCACCATGAGCAACCGGGAATCTCGCTTGCGCTGGGCCCTCTTCTCGGCCTGCCTGGCGGCCACCATGCGTTCCAGCGCCGACGGCTCATGGATCCGGGACTTCCCGATTTCCCGGGTCAGCTCGGCGAGCTTACGGTCGACCTCATCGGGTTCCGGCTGCTTGCCACCCGTTTCGTCCGGCATGTCGCTCTCCCCATCGAACACGGTCTCCGGGATGAGGCCTGCCGCCGACTACCTCCCCCAAGCTGGCTGATCAAACCAGTCAGCGCTGGTCGACGAGATCTCGGGCTAGACACCCGAGACGGCTTCCGAAGTCACCGTTATACACGGGTACCACCGCTAGCGCGACAGATACCGGGCGAGGAATGCCAGCGACGGCGGTTCCTGCTCGGCAAAGAACGCATCGGTATGGCAGCCCGGCCCGAAGTCCACTACGGCTCGGTCCGGCAGCGCCCTCGCGAGCGCCTGGACGCCCGGGTAGAACGGGTCGTCATAGCCCGATGCGACCCGCACCGGAACTCGCGCCAGTGAAGGAGCGTGCGTGACCGCGTCGTCGGCCGCGAACGCCGCGGCCGAGACGTACGCGCCGGCATTGGCCGCATCCGCCTGCGCGTAGCTGGTCCAGATCGCCGGGCTGATCGCGGCCACCGCGGCGATTCGGTGCGGATACCTCTCGGCAAACAACAGGGCGCCGTAGCCGCCCATCGAGATGCCCATCATCGCGATCCGCCGGGGCGGGCGCCCGAGGCCCAGGCGCTGGCAGCGCGGGATCAGCTCGCCGATCACCATCGCCATCGGGTCATCGCCGGGATGCCGGTTCCAGTACCCGTTGCCGCCGTCCACGGTGACCATCGCCATCGCGGCCAGCGGCCTGCCGTCGACCCGGAGCGCCAGGGCCTGCGCGGGGGACATGCCGACGAGGGCGTCGGTGTGGTTCCCGCCGTAGCCGTGGAGCATGACCACGAGCGGCAGCTCGTCCCCGGCCCGGTGCCGGGGCGGATAGGCGATCGTGTACCCGACCGTCCGGCGCCGGGCCGCCGAATAGAACGCCCCGGAGAACGACGGACCGGGCGGCGAGAACACCGCGGCCGGACCCGGCACCGAGCACGCGCCGTCCAGCTCATCGAGCGCCAGCTTGCCCGGCAGCACGCCGCGCGAGATCAGCTCGACCCCGGTGACCCCGGCGGCCACCACGCCCGCCGCACCGCCGAACCCCACTCCCAGCACCCGCCGCCGCGTCCACCCCGCCCCGCTGCGCCGCATCAGCCCGCCCCAAGCCGGCCCTGCCGCCCCGCGCCCTGCCGCCCCGCGCCCTGCCGGCCCGCGCCCTGCCGCCGCGCCCTGCCGACCCGCGCCGGACCGCGCCACCCGCGCGGCCTGCCGCGCGGCCGCGAACGCGATCGTCATCACGACCGCCCCGCCCACGTCGATCGCCCCGGCGTGGAACAGGTTCCGCGGTCCCGCGCCGCCGTCGACGATCCAGGCGCAGCACCCGGCGAGGAACACGGCCATGACGCCGCACGCCGCGTAACCCAGCCGGGTCTCGAAGTCCAGGACCCGCGGCGAGAGCTCGGTCCGGCGTACCAGCGCGGCCGCCCCGCCGGCCAGGCCGGCCAGCGCCAGCGGGCTCAGCGCCATCCAGGCCAGCTCGCCTGTCGAAAAGCGAGCCAGCGCCGCGGGATGAGCCCAGTAGGCCGAGACCGAACAGCGTCGACGCCCACGAGAACGCCGCCACCCCGCCGGGCACCAGGCCCTGCCGGGCCCAGGGATGCCCGCCGGTGCCCGGCCAGCCGTTCCCGAAGTGCCTGCCGCCGACGAACATGATCACCGCGCAGGCGACAACGAGCACCGCCGGACCGGCCAGGCCCGCAGCACGGATGCGCACGACGCTCCACAGCACCGGCGCCGCGGCGGCCAGCGCCAGGGCCAGGAAGGCCAGCATGGCCGCTGACATCAGCACCATGGCCACGGTCGTGGCCGCAGCGTCCGGCGCGGACCACTGCCAGCCGATCGTGAGCTGCGACCACATCGCCGCGCCGAACCCCAGGAACACCGCCGCGCAGCAGCCGAACGCCACCAGGCTCACGCGCACCTGATCACCGGCCTCGAGCGTGCACCCGCAGAGCCCCGCGGCCGCGAACCTGGCCACGATCCCTCCCCGCGCCACGTCCAAGGTCCGGGTCCGTGACCGCGGCCGCTCGCAGATGTCGGCGATCAGCAACTCGGCGAACTCCTCGCCGTACCGCGACCGCCAGGCCTTCGGATACCACCGGAGCAGCCGGGCCGCCTGGTCAGCCGCCAAAGCAGGCGCACTCACGTGAGCCCCCAGCCGCTGGCCAGGCGCCGCAACCCCAGGTCCGCGACCCGGCGCTGCGCGTCGAGGTGCGCCCGCAGCGCCCGCGCCCCGACCGCCGTGAGCCGGTACGGACGCCGCCGGTCATGGCTTTCGACGGGCTCGATCAGCCCCTGTCCCTGGAGGCGGGCGAGCGCCTCGTACAGCGTCCCCGGCGCCAGCCGCACGCCCGCGAAGGACTCGATGTCCTTGGTCAGCGCGTAACCGTGCTTGGCTCCGTCGGCCAGGCTGGCCAGGATGAGCGTCGCCGGGCCCGCATACCTCCCGAACCCGTCCAACCCGTCAGAACTTCTCTCCCCGGGCACAGGCGCCAGTCTATATCGGCCGACGATCTATCGGCAACCGATACAGCAAACCCGGGCGCTAACCCGGCCCGACCCCGTGCGGAACCGCGCATCCCGGTCTCCCGCGGTCCCAGGACCCTAGTTCGTCCACTTCCAGTCGCGGATCTCCGGCGCGTCCTGGCCTTCCAGCCGGGTGTAGGCCCGCGCCGAGATCCGGTTGTCCACCATCAGCTGCCTGACGTGCCCCGCCGAGTCGGACAGCCCCGGCACCCGGTCGATGACGTCCATCACCAGGTGGAACCGGTCCAGGTCGTTCAACATCACCATGTCGAACGGCGTGGTCGTCGTGCCCTCCTCCTTGTACCCGCGCACGTGGAGGTTGTCGTGCCCGTGCCGCCGGTAGGTCAGCCGGTGGATGAGCATCGGGTACCCGTGGTAGGCGAAGATCACCGGCCGGTCCACCGTGAACAGCGCGTCGAACTCGGCGTCCGACATCCCGTGCGGATGCTCCGACGGAGGCTGCAGCCGCATCAGGTCCACCACGTTCACCATCCGCACCTTCAGCGACGGAAGGTGCGTGCGCAGCAGCGACACCGCGGCCAGCGTCTCGATCGTCGGGACGTCCCCGCAGCACGCCATCACGACATCCGGCGAGCCGGACATGTCCGACGACGCCCAGTCCCAGATCCCCGCGCCCCGCGTGCAGTGGACGATCGCGTCGTCCATGGACAGCCAGTTCGCGTGCTGCTGCTTGTCCGCCACGATGACGTTGACGTACTGCCGCGAGCGCAGGCAGTGGTCCGCCACCGACAGCAGGCAGTTCGCGTCCGGCGGCAGGTAGACCCGGATGACCGACGGCTTCTTGTTCATCACGACGTCGATGAAGCCGGGATCCTGGTGCGAGAACCCGTTGTGGTCCTGCCGCCAGACCACCGAGGAGAGCAGGTAGTTCAGCGAGGCCACCGGGCGCCGCCACGGGATGTCGCGGGTCACCTCCAGCCACTTGGCGTGCTGGTTGAACATCGCGTCGACGATGTGGATGAACGCCTCGTAGCAGTTGAACAGCCCGTGCCTGCCGGTCAGCAGGTAGCCCTCCAGCCACCCCTCGCACATGTGCTCCGACAGCACCTCGACGACGCGGCCGGAAGGCGCGAGATGGTTGTCCCCGGGCACGATCGTGCCCTCGAAGACCTTGTTCGTCACCTCGTAGACGTCGGTGAGCCGGTTGGACTCGGTCTCGTCCGGCCCGAACAGCCTGAAGTTCGACGGGTTATCCCTGATCACGTCCCGCAGCCAGCCGCCGAGCACCCGGGTGGCCTCGGACTCGCTCGCCCCCGGCTTGTCGACCGCCACCGCGTAATCGCGGAAGTCGGGCAGCCGCAGGTCGCGCAGCAGCAGCCCCCCGTTGGCGTGCGGGTTCGAGCCCATCCGCCGCTCACCGCTCGGCGCCAGCGCGGCCAGTTCCGGCACCAGCGTGCCCGAGCCGTCGAACAGCTCCTCCGGCCGGTAGGACCGCATCCAGGCCTCGAGCATCGCCAGGTGCTCGGGATTGGTCCGGGCCGCATCGAGCGGCACCTGGTGCGCCCGCCACGTCCCCTCCACCGGCAGCCCGTCGACCACCTTCGGCCCGGTCCACCCCTTGGGCGTCTTCAGCACGATGGCCGGCCAGGCCGGCCGCGTCACGTCACCGCGAGCCCGCGCCCGCTCCTGGATCTCGCGGATCTCGGCGATCACCGCGTCCATGGTCGCCGCGAGCTGCTGGTGCACCAGCTTGGGATCGTCGCCCTCGACGGTGTGCACCGAGTACCCGTAGCCGCGCAGCAGCCACTCAAGCTCGGAGTGCGGGATCCTGGCCAGCACGGTGGGATTGGCGATCTTGTACCCGTTCAGGTGCAGGATGGGCAGCACCGCGCCGTCCGTGGCCGGGTTGAGGAACTTGTTCGCGTGCCAGCTCCCGGCCAGCGGCCCCGTCTCGGCCTCCCCGTCGCCGATCACGCAGGCCACGATGAGGTCCGGGTTGTCGAACGCCGCGCCGTAGGCGTGCCCGAGGGAGTAGCCGAGCTCGCCGCCCTCGTTGATCGACCCGGGCGTCTCCGGCGCCGCGTGCGACGGGATGCCGCCGGGGAAGGAGAACTGCTTGAACAAGGCGGCCATGCCCGCGGTGTCCCGGGTAATCGCCGGGTACAGCTCGGTGTAGGTCCCCTCCAGGTAGGTGTTGGCCACCATGCCGGGCCCGCCGTGCCCCGGCCCGCAGACGTAGATGACGTTCAGGTCCTGGCTCTTGATCACCCGGTTGAGGTGCGCGTAGACCAGGTTCAGCCCCGGCGTGGTGCCCCAGTGCCCGAGCAGCCGCGGCTTGACCTGCTCCGGCCGCAGCGGCTCGCTCAGCAGCGGGTTGCCCAGCAGGTAGATCTGCCCCACCGACAGGTAGTTCGCCGCCCGCCACCAGGCGTCCAGCGCCTCGAACTCGCCGTCGTCCCGCTGCTCCGTCACTGTCATTTAAAACCCCTTTTTTCCGAACGGACCGGCTGCGTGCCCTCGGATCCCGGCTCCGCTCCCAGGCTATTTCGCGAGGGCCCGCACGGGGCAGGTGGCCGGCCAAGCGTTAACGTCCGCGACACCTCGCCGCAACCTGCGACTAGCCGGGGCCCGTTACGGGACAACGGGCAGCCCGGCCCGCGCGGCCATCTCCCAGTTGTCGTCGACGTGGACGACCTGCCGCCCCGCCCGGTGCAGGATCGACGCGCCGATCGCGGCGCGGAAGCCGCTCGCGCAGTGCACCCAGACCTCGCCGTCCGGCACCTCGTCGGCCCGCTGCTCGACCTCCCAGAACGGGATGTGCACCGCGCGCGGCAGATGCCCCTCCTGCCACTCATCCGGACGCCGGACGTCCAGGACCACCTGCCCGGCCCGGCCCCATTCGGCGGCCAGCCCGCCGAAGTCAGTGACCCGGTAGCTGGACAGCTTCCCGTCGGGAGCCAGCGCCTCGACCGGCCCGGCGGCCGCGCTCGCGATCTCGTCGATGCCGATCCGCGTCAGCTGCAGCTGCGCCTCGGCCACCTGGTCCGGGCGGTCGCCGATCAGGGTGAGCGCGGTGCCCCACGGGATGGTCCAGCCGAGGTAGGTGCTGAACGCGTCGCCGAGCTCGAAGGAGATCGTCCCGGTGACGTGCGTGCGCGCGAAGGCCCGACGCTCGCGCAGGTCCACGACCCATTCTCCGGCGTCGATGCGCCGCCGCAGCTCGGCCGGGTCGGCCGGCGCGGGCCGCTCCAGGCCTGCGGCGCGCGGACCGCGCCGGTTCGCCGGCCCCATGTGCGCGTAGTACCGCGGGTAGGCGTTCAGCCCCGCGATGAGCTCCTTGACGAACGCGCCCTCGTCGCCGCGCAGCGCCACGTTGACGCGCCGCTCGGCCCCGATGGTGGACGACGTGCCCGACGTCGGCGTGGCCGAGCAGAAGCTGCCGAACCCGTGCGTCGGGTAGACCGCCACCTCGTCGGGCAGCTCCGCCGCCAGCCGGTTGACCGACCGGTACTGGGCCCGGGTCAGCTGCTCGGTCTGCTGCGGGCTGACCAGGTCGGTGCGGCCGACCGCGCCGTACAGCATGGATCCGCCGGTGAACACCGCGACCGGTCCCTGCCCGCCCTCGCTCAGCACGTAGGACAGGTGCCCTGGCGTGTGCCCCGGGGTGTGCACGACCGTCACGGTCAGGGATCCCGCGGTGATCTGGTCGTTGTCCCGGACGGCCATCCGCTCGAAGCCGACCTCCTCCGAAGCCGCGACCACGTACGCCGCGCCGGTCTCGCCGGCCAGGGCCAGGCCCCCGGTCACGTAGTCGTTGTGGATGTGGGTCTCAAGCACGTGCGTGATCCGCACGTCCCGCGCCTGCGCGACGGCCAGCACCCGGTCGATGTCACGCTGCGGGTCGACGACGACCGCTGTGGTCCCGTCGTGGACCAGGTAGCTGCGATCACCCAGCGCAGGAGTCTCAACGGTCACGATCTCCGGCATCCGATGCCCCTCCCTTCGTCCGGCGTGCCTCAGTCCAGGCATCCGATACCCTCCTCAGTCCAGGCATCCGATACCCCTCCTCAACCCTCCTCAGTCCAGGCCAAGGGTCGCGATGAGCAGGCGAGCGGCCGCCCCACCCGTCTCGATCGCCACCTCGAGCGCGCCCGGCACGTCCAGGTCGGCCGCCAGCCGCCGGCGGATCTCGCCTGCATCGCCCCGGCTCGTCCCGTCCGTGCGTCCGGCCGCTCGGTACAGGTCCTCCAGCCGGGCCGCGGCCGCCTCGAGGGACGCGCCGCTGTAGTCCCAGCCCTGCGCCCAGGGCCGGTCCAGGATCATCAGCCGGATCGCCCCCGGCGTGTGGTGCTCCAGCAGATCGCCCACCAGCACCAGGTTGCCGGCCGACTTGGCCATCTTGACCCCGCCCACCGTCACCACGCCGACGTGCATCCAGGCCCGCGCGTAGGGCCGGACCCCGGTGAACGCCTCGGCCATGGCGGCGTGGTAGGCGTGGTGCGGGAACCGCAGATCGGCGCCGCCCGCGTGCACGTCCACCCCGACCCCGAACGCCGACAGGGCCATGGCCACGCATTCCGCGTGCCACCCCGGCCGTCCCGCTCCCCAGGGTGAATCCCAGGCCGGATGCCCGGCCTCCGCCCCCTGCCACACCGCGGTATCCAGCGGATCGTCCTTCGCCGGATCGTCCGGGCGCCCTGCGTACTCGGCGGACAGCCGCAGCGCCTCGCCCCGGTCCAGCCCCGCGGCCGCCGCCTGGCCCCGGAAGTACACGCTGCCGCCGCGCTCGTAGGCCGTGCCCGTCGCCATCAGCCCCGACGCCAGCCTGATGACGTGCTCGATGTAGCGGTGCGCGCGCGGCTCGTGCCGGACCGGCCGCACGTTGAGCAGGCCGAGGTCGTGCTCGAAGTGGTACTGCTGAATGGCCGCGAAGCTGTCGTAAGGCGTGCTGGCCCGGAACGCCGCGGCGTCCAACACGTCGTCGACGTCGGTGACGTTCCGGCAGACCTCCGGCTCGACCTTCAGCATCCGCAGCACCCGGACCAGCGCGTCGACCCAGACAAACGTCGCCGCGTGCCCCAGATGCGTGACGTCATACGGCGTGATCCCGCACACGTACATCCGCGCGCTGTCCAGCATGGGCACCCCGCGCCCCCCGAGCACAGGCACCACCAGCCCAGTCCCCGACCTGATGAACATCGCTCATATTCTCAGTGTCCGCGAAAACCCCAGCCACCGCGCCCCTTACCAGGATCCCCCGATCAGCCCGAAGGCTGACCCTAAGGCGAGGGAACGGTGACGATGGGGCCGTGCGCGTGACTGAGCACGGCGTGCATGACCGAGCCCGCGCCATGGTGCGCCGCGTGCCGGCCCAGGACCACCATGTCGGTGCGCGCGGACAGGCCGACCAGCGCCCGCCCCGGGTGGCCGTGCACGACGTCCTGGCTGACTGACACGTCCGGGTACTTGGCGCGCCATTCGTTCAGCAGTTCCTCCATCGCCGCGGTCGCCTTCTCCTCCACCACGTGGACGCCGGGCCTCGCGAACAGCTGGCCGGCCCGCGAGATGTCGGATTCCGGCACGTCCCAGGCGTGGATGGCGACCACGCTGGCCTTGCGCAGGGCGGCCTCCTCGAACGCGAAGGTGAGCGAGGCGGCGGCGTGCTCCAGGTGGCCGATGCCCACGCCGACCTGCCGGTGCGCGGCCTCGGCCGCCTCGCGGACGACGACGACCGGGCTGGACGCGTGGGTGGCCGCGTACCGGCTGACCGACCCGAGCACCAGCGCCGCGAACGCCCCTTCGCCGCGGGAGCCCACGACCACCATCAGCGCGCCGTTTGCGGCCTCGACGACCGCGTCGGCCGGTGACCCTTCCACCTCGTCGGTGTCGATCAGCAGGTCGGGGGCCGCCTTCGCGGCCCGCTCGGCCGCCACCGCCAGGGCCCGGCCGGCGTTGGTGCGGATGACGTCGGACACGGTGTCGTAGCTGTACTCGCCCTCGTTCCCGATCATCCGGGGCAGCAGCGCCGCGGCCGCGATGATCCGCAGCGGGGCACCGCGCAGCACGGCCTCCCGCGCAGCCCAGGTGACCGCGCGCAGCGATTCCTCAGAGCCGTCCGTCGCGGCCACGATGGGCATGGCTGGCATGCTCGTCCTCCTAGGTCCACGGTGTTCCGCAAGGCAGCGTTTGCCTCATCGTCATCATCGTGGTGCGCCCGCTAGCCCGGCAAGGCCGGGTGGTGCCACTATGTCCATTCGGCAGAAAAATCTGCTCGCCAGCGTCCAGGTCCCGGGCCAGCAGCCCGGATGACCTGTTGCTGCGGGCCCTGAATGCCTAGCATCGGTGGTGGAGGTACCGAGGCAGCTTTCTGAGGTACCGCGGCAGCTAAAGCAGAAGGAGAAATGAGATGTCTGGAATCCTTGTCGGTGTGGACGGTTCCGGTCATTCGCAGCGGGCCCTGGAGTGGGCCGCCAGGGAGGCGGCGGCCCATCACACGTCGCTGACCGTGCTCGCCGTGCACCAGGCCGTGGCGGACATCTGGGGGGGCAAACTGAATTACCCGGAAGACACATCCCTGACCGACAAGGTCCGGGAGGCGGCCCAGGCCGAAACCGACGAGGTTCTGGCCCGCCTCGGCGACTCCCGTCCGGAGTCGGTCACGGTCAAGGCGGTTCACGGCTACCCGGCGGAAGAGGTCATCAAGGCGGGCGCTGACGCCGACATGATCGTCCTGGGCGGGCAGGGCTCGGGCGGGTGGACGCGTCAGCTGATCGGATCGACCGCGACCAAGGTAGCCCACCACGCCACCGCTCCGGTCCTCATCGTCCCCCCGATGAGCAGCTGACGACCGCGAGGACGCCAGTCGTCACGGCGGCCGCAGAGGCTGCTGAGCTTCTGCGGCCGCTGGTCCTTTACCGGCCAGAATGCGGACTCAGGTGTGGCTGGCGCGCGGATGCCGCAGCCGCCACCAGCGCCGCGCGGGCCGGCTGAGGGTCGCGACCGACGATCCGCGGAACTCATCGCCAGGCTCCAGGGCCTGAGCCATCGGCGGGCGCATCGGCGGGCGGGGTCGCCGGGGCTCGCGGACTCCCGCAAGTCCCGGTCCGCCCCGGTGCGGCACGAACGGCAGCCGGTACCACAGCCGTGTCAGCCACCATCGCAGGTCGAACCGAAGACGACGCGATATCACTCGACTAGCGTATATGACTAGTGACCCGAGGGGCAGAGATGACACCTACGCCGCAAGTAAACGGGACCCAGCCGCTGGACGGGATCCCGCGGGTGCGCGTCGAGGGCGGCAGCTACCAGCGCGGCCGGCAGTACGGCGCGCAGGCCCGGGCCCGGGTACGCCGGTCGGTGCAGGCCTACCAGCAGGTCTTCGAGTACTACGCCGGGTGGGACTGGGCGCAGGTCCGCCGCGCCGCCGCCGGTTTCGAGGCCCCGATCGCCCGCTTCCGCCCTGCCTACCTGGAGGAGATGCGCGGCATCGCCGAGGGGGCCGGGCTCGACCCGGCCGATGTGCTGGCCATCAACGTGCGCACCGAGGTGATGTACGCCGCCAAGGCCCGCCTGGCCCCCTTGGCCGCCCGGGCCCCCTTGGCCCCCTTGGCCCCCCTGGCCGACAGAGCCCGCCCGCCCGCCGAGTGCAGTTCGTTCGCCATCGTCCCGCAGGCCCCGGACGGCAAGACGCTCATCGGCCAGAACTGGGACTGGCTCCTCCACTCCGCCGGCACGCTGGTCCTGCTCGAGGTCAGCCAGGACGAGGGACCTGACTTCGTCACGGTGGTGGAAGCCGGCCTGCTGGCCAAGGCCGGGATGAACGCCGCGGGCCTCGGCCTGGTCACCAACGCCATGGTCACCGACGCGGACGTCGGCGCGCCCGGGCTGCCGTACCACGTCCTGCTGCGGGCCATGTTCGACTGCACCACGGTCACCGAGGCCCTCATGGTGCTCCAGGCGGGGGAGCGGTCCTCGTCGGCCAACTACCTGATCGCCCACGCTAGCGGCACTGCCCTGGACGTGGAGGCGGCCCCGGGCGACTTCACCCGCCTGTACCCGCTGTATCCCGACCACGGCCTGCTGCTGCACACCAACCACTTCCAGGCGCCGCGCTCACGACCGAGCGACCCGGTTGACCTGTCGCTGTGGGCCATGCCCAGCAGCGCGGTCCGCCTGCAGCGCCTCCAGGCCATGCCCCCCGCCACCCTGGACGATGCCCGCCGCCTGCTCGCCGACCACGCCGATTACCCCTACAGCATCTGCGCTCATCCCGAGCCGGGAGAGCACCCGCTGGAGCAGGGCGCGACCATCACCTCGGTGCTGATGAACCTGACCGCGGGCCAGATGTGGGTCACCGCCGGGAATCCGTGCCAGGCCCGCTACCAGGAAGTCGCCTGGCCCGCCTCCCCGGCCGACGCCTCCCCGGCCGACGCCTCCCCGGCCGACGCCTCCCCGGCCGAGACCGAGGCCGAGGCAACCGAGGACAGCCCTGCCGCCCGGGCCCGCTGGGCCAGCCCGGTGTGAATGCGCCGCGGCCATAGCGGGCCGCCGTAGACGAACCCGGTGTAGGCCTGCACCAGCGTGGCCCCCGCGCGCAGCCTTTCCCACGCGTCATCCGGGGTCTCGATCCCGCCCGCCGCGATCAGCACCAGCCGGTCCCCGGCCCGCGCCCGCAGCCGCCGCAGCACCGCCTCCGCGGAACGCCGCAGCGGCGGCCCGGACAGCCCGCCCGCCCCGGCCGCCGCGATCTCGGCCGGGGAGCTGACCAGCCCGTCCCGCGACACCGTGGTGTTGGTCGCGATGATCCCGTCCAGCCCGAGCCCGACCGCCAGGTCCGCGACCTCGTCCACGTCCGCGTCGGCCAGGTCCGGTGCGATCTTGACCAGCAACGGCACGCGCTGCCCGCCCGCGGCACCCTCGTCGAGCGCCGCGCGCACCGCCGTCAGCACCGGCCGCAGCCGGTCGGCGGCCTGCAGGTCGCGCAGCCCCGGCGTGTTCGGCGAACTGACGTTGACCGCCACGTAGTCGGCCACCCCCGCCACCGCCCGCGCGCTGGCCGCGTAGTCCGCGGCCGCCTGCTCCTGCGGCACCGCCCTGGTCTTGCCGATGTTGACCCCGACGATCGTCCGGGTCCCTGAGCGCCGGCCGCCCCCCTGCCTGCGGAGCCGGTCCGCGGCCGCCGCCGCGCCGTCGTTGTTGAACCCCATCCGGTTGACCAGCGCGCGGTCCGCGGGCAGCCGGAACATCCGCGGCCGGTCGTTCCCCGGCTGCGGCCGGGCCGTCACCGTGCCGACCTCGACGAACGCGAACCCCAGCGCGCCCAGCCCGGCCGTCCCGCGCGCGTCCTTGTCGAACCCGGCCGCCAGCCCGAGCGGCCCGGGAAAATCGAGCCCGAGCGCCCGCACCCGCAGCACCGGATCCCGCGGCCCGAGCCACCGCCGCAGCCCCCACGCCGCCCCCGGGACCGCGGCAACCGCGCGGATCAGCCAGAACCCCGCCCGGTGCGCCGTCTCCGCCGGCAGCCGCCGTAGCACCATCCGGTAAAGGAGCCGGTACATGGCCTCACCTCTGCTAGTCCCGCTCGCCTCCGGGCCCCACCCACCTCCCCATCCCCCCTTCACTGGCGCCTCCTTCCCTCGTCGCTCCTTCGTCGCTCCTCAGTCCAGTCGGCGCCGGCGCCCTTTGGCTCTCGGGTTCCCCCGGCTACCTGCGTGCCCCCCGGGATGCGTGCCGGGCCGGAGTTCAGGCGACGAGCTCGGACTCCCCGGCGAAAGCGTCCCACAGCGACGCGTAGATCCCGTCCGCGGCCAGCAGTTCGTCATGGCTGCCGATCTCCGCGATCCGCCCGGACTCCAGGACCACGATCCGGTCCGCGCGCGCCGCGGTGGTGAGCCGGTGCGCGACCACGATGGTGGTGCGCGCCGCGGTCAGCTCGCTGATCGCGCGGTTCACCGCCGCCTCGGCGGCCAGGTCGAGGGCGGCGGTCGCCTCGTCGAGCAGCAGGATGGCGGGATCGGCCAGCTGCGCCCGGGCCAGCGCGATGAGCTGGCGCTGGCCGGCCGACAGGTTGCGGCCGCGTTCGGACACCGCGTGGTCATAGCCGCCAGACAGCCCGGTGATCATGTCGTGCGCGCCCACCGCGCGCGCCGCCGCCTGCACCTCGGCGTCGCTGGCCTCCGGCCTGGCGTACGCGATCGAGTCCCGGACCGTGCCCGCGAACAGGTACGACTCCTGCGGTACCACCCCGAGCTGGTGCCGGTAGCTGGCCAGGTCGTAGTCGCGGACGTCGGTGCTGTCGACCAGCACGGCGCCGCTGGTCACGTCGTAGAACCGCGCGATGAGCTTGACCAGTGTGGACTTGCCCGCCCCTGTCTGCCCGACCAGGGCCACGGTCTCGCCCGGCTTGATCGTCAGACTCACCGCATTGATCGCGTTGCTCGCGCTGGACCCATAGGAGAAGTCGACGTCCCGCAGCTCGATGCGGCCGCGCAGCCGGCCGGCCGGGAGCGGCTCGCTGGGCTGCGGCGTGGAGGTGCGCAGCCGGAGCAGGTCGGTGATCCGCCTTACCCCGACCATCGCCTGCTGATAGCCGTCGAACACCTGGGAGAGCTGCTGGACCGGGGCGAAGACCATGTCGATGTAGAGCAGGTAGGCGATCAGCGCGCCCGCGGTGAGCGCCCCGTTGCGCATCTGACCCGTCGCGATGACCAGCACGATCGCGCCGGCCGCGGTGGACAGGGTCTGCACGAACGGGAAGTAGAGCGCGATGTTACGCTGCGCGCGCAGCCGGGACACCCGGAAGGCCGAGGCTGCGCCCGCCGAACCGGTCCCGGTTCGCCCGCTCGCGGCGGAACGCCTGCGTCACCCGCAGCCCGGCCACGTTCTCCGCGAAGTCCGCGTTGACCGCGGCGACCTTCTCCCGCGCGTCGTTGTAGGCCTTGGCCGACTTGGACCGGAACACCAGCGTCGCCACGACCAGCACCGGGAGGATGGTCAGCACGGCCAGGCCCAGCCGCAGGTTGATGATGAGCAGCGCGGCCAGCACGCCGAAGAAGGTGAGCACCGAGCTGACCGATGGTCACGAGCCCGGTCTGCAGGAACGTGGACAGCGCGTCCACGTCGGTGGTCATCCGGGTCATGATCCGGCCGGACAGCTCGCGCTCGTAGAAGTCCAGGCCGAGACGCTGGAGCTGGGCGAACAGCTTGACCCGCAGGGTGTACAGCAGCCGTTCGCCGTTGCGCCCGACCACCATGGTCTCGACGATGTTGACCACCCAGTCGGCCAGCACGATGGCCAGCCCGATGAGCGAGACCACCACGATCGCGCCGAAGACCTTATGCTGCACCCCGTTGTCGATGCCGTTCCTGACCAGCGCGGGCAGCGCGAGCCCGGCCACCGCGTCCAGGCCGTCCAGCACCAGCCCGATGACCAGCGCGAAGGCCAGCGGCCGCAGCAGCCGGCGCAGCGTGAAGTGCCGGTCCGCGGACCGGGCCTGGGCGATGTCCACGTCCGGGGTGTCCGTGGCCGGCGGCAGCGCCGCGACCTGGCCCAGCAGCTCCGGCGAGGGCGGCAGGCTCTCGAACGTCCCGCCCATGTGCCCGTGGCCGGCCGCGGCCAGGGCCCGGGCACCCCCGGGACCCGCCCGTCCAGCACGTCTTCCACGGTGCGGGCCTGGCGCGGCCGGATGAGCTGCACGGCGGGCTCGTCGTCGTCGTCCGGGCCCATGATGAGCTGACGGTACAGCGGGCAGCGCTCGGTCAGCTCCTCCTGGGTGCCGATGTCGGCCACCCGGCCCCGGTCCAGCACCACGATCCGGTCGGCCAGGTTCAGCGTGGACCTGCGGTGCGCGATGATCAGCGTGGTCCGGCCGCGCATCACCTCGTGCAGCGCCGCGTGGATCTCCGCCTCCAGGCGCGGGTCGATGGCCGAGGTCGCGTCGTCGAGCACCAGCAGCCGGGGGTCGGTGACCAGGGCCCGGGCCAGCGCCACCCGCTGCCGCTGCCCGCCGGACAGGGTCAGGCCCTGCTCGCCGACCACGGTGTCGTACCCGTCGGGCAGCCTGACGATGAACTCGTGGGCCTGCGCGGCCTGGGCCGCGGCGAGGATCTCCTCCTCGGTGGCGTCCGGCCTGCCGTAGGCGATGTTGGCCTGCACCGTGTCGGAGAACAGGAAGCTGTCCTCCATGACCAGCCCGATGGCGGCGCGCAGCGAGTCGCGGGTCACGTCGGCGACGTCGTATTCGCCGATGCGGACGGAGCCGCCCTGCGGGTCGTAGAAGCGGGGGAGCAGCAGGGCCAGGGTGGACTTGCCGGAGCCGGACGCGCCGACCACGGCCACCGTCTCGCCGGGCTCGACTCGGAAGGACACGCCGCGCAGCACCGGCTCCGCAGGCACGTATCCGAACCGGACGTCGTCGAAGCTGAGGCCGGCCGCGTCCAGCGGGAGCTCGATCGCGTCCGGCTTGTCGGTGATGACCGGCCGCGAGTCGATGATGTCGAAGACCCGGATGACGCTGGCCCGCGCCTCCTGGCCGAGCGTGATCATGTAGGTGAGCATGCGCACCGGGCCGGTCATCAGGGCCAGGTAGGCGGAGAAGGCCAGGAACGTGCCGAGGCTGATGGAGCCGTGGATGGCCAGCCAGCCGCCCAGCGCGAGCACGCCGACCAGGCCGAGCGACGGGATCGCGGTCAGCGCGGGGTTGTACCTGGCCGTCAGGCGGATCATCCGCAGCCGGGAGGCGAACAGGTTCGCGCTCGCCGCTTCCAGCTGCTCCTGTTCCTGCTCCTCCTGCCCGAAGCCCTTGACCACGCGCACGCCGCCGATGGCCTCGTCGACCAGGCCGACCACCTCGCCGGACTGCTGCTGCGCGTCCCAGCTCGCCGGGAACAGCTTGCGCCGGGACGCGAGCGCGATCATCCACAGCGCGGGCGCGACCGCGACGGTCACCAGGGTGAGCACCGGCGACAGGACCACCATGATGCCGAGGGTCAGCACGAACAGCACGATGTTCCCGATCGTGACCGGCACCATGGACATGATGCCCTGCACCATGTTCAGGTCGGAGATGGACCGGCCGACCAGCTGCCCGGTGCGGATCTCGTCCTGGCGCGCGCCGTCCAGCCGGGACAGCGAGCCGAACAGCTCGGTGCGCAGGTCGTGCTGCACGTCAAGGGACAGCCGCCCGCCGTAGTACCGGCGCAGGTAGATGCCGCCGAAGTTGACCGCCGCCGCGACCAGCAGCAGGCCGGCCAGCGGCCAGACCGACTGGCGGTTCGTCACGATGACGTCGTCGATGATGCGCCGCTGCACGAGCGGGATCGCGGCCGTCGCGACCGCGGCCAGCAGGGAGCCGCCCAGCGCGACGACGACACCACGGCGATGGCGCCAGGTGTAGATGGCCAGCCGTCGCAGCCATCCGTACTGCGAAGCGCGTGTGCCCGTGGTGTTCCCTGTCCTCGTTGACAGCGCAACCGCCCCAATCCGACTGTCGTCCCCGTAACCAACGGCAACAAGGCGGGCCGTCGTTTCATTTCCCTAGCTAACCATCTGGCCAGCTCCGGGTACTCATGAACGCCGCGGTGTATCGAGCCGGCCCTCCCCGGGCTCCGTCAATCCGACAGGGTGCAACCGTTTGGTGCGGTGAAGGATGGCGAGTCACGTGCATGATGTCCTCGACGATAATCAGTTGCTCGGTGCGCTGGGCGCCGCGATAGGCGCCCGCCGCGCCGTTCCGGTGAAGTTCGTGCAGACGGCGACGAACGCCTACGCCTGGCACAACATCGACGCCGACCTGGCCCGGCTGAGCTTCGATCACGACCCTGACCTCTTACGCCGCTCCCAGCGTCACCAGGGACAGCGCCGTGGCCTGCTGGATGGGGTCGTCGGCCAGGCCCCGCCTGACCCGGTACAGGGATTCTGCGAGGGTCTGGCCTTCTCGCAGGTAAGTGTGCAGGTCGACCATGACCGGCACCACGGCGCGGTCGTTCAGCGGGACGATGGCGGCGATGACGCCGGCCGTGCCCAGCGGCAGCAGGCTGCTGACCAGGCCGAGCAGCTCGTTGGCCCCGCTCGGGGCGAGCACGCCGGAGTCGCAGCTGGGCAGCACCAGCCGGTACGGCGCGCGGTCGAGCTGCTCGAAGTCGTACACGGTCAGCGGCCCGTCGTGCATGCGCAGCGAGGAGAACAGCGGGCTGTCGGCCCGGAACGTCCCGTGGGCCGCGATATGGGCCACCCAGGCGCCCTCCAGCGCGTAGAGCACCTTCTGGGTGGTCGCTCCGCTGTTGGCCAGCACGGTCACGTCGTCGTAGAGCTTGGCGACCAGCGGCACCTCGGCGCCGTCGGTGCTCAGGCCCGGTCCGCGGGCCAGCGTGACCCGGCGGCGGGCCGGCGGCACGGCCGCGTGCGCGCGGACCCAGCTGCTCGCCGACGGAGCCACGCTGACCACGCGGTCGCTGAGCGCGGGCAGCAGCGTCCACGGGATGGCGTGCAGCTTGCCGGGTGGCACGACGATGACCGGGCCGTCGCCGAGCTGCCTGACCGCCGGGCCGAACAGGGCGCCTTGTAGCCTCGGCCCGGCCGCCTCCAGTACGGCCAGCGCGCTGCCGAGGTCGTCGCCCGGTCGGCTCCGCGCCAGGCGGCGCAGCGCGAACCGCGCGAAGTCGGCGGCGCGGACGGCGTCGGCGGTGCGGCCCGCGGTGAACTGCCGGACCTTTCCGGCCCCGCACACCAGCACGTACAGCACGCCGTCGACGTCGACGATCTCGGCGAGCCGGGCCGGGCCAAGCCGGTCGAGCAGGCCGGCGACGTCGATCATGCGTGGCCCGGGGCCGGGGCCGCCGTGCGCCCGCAGCGCGCACGCGCGAACCACCCCCTCCAGCCGCTGCTGTTCCCGCTGGAGTCTGGGGTTCGGCCGGCCCAGCCGCCGAGCCTCCTCGATCTGGCTGGTCGCCTTGCGGAACGCGGTCAGGCCCGCGTTGATCTCCGCGTTAGCCGAAGGTCGCACCGCGGGGACCGCGAGCGCGGTTGCCCGCCAGCGTTCACTCCAGGTCAGCAACTGCCGCGGCCGGTGCTCGCGCACGGCGTGGCGCTGCGCGAGCACGGCCAGTTCGGCGCCGTGGGCGGTTGCCTGCGCCCGCAATTCGGAGGCGCCTAGGGTGAACCGGTATTCGTCCAGCACCTCGAGCCCGCGGCGGCAGGCGTTCAGCAGTCGGCGCGGGTGGCCCGCGGCCTCGGCCCGCAGCGCCTCGCTAAGCCACCCGCTGGCCCGGGCCATGGCCGGACCGTGCCGGCGGCTCTTGGCCGCCTCGATGAAATGACGATCGGCGGTCTTGCGGTGGCCCAGTTCCAGCGCCACCCGTCCGACCAGCAGGTGCGCCTGCGGCGCATCGCTGGAGCCTATCGTGTCCAGCCGCGCGGCGACCCGGTTCGCCTCGCGCAGCAGCGCAGCCGACACCGAGCCCGCCGTGAAGTTGGCCTGAACGAGCACCAGCCGGGTGCGGGTCAGCCACCAGGCGTTGCGCTGAGACCGGTACATGCCGTAGGCGCTCTGCGCCCGGTCCAGGGCGATCTGCGGCTGCACGGCGGCCAGCGCGCAGTTGGCCGCGACCAGCAGGAGCTCGGCCTTCTTGATGGACTGGCCGTGAAACCGGTCGATCTCGCTGACGGTGGCGTCTGCCTCGGCTAGGGCGTCGTCGGCCAGGCCCGCCGCCAGCAGCACCGCGCACCGGTCAATGGTCAGGTCCGGCACCAGCACATTCAGCGGTTCGTAACGGGACGCGGCCTCGTCGAAATAAGAAAGTGCCGTCGGAATGTCATTGATCGAGGAAGCGACCAAGGCGCGGTTGTGCACCATATAAATGGACTCGAGCACCTGGCTGGTTTCGGCGAACAAAAGCTCGGCGGCGGCGAAATCGGCATCTGCGCGAGTCGGAAATCCCATGGTGTGGTAAACCAACCCGCGGATATTTACCGCGCGTGCCGCCCACAGCTTGTCGCCTGCGTGCCGAAGCACGGCCACCGCGCGGCGCGCGTCGTCGAGGGCAGCCGCATGCTGGCCCAGGGCCAGCAGCGCGATGCTGCGCCGGTAGCGCACCTGGCCCGCCAGTGCGCCCCTGGATAGCCTCAGCGCACGGTCGAAGGCGGCCAGCCCGGACGCGGTCCGCCCGGCGTAGACCAGCGCGACGGCCAGGCTGGCGAGCACGTCAGCCTCGCGCTTGACCGAGCCGATCCGCCGGGTCAGGCGCAGCGCCGTGCGCAACTCCGCGATTCCGGAATTAAGATCGCCGAACTCGCGCAATACGATTCCGGCGGCCTGATGAGCCACCGACGCCGCATATGGAGGTGGCTGCCCGCGCAAAATTGCGCGCGCCTTGGCCAATGCCTCATGCGGCCGCGATAGGGTTAGCGGCAGCAGCTCCTCGATATCTCTCGGCTCGGTGATTGCCGGGGGAGTTTTAGCTGCCACGAGCTGATTTTAGATGTTCATGATGGAACGGTCCATCGCGAATCTCGCGGGCGCAACTCGGCGCATCACGATTCGCCGCCCACGCCATGCGTACTTTTAGTAAACACAAACTTACGAAACGTAACGAGGGCTACCGGGCCTCTCGCTGCATTCGCTATGCGTGCATCGCGCACAGCGTGTATCAACCACACATGCGGACCGCTCCGCACAAGTGCCGGGTCTGTGGGCGCGCCTCGCGGCGTGGGTCTGGCTCAGATCCAGCGGCGGCCACCCCAAGAGGCCCCTGAATCATGGAGGGAATCGTGCCCGTACAAAAGCGCTGGGAACAGCACCTGGCCACCAGGATCGCGGACCAGGTCGAAACCATCAAAGCCCAGTTTCTAGCTCAGCGGAACCTGACGATCGTCGACGAGCCCGATGGCCACGGCGGAGTCGCCTACATGTACGTCGAGGGCCAGCTCCTGGTCCAGGACAAGTACATCAACGAGGTGTTCGGTATCTTCAACCCCGGTCAGAGGTTTTCCCACGACCAGGTCCGGCGTGTCGTTCCGGGCGTTTCGCTCTTGATCCAGGATGAAACATTCCCGGCCGAGAACCGCCGTCTAGTGCACGACGCGCTCGAGATCATCGACCAGCAGGTCGGCCGGCATAGGGCCTCACCCAATCACGTCTTCACCGCCGCCCCGGCCGGCCCCTGCCCGGCCACCGAGCCCGAAGAGGTGTACTTCGACATCGAGCCCTACCCCTCGGTCTGCCTGGAGAACAGCGGCGCCGGGGTCCTGATCTACGTCGCCGATACCGGACTGCTGGAAGACGCCGATGCCGACCACCCCTGGCTGGCGGGCGTGACGCGCGCGACCAATGCCGACGGGACCGTGCAGGATTGGGATCCGGCCGCGGTAACGGACCCGGACGGCGTCACCAGAATCCCGGCCTACAGCGGGCATGGCACCTTCGTGGCCGGCGTAATCCGGTGCATGGCCCCCGAAGCGGACGTCATCGTCTCGAATGGTTTCAAGGTCGCGGGCAGCCAGCTGGAAGCCGATCTCGTCTGCGAGCTCGAGCGGGCGCTCGGTCTCGGCGTCGATATCTTCCATTTGTCAATCACCGCGAGTACCCGCGATGACCTGTCCTCGCTCGGTTGGGATGGCTTTCTTCGGCAACTGCACGAGCATCAGGGCGTCGCATGCATCGTCGCGGCCGGCAACAACGGAAACCGCAAGCCGACCTGGCCGGCCGCCAGCCCCGGGATGGTCTCTGTCGGCGCTCTCGGCGGCGACTGGCATGGCCGCGCCACGTTCAGCAACTACGGCCACTGGGTGCGTGTCTACGCGCCCGGCCGCGATCTCATCAACGCCTACGCGAGCGGTCTGTATGTCTGCCAGGACGACCCCTACAAGGGTGTGAAGCGGAATTTCTACGGCATGTGCAAGTGGAGCGGCACGTCGTTCTCCACCCCGATCGTGACTGGACTGGTCGCGGCCCGGATGTCGCAGACCGGCGAGACAGGGAAGGAAGCGGCTGAGGTCCTGCTCGCCGAGGCCCGAGCCCACGCGATCCCCGGCGTCGGCCCCGTTCTGCTGCCCCGCTGCGGCGACCACGACGACTGCGGCGACCACGCCCGCTGCCACCGCCGTCCCCACTGCCACCACAGCGAACGGTGCGGCCACGAGGTCTAGCGCCATCGGCCACAGCAGGGTGAACCCCGGGTTCAACGCCCCTAACAGGGTGGAACCCGGGGTTCAGGACGTTCGCCCGCGGGCCAGCGCCGGGCATGGCCCAGCCGCCGCGGTACGCCCTCGTTGGCTCGTGGCCACTGGTACCGCGGCGGCTGGTGTCGAGCTGCTGGGTTAGCTGCTCTCGATCACAGGATCGGTGATCTGGATCGGAGTGGACTCGGCGAAGCCGAACATCTCGTCGAGCTGAGCCGGGTTGCCGGTCGGCGAGTGGTTGATGACCGCGGTCAGCTTGTACACACCCACCTTGGGCACCGGCGGGCTGACCTTGAACGTATACGAGAAGGTCAGCGGGGTGACCCCGCCGGTGATGGGGATGGTCGCGGTGCCGAGAGGCCCGGTCATCGTACCGACCCCGTCCATGTCGTCGCTGTACAGCGTGACGATCCAGGAGCCGCCGACGACCGGGGTGGCCGCGCCGGTCAGCTGCCAGGAGAGCACGACGTCGAACTCGTCATCGGTCTCGAGCAGCGAGGTCTTCTCGTTGTTCTCGGTGGGGTCGAGCACGTCCATGCCCGTGACCTGACCGTCCAGGATGCCGGTTACGCCGAAGTCCGTGGCC
Source organism: uncultured Actinomycetes bacterium (assembly GCA_963703605.1). Taxonomy (GTDB): domain Bacteria; phylum Actinomycetota; class Actinomycetes; order Streptosporangiales; family Streptosporangiaceae; genus DASXKD01. The sequence continues at coordinate 36,819 of CAVPFC010000040.1, forward strand.
GGTGTCTGTAGTGCGCTTGAAAGCAGTGACATTGGTTCTTCCTTGCCTGAGGCTACTGCGCGGACACCTTGCCCGCGCACGCCACCGGTACCGGCGCCTGGTTTCCGTGTGGCTACGGGTACGGACTGCAGACAGGGCCGGCTGATACACCTGTTCTGTCTATTTATGTGCCGATCTCGCGACACTTCGTCCCGGGCGGCCCGTTTGCCCGAGCTGGCGAGGGAAGACGTGCAAAGCTGGGCATAACCAAGAAGGGGCCTGCTGGAGATCGGAGTTCGGTTGTCTACCCCACATCAGATGACGCGGACGAGAACGCTGGCGCAGGACGTCGAAGAGTGGTCGTGCACCGAGTGCAGCAGGCGGTTGCTGCTTCGCAGGCCGCCCCAGTTCGAGAAGATCGTGCTCGAGCGCGGCGACGAATGGGCCGCTCATGTCGGCGGGACCGGCGGCCTGCAGCCCGCCGCGGTGAACGCGCGCCCCAGCGAGCCCGGCGATCTCCGGCCCGGGGACCGCACGTGGCTCTCCGAGCACGGCATCGACTGGGGACCCGACGACGCCCCTTAGCGCGGCGCACGGTCAGCGTACGCGCTCGGCGATTCCTGGGTACTCGAGGACCAGCCCGCTGTCGTCGTAGACCAGGCGGCTCGTGAAGCCGAAGGCCGGGGCCGCGTAGTCGTACCGCTGATGTGCGCCCTCATACGGGATCCGCAGGTACGCCTGCTCGAGCCGCTCGACGCTCAGGTCGAGCGCATGGACGTACGCGGCGGGCGCGGCCGCCTGCGCCCCCGTCGGCAGGTCCAGCCGGTGAACCGGCAGCGTGTTGGTCATGGCCGAGGACTCCAGGTCCACGTCCAGGCAGCCGTTCAGATGAGGCGCGGGATCACCGTTGACGAGCCAGCGCCCGGCGCCGTCTGCCTCCAGCCGGGTCTCGCGCGATCCCGATACGGTCCTGGCGCTGATATGCGCGTTCCGTGTGACCCAGCCGTCATCCAGCTCGATGCTGTAGCTCACGACCCAGGTCTGGGCGTCCTCGACGGCCGCCGTGGTCCCGTCGATGGCCCAGCCGCCCTCCAGCGCCCTGAAGTAGACGACCTCGAACCCCGAACGGGCCTCCCGATGCTGCCAACCCGCGGTCGCCGGCGGCGGATGAAACGGCATGCCGCCAGTATCGCCCCGCGGCAGCCACCGTGGCCCGCATTATCCGTGGACCGAGTTCGCCTACGCCACAGCGCGCTTTTAGCTCGCGGCCGTGCCCTCAGGCGCCGGGCCGTCGGCCGTGCTCCGAGGCGAGCTCTTCGCGGTCGCCCTTTTCGCTGCGGTGCCGGTCGCCGCACCCCTCTTCGCCGCAGTGCCGGCCGCTGCACCCTTCGCGGGAGTGCTCTTCGCCGCCGCGGTCTTCGCCGCCGGCCTCGCCGCCGTACCCCCAGTTGCGCTCTTCGCGGGCGCATTCTTGGCGGCCGTGCCCTTCGCCGCCGTGCTCTTCGCCGCTCTCGCGGTGGCCGTCGTCTTGGGTGCCGCGCTCGTCGGCGCACTTTCGGCCACGGCACTCGTGGCCGCCCTCTCGACGGACGCACTCTTAGGCGCCGGGCTGGCCGGCACGCTCGGGGCGGCCGCGCTAACCGGCGCGTTCGGGGCCGCCGGGCCAGCGGGCGCCGTCTTGGCCGCGGCACTGACCGGCGCGCTCGGCGCGGCCGGGTTCGCAGCGGCGCTCTCAGGACGTGCGGGAATCAGCGGCGTCATCGCCTTCAGCAGGTCCTCGGCGAACCTCCGCTGGCTGGCTAGCAGCTGCTCGGCCAGATGGTAGGCGCTGGCCACGGCTTCCTCGGGCCCGGGCAGCCGGTTCGCAAACGGTACGCCGAACGCCGGCAGCTTCGGCAACCGGTCCACGAACGGCGCGTACACGGACGCGAGCCTGGGCGTGGTGGTCTTGACCGTCTCGACCCAGGACTTGATCGCGGTGATCACGGTCTCCTGGCTCTTACGGGTGATGGCCAGGAATTCTTCCTGAGCGGGGGTGCTAGCCATGGTATCGGCCTCCTCATCAACATCCACTGCAAACTATATCAAGCATGATTGGGATGTCAAGCGCGCGCTTAGCGTACACAGCACCCTCCGCGTTCCCACTGATCGTGGACAGAAACCCCGCTGACAACGAGGTAAATGTCCGCGCTCCTGCGCGCCCCTACTTGCGTGCAGCAGCCCTCCGAACGGGAAGGCCCGAGCAGCGCTCAGCGGTACCGGTCGTCGGGCGTTCGCGAGGGCGGGTGGCTTGGCTCGTAGCCGCCGCCGACCGGCGGCGGCTGCACCGCCCGGCCGGCCACCGAGGTCACCAGCGTCCCGATGGCGATGCCCAGGATCAGGTTGACGACGGCCGTGGCGACCTTCTGCGACACCGGGGCCGTGGTGCTGAACGGGAACACCACCGCGACCACCGTGGCCAGCCCGATGATCCAGGCGAAGAACGCCTGCGGCCGGGGCGTGCCCACCAGGAGCAGGTGCATGAGCGCCGTGGCGACCAGCGCGGCCCCAGCGGCCGAGAGCGTGTACGTCCCGGTCGATGCGTCGCCCCAGGCGCCGGCCCGGCGCGGCGCGAGGATCGGGATGTTGAACAGCCACCGGCATACCAGGATCCCGACCAGCGCGATCAGGGCCGCGACGACCGCGGTCGCCACGCCGCCGGCCCACAATTGTCCGGGGTTCAGCCTGGGACCCTCCGGTAGTGGTTCTTCTGATCTTGGCATCGGGGTTGTCATCGGCGCGCCTAACGTTGACCGCGGAATCTCTCTTGAGACTAACCCGTCACGCCTTTCCGAAACTCCCCGCCCCGCGGTCAATCCGGCCTCCGCAAGAAAGGCCAGAACATCGAACCCCTTAACCGACCGTGACCGCCACCATGGGATAGCCGCTCGCCCCGTTGGGCTCGGGCTGGGCTTGGGCGGCGGTCTGGGTGTAGCCGGTCTTGTCGGTGGCCCGGGCCTCGATCACGTGGTTCCCGCCGGTGGCGTCCCACTCCCAGACCCACTGCCGCCAGGTGTCGATGCCGGGCACCGCGGCCAGCCGAGCCTCGTGCCACTGACCGCCGTCGACTCGGACCTCAACGGCGGAGATGCCCTTGTGCTGGGCCCAGGCCACCCCGGCCACCGTGGCGCGGCCGGCCGAGATCTGGCTCACGCCGTTCGGAACGTCGATCCGGCATTCGGTCTTGATCGGTGCCTGCTGCGACCAGCCGCGCGGCACCCAGTAGGCGTAGTTGCCCGAGAACGTGGTGACGTTGATGTCCGTCACCCACTTGGTCGCCGATACGTACCCGTACAGGCCGGGCACCACCATCCGGGCCGGGAACCCGTGCGCGACCGGCAGCGGCTGGCCGTTCATCGCCACCGCGAGCAGGGCGTCCCGGCCGTCCATGACGGTGGTGACCGGCGTGCCCGAGGTGAACCCGTCCACCGACGTGCAGAACAGCTGCTCGGCCCCGGCCTTGATCCCCGCCTCGCGCAGCAGGCTGGCCAGGCTCGCGCCCAGCCACAACGCGTTGCCGATGTACGGCCCGCCGACCGGGTTGGACACGCAGCACAACGTGATGTAATCCTCGATCAGCGGCCGCCGCAGCAGGTCGTCGAAGGTGAGCGTGATCTCGCGCTCCACCATCCCGTGAATCCGCAGCTGCCAGCTCGACGGCGACACCTGCGGCAGCACGATGGCCGTGTCCACCCGGTAGAACGAATTGTTGGACGTGATGAACGAGGCCAGGCCCGGGATGTGCAGGTCGACGCCCGGCGGCAGCGCCATCGTCCTGGTTGAGCGCACCGGTCAGGGTCGGCTGGAACCCCACCGGTCCTGCCGTCCGCCGTAGTACACGAACACCCGTTGCAGCGAGGGATAGGAGCCGGTGGAACCGGCCGCGCTGGCGGTCACGTAGACGGGCTCGATGTAGAGCAGGCCGCCGCCCACCGGGATGGTGATCATGTTGCCGAGCGTGACGATGGAGCCACCCCGGCGCAGCAGGGTGAGCTCGGCGGACGCGGGCGCGTAACTTTCAAAGCTGCCCTGGACCTGCGATGGCCCCTCGGTGGTGGCCGCCTGCGGCAACTGCAGGATGCGGATGGTGCCGTATCCGCGCTGCGTCGGGTTGCTGTTCACCACCATGACCGCCGCGAGGTTGGCCCTGTTGCGCGGCACGAACGTCGTGGTCAGCGAGAACTCGGGGCGCCGGTACCCGGGAATGGTCTCGGTCAGGTAATACGGCGGCTGGGCCAGCTTGTTCGCGACGACCCCGGTGGGATCGTTCGGCACCGTCCAGAAGTTCTGGCCGCTGTAGAAGGGCTGAGCGTAGACGACGTGGTACTCGGTGAGGATCTGCCGCTGGACCTCGAACAGGTCCGGCGGGTACCGCAGGTGCGGCAGCAGGAAGCCCGGGATGTCCTTGCGCTGGTGGATGACGCCGGGGAACGCGTTCATCCACGCCTGGAGCAGCGGGTCATGGGTGTCCCACTGGTACAGGGTGACGTGGCCGTTGTAGGCGTTCACCACCGCTTTCACCGAGTTGCGGATGTAGTTGATGGGCCCGGCCGCCTGGCCGGCGACGCTGCCGCCCGGGGTCTGGCTGGTGCTCGTGACCGCGGGCATGTCCTCCCGCTGGGAGTAGGGGTACAGGTCCGTGGTGGTGTAGCCGTCCACCACCCAGTAGATCTGCTTGTTCACCACCACGGGGTAAGGGCTGCCGTCCAGGGTGAGGAACGGGGCGACCTTGGCCACCCGCGCCAGCGGCTGCCGGTCGTAGAGCATCTCCGAGTCACTGTTGATGGCGCCCGAAAGCAGGATGTTCAGCTCACGGAACTTGATCGCGTACAGCAGGCGGTTGAGGAATGAGCCGACGGGGACGCCGCCCCCGCCGTGGTAGGTGTAGTTCTGCTGGCCGCTGAGGTTCGTGTACGGGTAGTCGAGCTCCATCCCGCCGTGCCGCTTCGGGGCGCCGACGATCACGTAGTTGGTCTCCGCCGGGCCGTAGTACACGCGGGGCTGGAAGTTCCCGAGCTCGCCATGTGGCGGGATGTCGCTCTCGACGAACTTCGGGGTGCCGTCGGGCGCCATCGTGTTCTCCGAGGCGGCCACCACCCCGAAGCCGTGCGTGTACACCAGGTGGGTGTTGATCCAGTTGCCCTGGCCGGCCGGCGGCCCGGACAGCCCGCGGGCCGCCAGCACCAGGTCCTGCGGCAGCTTGCCCTGGCCGGGCAGCACGTAGCGGTCCACCGAGAGCGTGCTGGGGAACTGGTAGAACCCCTTCACCTGCTGAAGCTGCTGGAACGTCCGCGAGACCACGCTCGGGTCCATCAGCCGCACCCCGGGCAGCGCCGCGGTCTGGGTGTGCAGCGTGCTGGACGACTCCGTGGTGGTGCCGCCGTAGAGGCGGACCTGCACCCCGGTCACCCCGTAGGCCCACCGGGTGCCCTTTATCTCCCGGGCGATGTACTTGGACTCCTTGGCCAGCTCGTTCGGCTTGACCACGAACTGCTGGATGATCGCCGGATAGAGCCCGCCGATGAGGATCGCCGACAGCACCAGCAGGCCGAAGCCGACCGCGGGCAGCATGGCGCTGCGCCGGACGGCACCGGCGAAGAAGAGCACGGCGCACAGCACCGCGATCACGGCCAGCACCGTCTTGGCCGGGAGGACGGCGTTGACGTCGGTGTAGGACGCGCCGGTGGTGACCGCACCACGCTGCGAGAAGTCGATGCCCCACCGGTCGACCCAGTAGGCCGCGCCCTTGAGCAGGACAAAGACTCCCACCAGGACGTACAACTGGGCCTGCGCCCCGACCGTGGCCTTGGGCCGCCTGGCCTGCCAGCCCAGCCCGCCGTACAGGACGTGCACCACCAGCGCCGCCAGCAGCGACAGCAGGACGGCCGCGAACAGGTAGCTCAGCACCAGGCGGAGGAACGGGTAGGTGAAGATGAAGAACGAGATGTCCATGTGGAACTGCGGATCCCGCTGGTGGAACGGCACCTGGTTGATGAACAGCAGCCAGGTGCGCCAGGCGCCCGACGCGGTGATGCCGGAAATCAGGCCCACCAGGCCGAGCGCGATCCCGAGCAGGAGCCGCCGGTGCGGGTCGATGGCTGCCCGGTAGAGGTCCACGCCGGGCCGGTCCGGCGAAGGCCGCGCCGGACGGTAGGCGGGCCGCAGCCGGTAGGCGAGGACGGCGTTGAACCCGGTCACCGCCGCCATGACGATCCCGACCACGAAGAACAGCGCCCACCTGGTGCCGTAGACCACGTCGAAGACCGACCCGAACTGCACGGAGCGGTACCAGAGGAAGTCGGTCCACACCCCCGCGATGATGGTGAGCAGTATCCCGAGGGCGATCAGGCCGCCCAGGACCGGTACAAGGTACCGGGGCCAGCGCGGCAGTCGTAGCGGCGCGCGCCCGGTGGGCGGCGGCCGGTCAGCCGGGGACGGCCGGAAACTCAACCGCGCCCCCTCACATCACCGCGCGCGCGGCGCGGTAGGGCGTCCATGGGCCGCAAATCTAGCGCGCGCACCTGGGCCCATCCTCCAGACTGCGGCGCCAGGGCGGCCCCGCAAGCCCCGCAAATCTACCGCGCGCACCTTGGCCCATCCTCCAGACTGCGGCGCCAGGGCGGCCCCGCAAGCCCCGCAAATCTACCGCGCCCACCTTGGCCCATCCTCCAGACTGCGGCGCCAGGGCGGCCCCGCAAGCCCCGCAAATCTACCGCGCCCACCTTGAGCCACCCTCCAGACCGCGCCGCCGGGTGCGCTTAGCAGGACGGGACACTGCCGCCTGCCGTGAGTGTTTTGAGATCGTTTACCGCACCGGCCAGCGTGCTGACCTTGACCAAACGCAGCCCGGACGGGACCGCGCCATGGGTGTCCGGGCAGTTGGCGGCCGGGGTCAGGAAAATTGTCGCGCCGGCGGCGCGGGCACCGGCCATCTTCTGCTGGATACCGCCGATCGGGCTGACCGTGCCGTCGGCCGCGATCTCCCCGGTGCCGGCGATGAACCTGCCGTGGGCGATGTTGGCCGGGCTGAGTTTGTCCACGATGCCGAGCGCGAACATCAGGCCCGCGCTGGGCCCGCCGATGGCCCCAACGTTGATCTTGACCTGGAAGGGGAACCTGTAGGTCTCCGCCACATATACGCCAACGGTCGGCACACCCTGGACGTTCGCGCTCTTCAGCCGGACCTGCTTGGTGGTCCCGTCGCGAGAGACGGTCAGCACGACGGGGGCGCCGGGCCGCCGGGCGCGGATCAGGTCGCCGGCGTCGGCCCGGCACGTGACCGGCCTGCCGTCCACCGCGGTGATCACGTCCCCCGCCTTGAGCACGCCATTCGCAGGCATCCCGGTCTCGACCGCCGTGATGGTGTCAATCGTGGCGAACTTTATCCCCAGCTGGCACAGCGCCGCCGCCTGAGCCGTCTCCTGCGAGCCGACCATCTCCTGGGTGTCCTGGTGCACCACCTGCTGCTGCGTCTGCCCGGGGGTGAACAGCTCCGCCTCGGGCACCACCGCCTCGTTCGGGGACAGCCACGCCTGCAAGGCCGTGAAGATATTGAACGAATCCTGCGGGCCACCCTGGTACGAAACCGTGACGAGGTTCAGGTGGCCGCTCGTGCGGTAGGTCCGCCTGCCGGAAATCTCAATCAGCGGCTTGGCACCTGCACGGGGGGTCAGCGTGCCCAGCGTGTTGAGCGTCGGGCCGGGGCTCAGGATGACGTAGGGCACCGACACGAAGGACGCCGCGACGAGAGCGGCCGCCACTCCCGCCGCCGCGAGGATGAGGGTGAGCTGGCGCCGGTTGGCGGAAGGAATGCTAGGCACTGCCGACCCACTCGGTGGTGCCGTCGGCGAACCACTGATGCTTCCAGATGGGCACCTCGTGCTTGAGCGTGTCGATGAGCATGCGGCAGGCCTCGAACGCCTCCCCCCGGTGCGGGCAGGACACCGCAACCACCACCGCGAGATCACCAACGGCCAGATCCCCGACCCGGTGCACGGCAGCCACCGCGACCACCCCGTACTCGGCGGCCACCTTCTCGGCCACCCGCCGCATCTCCGCCGCGGCCGACGGGTGCACGCTGTAGGACAGGCGAACGACGGGCTGCCCGCCGTCCTGGTCGCGGACGGTTCCTGCGAACAGCGCGGTCCCGCCCGCGCCCGGGTCGCTGACCGCGGCCAGGACCTCGTCTACGGACAGCGGCTCCTCGCGAATCTCGGCGAGCCTGATCACGTTCACGCCAGCCACCGTACCCGGACCGGGGAGCCGGAAGTCAGTTGCTCCGCTTGTGCCGGCGGGCCGCGCGCACGATCGCCGCGGTGCCGATCACGGCGACCGTCGCGCCTGCCGCGGTGATGGTCGCCTCCCGGCTCGGCAGGCGGCGGCCGGCGGCGCGATGGCTGGCCCTGGTCTCCATCAGCTCCTGGAGCACGGTCGCGTTGTCGTAGGCCGGCCGCCAGCCCACCTCGCGCAGCGCCCGGCAGTCAACCACCCACGGGTAGACGAGGTACTGGAGGTCGTTCACCGGGGCCGGGGTGATACCCACCCGGTGCAGCCGCTGGGCCGTGCCGAACGTCAGCCCGGCGGGCAGCTCGATCCGGCGCAGCCCGCTGATCCGCTCCACCTCTTCCTGCTCGAGCCACCCGTCGCAGCCCACCGCGAAGGACCCCGTGACCTCACCGTCCACCGCCAGTTCGAGGGCTGAGACGAGGTCGTCGCAGTGGCAGAACTGCCAGCGCGGTGAGGAACCCTTGACGGTGAGCAGCCGGGCGGAATCGAAATGCCGGGCCGCCAGCGTGTCCATGGCCGGGCAGACCAGCGCGGCCGGGCGCACCACGGTGACCGACATCCCCGGGTGGGCCCGCGGGGAGCGCCGCGCCAGGTGCTCGATCTCCAGGAGGTCGCCCGCCACGCTGCCGTCGGGGTCGGCGCGCAACGGCGCGGACTCTTCCAGCGGGACCGGGTTGTCCGGCCTGGCGCCGTAGACCATCGCGCTGGTGACCAGGATGACCCGGCCCACCCGGCCGGCCGCCGCCGCGGTGAGCACGGTCTGCGCGGCCCGCACGTTGAAGGCCCGGCGCGCGCGGTGGTCGGAGTCAGCCGAGGTGTCGACGTCGGTATGAACCAGGACCTCCACCTCGGCCAGGCGGCTGGCCAGGGCGGGGTCGCGGACGTCGGCAAGGCGCCAGCTCACGCCGGTCACGTCGCCACGGTGATCGTCGATCGCGATCACCTTGCTCACCCGCTCGGAGCCGGCCAGGCGGGCGGTCAGGGCGTGCCCGAGACCGTGCGCGGCCCCGGTGACGGCCACGACCTGGCGCGTCCGCCGCTGGCGAACCTGAGCCTGCGCAGTACTCAACGTGTGCCACTCCCGGGATAACGTGGCTGGTGTGATCCTTCCATCCTGCCTGAGAGGCGATGGCGATGGCTGATCCTCCCTTCGGCTTTGGCCCGCTGGGTGGCGCGGGGAGCGGTTCTGGCTCCTCTTCCGGCTCCGGGTCCGGTGATTCCGGTCCTCCCTTCGGCTTCGGCCCGCCGGGTGGCGCGGGGAGCGGTTCAGGCTCCTCCTCCGGTTCTGGTGGTTCCGGGGGTGGCAATCTGGGCCCGCTCGGCCCGCTCGGTGACCCGCAGCAGTTCGCTGACGCGCTGCGCCAGTTCGCCGACTTGATGTCCTGGCAGGGCGGCCCGGTGAACTGGGACCTGGCCAAGAACGTGGCCCGGCACGCGGTGGCCGCCGAGGGCGATCCCAGCGTCCTCGACGTTGACCGGCAGAAGATCATCGATGCGCTCCGGCTCGCCGACCTGTGGCTGGACGAGGTCACCGGCTTTCCCACCGGCGTGCGCCAAGCTCAGGCGTGGAGCCGGTCGGAATGGGTGGAGGCAACCCTTCCCGTCTGGTCAGCATTGTGTGACCCGATCGCCGACAAGGCCGTGGACGCCATGGGCGGCATCCTCGCCGAGGATCCCACGGAACTCGGTGCCGGGCTGCCGGAGGAACTCGGCCAGGCGCTCCAGGCGATCGGCGGTGGCCTGAGCGGCCTGGGCGGGATGCTCCGCCGGATCGGCGGGATGCTGGTCGGCAGCCAGACCGGCACCGCCGTGGGCGCGCTCGCCCGCGAGGTCGTCAGCTCCACCGACGTCGGGCTCCCGCTCGGTCCCGAGGGCACCGCGGCCCTGCTGCCGGCCGGGATGGCCGAGTTCGGCGCGGGCCTGTCGGTGGACGACGATCAGGTCCGGCTCTTCCTCGCGCTGCGGGAGGCGGCGCATCACCGGCTGTTCGCCCACGTGCCGTGGCTGCGGGCGCACCTGCTGCGGGCCGTGGAGGACTACGCCCGGGGCATCACGGTGGACATATCGCAACTCCGCGAGGCAATGCCGCAGATCGACCCCACCAACCCGGAGGCGATGCAGGACGCGCTGGCCGGCGCGTCGCTGTTCCGGCCCGAGGACACGCCGGAGCAGAAGGCCGCCCTGTCCCGCCTGGAAACCGCGCTCGCGCTGGTCGAGGGCTGGGTGGACACGGTGGTGCACGCCGCCGCGGACGGCAAGCTGCCGCAGGCGAACGCGCTCGCCGAGGCGGTCCGCCGCCGCCGCGCCACGGGTGGCCCGGCCGAGCACACCTTCGCCACCCTCGTCGGCCTCGAACTGCGGCCTCGCAAGTCGCGGGAGGCCGGTGCCCTGTGGCGCAGCCTGACCGAGGCACGGGGTTACGAGGAGCGGGACAAGCTCTGGGCCCACCCGGACCTGCTGCCGACCGAAGAGGACTTCGACGACCCGGCGGGCTTCGTCCAGGGCAGGAAAGAACTGGACATGTCCGGCTTCGACGAGGCCGCGGGCGGCTCCCCGGAGCCTCCGGCGGAGGACGGGGACAACTAGGCCGCTAGGCCGCCGCCCGGCTGCGCCGGAGCACCGCGGCCACCACGACGATCGCGGTCAGGGTGAGCCCCGCCCCGGTAGCGAAGGCAAGCCGGTACCCGGCCGTCAGCGCCGCGGCGCCGCCGATGCCGGTTGCGTTCAGGCTGCCGGTTCGCGCGGCGGCCAGGGTGGACAGCACCGCTACGCCAAGCACCGCGCCGACCTGCTGGGTGGTGCTGAACAGGCCGGAGGCGAGCCCCGCGTCGCGGTCCGTGGCGCCTGACATGCCGAGCAAGGCCAGGGCCGGCAGCGTGAGCCCGCCGCCGACGCCGAATATCAGCAGCGGCGCAAGCAGGTGCGCCGGGTAACTCCCGTGCACCGGGGCGCGGGTCAGGAGCAACAGCGCGGTGGCAACGAGCACCAGCCCCGCCAGCAGCATCGCGCGCGGCCCGAAGTGAGCGGCGATGCGGGCGGACAAGCCAAGCGATACCGTGCCGATCACCACGGCCGTGGGGAGCAGCCCGAGGCCGGACGCGGCCGCGCCGTAACCGAGGACGCGCTGCATGTACAGCGTGATGATGACCTGGAACCCGAAGGCGGCGGCGATCACCAGAAGCTGCGCGAGGTTGGCCCCGGTGACGTTCCGCGCCGTGAAGATGCGCAGCGGCAGCAGCGGCGTGCGGCTGGTGGCCTGGCGGGCCACGAACGCCGCCAGGAGCGCGATGGCCACGGCGGCCACAAGTAGGGTGCGGGCCGAGCCCCAGCCATACCGGGCCGTCCCGACGATCGCGTACACCCCGAGCATCAGGCCCGTGGTGACGAGGAACGCCCCCAGCCAGTCGGCGCCGCCCCGCGGTCCGGGCCCGCGGTCGTCGTCCAGCACCCGGGCCGCGGACAGGCCGGCCAGGATGCCGATCGGCACGTTGACGAAAAAGATCCAGTGCCAGCCGACGGCCTCGGTCAGCACGCCGCCGAGTACCAGGCCGACGGAGGCACCGGCGGCGCCGACGAAGCTGAACGCGCCGATCGCCTTCGCCTGCTCTCGCGGTTCCGGGAACAATCGCACGATCATGCCCAGGCTCACCGCCGACACCATCGCGCCGCCGATCCCCTGGGCGAACCGCGCGGTGATCAGCATGGCGGGGCCGGTGGACAAACCGCACACCAGCGACGCGACCGTGAAGGCCGCAAGGCCGGCCAGGAACATGCGCTTGCGCCCGGCGAGGTCGCCGAGGCGCCCGGCGAGCAGCAGCAGGCTGCCGAAGGCGAGCAGGTAGGCGTTCATCACCCAGCTCAGGTTCGCTGTGGAGAACCCGAGATTGCGCTGGATGGACGGCAGGGCGACGGTGACGATCGTCCCGTCGAGGATGATCATCAGGCTGGCGGCGCAGAGCAGCCACAGCGCGAGCCGCCGGTGACCTTGGTCGCTCCGGCGGGGCGGCGGGGTCGAGGCCGGCACTGCCGGGATCGTGACGGACATGAGGTCGGCTCCTGTTCGACGGCGACAGAAGCGACCGTAACAGATCGTCTATTGATAGACAATCTATTTCAGACCGAACTGAAGGGCGGCGTGGGCCACACCCCGCGGTGGGGAGGTCATCGGGAACCGGCAGGGACGGCGGGCTCAGCCGGCGGGCTGCCGGGCGCGCCGCACCGGCCGCTCGCAGTCAACCGGCTCGGCGAGTAGCCCGCCGACGAGCTGGGCGAGCGAGTCCAGGAACACGCCGCGGCTGGCGGGCGCCAGCTCCGCCAGGACCTCCCGGTGTACCGCGTCGGCGATCTTGTGCCCTGCCCCGACCACCCGGCGGCCCGCGTCGGTGACCACGACGATCCGGGCACGCCGGTCGGCGGGCGACGGGTGACGCTCGGCGTATCCCGCCGCCTCCAGCTCGTCCAGGGTCACCACCATCGTGGTCTTGTCCAGGTCGGACAGCCTGGCGAGGTCGCCCTGCGTCAGCTGGCCCGAGGCGGCGTGGTGCAGCACGCAGTAGTCCCGCGGGGTGACGCCGATCTCGGCGAACGCCGCCGTCATCCGCGTCGCCAGCACGTGCGAGGCGTGCGCCAGCATGAAGCTCAGGTCCGGTACCGTGCGGTCCGGCGCGTTCGCCGCCATGCGTTCAGGTTACCTGATAGGGCAGTTACGAGATAATCCGGCGGCAGATAATCCGCCACCGGGCGGCGGCGCCCACAGAGTGACAGTTCGTAACAGCAACCACGCCCGCCACAGCCCGGCGGCCGCGGCCGGAAACTCGCTCTTGTCCACAGCCGGTGGGCGAAGACTAGGCAGCCCGGAGGGCACTCGCGGCCCCGGAAACCCCGAAATTCACAGGGGTTTCCCCCGCGTGTCCACAGCGCCGTTCGGCGCGCTCCCCACGTTTTCCACAACGCCATCCACCGGCCGGGTTGACCACGTCCCGCTACCTGCCTAATGTCGCCCGAGATGGGTCCCCGGGTCGCGGGCCATAGTCACTTCCGGGGAAGGGGGACTATCGCCCAGCGGGGAACCGCCGGCGCGGCACCGGCCGTTCCCACCCGGGGACTCGGGGCGGCTCACCATGCTTGCTGGCCTTCGGCCAGCGGCGCCACAGCCCGTTGTGCTGGCCCAGGGGGGCCGAGCCCCCCTGGAACCCCCACGACTGCCGGTCACCATCTGCCATCCCGCTCACCGCCCTCACCGCACCCCGCACGGCCGATCAGGCTTGCTAGCCTTCGGCCAGCCACGCCACGGCCCACGCTGGCCCAAGAGACCGAGCCATCCTGGAACCCCCACGACTGCCGGTCACCGTCTGCGATCCGGCTCGGCGCCGTACCACGGCAGTGCGGTTAGGCTCCGGGCGCCGATCAGGCTTGCTGGCCTTTGGCCGGGCGGACGGCCAATGGGCTGACCCCGGGTGCGGGGTTGGGGGCGTTTTGTCGGATGGGCGGGTCAGCATTTTGTTATGAGACCAGCGCTGAAACCGGGGCTGTTGCCTGTGTGGCGTAATCGCGACACGGTACAAATTGGCATTGATCCGCGCCGGGCCATCGCCTTGACCGGCATGCGCGGCGCGGCCGGGCTGCTGCGGCTGCTCGACGGCAGCCGCGACCGGGGGCAGGTCCTCGCCGCCGCCGGCGACCTTGGGATGGCCCCGGAAACGGCGGACCGGGTGCTCAGCCTGCTGGCCGCGGGCGGCGCGCTCGACGACATCCTGGCGAGCACCTATGACACGCTCCCGGCCGACATGCGAGCCCGGCTGGCGCCCGAACTCGCCACCGCGTCCCTGGCGCACGGCGACGCCGACGGCGGCGCGCGCACGCTCGCCCGGCGCCAGGCGGCGTGCGTGCGGGTGCACGGGGTGAGCCGGGCCGGCTTAGGGATCGCGGGCCTGCTCACCGCGGCAGGCGTCGGGCTGGTTAGCTCCACCGGCCCGGCCAGGGCGCGGCCCCGCCGGAGTATGCCCGACGAGCCCGCCGTCCCCGGGCTGGCAGCCGGGCTCGGAACCGGGCTGGCCGGACCGCCCGGCGCCGGCCTGGCCGGGCGCTCCGCGACCGCGCACCAGCCCGGCTCGGCTACGGCCGCCGGGCGCCGGCCACGCCGGCCCGCTCAGGGCGCGCGCCCGGCCCAGCCCAGACGGCCCAGCTTGGTCATCCTGGCCGACAGCCAGCGCCGTGACCTCCCGGCAGCCCTGTGCCGCGACCAGATCCCGCACCTGGCCGCCGCGGCAAGCGAAGCCATCGCGGTGGTCGGCCCGCTCGTGCTGCCCGGGCGCTCGGCCTGCCTGCGCTGCCTGGACCTGACCCGGGCCGAACGGGATCCGGCCTGGCCGCTCATCCTCGCCCAGCTCACCGGCCACGCCGCCACCGAGCCCGCCGCGTGCGACGCGGTGCTCGCCGCCATGGTCGCCGCGCAGGCGGCGGCCCAGGCGCTGGCGTTCATCGACCGAGGGCCGGCGTCAGCCGCGGTGGTCGGCGGCACCCTCGAACTCGTCCTTCCCGACTGGCACTGGCGGCGCCGGACCTGGCAGCCGCACCCCCGGTGCGGGTGCCGCGGGTAACGCCCGCACCCGCCGGGACCTGCCGCCGGCTCCCAGGACTCGTTCGTCAGGCTCTCAGCAGAGATTCAGTCTTCTTCCAGTCAGAATCCAGCGGACAGTCAGATTCATTGCTGATATTTACATGGCTCCTTCCGGTGCCGAACCACCCAGCGGCACCGGGACGTGCCACTAAGCGCGCCCCGCCGGCCAGATTCGGCCTCGCTGTGCCGGCGGGGCGCCCACCATGCCTGGTCAGAGCCGGGCGGGGACGCCCCGGCAATGCGATGTGGCAACGCTCCACACCCTGACCGACAATGGAAGCTGTGAACGATCTTCCGCGCCGCGCGATTACCCGCACCGCAAAGCTGGCCACGCTGCCCGTCGGGCTGGCGGGCCGGACCGCGCTGGGGTTCGGCAAGCGCATCGGGGGCAGGCCCGCGGAGCTGGTGGCGAACGAGATCCAGCAGCGGACGGCGGAGCAGGTTTTCCGCGTGCTCGGTGAGCTCAAGGGCGGGGCCATGAAGCTCGGCCAGGCCCTGTCGATCTTCGAGGCCGCGCTGCCTCCGGAGCTGGCCGGGCCGTACCGGGCCACCCTGACCAGGCTCCAGGAGTCCGCACCACCGCTGCCCAGCCGCACCGTGCACCAGGTGCTGGCCGAGGATCTCGGGCCGCAGTGGCGGGACCAGTTCACGGAGTTCGACGACAAGCCCGCCGCCGCCGCGTCGATCGGCCAGGTCCACAAGGCCCGCTGGCACGACGGGCGCGCGGTGGCCGTGAAGATCCAGTACCCGGGCGCCGGGCGCGCGCTGCTCAACGACTTCACCCAGCTCAGCCGCGTTGCCCGGCTGTTCGCCGCGCTCATGCCCGGGCTGGAGATGAAGCCGCTGCTGGCCGAGCTGCGCTCCCGCATCGCCGAGGAACTCGACTACAACCTCGAGGCGCGGGCTCAGCAGGCGTTCGCCGACGCGTACGCGGGCGATCCCGACATCTCCGTGCCGAACGTGGTGGCGGTCACCGATCACGTCCTGATCAGCGACTGGATGGACGGGACCCCGCTGTCGAAGATCATCAGCGATGGTTCCCAGGAGGAGCGGGACCGGGCCGGCCTGCTGTTCGTCCGGTTCCTGTTCTCGGGCCCGGCCCGGGCCGGGCTGCTCCACGCCGACCCTCATCCGGGCAACTTCCGCATGCTCCCCGACGGCCGGCTCGGCGTGCTGGATTTCGGCGCGGTGGACCGGCTGCCCGGCGGGATGCCCCCGTTCATCGGGCGCCTGCTCCGCATCGTGCACGAAGGAGACGACCTGGCGCCGGTCGAGCAGGAACTGCGGGACCAGGGGTTCGTCCGGCCCGGTGTCAGCGTGGATATGGAGGCGCTGCGCGCGTTCCTGGCGCCCATGGCCGAACCATCGCGGGGCGAACGGTTCAGGTTCAGCCGTGACTGGCTCCGCGGCGAGGCAACACGGATGAGCGACCCGCGGTCAGCCGGCCTGAGCCGGCGGCTCAACCTGCCGCCGTCGTACCTGCTCATTCACCGGGTTTCCACGGCGGGCACCGGCGTGCTCTGCCAGCTCGAGTGCGAGGGGCCGTTCCGGGCGGAGGTGCTCCGGTGGATGCCGGGCTACCTGGACACCGACGGTACCGACGGCGAACCGGTGGGCACCGGCGACGGCCCCGACGGCCTCGTCCCGGACGCTCTCACCCCCCGCTAGCCACCGCCACCGACTTATCCTCATTTCCGCACTTCCGCACTTCCGCACGGACCAACCAGGACGAACCGGGCGCAGAACCGTGCGTTTGGTATGAGAAGTCCTGTTGATCATGGAAGTACGGCCGGTGGGATAACCGGGTTTCTCATGATCACGACCGCGAGACCGGTGCCCATGTGCGGGCGGGGTGTGGGGTTACGCGGCGGAGCCGGGCCCCGCAGGGCCCGGCTCCGCTCGGGGTTTCCAGGCAGGCTCGGCGGAGGAGACCGGGGGCGATCACCCCGGTCAGGACCCGCCGTCGAGGTCCCCGCGTGCCTTCAAGACTTCGGACTGGGCATCGACCAGGCGCCGCTCCGCGCGCGCCACCCGGCGTGCCGCCTTCCGCAGCGCGACGACATGCGACGCCTGACGGTGTTCGCGTGCCCGGGCCAGAAGGTCACGGTGGCGGTCCCTCGCTTGCCGGGTTTGGGCATACATGACTTACCTCCTCTCGATGTGTGACTGGCGGCTGGTCAGGGCCTGGGCAAGAGCAAGCTCAGGCCGCGACTTCGGTCTTGCGTGGGCGCCCCCGGGGCCGCTTGCGCGGCACGACCTCGCCGCGCAGGAACAGCTCTCCGCCCCATACTCCCCAGGGCTCCCGCCGCTGCAGGGCTCCGGCAAAGCACGCGAGCCGGATAGCGCACCCGCGGCACATGGCCTTGGCCGTCTCGACGTCGGCGGGCAACTCGGCAAAGAACAGGTCGGGGTCATCCATACACGGCGTGTACGAGGCGCTGTACGCTCCTGGCTCCCCCACGCCGTTCTGGCCGCTGCCGGCCGGAAGAGAAGCCGTCGCCGGCGCTGATCCAACCGGTTCCGCCTGCTGTCTCGACACCCGCAACGCGAGTTCTGCCTCGAACCCCGCCGCGCCCAGTTCGGCGGCGGTGGTGCCGGGCCAATACATGTCCGTCCCCTCTCGTCCTCGTCGTCTCTGCTCGTCGTGTGTTCCACTCGGCTGATACGGCGGCCCGGGCATAATTAAGGCCGCGGACCCGGTTTCGGGTCCGCGGCCTAGGGGATCGAGGCCGGTCTTTCTAGACCGGATCCCAAGCCCTATGCGGACCCGAGGAGGCGCCGCTGATAACGGCACCACGGGTCATGAACGGGTTCTGCTGGAGCGTCGTCCGCGGCCGCTTAACGGCCTTGACCTGGTACGCCCCCTGGCGCGCAGGCGCGAAGCCGCTCCTGTCCTGGACGAGCTGAGCCGGCACGCCGCCGCACCGGTGGGTGCCAGCGGAACCGGGCAGAGCCAGGGCATGCGTGTCCGCCAGGACACAACCGTCATGGATGAGTTTGTTCATCTCCGTGGGCACCCCCTTCCGCGCAGCGTCATGGGCCCACTCATTGGACATGGATGAAGCCTATGAAGAGCGCCAGCGGCGGGGCAACTGATTTTCCGCCACGTTTTTGTCACGCCTGGGGCGCGGATGAGGTGGGCGTTTCTCCCGGTGCGGAGGTGGCGTCCGCCGGCGCGGGGGCCTGCGGGATCCGGGTGCGGATGAGGCCTTCCTGCATCACCGACACGACCAGGGTGCCGTCCTGGGTGAACACCTGGCCCCGGGCCAGCCCGCGGGCGCCCCCGGTGGCGGGCGACTCCTGGGCGTAGAGCAGCCACCGGTCGGCCCGGAACGGCCGGTGGAACCACATGGCGTGATCGAGGCTGGCCCCGGTGGTGTGCCCGTCCGCCCAGGACAGTCCGTGCCGGAGCAGCACCGAGTCCAGCAGCGTCATGTCCGAGGCGTAGGTCATGAGGCACACGTGCAGCAGCGGGTCGTCGGGCAGGTCGCCGTCGGCACGCAGCCAGACCAGGTGGCGGTCGGTGCGCAGCGACGGGTCGAGGTAGGCCTCGTGCGAGAGCGGCCCGACGAAGCGCAACTCGATCGGCGTGTTGCGGAACGACTCGTGCGCGCGCACGCCGAACAGCTTCTCCAGCCGCTCTCCGGTCGGCGTGACGTCCTCGGGGGCGGGCGCCTCGGGCATCGGGGCACCGTACTCCGGCCCCGGCTCGGCATGATGAAACGACGCGGACAGCGTGAAGATGACCTTGCCGTGCTGGATCGCGGAGACCCGCCGGGTGGTGAAGGAACGCCCGTCCCGCACCCGGTCCACGATGTACACGATCGGCACCGCCGGGTCGCCGGGCCGGATGAAGTACGCGTGCAGGGAGTGCACCGGCCGGTCCGCTGGCACCGTCCGCCCGGCGGCCACCAGCGCCTGCCCGGCCACCTGCCCACCGAAGACGCGCTGGCGGTGGTCGCTGGGACTGCGGCCGCGGAAGATGTCCAGCTCGATCTGCTCCAGGTCGAGCAGCGCAAGCAGCCTGCCCAGCGCCTCGCTCACCGGTAGCTCCCTGGCTCGGCGCCGGAAGCCCGGCGCGGCGTCGTGGCCCCCCGGCTCCGCCACGGCGCGGCGGCACGCCGCGCCGGCCGCATGCTATCGAGGAACCTGGACGGAGTGCGATTCCGGCGGCCCCCCGGCGCCCGGGCCAGCGGCCACGACAGCAGCACCTGCTGCCGGGCCCGGGTCACCCCGACGTAGAGCAGCCGCCGCTCCTCGGCCACCGCGTCGGCGGTCTCCGCGTGGATGATCGGCAGGTTCCCCTCGGTGAGGCCGGGCAGGAAGACCACGTCCCACTCCAGCCCCTTCGCCGCGTGCAGCGAGGCGACCGTGACCCCCTCCACCTGCGGAGCGTGCTCGACGGCGGCCCGGCGGGCCAGTTCGGCCGCGACGTCGGCCAGCGTGGCACCCGGGGTGGCGGCGCAGACGTCCTCGGCGAGCTGGGCGAGCGCGGCGAGCGACTCCCATTTGTCCCGGGCCGCGCCCCGGCCGGCCGGCGGTTCGGCGGTGAGCCCGAGACCCGACAGCACATCCCGGACCTCGGCGACCGCACCGGGGCCCCCCGCAACGGCCGCGCCGCCCGGACCGGCATCGGGCGCCTCGTCCGCCCCGGCGGCCCGGGCGCTCCGCGCGGCGACCCGCAGCAGGCCCGTCGCCTGGCGCACCTCGGGCCGGTCGAAGAACCGCTCGGCCCCGCGCACCTGGCTCGGCACCCCGGCCTCGGCCAGCGCGCGCTCGAACCGCTCGGTCTGGGCGTTGATCCGGACCAGCACGGCCATCTCCCGCGGCGGCGTGCCCGCCGCGACGCACGCCCGGGCCCGGGCGGCGACCGCCGCGGCCTCGGCGATCTCGTCGTCGTGCTCGGTGAACTCCGCGGGCGGGCCGCTCTCGCGCTGCGCCTCCAGGGCCGGCCCCGCGGTCTGCTCCGTCAGCCGGTTCGCGCAGGCGACCACCTCCGGGGTGGACCGGTAGTTGCGCACCAGCCGCAGCACCCGCGCGTGCGGGTACTCGGCGGCAAACCCGGTCAGGTACGCCGACGTGGCGCCGGTGAACGAGTAGATCGTCTGCCGCGGGTCACCCACCACGCACACGTCGTCGCGGTCGCCGAGCCAGGCGTCGAGCAGCAGCTTCTGGAGCGGGTTCACGTCCTGGTACTCGTCCACCACGAAGTAGCGGTAGCGGTCCCGCACCTGCGCGCCCGCCACGCGGTGCTCGGCCAGGATCGCGGCGGTCAGCTCGAGGACCGACTCGAAGTCGATCAGGTGCCGGTCCCGGCGCAGCTCCTCGTAACCGGCGAACAGCCGCCCCGTCAGCTCCGCCGAGAAGGGGGGCGTCCGGCCGTGCTTGGCCGCCGCCTCGGCGTACTCGTCGGGCCGGACCTGGACGACCTTCGCCCACTCGATCTCGGCGGCCAGGTCGCGCAGCTCCGGGCCGCTCGCCCGCACGCGCAGCCCCCTGGCCACCTCCGCCAGCACCCGGGCCTTCGTGTCGAGCACGGCCGGCGGCCGGCCGCCCACCGTGGCCGGCCAGAAGTGGACGAGCTGGCGCAGCGCCGCCGCGTGGAACGTCCGGGCCACCACCCGCTCCATCCCATCGCCCCCGGCGCCGCCGAGCAGGCGCAGCCGGCCACGCAACTCCCCCGCCGCACGGGTGGTGAACGTGACCGCGAGCACATGCCCGGGATTGACCACGCCGGTCCGGACGCCGTAGGCGATCCGGTGCGCGATCGCGCGGGTCTTGCCGGTGCCCGCGCCCGCCACGACGCAGACCGGGCCCCGGGTGGCCAGCGCCACCTCGCGCTGCTCGGGGTCAAGCGCCTCAAGCACCGCCTCGGGCCCCTCTGGCACCACGCGCCTCCTCCGCCTCGCACCGGTTTCCGCATGTTCATCCTTGCGTACTGGTGAGACACGACGCGGGAAGCCGGCGAACCGGCCCGGTGTTGCATCTCCCGAACTACTCTGGGACGGACGAGGAGACGCGGGTGTCACAGCAGGTAACGATGTACTGCACGCCGTGGTGCGGTTTTTGCAAACGGCTCAAGGCCCAGCTCGCGCGGGAGGGAATCGAGGTAGCCGAGGTCGACATCGAGCGGGACCCCGCCGCGGCGGACTACGTGATGTCCGTGAACGGCGGAATGCAGATGGTCCCGACGGTTGTGTTCCCTGACGGGACGGCCCTGACGAATCCGTCGGCCGCTCAGGTACGGGACCGGCTGGCTACTCTCGCGATAGGACAATGACAAGCAAAAGCAACAGAACGCCCGAAGGGGGAGGCGCCCACCGTCGCCCGCGCAGAGCGGCTGCGGAGGACCGTGCCGCCCCTGCGGGCGGCCGCGACGGAGGCGGCCGGCCGATGCCGTCCCGCTGGCCCGACGCCGAGCCGGCCGAGAACGGTGCCGCGCACAGCCCCGCCGCGCCCCGGCGGCGGACCCGGTCCGCGGCGGCAGATGGGCGCCAGGAACGGCGCGAGCCGGACCGGGCCGACCTGCCGGTGCTGCCCCCGAGCGGGGTTACCGGCTGGCCATCGGGCGACGAGCCGGTCGCCCGGCGCACCGCGACCGGCTGGCGGGTGGGCGACGAGGAGGTCTCCGACCTCACCAGCGCCATGGTCCTCGCCGACCTGCTCGCGGCCGACCTGCCCACCGAGTCGATGCCGACGCTGGCCCCGCAGGCGGACGCGACAGCGGCCCGGGACGGCGCGGCGGCGGCCGGCGAGCCGGTCGATCCGGAGCGGCTCCAGGTGACCGTGGCCCAGCTCGAGCACGCGCTGTCCGCACGGGTCCGGGTCGAGCAGGCCATCGGCGTTCTCGCCGAACGGCACCGCCTCCGCCCCCGGCAGGCCTTCGAGTTGCTCAGGTCCGTGGCCCGGGCGAGCGGGCGGCGGGTCATGGAGGTGGCGACCGAGGTGGTGGACAGCGCGACCAATCCGCTGCTGCGCATCCCCGAGGAACTCGCCAAGCCGCCGGTAGCCCGCCGCCGCGGACGGATCCACCGGCACGCCCCCGAAAACAGCTGAGACCGGTCGCCGGGGCTGGCCAAAAGATGACTTGTACCAGGGATAGCTAACGCAGCCAGGCTGACCTGGCATCGGGGCTGGCGCCCCAACGCAAGCGGGTCGATCGCGTGCGCAGGCAACCCGAATACCTGGTCCCGACTTTCGCCGGCGAAAGTCGGGATGTGGCACCGGGGTCGGTGTGGTGTCGGATGCGCACGGTTGTCAACGCATTACTGTGGGTAACAACCCTCCGTGAGCGAGCAGCACCACGCCGGGGAGCCCTTGGGCCGCCTGTTCATTATTGGCGGGGGCGAGGACCGGTGCTGCGGTGCCGGGGTCCTGGAGAAGTTCGTGGAACTCGCGGGCGGGGACCGGGCCAGGATCGCGCTGGTGACCACGGCCACCGGCATCCCCGACGAGGTGCACGCCGAGTACGAGCAGGTGTTCCGCAAGCTCGGCGTGGACGACACCAGGGAGCTGCGGCTGCACGGCCGGGCCGACGCCGACGGTGACCTCGCCGAGGCCGTGCTGCGGCAGGCCACCGGGGTGTTCTTCAGCGGCGGCGACCAGTCCCGGATCCGCGCGCTCGTCGGATCGCGCACCAACGAGGTGCTGGCCGAGCGGCTCGGCCACGGCCTCGTGGTCGCGGGGACAAGCGCGGGCGCGACCGCGCTGGGCCGCACCATGATCCTCGGCGGTGAGGGGCCGGAGGTCGCCGCGGCCACCGTGCGGACGGCGCCGGGCCTGGGGCTGCTCGACGGGGTGCTCATCGACATGCATTTCGGCGAGCGGGAGCGGCTGCCCAGGCTGCTGAGCGCCGTGGCGCTCGCCCCCGATCACATCGGCGTGGGCATCGACGAGAACACCGCCGTCCTCGTCGAGGCCGGCCGGTTCGAGGTGCTCGGGTCGGGGGTGGCGACGGTCGTGGACCCGGAGCGGTCGACCGTGGTGCACCCGGCCGGGGACTACGACCCGATCACGCTGTTCGGCGTGCGGCTGCACCTGATGCCCGCCGGGTGCGTTTTCGACCTCGCCAGCCGGTCGCCGTCGATCGGCCCCGCGCACACCCGGTACTGACCGGCCACGCAGAACGGCCCAGCACAGGGCGATGCAGTACAGCACGGCTCAGCACAGCACGGTTCAGACAACAGTTCCTTCGCAGCGATCACGCCAGGGGGCAGACGTGCGGCTTACCGACCTGCGCCGCCTGAACGGCCCGAACGTCTTCACGTCCCGCCCGGTTACCGTGGCCAGGCTGGAACTCGACGACCTGACCGGCCAGGAGACGTCCGCGTACCCGGGCTTCGCCGAGCGGCTGCTCGCCGCCCTGCCGGGGCTGGCCGACCACCACTGCGCCGCGGGCCGGCCCGGCGGGTTCACCCACGCGATGAGCCGGGGGACCTACTTCGGCCACGTCACCGAGCACGTCGCCCTCGAGCTGTCCGGCCTGGCGGGCCGGGATGTCTACTTCGGCCGCACCGTGTGGGCGGGCGCGGACGGGCACTACGACGTGGTGATGGAGTGCCCCTGGGACGAACCGGCCGAGTCGCCGGTCCCCCGCGACCTGATCGGGCTGGCCCTGCGCGTCGTGGCCGACGTGCTCGCCGAGCGCGCGCATCACCTGGACGCCACGCTCGCGGAGATCACCTCGGCGGTCGAGGCGTCCCGGCTCGGGGTGAGCACGGCGGCGCTCGCCGACGCCGCGCGCCAGCGGGACATTCCCGTCCGGCGGGTCGGCGGGCTGAGCCTGCTGCGGCTCGGCTACGGGTGTCACCGGCGGCTGGTGTGGGCCGCGCTGACCGACCAGACCTCCGCGGTCGCGGTGGACATCGCCTGCGACAAGGTGCTGGCCAAGCAGTTGCTCGCCGGCGCGGGCGTGCCCGTCCCCGACGGCGTGGTCGCGGCCGACGAGGTGGCGGCCGTGCAGGCCTTCGCCCGGTTCGGCCCGCCCGTGGTGATCAAGCCGCGCAACGGTAACCAGGGCGGGGGCATCACCGTGGGGGTTACCACGGCCGCCGAGGCGGTGCGGGCCTACCGGCACGCGAGCGCCGCGGGACCGGCAGTGATCGTGGAGCGCTATGTGCCCGGCACCGACTACCGGGTCCTGGTCGTCGACGGCCGCGTGATCGCCGCGGCCCGGGTGCGGCCGCCGGCGGTGACCGGCGACGGCGTGCACGACATCGCGGCGCTGATCGAGATCGCCAACGCCGATCCGCGCCGCGGAGACGGGCACTCCAGGCCGCTCACCAAGATCACCCTCGACGGTGAGGTGCTTGCCTGCCTGACCGGGCAGGGCCTGGAGCCCGGCTCGGTACCCGGCCCGGGTGAGCTGGTCTGCCTGCGCCGCAACGCGAACCTGTCCACCGGCGGGAGCAGCACCGACGTCACCGACCTCGTGCACCCGGACGTCGCCGCGCTGTGCTGCCGGGCGGCAGCGGCGGCCGGGCTGGACGTCTGCGGGGTCGACATCCGGCTCCTGGACATCTCCGCCCCGCTGCCGCCGCCCACCGATACCGGGCGGCCCGGCCGCTCCGCCGGGGCCGTGATCGAGGTCAACGCCTCGCCCGGGCTGCGGATGCACCTGGCGCCCAGCGCCGGGCGGCGCAGGGACGTCGCGGGCGCGATCCTCGACCGGCTCTACCCGCCCGGCGCCCCGGCGCGGATCCCGGTCGTGTCGGTGACCGGCACGAACGGCAAGACCACGACGGTCCGGATGATCGGCCACATCCTCGGCCAGGCCGGCCTGCGGGTGGGCATGGCGACCACCGACGGGGTCAGCCTCGGCGGGCGGGTGATCGAGGAGTCGGACTCCGCCGGGCCGCGGTCGGCGGAGATGCTGCTCGACGACCCGGCGGTGGAGGCCGCCGTGCTGGAGACCGCGCGCGGCGGCATCGTGCGCCGCGGGCTGGGTTACGACAAGGCCGACGTCGCCGTGATCACCAACATCACCGCCGATCACCTCGGCATGGACGGTGTGGCCGACCTCGACGACCTCACCGACGTGAAGGCGCTGGTGGCGGAGGAGGTCCAGCGGGGCGGCACGCTCGTGCTCAACGCCGACGACCCCCGGACCGCGGGGCTGGCCACCCGGTCGGCGGTGCGCGAGCGCGGCCCGGTGATCCGGTACTTCAGCCTGGACGGGCGCAACCCGGTCATCGTGGCGCACCGGATGAGCGGCGGCATCACCTGCGAGCTGCGGGACGGCCAGCTCGTCGAGACCCGCGGCGGCGAGGAAGCCGTCCTGCTCGGCGTGGACGAACTGCCCGGCTCGTTCGGCGGCTCCGCGGCCCACCTGATCGCGAACGCCCTCGCTGCGTGCGCGGCCTGCCGCGCCCTTGGGGTGAGCGCGAAGGACATCAGGCACGCGCTCAGCACGTTCACCCCGCAGCAGGCCAACCCGGGCCGCGGCAACGTCTACCAGGTCGGCGGCCGGCCGGTCGTGGTGGACTACGGCCACAACCCGGCGGCGCTGGCGGCCATGGGGCGGCTGGTGCACGAGGCCTGGGACGGCGAGCCGGTTGCCGCGGTGACCCTGCCCGGCGACCGCAGGGACGACCTGGTTGCCGAGACGGCGGCCACCGTCGCCACCTGGTTCGGCAAGGTGGTCGTCTACGAGGACACCGACCTGCGCGGCCGCCGGCCGGGCGAGATGACCGAGCTGATCAGCACCGTGCTGGCGGCCGAGCGCCCCGGCATCACGATCGCCACGGCGGGTGGCCCGGCCGACGCGCTGCGCTCGGCGCTTGCCCTGGCCAGCGGCAAGGGCCCGGTCCTGCTGCTCTACGAGAAGCTTGCGCCGGTGCGCGCCGCGCTGGCCACGCTGAACGCGGTTCCCTGGCCCGCCGGGCACGCCGGCCAGCCGGCGGAATTAGGGTTCCACGCAGCCGGCGTAACGCATGAAATGACGGTTGGGCGCGCCCTTCGGCGTCAGCCGACGACCTTCAGGACCTGCGTGGCCATCCCCCGCTCGCCGCGGGCGTTCGGGTGGAACGGGGCAGCGGGCGAGGTGGGCACGAGCCCCTCGACCCACTTGGCCCCGGGCGACTCGCAGGCGTCGTGGCCGATGCTGGCCGTGTAGGTGTCCACGAACGTCGCCTTGTTCGCGGCGGCCTCGGTGGCGAGCATGGCGTTCAGCTCCTTCTCCACCCCGCGCAGGTAGGGCACGTCGCCGTAGGCGATGGGCACCACCGGCCAGCAGCCGTCGCCGGAGTTCGGGAGTATCGCGGGGTAGCCGACCAGGAGCACCCGCGCGTTCGGCGCGTCGGCGTGTATCCCTTGCAGGTCGGCGGCGACCTTGGGCGCCGTCGCGTTGACCGCGGCCTTGAGCCGGTCGGTGCCGCCCGAGGTGTAGTGCTTCTTGCACGGCGCGCCGAACGGGTCGGTCAGGCTCAGCGTGGTGCAGTCGATGATGATGTTGCTGAAGTTGATGTCGTTGCCGCCGATCTGGAGGCGTCACCAGCGTGGTGCTCTGCGACAGCGCGTTGTCCTGCGGCGGGTTGGAGCCGAGCGGCACCGACTCGGGCTTGGTCATGTTGGTCGTGTCCGCGCCCTCGCAGCTCACGTCCCTGAAGGGTGCGGCGCCGATGGCCGCCGCCACCAGGTGCGGGAAGTTGTGCGTGGACCGCGCGCAGCCTATAGGGGACCCGGTCAGGTCCGGGATGAGCGGGCCGGAGGTGTAGGAGTCGCCCAGCGCCACGTAGTCGGTCCCGTCACCGGCCCGTGCCGCGCCGCTGGGGGCCGCCGCGCTCGCGGCGCCCGAGACCGCCGTGGCGAGCAGCGCGCTCGCGGCCAGCGTGACGGCCAGCCTGGCGCCGGCGCCGCGCCGGCCGTGGACGGTGCGGTCGGCGGGTCTGGCGGCGGTGCCGTACGAGGCCGCGGGACGCATCACGGGCAACTCCCCCCATTCAGATCACCCGGCAGCGGGACTGCCGGGCGCTCTTGGTTACCGAAAGGTAATCAGATGATGAACGCAGCCTTCGGCCGCCGTCAATCGATCGTGGCTGACCTGGTGTTATTTACCCAGCGCCGACCGTCCGGCACGGCCGGCTTTCGCCCGCTTCGGCATCGCGTCGGCGCTGCTCACGGCGGGGCTTGACGCCTGTTATACGTATACGTATATTAGAGGCACTGGAGGTACCCGTGCCGAACAAGACGATCTACGTGTCCGACGATGACATGCCGCTGGTCCGCCGGGCCCAGGAACTCGCCGGGGGGAACCTGTCGGCGGCGATCTCGGCGGCACTGCGGCGGTACGTCGACGTGGAGGAGGGCCGGCAGGACGGCTATGACGAGATTATCGTGACGGTCGGCACCGACGCCGGCCGGAAGGTCCGGTTCTCCGGCATGCTGCTCGGCGAGTGGCAGCGCTCCAACAACACCAGGACCGAAACCATCCGCGTGTACCGCAGCCGCAGCGGCAAGTTCGTGGTGCACACCGAACGCTCACCCCAGTGGACGACGCCGGACGGCGACAAGTGGACGACCGGCTGGCGGGGCTGGATCGGCGACTGGAGCCCGAACCCGACCCGGACCTACATATCGGGTGAGGCCACCCTCAAGGTCGCCGACACCGTCGAGGCGCTGCGTGACCTCGTCCCGCCCGAGCTCTACGACGTGGTCGCCTCGGTCGCCGCGCAGCCGCCGATCGAAGACCTCGACATCTGACCCCATAGCGCACCGCTAACCGATCACGGCTCTGCTTTCCCCGCGCTGCGCGCCCGCGTGGGCGCGAGCCGGTATACCACTACGCCCTCCCACGGCGTACCGGCACGCCCTGCAACGGGCCGCCAGCACAACATCTACCAGCGAAATGAGCGAACCATGAGTGCTCCCGCACGCCCACCCGCGATCGCGGTGACCGGACTGCGCAAGTCGTTCGGTGACCATGTCGTGCTCGACGGCATCGACCTGACCGTGGCCGAAGGCACGATCTTCGCCCTGCTCGGCCCGAACGGGGCCGGCAAGACCACCACGGTCCAGATCCTGTCCACGCTCATCGCCGCCGACGGCGGCCAGATCCAGGTGGCCGGCCATGACGTGGCCGCCGAGCCGGCCGCGGTCCGCGCCGCGATCGGCGTCACCGGCCAGTTCTCCGCCGTCGATGCGCTGCTCACCGGCGCGGAGAACCTGATCCTGATGGCCGACCTGAACCATCTCGGCAAGCGCGAGGGGCGCCGCCGCGCGCACGACCTGCTCGGCCGGTTCGATCTGGCCGACGCGGCCGGCAAGACCGCGGCGACCTACTCCGGCGGCATGCGGCGCCGGCTCGACCTGGCGATGACACTCGTCGGCGACCCGCGGATCATCTTCCTCGACGAGCCGACCACCGGCCTGGACCCGCGCAGCCGGCGCACCATGTGGCAGATCATCCGCGACCTGGCCGCCGACGGCGTCACCATGCTGCTCACGACCCAGAACCTGGACGAAGCCGACCAGCTCGCCGGCCGCATCGCGGTCCTGGACCGTGGCCGCGTGGTCGCCGAGGGAACCCCGGACGAGCTCAAACGGCGGATCCCGGGCGGGCACATCCAGCTGCACTTCCACGGCCATGCCGAGCTCGAGCGCGCGGCCAGCGTCCTGCGCGAGGGGTCCCGCGACGAGGGCGCGCTGGTCCTGCGGGTCCCGGCGGACGGCACCCCGCAGTCCGTCAAGGCCGTGCTCGACCGGCTCGGCCCGCAAACCCTGGGCGCCGACGGCATCACGGTGCACACCCCGGACCTCGACGACGTCTTCTTCGCCCTTACCGGCCACCCTCAGCAGGAACAGGAGATCTCAGCATGAGCACGCTCGGCTACGCGGTACGCGACTCGGGCACGATGTTGCGCCGCGACTTCCGCCACTCGATGCGCTACCCGATGATGACCATCACCAGCGTGGCGCTGCCCGTCTTCTACCTGCTGCTGTTCGTGGGGGTGTTCGGCAACACCCTGCGGGCCGGCCTGGGCACCGTCGTCCCGGCCGGCGCCCATTACGTCGACTACCTCACGCCCGGGGTCATCGTGCTGACCGGCTGTGCCAGCGCCGAGATGACGGCGGTCAGCGTGTCCACGGACATGACCGAGGGCATCATCACCCGGTTCCGGACCATGGCCATCGCCCGTACCTCGGTGCTGACCGGCCAGGTCCTCGGCGGCCTCATCCGCGCCCTGATCAGCGGCGTGCTGGTCGTCGCCGTGGCCGTCGCGCTCGGCTTCCGGCCGACCGCCACGCCGGTCGAGTGGATCGCCGCGGCCGGCGTGTTCGCCTTCATCACCTTCGCCCTCACCTGGCTGACGGTGTCGTTCGGGCTGCTGGCGAAGACCCCGGCGGGCGCCAACAGCCTGTCGCTGATCATCGTGGTGCTGCCGTTCATCAGCAGCGCCTTCGTGCCGACCGCCTCGATGCCCGCGGGGGTGCGCTGGTTCGCCCAGCACCAGCCGTTCACCCCGGTCATCGAGACGTTGCGCGGGCTGCTGCTCGGCACGCCCATCGGGAGCACCGGCGTCATCGCCGTCGCATGGTGCGCCGGGCTCACGCTGGCCGGCTTCCTCTGGGCCCGGGCCCTGTTCAACCGCGGCCCGGCCCAGACGCCGTGACGGCCCGGTGCTGCGCCTGAGCAGAGTCGAGCGTGGTCAGCGAAGCGGGATGTCTTCCCCGCCGAACTCCCCGACGAGCCGCAGCCGGCCGCCGAGCGCCTCGACGTAGGCGGCCAGCGTGCGGACCTCCATGGCGCCCTGCTGTGCGCGCTCGATGGCCGAGACCCGCTCCTGCCGAACGCCCATCCGCTGGGCAACCTCGGCCTGGGACAGGCCCAGCCGGGTGCGTTGCTCCGCCAGCGTGCGGGCGTGGTTCCTGGCCGCCAGGGCGGCCGCGCCGCTGATGACGTCGCCTGCGTCGCCGGGAAAGAACTCCGTCAGGAATGCTTGCGGATCGTCGTAGGCCCGGGCCGCCGCCTCGGGCGCGTCGCCCGCCCGCACCTGTTGCAGCACCTCCGCCGACAGCGCGACGGCCTCCTGGTGCTGATCGCGCGCCGCTTCGTGTCCCTCCAGCACGGCGAGCAGCAGCGCGGCGCCAGCGGGCTCGACGGCAAACAGGATGTCGATGTCGCCGGGCGGGCCGGGCGACAGTTCCATCAGGCCTTCTGGCGGGGCGCCGACGCCCAGTTCGCGCTCGATCTCGGCGGTGACGTCCCGGACCTTGGCCGCCGCCTCGGCAAGCCTGTCCTGATCGTTGCTGCCTTCGCCACCGGCCTGGCCGGACTCTGCCAGAAGCCGCTGAACCCGCAGGCTTGCCTCCGCCGCCGCGTACGTCGCCTTCAGGGCCTCCCTGCGCGCCCTGAAGGCGTCAAGGCCGGACTGCAACTGCTGAGCTTGCTCACGCAGTTGACGCTCCTCCTCGATGGCTCCGGGCAGCCGCCGCAGCCGATCGAGTCGCTGCCGCACGGCGGTCAGCCAGGCCAGCTTGTCCTGATAGGACTCATCGAGGGCAGCGATCAGATCCTCAGGCGGCGGGGGACCCACCGAGGTCACCAGCGGAGGGCCGAGGCCGGCGCCCTCGGTCATCAGCGCGGTCAGCGCCTGTCCCACGCGCCTGGCCGCCGCTGGGGCACCCCCGCGAAGACCGATCAGCCAGTCGTGTATCTCATCGGACATGCGAAGCAGGTAACCCACGACCCACCTCCGGGGTTAGTACACTTGTGTACTATACCCTTTCTTTCAAAGGTGGCCGTCTTGGGCCCAGAGCTGGATGCCCCCGGGGTGATCGGCCCACCCCTCGGCGCTCACGCGCCCGTCCCGCGGCCCTTGTGCTCCATGAGATGCAGGGTCAAGCCGAACGTCGTCTCCGGCGCCGTGAAGATCGAGCGGACCTCGTCGGTCTCGAACTCGCCCTGCAAGACGACCCCTCGGCGGGTCAGTTCGGCTTTGGCGTCTTCAAGGTTGTCGACTTCATATCCGAGATGGCCGACGACCGCAGTCTCGCCATCCTTGAGCTTCGGCATGCCGAAACCGGCAGCGCGGACCTCAATCAACTCCAGGCGCGTTTCACCGAACAGCAAAAATTGCAGGTCGATGTCGCCGCCGCGAAGACGCTCGCCGACAGCTCTGCCATCAACGGTGTCGCCCGCCCGGGCGACGGTTTCGTCGATATCGCGCACGATGATTGCGATGTGATCCAACCCAAGTAGCCTCATGGATCTCAGTCCTCCTTTGTCTCGCTGTTTTCCGTTGTTGACGGGATACGGGCGTTGCTCTGATGGGCAGCCTCTTTCCTCCCGCGGTGGGAGGGTCAAGGTCGGATTTGGCGTTTGACTCTCCCATAGGGGGAGGGTCACACTGCTTTGATGGCCTCGACGCTGCCCATAGGCGACTTCTCCCGGGCCACGCACCTGAGCGTGAAGATGCTTCGCCACTACCACGAGCTCGGCCTGTTGGAGCCGGTCGAAGTGGACCTAGACAGCGGGTACCGGCGCTATGCCGCTGAGCAGATCGTCACGGCGCAGGTCATCCGCCGCTTCCGCGACCTGGACATGCCACTCCAGGACATCCAGATTGTGCTCCACGCTCCCGACGTCGAGACCCGCAACCGGGTGATCTCCAACCATCTGGCCCGGCTCGAGTCCAACCTGGCTCGGACCCAAGACACAGTCGCATCCCTCCGGGGTCTGCTGGATCGCCCCCAGGACACCAGCGTCCCGATCGATCACCGTCATGTCGCCGCCACGCCCGCCGCTGTCATCACGGACATTGTTGAGACGGCCCACGTTGTGGCCTGGTACCGGGGAGCCATGGGCGAAGTGGCTGCCACCCTGTCCGCCCAGGACATCACCCCGGCCGGGCCGCTCGGGGGCATCTACGACACAGAGCTATTCACCGAGGGCCGGGGACGGGTCACGATCTTCCTTCCGTGCGACCCGTTGCCGCAGCCGGTTGGACGCGTCAGCACGACCATTATCCCACCGGCAGAGCTGGCAATGACGGTCCACTTCGGTTCCAATACCGAGGTGGACCGGACTTACGGCGCCCTCGCCGAGTACGTGACCCAGCACGCGCTCGCGGTCGACGGGCCGATTCGTGAGTACTACCTCGTCGGCCCCTCCGATACCCCAGACGAGTCGTTGTGGCAAACCGAAATTGGATGGCCGATCTTCCAAACCCGGCCGAGGCCATAACACGATTGAAACTCAGCCAGGTAGCGCTCGATGCGGAACGGAGTGAGCTGCAACCGGCTACTCCTCCGAGCCGAGCGAATCCACGGCCGCCGCGAGCGCGCGGGCAACGTTCTCGACACCCTCGATATCGCGGGGGGCGACGGTCGCGCGCATGTGATCCTCCAGGCAGGTCAGTGCTGCGAGCACCCGGTCCGCGGCGTCTTCTCCGGGGCCGGTCAGCCGGATCAGCACCGAGCGGCGGTCGCCGGGGTTGCTCTCACGGCGGGCGAGATCTCTGCGCTCAAGCCGGTCAACGACGTTGGTGAGCGTGGAGGGCTTGTGACCGAACGCGCGATGAAGCGCTCCGATCGGTACCGGCCCACCCTGGGAGAGCACGAGCAGCACGTGCGCTTCGGCCTGGGTGATGCCCAGCTCTCCGACCGTCCGGTCGAGGTAGGAGCCGATCAGGTGCGCGGAGCGTTCAAGAGTCGTTGCGATCATTATTACCATCCCGTATATTACGAACTCATACTACATCGACGCCGAAACGGGATCAACACCATGAACCAATCCGAACTCATGACCGCATTCGAGGCCGGCACCATCGAATCAGCCGACTTCCCCCACGCCCATCACGTCCACATCGCCTGGGGCCTCGCGCATCACTACGGCACCGACGACGGGCTCCAGCGCATGATCAGCGGCATCAGGCAAATAGCCACTCGGGCTGGACGCCCGGAGGCGTTCCACCTGACGATCACGAAGGCGTGGTTCGACCTGATCGCCACCGTCGATGACCTTCACAGCGCCCCCGAACTGCTCGACAAGACCATACTCAGCCGCTACTACAGCCCCGGACGCCTGGCCGAAGGGCGCGACCGCTGGGTCGAACCCGACCTGCATCCGCTCACTCTCCCGCTGCCTCCAGCCCCAGAGCAACCAATCGACTTGAAGGAACTGTTCGGCTCAGTGCCGGCGCCTGTCGGAGTCCTCACCACCCACTCGGGCCACGCCGTCCACGCGACCACGATCAGCTCGATCACCTCGATCTCGCTCCAGCCACCGCTCATCAGCGTCTGCCTAGCCAACAACTCACGCGCACTTGAGTTCGTGCGCACCGCCGAGAGGTTCGTCTTCTCGGTCCTGGCATCCGACCAGACGGACCTTGCCGACAGGTTCGCCGACAGAACCCGCCCGCCAGGAGCAGCACAGTTCGCGGGCATACCCCACCACGCCGGCGACTTCGGGCCAGTCATCGAACGCGCCGTCGCATCGCTTGGCTGCCGCCTGCACGCAGCCCACCCCTGCGGAGATCACCACATCGTGATCGGCGAAGTCGCCTCGGTCGAGGGCTCGCCGAGCAAACACGCGCTGCTGCGACACGCCGGCACCTACATCCCGATCAGCCGCCGGTCTGCATGCTGGTCAGCCTGATGCCGGAGTGTGCCCAGGGGCGGGTGAAACCGACGACGGTGGTGTCGCCGGGGGCGCCGCCCGGGCCGTATTTCGAGATCCGGATCGGGAATCCTGTCGAGTATGCCTCGATCATCTCGCCCTGCCCGATCACCAGCCCGACGTGCCCGGGCGAGGTAGGCGTGCCGTCGGAGCCCGCGAAGAACACCAGGTCGCCTGGCTGCTCGTGACCCGCGGGCACCGTCGGCCCCCAGGCCCACTGTTCCTCCGAGGTGCGCGGAATGTCGATGTTGGCCGCCCGGTAGGCCATCATCACCAGCCCGGAGCAGTCGAACGCGTCCGGCCCGGTGCCGCCCCACTGGTACGGCTTGCCGATCTGCTGGCGCGCGAAGGCGATCACGGCGGCGACCGCCCGGTTGGCCACCGTGGTGCTCGCCTGGCCGGGGCTGCTCTGGCACTGCTGCGCCGCGGGCGTGGCCGCGGTGACGGTGAACGCGCCGCCGGCGTAGATGCCCGCCCAGTGCAGCACCGCCTGCACGTAGGAGACGAGGTGGTTGTAGGCGAAGATGGCGCCGCTGGGGTCGGTGAGCACCCCGTGCGCCAGCAGGTACTTCGCGGCGCCCGCGATCGCGTCGGCGGGCTCGTAGACGCTGGCGATCCCGTCGTGGTTGAAGTCCGTGGCCACGCCGCTGACGTGCTCGCTCGCGGGGTGGACCGGTGCACCGCCCCAGGTGTTCCCGGAGGCACCGCCGATACCGATCTGCATCGGGCCCGCCGCGCCGAACCCGTTCTGCCCGCTGTGCACCCCGGGCAGGCTGGACCGGCCGTCGTCGGATTCCACCTCGCCGATGCCGGCCAGCAGCGTCCAGGGAACCCCGTAGAACCGGCCTACCTGCTGAAAGAGTTGCAGGAAGTTCGCCGGTATGGAGTTACGCCCCGCCTGGCTCGGCGTGGGCTGGACCGCCGTGGTGACCGCGCTCGTGGTGGCGCTGCACCCCTGCCCGGCCGCGAAAAACATGCTGCCGCCGACGATCCCCGCCCCGGCCAGGGCAAGGGCCAGCACCAGCAGGCCCGCGCAGCCGATGGCACCGACCGCCGCGGCACGCCCCGCGCCAGGCCCGCTCGGCTGCCACCTCACGTGTTCCCCGCCGAGGCGTATTCGACATCATCGACCTGCCAGTTGGTTCCCGCCCCGGTAACGGTCACCGCGTAGTCGATGGTGTTCTGGCTGGTGCCCTGGGTGCCGGTGACCTTCTGCGCCACCGCCACCAGGAACGTCAGGCTGGACGAGCCGAACGCGCGCAGCGAGGTGATCCGGCCCGTCCCGCGGTAGACCTGTTTCTGCTTGGCCCGCAACTGGGCCACCCCCGGCGTGGCGTAGGCCCGCGCCAGGGTGACCGAGAGCTGGGCGGTGATCAGGCCGCGCATGCGGCTCACGAAGGTGGCCGCGCTCTCGGTGTAGCTGTAGGTGGAGTAGTCCGCCGCGAACTGCCGCACCACGCTCGCCGCCGCCGTCAGACCCGCCTGGCTGAACGGAAGCCACTGGTAGATGTTCGCTCCGGTCCCGGCGGACGGTGTGACGCCACCCAGGCCGCCGGGGGTGGCCGGCGCGGGCGCGGGCGGCGTGCTGCGCAACGGCTGCGAGGCGGCCGCTGGCCGGCCCTGGGCCCCGCCGTTGGAACGCAGGGCGGGGATGATGAGGAAGGCGCCCAGCGCGGCGAGGGCCAGGACGACCCCGGCGAAGACCGCCCTGCGCTGGCCCGGTGTCAGGTCCATCGCGGCAGCCGCTACTTACGGCGCCGCAGCGGGCGCAGCCAGAAGGGGTTGCGGCTGGCCGGGTCATCTGGCTGGCTCGCCAGCGGGCCTGGCGCACCGCGGGGCGGCGCCGCGGTCTGATCCCGGGGCGCCGCGCGCGGCGCGGGCGCCGCCGGATGCCGGGACGCCGTGTGCCGGGCCGGCGGCCGTGGGGCGGCCGCCGGCGGGGGCGCGGCCCGACGGGGCGGCGGGGCGGCCCTTGACGTGGGGGGCACCTGTCTCGGCGCGGCGGGCGCCTGTCTCGGCGCGGGGGGCGCGGCGCGGGGCGCGGCGGGCGGCGCCTGCCCCGGCACGGGCCGGGGCGCGCCGGGGTGCCCGTTCCCGCCGCTGGCCAGCGGGCCCGCGGGACCGGACGGGGACGCCGACCGTGGCGGGGTCAGCGAGCCGTTCGTGCCGCTGCGCGCCCAGCCGGACGGCGGCCGGGACGGGTTCTCGTCGGTCCGGGACGGCAGGTCGAGCGGCGGCGGGGTGCGGCCGTTGGCGGCCGCGGGTTCTCCGGCCCGCGCCCGTCCCCTCGCGGCGACGCTCGCCCCGGTCCCCCCGCTCGCCCCGGTACCCCGTGCGCCTGGCTGTGCCGCGCCGTCCTGGCCGGCCTCGGCGGCGGCGGCCTCCGCCTGGGTGCCACCGGCGGCTCCGTTGGCCGTCGCGGCCGCCGCGGCACCCGCCGCCCCGGCCGCCGCGCCCGCCGTCGCGACCTGCGCGGCCACGCCGACCGCCTGGGCCGGGTTGCGCCGCGCCCACCGGGCCGCCCGGTAGGCGGCGAAGCCGGGCACGGCCACGGTGGCGGCGTCGACGGTGTTGCGGCCGCCGCTGCTGGCCGCCCGGGATAGCTGGGTCTCGGCGGCGTCCCGCGAGCCGATCACGCCGTAGCCGACGGCGGAGAACAGGTGCGTGAACGGTTTGCGGTAGATGAACACCGCGACAGTGACCAGGGAGATCATGAGGATCTTCAGCGCCCACGGCAGCACGGTGTCGCTCGTGCCCATGATCAGCGAGTAGGCGTAAAGCAGCACGGACAGCACCACGGCGATGGCCGCCTGTTTGAGCAGCACGCCGATCAGCAGCTCACCCCAGCGCAGCGCGATGACCCGCCCGAACCCGGGATGTGTGCCGATGATGAGGAAGAACGGCCCGGCCACGAGCAGCAGCAGGAAGCCCAGTTTCAGCAGGATCAGGGTGATCGCGATGAGCAGCACCAGCACGCCGGCGAGCAGGGCGGCGAACAGGGCGGTGAAGGCGATCTCCAGCCGGGTGGTCCACTGTTTGCCCTGGAACATCGGGTAGACGCCTGGGTCTTTCTGTTTGAGCGCGGCGGCCAGGCCCGACGAAGGCGTCCTGCTTGGCCTGGATGACGTTCGTCGTTTGTTTCTCGTTGACGGCGATTGCCTGCGCCCACAGCAGCTGCCGCCCGTAGGTGTTGACCACGGTCGGGGCGCCCTTGCCGGTGGCGTAGCTCATGGTGCCGAACTCGCCGTCCAGCCACGGCTTGCAGACCAGCACCGTCCACAGCTCGTTGGCGTTGGTGTCGACGATGCTGTTGCCCGCGGTGTAGCCGTAGTTGGCCTGCGGCGACGATTGCGGGTCGGTCTTGCCCAGCGGGACGCAGCTGGCTGAGTGCGGGGCGGGCAGCTTGGCGAAGGCGACGTTGAGCGCCTGGGTGATGCCGTTCGACACCGCCGCGCCCGCTCCGGTGAAGTCCGCGGGCCGGCCGATGAGCCAGATCGCCGCCGCGCACGCGATCACCATCCACAGCGTTCCCTCGATGGTGCGGCTGGCCCGCTTGCGGATCAGCCCCTGCCAGGCCAGCCAGATCGCGCCGAGGATGACCACCGGCGCCAGGTAGGTGAAGTAGATCGCGTTGCCGAGGCTGGTGACCAGCCGGTCGACCGAGCCGGTCAGCCACGTCAGGATGCCGTTGCCGGCCGCGGACTGGTACACGGTGATCGTCACCCGGTCCATGGCCTTGGCCGCGTCGAAGACCACCCCGGCGATGTTGTTCCCCACCAGCGAGGCCATGTCGGAGCATTGCAGGTCGTAGGCGGCCCAGGACTGCCCGGCCATGCCGTACTGGTCGTACAGGGTGGCGGGCGGCTTGCTGCCGGTGGTGCCGGGTGCGGGGCTGATCAGCGCGTCGATCCCGCCGGTGGCCGGCTCGGGGGTGGGCACCGAGGGCTGGCAGATGTTGTTGAGGTCGCCGATGAGCCCGCTGGAGCCTTGCGCGCAGAAGCCGAGCAGGCCGCCGATGTCGCCGATCCCCGGCACCGAGCAGATGCCCCCCGAGGGAGCCACCGGCTGCCCGGGCAACTCGGCGGCGCCCGGGACGGTGGGAGCGGCGACGTGGGCCGGGCGGGTTACCGAGCCGGCGTGGGCGGGGAACACCGCGGCGCCTGCCGCGGCGGGAAGGCCAAGGAGCGCCGCGGCCGCTCCGGCCACCAGCAGGAACCGGACGACGGCGGGGAAACGCCGGCCGGTCTTGGGGGTGGTGGTGTGCGGCAGAGCTCATCAGAGCTGCGGCGGGATGGCCGCGGCCGGCGGTCTGAGCGGGGCGACGGGTGAGACGTGGACATATCCGGGTCTCCGGGACGTCGGTTGGCAGGGGCGGTGGAACTTCGGGGAAGAAAGCGGGGGTAGATGGGTTTCCGGGCGGACTCGCCCGCGGGCGGCTAGGCTCCCGGCGCCTCACCTCCCGCTGGCGGTGTTCCCCGGCTCTCGGCAGGGCTCCCCGGCCCTGCCGTGGGCGCGGCCCCGGCCGCGCGGTCTTCCCCGTCTTTTTGCTCCGCCCGGTCGGAGCGCCCTGCTGCGTGCCGCCCGCGGTCCTGGCCCGGCGCCACGGCCGGCGCGAGCGCCGGGTCTGGCTCCGGTACCGCGTCCCGGACCGGCGGGTCGTCGGTGGGCCGGCCGCGGGTGGGGTTGGTGTCCAGCCAGCGGCGCATCTCGTCGGAGATCAGATCGATGCCGATCCGGCCGATCCGTCCCTCCAGGTCGCGGAATATGCACTCGCCGTTGCCCAGGCCGCGCAGCACGGCCAGGTGCTCCGGCGTCGGCTCGGCGCCGAGCAGCGCCATGACGTTGCTCACCTCGACCCGCTCGGAGGAGCGGAACGCGAACACCCCGGACAGGCAGTTCGTCACCTGCTCGTTCAGCAGGTCCCCGGCGTTCTGGGACACCAGGATCAAGGCGGTGTTGCGCGAGCGCCCCATCCGCGAGACCTCGGGCACCAGCTTGGCCCCTTCCGGGGTCGAGGTGATCGCCCACGCCTCGTCGAGGAAGATCGCCTTGGGGAGCCGGCGGTCCATCCCGTTCAGCAATCTGCGCGCGAACTGGGAGACCAGGTACAGCAGGGCTACCGACAGGCGCTGCTCGTAGGAGAAGTCGTCGCGGCCCACGCTGGCGTCCGGCAGCGTCAGCCCGGCCAGGGTGAACACCGTGGTCCAGCCGGCCGCGTCGATGCGCTGCCCGCCGGCCGGCGCGAAACACAGCCGGGCCAGCCGCATCTCCGACATGCCCCGCAGCACCGCGCCCAGGTTCTTCGACGCCGGATCCGCCGACGCCTCCAGGTGCCGGACCACCTTGCCCAGGCTGGGCTTGTCCCGGTCGGCGACCGCGGCCACCGCCTGGATCATCGCCGACTCCCGCTCCTCGCTCATCCGCGGCAACAGCAACCGCAGCGTCTCGGTCGCCCTGGTCCGCTTCTCGGCCAGGTCGTCGCCGAACGAGAACGGATCGAGCAGCCCCGGCGCGGCCGAACCCAGCGGCAGCACCCGGGCCTTGCGGCCGCGCGCCTGGAGCACCTGCACCAGCGGTTCCGCGTCGCCCTTCGGGTCGATCACCGCGATCGTCACCCCGCGCAACGCCAGTTGCAGGATCAGCAGCAGCGCCAGGGTGGTCTTGCCGCCGCCGGGCTCACCGGTGATCGCCACCGCGGTCGGCCGGTTGCGCACCGCGGCCAGCAGCGGATCGAAGTGCACGATCGACCGCGCCCGCCCCAGCGCCTCACCGATGTAGGGGCCGACCCAGCTCCTGTCGTCGTCCTGGCGGTCCACGGCGCCCAGGTGGTGGCCGTCCATCCCGCCCGCGGGCTGGTCGCCCAGCGCCACCGTCGCCGTCGGCACCCCGCCCGCGATCGTGTACAGCGGCTGGCGCTGCAGGTACGACGACAGGTGCACCCCCTCCCCCGGCAGCGACTCGCGCAACAGCGCGAACTGGTCCCCGGTGGAGTTGACCACGTCGATGGCGGCGTCCCGGTAGTGCTCGATCAGCGCCTCCACCCGCCGCTGGCACAGCTCCCTGGTCGGCGCGGCCACGGCCAGCCGGTGCCAGCCGTACACGAACGGCAGCCGCTCCTTGGTGATCCCGTGCTCCAGCAGCCGCGCGGCCTCGATCTGCTCGGCCAGCGCCAGCGGCAAGTCGACCCCCGCCTCGCGGATGTGCGCGTCCATGTCCCGGGCGTGCGCCAGCCGCCGGCCCACGTCCTTGCTGGCCTTGGCCGGGGAGATCAGCTTCATCCGCGAGCTGATCTCCACCGCGAACGGCAGCGAGTCGGCGAAATGCAGCCACGGCTCCCCCTCGGGGAACGACATCACATCGGGGAACCGGGAGAACGACAAGAACGCCACCCACGACTCGCCGCCGGGCTGTTCCAGGTGCAGCATCGTCCGCCCGTTGTGCACCTGGCCTTCCAGCAGCGCCTCGATCTCCCCCTGCCCCCACTTGCGGCGGCGCGCCGCCGACGGCGGCGCATCGGGCAGCGAGCCGGCCAGCGCATGCCGGAACAGCCAGGCGATCTCCTCGTTGGTGGCGTGCCGCGCCCCCAGCGCGCTGCCGGCCAGCGTCCGGCCCAGCCGCTCGGCCTGGTCGGTCCACCGGTTGATCTCCGCCGCCGGCACCGCCTCGTCATTGATGCCGAGCGCCTGCTCACTGCCCCGGTAGGCGTTAATGAACTGCGCGAACACCCCCCCGGACAGCTGCGCCCGCATCCCCCGCTGGCCCAGCCGCACGCCCAGGTAGACCTCCTTGGACCAAAAGTCCTTCTCCCACACCTGCCGGTACATCTCGTGCAGGTAGTCCCGCCACCCCGGGCCGCCGTCAGAGGTGTGATCCAGCCGTTCCGCCCACTCCGCCGCCGGGTACGAGCGATGCGCCACCCGCAGGTGCACCTCGGTGTCGGGCAGCCGGATCGCCGACAGCGCGACCGTGATGTTGACCGCCAGCGCCTCCCGCTCACCGGGGGTGAGAAACTCATACGCGTGCGTGGGCAGCCGGTAGTACCCCCAGGCATGGGTCTCGGTGAGCAGAATGCGGTCATCGAAGTACCGCACGCTCATCCGGCTGCGCCGCCGGGTCCGCGCGCTCAACGTGCCGCCCTCCGCCGCGCCGGGCCGACCGCCAGCGCACTCACCAGCACCCCGGCCAGCGCGGTGTACGCCTGAAGCACCGCCGGGTGCAGCCGCTCCAGCCGGGACGGCCCGCCCGGGGCTTGCAGGCTGGCCCGGATGCCCCGCTCGGCCTGGGGCTCGGCCAGGTGATCGTCCCAGGGCACCCGGACGATGGCCCGGCAACGGCCGCGCAGCACAAGCTCGGCCTGTTCGGCGTGCTGCACGCTGCGGCGGCTTACCCCGTTGATCATGGCAATGGAGTGCGCGGCCAGCGCGCTGTGGCCGTGACCCCCCAGCCACTCACAGGTCATCGACACGGCCTGGGCGGCGTCGCCGCTGGCCGGGGCGACCAGCACGAGCTGGTCGGCGGCGGTGAGGACCTTGGCCACCGAGGACGCGCCCGGGTCGGCCAGCGTGAGCGGGTAGCGGCTCGCCAGGATGTCGAGCATCCTGCTGTGCTGCAAGCTGGCGGGCGCTGCCATGCCGTCGGCGGCCGCATCGCCCTGGCCGCCCGCTGCCGCGTCCTGGCAGATCACGTCGAGACGCCCCCGCGCGCGCGACCCACCACGATGCATTACGGAAGCTGCGTTGCCGGCCTGCCCTGCGGGACCCGCATGGGCTACGTGCGCACCGGGCGGACGGGCCACCAGCGCGCTGACCGTGGTGGCCGGCACGCCGGCCAGTTCGGCGAGCGACGCGGGCCCCGGGTTCAGGTCGAGCGCGGCAACCGGTTCGCCGCGCAGGCCGGCCAGCAGGTCGGCGAGGACCAGGGTGGTCACGGTCTGGCCGGCCCCGACCGTGCAGCCCAGCACGACGACCAGGCGCGGGCCGTCGAGGGCCAGTACCGCCCGGGCCCGCGCCTCTTTCTCGTGGTCGGGCCGTCCCGGGCCGCGCCCGCCGGGCACGACCGTGACGTGGCTGCGCCACCCGGTGCCACGCTGCTCTCCGGGGCCGCCCAGCACCCGTTCCACCTCGGGAGCCTGGCGGGGCGGGGCGGGACGGGCAGGGGACGGGCCGGCCACGGAGCGCTGGGCCGGCACGAGCCGGACCGGGGGCACCGGGCGGGGCGGGCGCGCGGTGGGTTCGGCGGGTGCCGCGGGGCCCGCGGCCGGGCTGTCCGGCCCCGCTGCCGGTTGCTGGACGGCCGGATCGGCGCTGGCCGCGGCCGCGCGCTGGGACGGGCCAGGCCCCCCGGCAGCCCGCTGGCCCGGCAGTTCCCCGGCCAGTTCCGGATCGCGCCGCGCCGGCCCGGTATCCGGGGCTACCTCCGGACGCCCGGCAACGCCCGCTGCGCGTGCAGCCGGAGAAACCTTGGCCGGGGCGACCGGGTCCGCCGCCCCGGGACGCCCCGCCGGGCTGGACGCGTCTCCCGCCTGCGGCCGCCGGACGGCGTCCGAACGGGGCGTGACCGCCTCCTGCGGGCGCGGCGCGGGGGTCGCCGGACCCGCCGCCTGTGGGGGTTCCGCCGGGCTGGAGCCCGCGGCCTGCGGCTGCCGGGCCGGCCCCTGATCCCGCGTGACCTCCGCCGGGCCCGCCGCGTCCGGGCGCCTTGCCGGGCTGGCCGGATTCCGCCGGCTGCGGGCGCTGAGCCGGACCCGGATCCCGGGTGGGCTCCGGGTAACCCGTGGGCACAGGTTCCCGTTCGGTCCGGTACGCGGCCGGTTCTCCGCCCTCGGCCGCTGGGTACCCGGCGGCCCGTGGGTATCCGGTGGGTTGCGGATAACCGGCCGGCCGCGGGTAGCCGGTGGGTTGCGGGTAGCCGGTCGGTCCCGCGGTGCCCCGGACCGCGGGCGGCGCGGCCCGCTCGTGATCCCGGGCGGCCTCGTGATGCAGGGCCGGGCTGGCGTCGTCCGCCGCCTTCGCGTGCCGGGCCGGGCCGCGATCCGCTACCCGTTCCGGGTACCCCACCGCCACCTCGGGGTAGCCAACCGCCTCCGGGTACCTTCCTGTCTCCGGGTACCTCC
This sequence comes from uncultured Actinomycetes bacterium, assembly GCA_963703605.1. Lineage (GTDB taxonomy): Bacteria > Actinomycetota > Actinomycetes > Streptosporangiales > Streptosporangiaceae > DASXKD01. The sequence goes on from CAVPFC010000040.1 coordinate 79,470, forward strand.
CCCTCTGCGGGTACCCGACCGGCCCTGCCGCGCCCCGTGCGGGCACCTGGCCGGCCGGCCCCGCGTCCGGGGCAATCGCCGGGTAGCCCACGGCCGCGGCGGTATCCCGCGCTCGCGGGTCCGTGACCGGAGTTCCGGGGGCGGCTACCGGCCGCGCCCGCCTGCTCCGCGGCAGTTCCGGCGGCCTCCGTCCCCGCTGGGCAGCCCCGCGCTGCACCGCCGCTCCCTGCTGGGCAGCCGCCGCGCGCTGCGCCAGCGCTGCCCGTTGTGCCGACGCCGCGGCGATGGGCCGCCGAACCTGCCCGGTTACCGGCTGCACGGGCCGGGCGGTCACCGGCCGCCGGCCGGCCGCGGGTTCGGCGACCTCACCACCGGCCCCGGGGGCGCGCCGCCAGACGCGCCCGACGATGAGCACGTCCTCCTGTTCGGCCAGCGGTGCCATCCGGCACCAGGTCTTCGGCTCGCCGATGTAGCGCGCCTGCGACGTGAGCAGTTCGGGCAGGCGTTTGCTTTCCAGCACCGGACGGGTGGCCAGCCAGGTGAGCAGCCCGGGCGGGAGCACGTACAGCCAGAACAGGTCGTGGTTGAACGGAAGCCCGAAAACGGTTAGCAGAACAACGTACGGAACGGTGATCGCGGTAAAGACCGCGATCTGGCCCACCGGAAGGGGCATTGGCAGCCGGAAATCATAAAGCTTGTACAGCCGTTTCTCAATCCGCCAGATGCTCGTATAGGTGGGCAGCTCCACCGGTTGCTCTCCTTATGCCGGGGCAGATCAGTGGACGCCTAGTGCATGGGCGATGCCCTGAGCAAGGGTTTGCACGATGCTCGGGGTGTAGAAGATCACAGCGATCGCGACAGCGAGTACGAGGAACTGTACGAACCGGATGATCTCGCGCGTGAACAGGAAGAACAGGGCCACGATCCCGACGATCCCCAGAAACAGCGGCCCGAAGAGGCCCTGCAGGTACGAGACCAGGCCGTTCGTGTTGAGCGACAGGGGAGCCGCGATCAGTGCATGAAACATCGGCCTACTCCGGGGTGAGGGGGATTGCGTCTTGGCCGCGGATGGGGCCAATTGCCGGGGCGCGGGGTCATGGCTGTCCCCCGGTCTCGACAGACGGGGCGATACTCCGTACGTACCAAGTCCCATGCTGCCGCACAATGGTGAGCGCGTAAGTCATTTCGAGCCCGGCCGTGGCTTTTGCCGTCTGCCGCCCCGTGGCTGGCTGCCCGGGGATATCCCAGACGACCGTAGCAACAATGTTGCGGACAGACCCGCCAAGCGGCACGGTGACACCGGTCAGCGACCCGTAGCTGAGCGCGCCGCCCAGCCCGGTCAGCGAGACGCCGGGCTCCAGGAACCGGTTGAGCGTGACCTGGTTCCCGCTGGCGTAGGCAATGAAAAATTGAGGGAGCTGCTTCGTCATCGTCGCCTGTGTGGCCGTGTCGGTATTGGCGACCGCGGGCGATGGCGGCACGACGGGTTTCGGCGCGGACAGCCAGGCCGGCTCGCCGGGGACCACGAGCCCCCCGGACGACGCGTACACCGGCACGCCGAGCTCCATCAGCCCGCCGTTCACCCGCGCCAGCAAGGTGACCACCGCGTGCTGCTCGTCCTGCACCTTGACGCCGGCGACCTGCTCCGATTGCAACGCCAGCGTGCCGGAGCCGTCCCAGCCCAGTTGCGAAGAGGCAGCCCCCGGCGGCATGAACTGCGCCAGTTCCGCGGACCGCTGATTCGCCGTCTGCGGGCTGGCGTTGAGATACACCTGACCGAACTGCATCGCGTACGCGCTCGCCAGCCCCACGGGGAACGAAGGAGCCGTCGGCGTAGGAGTGGGCCGGGCATGGCCCGGTGGAGTCTCGTTGAGGACGATCGCCATCACCCCGCGGTAGCCGATGACCAGCAACACCAGCCAGACGACAACCCGGAATGTCCAGACCAGCCAGCGTCCACCAGCGCCGCGCCAGCCTGGGGGCGCGTTCTCTCGCGTCCCCCCGCTCCCTTGCGCTAGGTCCCCGGTCCCCGAGTCACTGCCCGCATTGTATACAGTCGGTTGCGGACTGCGATCAACGGTTGACCTACGAACCATCCGCACCTCCGCCCCGGTCCGCCCCGGCCTCCCTGCATACGGACGGCAACGATTGACGCTGCTCTCCGTGTCCGTTGGCACCATTCTGCGCCAAAACGCGGTGCCCGGGGAGTCCTTTCAGCACCTGAGCAGCGCGACCCCCAGCCCGATCGGGCCGACGCAGCCGCCGGCCGAGTGCGAATGTTCTTCGGACATTGTCGCTGACCAGGGCAGATATGGGAAGAATCGCACCTGGCGCGTCGCCCCGGACCGTTACATCCCGCCAGGTCAGATGACGCTTCGTAGACACCAGTTCACCGCCGCGCCAGCCGGTGATCATGGCGATGTGGTCGTTGGAGCAGCCAAAACCCCCGTCGCCATGACGGCGATAGCCAGCACCCATGGGGCGAGTGTTGCAGGAGAAGATGGAGTGACAAAGCTTAGACGCGGCCACGTTCACGGCGTTGCTGTTGCCATAGCCACAGCGACGCCATGATCACCGGCGCCTGGAGGCAGCAACCGGCCTCGGCACCGCGAGCGCATGTGGCGTGTGGGTCGCATGTGGCATGCGTGGCTGGAGGGCCGGCGGCGCCGGTTCGCCGCACCGGCGCGAGTAGGCCCAGGCCCACCACGGGTGTGGGTGCCGGTCTATGGCGGCCCGCCACGGTGCGCGCCAGGATGAGCTGTTAGGTGGGCACGACCGCGCCCGCGAGGCGCCGGAGCGCGGCCGCAGCTCACCGCAATCGGCCGGCGTTCGACGGAACCGCCGGTGCTGGGCCCAGCCGCGCAGGCCGCACGAGGGCCGATGTACGACGGCGCCGGGGCAGCCGGTGCCGATCGCAGCGGCCCCGCCTGCCCCGTCTCGGGGCAGGCGGGCCAGACGCGTTACCGCGGAGCCCGGGGCATGCCCCCGGCTCAGACGTTGAAGCGGAACTCGACGACGTCGCCGTCCTGCATGACGTAGTCCTTGCCCTCGATGCGCGCCTTGCCGGCGGCGCGGGCGGCGGCCACCGACCCGGCGGCGACCAGGTCGTCGTAGGAGACGATCTCGGCCTTGATGAAGCCGCGCTGGAAGTCGCTGTGGATCACGCCGGCCGCCTCCGGGGCGGTCGCCCCGATCGGGATCGTCCACGCCCGCGTCTCCTTGGGCCCCGCGGTCAGGAACGTGGTCAGCCCGAGCGTGTGAAAGCCGGCCCGGGCCAGCCGGGCGAGCCCGGGCTCGCCGAGGTCCAGCTCCGCGGCCAGCTCGGCGGCGTCCTCCTCGGGCAGCTCGGCCAGCTCCGCCTCGGTCTTCACGTCCATGAAGATTGGCTCCGCGGGCGCGACCAGCTCCGTCAGCGCCGTTCGCAGCGCCATATCCTCCAGGGCCGCCGCGTCGCAGTTGAACACGAACAGGAACGGCTTGGCCGACAGCAGGTGCAGGTCGCGCAAGTCGGCCAGGTCAATGCCGGCGCCCGCCGCGCCCGCGAACAACGTCGTCCCTTCGTCGAGCAGCCGCTGCGCGGCTGTGGCGGCATCGGCCGCCCGGCTGCGTTCGGCGTTCTTGGCGGCCTTTGCCTCCTTGACCAGCCTGGGCACGGCCTTCTCCAGCGTTTGCAGATCGGCCAGGATCAGCTCGATGGAGATCGTCTCGATGTCGCGCCGGGGCGCCACGTCGCCGTCCACGTGGCTCACGTCCGGGTCGCTGAACACGCGCACGACCTGGCAGATCGCGTCGGTCTCCCGGATCGCGGCGAGGAACTGGTTGCCCAGGCCCTGGCCCTCGGACGCGCCCCGGACCAGCCCGGCGATGTCGGTGAACCGGACCGTCGCGGGAATGATCTTGGCGCTGTCGCACAGCTGCGCGAGCACGGCCAGCCGCGGGTCGGGGATATCCACGACGCCGACGTTGGGCTTGACGGTCGCGAAGGCGTAGGTCGACGCCAGCGCGCCGCCCCTCGTCAGCGCGTTGAACAGGGTGGTCTTACCGACGTTGGGCAGGCCGACGATGCCGATGGACAAGCTCACCCCGGAAGTCTAGGGCGCCCGGACGGCTCCGGCAGCAGCACAGTTACGCCATCGCCCCGCTACCGGGCACCCTTGACCGGGCCGCCCCGCGTGGCGAATGGGAACTGTCGGTCCCCGCTGCAAGTATTCAGACATGACCGTGATCTCACTACTCACAATGGTCATCGGCCTGCTCTTGGGCGCCGCGCTTGGCTTCTTGCTGGCCCGGTCCCGGGAGGCAGGCAACCGGACCGACCTGGCCGCCCGTACCAGCGCGGCCGAGGAGCGGGCCCGCGCCGCCGAGCAGCGGACGGCGCTGGTGGATGGGCAGCTTGCCGAGCGTTTCCAGGCCCTTTCGGCGCAGGCCATGGACGCGAGCACACGGCGTTTCCTGGAGATGGCGGAGGGACGGCTCAGCGCGGCGAACGCCAGGGCCGCCGGTGACCTGGATGCCCGCAAAGCGGCCGTGGAGGGCCTTGTCGAGCCGCTGAAGCAGACGCTGACCCGGGTCGAGGCCCAGCTGCGCGACTCCGACGCGGCCCGCGAGCGGTCTCACGCCGCGCTCACCGAGCAGGTGACGATCGCCCGGCGGAGTTCGGACGAGCTCAAGATCCAGACCCAGGCCCTCGTCACGGCGCTGCGGCGGCCCGAGGCGCGCGGGCGCTGGGGGGAGATGCAGCTTCGCCGGGTGGTGGAACTGGCGGGCATGAGCGCGCATTGTGACTTTGACGAGCAGGTCGGCCTGACCACGAGCGAGGGGGCGCTGCGCCCGGACATGGTGATCCACCTCGCGGGCGGCAAGCACATCGTGGTGGACTCCAAGGTCTCGCTGGCCGCCTACCTGGAGGCGGCCGAGGCGGCCGACGACGGCGTACGCGACGCACGGCTCGGCGCGCACGCCCGTCACCTGCGCGACCATGTGGACCGGCTGGCCGCCAAGGCGTACTGGACCGCGCTCAGCCCCGCGCCGGAGTTCGTGGTGCTGTTCATCCCCGGCGAGGCGTTCCTCGCGCCGGCCCTGGAAAAGGACCCGGGCTTGCTGGAGTACGCGGTGGGCCGCAGGGTGCACATCGCCACCCCCACGACGCTGATCTCGCTGCTGCGCACCGCGCAGTACGCGTGGCAGCAGGCGGCGCTGTCCGACAACGCGCGCGCCGTATTCGAGGTCGGTCGCAGGCTGTACGAGCGCATCTCCAGCATGGGCGAGCGGATGGACCAGCTCGGCAGGGCGCTGACCAGCACGGTGACCGCCTACAACAAGACCGTCGGCACGCTCGAAACCCGTGTCCTGGTGAGCGCACGGGAGTTGCAGCAACTGGGCATCGTCGACACCGGCCAGCAGGTGCCGCGCCTGGTGGAGGAGACCGCCCGGCCCCTGTCCGCCCCGGAGCTCACCGCGATGTCGGCACCCGAGAACGCCGTGCCCGCCGCGGCATCCCTGCCTGCCGCCGCGTCCGAACCGACCGCCGCCGGCCCCGGGCAGCAGGACGAGGCACCCGAACCCGTCCCGGCCGGGCCCGAACCGGCCCCGGCCGTGCCCGAGCGGCCCGGGTCCGAGCGCACCATGTCGGCGCCCGCGCTCTTCCCGGCCGAACCGGGCCATCACGCCGAGCTCACCGAGGAGCCCGGCGACCTCACCGGCGCAGTACCCGAACCCTCTCGCGGGCCAGGCGCGGACCGCGGGAACCCACCCCCCGAGTTGGTCATGACACGTATCAATGGCGCAGCCCGCTAGCGGGCCGGCCGAGCAAGCGACCACCCCGGCAGCGCGGCTGACCGGACGTGGCGCCGTGTTCGGCATGGCACTGGTGTTCCTCGTGGGCCTGCTGGGCGCCGCGGAGGCCGGCTGGACCGTGCTGGCCGGGATCTGCTTCGTGCTCGGCTGCGTCCTCGCCGCGTGGTTCACCAGGCCCCCGGACCTGCTGACCGTCTTGATCGCCCCGCCGCTGCTGTTCTCCGGCGCGCTGATCGTGGTCCAGGCGCTGACCGCATCCGGGAGCCTGATGCTGTCGGTCGCCGCGGGCAGCGTTGTCGTGCTCGTTAGCCTGGCCCCGTGGCTGCTGGCCGGCCTGCTGCTGACCGTGATCATCGCCTGGCCCCGCGGGCTGCCGCGGTCCGTCAGGGCCTGGCGCCGGGAGCTGCGCACCACCCCGGTCCGGGCTCCCTGGGCGTCCTGGGCGGCCAAATTCGGGCTGGGCGGCACGGCGTCGCTGGGCGCTTCGCGGCACCCGGGCAGCGCCGAGGCGGGCGCCCCCCGCCCGAAGCGGCCGGGCGAGACCCGGCCTGACGAGACCCGGGCTGGCGAGACCCGGGCCGACCGTTACCGCCCTGAGCGGCCGGGCAGGCCCGGGGCCGGTGGTTACCGGCCGAAGCGGCCGGGCGATGTCCAGGCTGCCGGTCCCGCACGGCGGGGACCAGGCAATACAGCGCCCGCCGCGCACGGGCCGAAAGGCCCAGGGAGCGCCAAGCCCGCCTCGCCCACGCCCCGGGGCCCAGGCGGCGCGAAGAGCGCCGGTCCCGGGCCGAGAACGCACCGGCCAGCGCCCAACGCGCCGGAAGACGCCGACGAAGCATCCGGCTCCCGCTGAGCAGCCCCACCCCCGCCGGACCGCGCTCCCGCTAAGCCACACCTCGCCAAGCCACACCCCGTCGACGCCGCATCACCGCCGGCCTGCGGGTGGGTTATTGCTGGCGGCCGGCTCTGGCCTGGCGCAACTCGTGCGGCAGCGCGAACTGCATCCGCTCCGGAACCGCCTCGACGTCCGCGACGTCGGTGAAGCCGCTCTCGGCGAGGCGGGCCAGCACGCCTTCGACCAGGTCTTCGGGGACCGACGCCCCGCTGGTCAGCCCCACCGTGCCCGCATCGGTGAGCCACTCGGGGCGGATCGATCCCGCGTCCTCCACCAGGTAGGCGGCCCCGGCCCCGGCGTCAAGCGCCACCTCGACCAGCCGCACCGAGTTCGACGAGTTCCGTGACCCCACCACGAGCACGACGTCCGAGTCCGCGGCGATCTGCTTGACCGCGGCCTGCCGGTTCTGCGTGGCATAACAGATGTCGTCGCTCGGCGGGTCGACCAGCAGCGGGAACCGCTTCCGGAGCGCGGCGACGGTCTGCTGCGTCTCGTCAACCGACAGCGTCGTCTGGGACAGCCAGGCGACCTTGGCCGGGTCGCGCACCTCGGTCTCGTCGCTCTGCCCGGGGCCGTCGACCAGGCGGATATGGTCCGGCGCCTCCCCCGTGGTGCCGACCACCTCCTCATGGCCCTCGTGGCCGATGAGCAGGATGTCGTAGCCCTGGGCCGCGAAGCGGCGCGCCTCGTTGTGCACCTTGGTCACCAGCGGGCAGGTCGCGTCGATCGTGCGCAGGCCGCGCTTGTCGGCGTCCGCACGCACCTCCGGGGCCACGCCGTGCGCGGAGAACACGACCACCGCGCCCTCGGGCACCTCGTCGGTCTCCTCGACGAAGATGGCGCCGCGCTTCTCCAGCCCGGCGACCACGTGGGTGTTGTGCACGATCTGCTTGCGCACGTAGACCGGCGATCCGTAGAGCTCGAGCGCTACCTCGACGGCCTGGACCGCCCGGTCAACCCCGGCGCAATAACCCCGGGGCTTGGCAAGCAGGACACGTCGGGTCTTGACAGGCATGCTTCTCATGGTAGAGGAGGCGGTGACCGGAGCCGGAGCCCGGCGCGGGCTGCCGTTCGTGCAGGGAGTTTGCACAATTGGCCATCCGGTGCTGCGGTGAACGGGCCTGGAAGGGAGAATGAACTTAGGTACGTGGGCATCGGCCGCCTCCGGTGGGGGCCCGGGCAGGGTGGCAGGCGCCTAGGTCGCGAACTCCAGGGAGAGATGACCCATGCCCATCCCGCAGGTCAACGACCGCATCAAAGAGGCCCCCGCCGTGATGCTGCGGGCAGTCTTCGCCGGGGTCGGCCAGTTGCTCCTGGCGGCCGACAAGGTCCGGGCCCGGGCGGCCGGAACGGGCTGGCCGTATGACCGCACCGCCCCGGAGGGCCAGTCCCAGGCGCAATCTCGCTGGCACACGCTGGACGACGGCCGCAGCGCGGCCGTGCCGCTCTCCCACGAGCGCACCTATTCCTACCCTCCGCCGCAGCGCCCTTCGCCGGGCAGCGCGGGCCCGGCCACCCGGGCCGAACCCGTCGGCCGGCCCGCCGCCGCAGGGCCACCCGCCGCCGCAGAGCCAATTGCCCAGCCAAAACCCGCAGTTGCGACCGAACCCGCGAAGCCATCCACCGCCGCGGGGCCAGCCGCCCAGGCCGCGCCCGCCGGGGCTAAGCCGAGTGCGCCCGCCGCGGGGGCCAAGCCCGGCGCGGACGCTCCGCCGCTGGACGGCTACGACGGCATGTCCCTCCCCTCGCTGCGCGCCAGGCTCCGCGGCTTCGACGCCGCGACGCTCCGCGCCCTGCTGGCGTATGAGAAAGGTCACGCCCACCGGGACGACGTGATCACCTTGTTCGAGCGGCGCCTGGAGAAGATCACCGCGGAATAGTCCGGCCGACGTGGCACCCTTGGTGTTGCCATGCCTTTGCAGACCACAGCGGAGTCCCCCGTTCCCGTTCGCACGGTGCTGCGCCTGGTTGGTGACTGGGTCGGCCGGCTGGGGCGGGTCTGGGTCGAGGGCCAGATCGCCGAGCTGACCAAGCGCGGCAGCACCGCCTTCCTCACCTTGCGCGATCCGGTGGCCGCCGTCTCCGTGCGGGTCATCTGCCCGCGCACCGTGCTGGAGGCGGCCGACCCGCCGCCCGGCGAGGGTGCCCGCGTCGTGGTGTGGGCCAAGCCCGACTTCAACGTCGCGCGCGGCTCGTTCTCCCTCGCCGCCACCGAGATCCGGGCCGTGGGCATCGGTGAGCTGCTGGCGCGGCTGGAGCGGTTGCGCCGGGCACTTGCCACCGAAGGCCTGTTCGCGGCCGAACGCAAGCGCCCGCTGCCATTCCTGCCCGGCTGCATCGGCCTGATCTGCGGGCGCGACTCCGCGGCCCAGCGGGATGTGCAGCGCAACGCGGCCAGGCGCTGGCCGGCCGTGCGGTTCCGGGTCGAGCAGGTCGCCGTGCAGGGCTCGTTCGCCGTCGAGGAGATCGTGGCCGCGGTGCAGCGCCTGGACGCCGACCCCGCGGTGGATGTGATCGTCATCGCCAGGGGCGGCGGGTCGATCGAGGACCTGCTGCCGTTCTCCGACGAGACCCTGGTCCGCGCCGTGGCCGCCTGCCGCACCCCGGTGGTGAGCGCGATCGGGCACGAGCAGGACACCCCTCTGCTCGACCTGGTCGCCGACGTCCGTGCCTCCACCCCCACAGACGCCGCCCGGCGGGTGGTCCCCGACGTGGCCGAGCAGCTCGCGCTCGTCGCCCAGCTGCGGTCCCGGGCCCGCCGGATTGTCATGGGCAGGGTGGACCGCGAGCAAGCCTGGCTGGACGGCATGCGATCCCGGCCGGTGCTCGCCGATCCGCTGCGCGAGATCGACCGGCGGCAGGAACAGGTGACCTCGCTGGCCGAACGGGCCCGCCGGTGCCTGGCCGGAAGCCTGTCCCGGGCCGACGACGACATCGCTCACCTCAGAGCCCGGCTGCTCGCCCTGGCGCCGTCGGCCACGCTGCGCCGGGGCTACGCGATCGTCCAGCGGCTCGACGGGGCCGTCGTCCGGCAGGCCGCCGACGTCGCGGCCGGGGAGCGGCTCACCCTGCGGTTCGCCGACGACCAGCTCGCGGTGCGGGCCGAGCAGCCGGGGGCCGCGGCGGAAAAACCCGCGGCGAAGGTAAAGAAACCCGCGGCAAAGGCGGCACCGGGAAAGAAGGAGCCGCCACGGCCGGAGACGGCGGCGAAAGCCGCGGCGGCGAAGGGAGCCCGCGCCGGCCGGGAGCCGTAGCCGGCCGGGAGCCCTGCCCGGCCAGCTTGGCCGAGCGCTGACGGGGCGTCGCCGGCTAAGTTGGCACGGTGACCGAACCTGCGTCCCTCCCCTACGAAAAGGCCCGCGATCGGCTGGCCGACGTGGTCCGGCGGCTGGAGAGCGGCGGGCTCACGCTGGAGGAGTCGCTGGAACTCTGGGAGCAGGGCGAGCGGCTGGCCGCCGTCTGCTCGGACTGGCTGGAAGGCGCCCGGGCCCGGCTCACCGCGGCCACGCCCGGCCCGGCGGCACCGGATGCGGGAGATCCGGGCGAGCCCAGCGCGCCGTTCTAGACCGTTTGTTGGCCCTCGAGGGAAGGCGCCCGCCATGACGGATGATCACACCGCTGCCCTGCCGGGTGAACCCGGCGCCACGGTCATCGCCGCCCCCGAGCCGGAACGGCAGGCCCCGGACCGGAACCTGGCCCTGGAGCTTGTCCGGGTCACCGAGGCCGGCGCGATGGCAGCCGCCCGGTGGGTGGGCCGCGGCGACAAGAACGGCGCCGACGCGGCCGCGGTGCACGCGATGCGGCTGCTCATCAACACGGTCTCGATGAACGGCGTGGTGGTGATCGGCGAGGGCGAGAAGGACCACGCGCCGATGCTGTTCAACGGCGAGGAGGTGGGCGACGGCAGCGGGCCCGCCTGCGACGTCGCCGTGGACCCGATCGACGGCACCCGGCTGACCGCCAACGGGATGCCCAACGCGATCTCGGTGCTGGCCGTCAGCGCCCGCGGCTCCATGTACGACCCCTCGGCCGTCTTCTACATGTCCAAGCTGGTCACCGGCCCGGCAGCGGCCGACGTGGTGGACATCGAGGCGCCGGTGGCGCACAACATCGCCAAGGTCGCCCAGGCCAAGACGTGCTCACCCCAGGACGTGACCGTGGTCATCCTGGACCGGCCGCGGCACGCCCAGCTCATCTCCGATGTCCGGGCCGCGGGCGCCCGGATACAGCTCATCACCGACGGCGACGTGGCGGGCGCGATCATGGCCGCTCGCGACGGCACCGGGGTTGACCTGCTGCTCGGCATCGGCGGGACCCCGGAGGGCATCATCGCCGCGTGCGCGATCAAGTGCCTGGGCGGCACCATCCAGGGCCGCCTCGCGCCGCGCGACGAGGCCGAGCGGCAGCGGGCCCTGGACGCCGGCCACGACCTCAAGCAGGTGCTCACCACCGACGACCTGGTCGCCTCGGAGGACGCGTTCTTCGCCGCCACCGGCATCACCGACGGGGAACTGCTGGCGGGCGTGCGGTACCGGGCCGGCGGCGCCACGTCCCATTCGCTGGTGATGCGGGCCCGGTCGGGCACCATCCGGACCATCACCAGCGAGCACGCGCTGTGGAAGCTGCGCGTCTACAGCTCGGTCAACTTCGACACGCCCAGCTGACCGGCCCCGCCGCCCGCGCCAGCCCGCCCGGGCCTTCGCTGGCCGCTACTGCTCAGGCGTTGCCGTCGCTTGCCCTGGGGTGAACCCGCGGAACAGCTCGGCGTAGTCATAGGCGGCCTCGGGCTTGGCGCGCACCGCCGCGTCGATCATCTTGGCGTCCTCGCCGATGAGGATCCGCCAGGCCCCGGAGCGCACTCCGTTGAGAATGACGGTCGCCGCCGCGGCCGCGCTGACCGGTGCCTTGTCCCGGAAGTCGGCGGTCGCCCGCACCAGGAACCGGCGCAGGTCATCGGCCGACGCGCCCTCGGGCACCAGGCCGACGCTGATCATCTTGGCACGCGCGTCACCGGGGATCAGGCCCTCCACCTGGGCGTCGGTCATGTGCTCCGGGTCCGGCAGGCCGCGAGCGCGCAGGCTGTTGGCGATGATGTCGGTGCCTACGTGCCCGGGCATCACGAGGGCGACCCGGACCTGCGGCGCGTTGCTGCGCAGGTCCTCGATGAGCGCCTCGGTGAAGCCCCGCACGGCGAACTTGGCCGTGGCGTAGGCGCTGTGCGGGGCGCCCGGGCCCAGTGACGCCCAGAAGCCGGACACGCTGCTGGTGTTGACCAGGACACCGTCGCCGCTGGCGATGAGCAGCGGCAGGAACGCGCGGGCGCAGTAGTACACGCCCCAGAAGTCGACCGCGAACGTGCGCTCCCAGTCCTCCCGGGAGTTCTTGACGAAGCTCTCGCCACCGCCGATGCCCGCGTTGCTGAAGACAAGATCCACCTGATCGCTGGCGTGCTGCTCCAGCAGCTCATCCCGGAACCGCAGGACCTGGGCCTCGTCGGAGACGTCACAGTCATGGCCGGTGACCCGGACGCCGGCCGGGGCACCCGCCCGCGCCAGGGCCGCGGTCTGCGTGACCTCATCCGCGTGCCAGTCACCCGCAGCGACCGAGCATCCCTGCGCCGCCAGCTGGCGGGCAAGCTCGCGGCCCATGCCGGAACCGGCGCCGGTCACCACCGCGAGCTTGCCCGTGAACGAGTCCACCGCCGGGACCTCCTTCTGATCGGTGTGGTCAGGTAAATTGATATCATGATGATATCAAACACGTCAAGGGGAGGCTGGACGGCTGGCGGGTGAGGCATCGCGGCGAGGCCCGCCCGCCTCCGCGCTCGCGGGCGACGCGCAGCAGGCCGGGGATTTGCGGGACACGTCCGGACTGCCAAGTTGTGCTGCAATCCGCTGCCACTCAAGCGTTGACCGCATAAGGTACGGTGCGTCTTCTTCGGTGTGTGCGCTGCGCGGCTCGGCGCGAGCCCGCAGTCCGACTCAACGTTCGGCGGTGTTTCGTGTTTGCGGACCTGATCCGCGCGGTGCTCGCGGCGGCGGCCGCGGCCGTCCTGCCCGGGTATTTCTGGGCCGCCGTGCTCCGCCCCACCAGCGGGCTGGGCGAACGGCTGGCCTACTCCACCGCGGTGTCGATGGGATCGGTGCCGATCCTCGCGGTGATCATCGCGCGGGCCGCGGGCACCGGCGTCACGCTCTGGGTAGCGCTGCTATCGGTGCTCATCGTGTTCGGTGCGGGCCTGCTCGTCTTCCGGATCAAGGGCCCGGCGACCGGGGAGCCGGGCCCGCTGCTCTCGCTGCCCGCCCCGGCACGGGATCCCCGCGTCCTCACGCTGGTCGCGGCCGCGCTGGCGCTGGCGCTTGTGACGATGGCCGAACGCCGCCCGCCGGTCGTGCTGCTGGCGCTCATCGCCCTGGCGCTGCTGGCCGGTGGCGCCCTCCTGGCCTGGCCGCGGCCGGCGCCCGAGCCGGGAGACGGCCTGGCCGATCCCGGTCCGCCGGGCGGCGCCAGCTCTCCGGGCAGCGCCGCCGGTCCGCAGGGGACCGCACCGGCCGCGGGTGGCGGCCAGCCCGGCCCCGCGGGAACCACCCCGGCCGAACCGGGCGGCGATTATCCCCGGCTGAATGGCGAACCGGCCCCACCGGGCGGTGGGCAAGCCGCGCCAGCGGCCGCCCGTGCGGCGGCAGGCCAGGTCCGCACCGTGCCCGCGCCCGCCCAGCCCGCGCCGAAGCCCGGGCCGTCCGGGTCAATGGCGCACCGGCCGTTCGGCCTGTCTCTGCCCCTGGTCAGGGACGGCGGGCTGGCGGTCGTGCTCGTGCTGACCGCGCTCCGCGCCTACTCCGGCGTGGTCCAGCACGACTGGCCGTGGATCCGCGGCGGCGACCAGTTCTCGCACGCGGTCATGGCCGAGCAGATGCTCGCCCACGGCCAGTACCACACCTACCTGATCTACCCGCCGGGCTTCTCCGCGCTCACCGCGGTCATCTGCCGGTTCGCCGCCCTGACGCCGCTGAAGCTGTTCCCCGCGCTGGCCCCGATGCTCGTGGTGGTCACCGCGGTAGGCGCGTACGCGCTGGCCACCAGGCTGTGGGGGTGGGAGTTCGGGCTGGGCGCGGCGGCGCTGTCCGGGCTGGTGCTCACCGGCGCGTACAACGGGTTCGCCGAGGGCCGTTACCCGGACCTGATCTCCGCCTACTTCCTGCTGACGATGACCGTCGCCGTGCTGATCACGTTCTACGAGGCGCCGGGCTGGCGGTCTGGGCTGCTGGTGGCCGTGGTGGGTGCCGCCCCGGTGCTGTACCACTCGGTGGCCACCTTGTACCTGGTCGTGCTGCTGGCGGTGGTCGCGGTGATCAGCCTGGCGTACCTGCTCTACCTGCGCCGCGGCCGGGATGCCCGGGCGCTGGTGCTGGCCCTGGCCGGCGTGGCGGTGCTGTCGGCCTGCTACGGCCTCTACATCTACAAGTTCGGCGGCGGCCACTCCGCCACCTCGAGCGCCGTGTCGATCGTGCTGGGCAGCCAGCCCGCTCCGGGTCCCGGCGGCGTGCTCAAGGAACTGGGGCCGCCGATCGTCTGGTTCGGGCTCATCGGGGTGGCTGCCCTTGCCGCGGGGCTGCGCCACTACGCCCGGCCCGCCCAGGTCCTTGCCGTGCTCACGGTCCTCGGCTGGTGCGTGATCATGTACGTCGGCAGCCGGACCGCGGCCGATGGGTTCCCGCAGCGCTTCGAGCGTGATCTCGGCGCGCCGCTGTCGGTGACCGCCGCTCTCGGTGCCGGCCTGATCGTCCGCGCGGTCACCGCCCGGCGGCTGAGCTCACAGAGCGGGGGCGGGACTAGCGGAGCGCGGGGGCGGGGAGGGCAGAGCTGGCTGTCGATCGCCGCGGCAACGACCGCCGTGCTGGCCGCCGTGATGTTGTTGTGGCAGACGGGACACGCGGTATCGGCCAGTGACAAGTCCGCGGGCGTGATCGTGACCCGCCCGGTCGCAGCCGCCGGCCAGTGGCTGGCGCGGCACAACACCGGGGGCAACATCATCTCCACGCCCAACATGAACCCCGCCGTCACCAACCGCGGCGTGCTGGCCCTGGGCGGCTACGCCGGGCTCCAGTCCTACCAGCCCTACCGCATCGCGCACCCGCGCTCGCTGCCCACGGCCGGGAAGACCCCGCTGCTCGATTCGCAGGAGGTCCTCCGCGACCCGCAGAGTTGCCAGTCCGCGAACATCCTGGTCAACCAGGACGTCCGCTACGTCGTGCTGTACAAGTTCCACAACATGGCCGACCTCGCCGGCTTCAGCGCCGATCCGGCCCACTACCAGCGCGTGTTCGACAACGCCTCGGTGATCATCTACGCGACGCACCGCACCGGGTGCTCCTGACGGCGGGCCGGAGCGCAGCGGCCCCGCAGGCGGCCGCTGCGCCGGGCTAGCCGGTCAGCGCTGCGGTCCCGTGGGGCGGCGGGCGGAACGGCCGCGCCAGCGGCCACCGGGACGGCGCGGGGTGTGCACCCGCACCTGCCCGGCGACGCTGAAGGAACGGACCTCGATCAGCGGCGTGCCGGGCTGCGGGGCCGGGCCGGGGCGCGGGTTCAGGTCTGTACCCGTCCGGCCCGACTGCCGGGACGGGGTCACGACCACGCTGACCCCCTCCGGCACCAGGATGTGCAACTGGCCGCCGACCAGGGTCGCGTGGAGGATCGAGTGCAGGCTTTGCAGCATGGCTTCCCGCAGGTCAAGGACCACATGGCCGCCCACCGCGGTGACCGAGAGCCGGTCCGGCATGACCCAGCGCCCCTCCCGCCGGGAGGTGGAGAAGAACGCGGTCACCGAACGGGAGTCATCCACTTGCAGCGGCTGCGAGCCCGCGGGCACCAGGTCCGTGGTCAGGCCAGCCAGCTCACCCAGCGTGCGTGCCTGGTAGGCGCGCTGGACGCGGTCGGAATGCTCGTCAAGGGTCAGCCGGCCGTCGCCGAACGCCTCGGCGAGAACGGCGACCACCCGTTCCCGGTCCACGTCGGATGCGCGCAGGTCGCTGGGTTTGCGCGCGGGGGCCACCAGACGAAAATATCCGCCCCGGCCCCATCCCGCGAAAGCGCCTCCGCCATCCCGCTCCGGCGGCGCGCCACACGCGTGCGTACTACCGCATAGTGGCCCACTCGCGGCAAGCCCCCTGAATAGGATGACCGGAGCATTGAAAGGTGTGCCTGGTGTCTGACGATGAGCTGGCAAGCCGCGGCCGGGCCGGAGAGAGCCCGGGGACGCACGCCGGATTGACGCACCAAGAAAACGCCGGGGCGGAACCAGGACCGGATAATTCGGGCTTGGTCCCCGCGGCGGGCCTGGGCGGAAACGGGGCAGCGCCGGGCGCGGCTGCTGACCCCGGCGGCGTAGCGGCGGGCCCCGGCGAAACGGCAGGCCTGGGCGCGGCGGCCACGAAGCCGGGCGCCGGCGAGGTCCCGCCGCCGACCGGTTCCGCGGGGCGGCGCGATGGCGGAACTGCCCGCGCGCTCACCCGGCGCCTGCCGCCTTCGGCCGGCCGCTGGGTGTCGATTTTCGGCGTCTCGCTGGTGCTGTTCCTCATCCGTTTCCTGGTTCCCACGCCGGTGGGCCAGGCGGACAACCGTGACGGCCCCCGGCTGATGTGCGGCCTGGGCGTGGGACCGGTCACCCACGGCTATCCCCGGTTCTTCCGGTTCGCGTACTTCCAGTACGTGCCGAAGACCGCCTGCAACGGGCGCGTCCCCTACCCGTCGTCGGAACTCGTGCCGCTGGTCATCGCCAAATTCCTGACGCCGGTCTTCGCCCTGCCCGGCACGCTGAACCTGATCGCGCTCGGCGTGCTCCTGTGCGTGATCGCCTCGGCCGGGATCGCGAGCCTGGCGACCGGCCTTCGCGTGAGGCTGTGGGCGCAGCTCGTTGTGGCGGCCATCGTCTGGCTGATCGTGGCGGACGCGGCCTTCTTCGACGTGTTCGCCAGCCCGTTCAGCGAGCCCGCCGCCCTCGTCGGGCTGCTGCTGGTCGCGGCCGGCGTGCTGTACCTGGGCCGGGGCTGGCGGGCAACGGTCTGGGGCCTGATCCTGGCCGGGGCCGGGGGCTTCCTGGCGATCCTGTCCAAGGAGCAGTACCTGGTCCTGGCCGTGCCGATCTGCGTCACGATCGTCCTGGCCAGCGCCAGCCCCGGGCCGTGGCGCTCGCTGCGCCGGTTCCGGACCCGGGAGGCCAAGGCGGCGATCGTGGTCTCCGCCCTCCTCGTGGTGCTGACCGGCGGCTACTTCTACTGGAACTACACCAGCCACTATGGGCAGCGGCTGGAACACATCCAGGCCGTGGACATGATCTTCACGGACATCGTGACCACGCCCGCCAACGCGCCGGCCGGCCTGCGCGCGCTCGGCCTGCCGGCCAGCTGGGCCAAGTACGCCGGGCACTACTACTGGGACAAGGGCTCGGTGCGCAACAACCCGCTGCTGCCCCGCTACTACGGCAAGCTCACCGACACCAACATCACGCGTTACCTGCTGACCCACCCGGGCACCATCGTCAGAATCGGGCAGAAATCGGCCACACAGGCCCAGCTCCTCCGGGTTACCACGCTGGGCGACTACCCGCAGAGCGCCGGCCACCCGCTGGGCGCCTACGAATCCCGCGTGATCGTGCTCACCTGGCTGGCCCAGCGGCTGTCCCGGCACCTGGGGCTGCTGCTCTACATCCCGCTGTGGCTGGTGATGGCCGCGCTCGGGATCGTCGCGCTGCGGCGGCGGGCCAGGCCCTGGCACCGGGACGGCGCGGTCCTGGTGCTGTGCATGACGGCGTGCGCCATGATGGCGTTCGTCCCGCCCGCCTACTTCGCCGGCATCTCCACCACCAGGCACATGGTCGGCACGAACCTCGCCACCGCGCTCGCGCTCACGATGAGCGTCGCGCTGGCCGTCTCGCTGATTTACGGAGCCGCGACCGGCTCGCGGCGGCGCCCGGAGACCCCGGCGGCCCCGGCCGAGCTGGAGCTGGCGAAACCGGGCGTGTAACGCCGCGCCGGGACGAAACCGGGATGCCGCCGGAAGTCGCGATCACGGAACGGGCGCCGCCGGGGGATGGCATGCCCCCGGATCGCCGGCCGGCGAGGCGCACCGGGTACGGAGCCGGATCGCTCCGGCGGGTACCGCTGCGGCAACCGGGCCGGGCTGCCGAAATGCCCGCCGTGGACCTACGCTGAGAGAGGGGCCCCGCGCGCGGTGGGCAGGATCCGGCATCGTCTGTTAGTTTGCTAATAGCAATTATTAGCTCCAGCGAGGGAGATCACCGCCAGGTGAGCGAGTCGGCGAACGGCCAGGGATCCGGGCAGGGCCACGCAGCAGAGAACCCCGGCAACGGCGCCAGCGCCCCGGCCAGCGCGCAGACCGGCTCCGCCCCGAACGGCTCCGCCCCGAACGGGGCCGCCGCACAACCGGCCGGAGCGCCGGGGCCCGTTCTCGGAACGCACTACAAGTGGCTGGCGCTGTCCAACACCACCCTGGGCATGCTCGCGGCCACCGTCAACGCTTCGATCGTGATCATCTCGCTGCCGGCCATCTTCCGCGGCGTCAAGCTCAACCCGCTGACCGCGGGCAACATCAGCTACCTGCTCTGGATGCTGATGGGCTACCTGGTCGTGTCGGCCGTCCTGGTGGTCACCCTCGGCCGGCTGGGCGACATCTACGGCCGGGTGCGGATGTACAACGCCGGGTTCGCGATCTTCGCCCTCGGCGCGCTCTTCCTGCCGTTCGACCCGCTGACCGGGCCGTCCGGGGCGCTGTGGCTGATCGGCTTCCGGGTCATCCAGGCGTTCGGCGGGGCGATGCTGATGGCCAACGCCCCGGCGATCCTGACCGACGCGTTCCCGTCCAACCAGCGCGGCACCGCGATGGGCATCAACCAGGTGGCCGGGATCTCCGGCATGTTCATCGGCCTGATCCTGGGCGGCGTGCTGGCCGCCGTGGACTGGCGCCTGGTGTTCATCGTGTCGGTCCCGATCGGCATCATCGGCACGATCTGGTCGTACCTCAGTCTGCAAGGAGATCGGCATCCGGACGCCCGCCAAGATCGACTGGCTGGGCAACGTCACGTTCGCGATCGGCCTGATCGCGCTGCTCACCGGCATCACCTACGGGCTGCAGCCCTACGGGGGGCACTCGATGGGCTGGACCAGCCCGTTCGTGCTGACCTCGATGCTCGGCGGGGTGGCCCTGCTGGTGGCGTTCTGCATCATCGAGACGCGGGTTCCCGCGCCCATGTTCGACCTGCACCTGATGAGGATCCGGGCCTTCGCGGCCGGGATCAGCGCCACGCTGCTGGCCTCGATCGCCCGCGGCGGGTTGCAGTTCATGCTGATCATCTGGCTGCAGGGCATCTGGCTGCCGCTGCACGGCTACAACTTCGTGGACACCCCGTTGTGGGCCGGCATCTTCCTGCTGCCGCTGACCGGCGGGTTCGTCTTCTCCGGCCCGGTGTCCGGCTGGCTGTCGGACAAGCACGGGGCGCGCTGGTTCGCCTCCGGCGGCCTGCTGGTCTCCGCCGTGGCCTTCGCCGGCCTGCTGCTCATCCCCACCGACTTCAGCTACACCGAGTTCGCGATACTGATCTTCGTGGCCGGCGCCGGGATGGGCCTGTTCTCCGCCCCGAACGCGGCCGGGATCATGAACAGCGTCCCGGCCAAGCAGCGCGGCGCCGCCTCCGGCATGCTCGCCACGTTCCAGAATTCCGGGTTCGTGCTTTCGATCGGCGTGTTCTTCACCCTGATGATCGCCGGTCTGGCCGCCACGCTGCCCACCACGCTCACCCACGGCCTCGCCGCCCAAGGCGTGCCCCACGCCATCGCCGCCAAGATCGGCGGGCTGCCCCCGGTCGGCAGCCTGTTCGCGGCGTTCCTCGGCTACAACCCCGTGCACGAACTGCTCACCCCGACCGGCGTGCTGGCCCACCTGCCCGCGAGCCACGTCGCGGTGCTGACCGGCAAGCAGTTCTTCCCGCAGCTCATCTCCGGGCCGTTCCACCATGGCCTGAACATCGTGTTCAGCATGGCCATCGCCCTGCTGGTGGTCGCCGCGGGAGTGTCGTTGCTGCGCGGCGGCCGGTACGTGCACGAGGAGGACGCTACGGCCGAGGCCGGCGCCGCCGCCGGGCAGGCCGCGCTGGAGCGCACCGCGCGCCGCTGACCGGCGCCCCGCCAAGGGCCCGCCCAGCGCGGCAACCGGGCCAGTCCGCGCGCCGCCGATCGCTTCTCCCGGCTCCCCCGCGCCCAAGCCACGATTTGTGCCTTACGCCAGCAGGCCGCCTGGCCTGGATCGCGCCCACCCTAATCCGGGCCCGGCCATCCCGGGCAGCGGGGCTGCGTAGCCGTATATAGTTAGCTCTGTGAAAGAGTTTTCTTCGGCATCCGTGGCCGGCCGGGAGGCCGGGGTGGCGGCCGAGTTCCTGGCGGCGCTGAGCGCGGTGCGCCGGACGGCCCGCCGCGCCACCCGGCGGACCTGGTCGGCCGACCCGCTGCCGGCCGCGCAGGGTGAGCTGCTCCGGCTCGTCATGGCCCAGCCGGGGATCAGCGTCGCCGAGGCCGCGGCCGAGCTGCGCCTCGCGCCCAACACGGTGAGCACGCTGGTCGGAAGGCTGGTGACGCGGGACCTGCTGACCCGCCACCGCGGCTCCGCCGACGGGCGATCGGTGTTCCTGACCGTCACCGGCAAGGCGCACGAGCGCATCGCCGGCTACCGGGACCTGCGCGCGGACCTAACCCAGGACGCGATGGCACACCTGGCGCCCGAGGACATCGACGCCCTGGCCAGCGCCGTGCCCGCGATGCTGCGCCTGGCCGAGCGGCTGGCCCGGTCATGACGGCGCAACCGGCCGCCCCGTCCCGCCCGCTCGGCGGCCCGAACGCCGTTGCCGTCCTGTGCTCGGGCCTCACCTATCGCTTCGGCCAGCACGTCGCGGTCGACCGGGTGAGCCTGGAGATCGCGTCCGGCGAGACGTTCGGCCTGCTCGGCCCCAACGGGGCGGGCAAGACCACCACGATCCGCATGCTGACCACGCTGCTCAAGCCGGCCGAGGGTACCGCGATGGTGTTCGGCGTCGACACCGCCGGCAAGCCCATGCGGGTGCGCCGGATGATCGGCTACGTGCCGCAGCTGCTGTCCGCGGACGCCATGCTCACCGGGCAGGAGAACGTGGAGCTGTTCGCGCGGCTGTTCGACGTGCCGCGCAAGGAGCGCCGCCATCCAGATCATCTGGGAGCGCGACGCGGGCGTGCTCACCAAGCTCATGGTCACCCCGACGCCCCGGGCCGCGCTGATCACCGGCAAGGCCTTCGCCGCCGGGGTCCGCTCGATCGTCCAGGCCGCGGTCATCGTGGTGCTCTCCGCCATGCTCGGCGTGGCGCTGTCCACCAACCCGCTCGACTACCTCGGCGTGGTGGTGTTCGTCGTGCTGGGCTCGGCGTTCTTCGCCTGCCTGTCGATGAGCATCGCCGGCCTGGCGCTGTCCCGGGACCGGCTCATGGGCATCGGGCAGGCGATCACGATGCCGCTGTTCTTCAGCTCCAACGCGCTCTACCCAGAGAAGCTCATGCCCGGCTGGCTCCAGGCGATCAGCCGGGTTAACCCGCTGTCCTACGAGGTCAGCGCGCTGCGCGGGCTGCTGATCGGGCTACCCACCAACCTCGCGCTCGACTTCGGCGTGCTGGCCGGTGCCACCACGGTCGCCATCACCGTGGCCTCCCTGCTGCTCCCCCGCCTGGCGAAGTAAGGCCCCTCCCGCCTGGCGAAGCAAGCCCCTCCCGCCTGGCCAAAATAAGGCACATCCCGGCGGGGCGAAGTAACGCACTGATTTTTTCCCGCCTTGGCTGAACCCTGGCGCGGCCCCGGTGCGTACCCCTGCCCAGCATGCCCACCCCACCGGGCGCGGACCGGGCCGAACGCCGATACCCGGGCGGACTGGCCCCGACAAACAGGAGGCCACTGAAATGAACCGAACGACCCGAACCAGATCCCTGACCGCGCGCTCGACCCGGCGGCTGGCCGCGGGCCTGGCCACCATGGCGATGGCCTTCGGGTACGCCGCGCTCGGGCTCACCGGAACCGTCCCGGCCGGCGCGACGACCGCGCCAGGCAGCGCCTCGATCACCACCCACCGGATCGCGCTGAACACGCAGAACTGGTCGGGCAGCGCCGGCTTCGGCTCCCGGGCACCCGCCTGGTACACCGACTCCGCCGGCGTCATCCACCTGCAGGGCGCCGTCAGGCAGACCAGCACCGCCGGGTCCACACCGAACCTGATCGGCACGTTGCCCAAGGCGGCCCGGCCGAAGGCCGTCGTGTACACGATCGTGCACACGTTCAACGGCACCTACGCCGACCTGGCCATCGAGACCAACGGCCAGATCGCCCTCATCAACCCCCGGCCGCCCGCCGTCCAGGACTACAGTTTCGTCTCCCTGGAAAGCATCAGCTACCGGCCGTCGCTGGCGGGCACCGCGTTTCCGATCGGCGCGGACTGGTCCGCCATCCCGGCCTTCGGCGCCCGGACCCTGACGTTTTACAAGGACTCCTCCCGCGTCATCCATCTGCAGGGCTCGGTCCACCAGATCAGCACCACCGGGTCCGACCCGAACCTGATCGGCACCCTGCCCCCGGGGGCCCGGCCGGTCGCCAACCTGTTCTTCATCGTGCACACGTTCAACGGCACCTACGCCGATCTGGGCATCGACACCGGCGGCAACATCAGCGTCATCAACCCACGCCCGCCCGCCGTCCAGGACTACAACTTCGTCTCGCTGGAGGGCATCTCCTTCCGGCTGAAGCCGGCGGCCGACGTGCTCACCGTCGGCCCGGACTGGGCGCAGTTCGCCGGGTTCGGCGCCCGGGTGCCCGCGGCGTTCAAGGACAAGTCCGGGATCGTCCACCTGGAGGGCGCCGCAAAGCAGATCAGCACCGCCGGCTCCACGCCGAACCTGATCGCCACGCTGGATCCCGCCGCCCGGCCGTCGCACACCGTGTACACCGTGGTGCACACGTTCAACGGCACCTACGCCGACCTCGCCATCGCACCCAATGGCCAGATCAACGTGATCAGCCCCCGCCCGCCAGCCGTCCAGGACTACAGCTTCGTCTCCCTGGAAGGCATCACCTACCGGCGGTGACAGCCGCCCTGGCGTAGCCGGGAGCGCTGGGTGCCGGCCCGCGGTCCCCAGCGCTCCCGGCGCGCCCGGCTCAGGACAGGTAACGCTCCCGGGCGGCGTTGCCGACCGGGCAGCCGCCCGCGGCGCCCCGGCAGACCCCGGTATCGCACAGCCGGCACATCCAGCGCACCGCCCCGGGCTCGCGCATCAAGCCGACGAGCACCTTGCCCATGATCGTGCCGAGCACGGCCCGTTCCTCGGCCGACAGCGGGGCCAGCGCCCCGTGCAGCACGTCGGTCCGCGCCTCGCCGACGCGTTTCGCCGCCGCGCGGCCCGCCCTGGTCAGCGTCACCGACGTGGACCGGCC
The DNA here is from genome assembly GCA_963703605.1 of uncultured Actinomycetes bacterium. Lineage (GTDB taxonomy): Bacteria > Actinomycetota > Actinomycetes > Streptosporangiales > Streptosporangiaceae > DASXKD01. Next base: position 102,670 of record CAVPFC010000040.1, read on the forward strand.
GTCCCCCCCGGGCCCGCGCTCCACGTAACCCGTCTGCGCCATCTTGTCGACGAGCCGCACCGTGCCCGACGACGTCAGCCCCAGCACCTGGCGCAGCAGGTCCACGCTGGGCCGGTCGAGAAAGTGCCACAACGCCGACAGCGCCGCGGCGGCGGACTCGGGGCGCCCGCCCGCCTCGCCCATGGCGTCGGCCATCCGGTCGGCGATCATCAGCGACAGCGCGCCGAGCAGGTTCGTCGTCTGGTCGAGGGCAGTGCTAGCGCCGGCGCCACCGCCCCGCGCTCCGCTAGTTCTGACCCCACCGCCCCGCGCTCCGCTGGCTCCGGCCCCGCCACCCCGCCCAATCTCGCCGCCCCGGTCAGCCAAGCTCGTAGTCCAGGGTGTAGGTGCCCGGCGGCTCGCTGGTCGCCACGCTCGTGCCGGATCCGCGCAGCCCGGCCAGCGCCCCGGTGCCCGAGCCCTCGATGACCCGCCAGGTGCCGCGGGCCGCGCCGTCGGAGAAGGTGCCGTCGGACACCATGATGCACGTGCCGGCCCGGCCCGCGATCTGGCCGGTCAGCTGCTGGAGCCCGGTGAACTCGGCCGTGCCGTCCTCCCGGTAGTACATGACCGCCGACCACGTCGCGTCGCCCTCGATGTCGCCGCTCAGCCGGTAGCCGACCTTGGCGGTGGTGAGCTTGGACTTGCCGTCCAGCTCCTGATAGGTGTCCTCGGCCCAGGACGTGACCGTGAACGTGCCCTCCGCGCGTGCTGCCATGCCGCTGCCTCCTCCGCTCCCCCGGGCCCCGGCCACGGGCCCGCCAGCTCTCCACGGGCCACGGCCAGCGCCAATTGATGTGTGAGTCACACACTAATATGCCCGCAGCCGCGCCGCAGGAGTTTGCTTTACGCCGGCACGGCCAACCCGGGCCGCGGGCGGGGCGGTTACAACTCGGCGCGCGTGCTCCGGCTCTCGCCGAGCGCGGTGCGCAGGATGTTCTCGGCGGCGTCGGCCGCCGCCCGGGCGGTGATCGCGTGCGTGTGCGCGCGGTCGAGTTCCCCCAGGTTGATGCAGTCGAAAGCAACCCGGGCGTCGTGGCTGGCCAGCTCCAGCTGCCTGGCCGCCTCATCGATGTCGACCTGACCGGTGCGAGCCTCGGGAATGGTCATGTCCCTCGCCGTCCTTACCTGGTCGCTGTGCCGCAGGTTGCCCTTGTGCACATTCGCAAGTTCCCCGCCTGGCCGCGGTCATGCATGGGCGGGCAGCCTAGAGAGCCCAGCAGCCTCTATTGCCGGGTGCTCTGCCCACGATCGTGGCGGATTGCGCCGCGGAAGGCCTGCCGAACGCGGCAGGTCAGCTGCCGGCCAAGCTGACCATCCGGCTGGCCTGCGGCGGCAGCGGATGGCCGTCCATGCCCCGGGGAGGGTGGACGTCGATGGCGTGCGGCGCGGTGATGGACTGCGGCTGGCCGATATCGGCGAAGGTCACCGTCATGGTCGTGGATCCCGCCACGCCGTAGGCCGTGGGCTGCGCCGCGGCGGGCGAGCGCTGGCCGGCGGCCCGGCCCTTGATCCCCCCCGCGGCGGTCAGCGTCGGGCTGCGCAGGCTGATGGCCACCCGGTGCACCACGCCGTGCCGGTCCACCAGAACCTCCACCGAGGTCACGTACTCGCCCGCCGGGATACCCGCCAGCGAGCTGAGGTCCGGCGTCTTCGCCGGGTCGGCCGCCGCCAGCCGCTCCAGCGGCACTCCGCCGGCGACCACGCGGCCGGCGAACCGGAACCGCTCGCTCGGCGCCAGCACGCCGAGCAGCAGGCGCGGGTCTGGTATGGCCGCGGTCTGGCCGCGCGCGGAGCCGGTGTAGTGGAACCAGTGCCACACCTTGCCGTCGAGTTCGTGGTCGTAAGCCTGGCCGTTGACAACGCGTTCGGCGAACCAGGCGAACTGCCCGGGCCTGCCACCGATCGAGGGGTTGATGACGCTGCCGGCGAGGCTGTAGTTCTGCCCGGAGAACATGACGTACGCGTACTGGAACGGGTAGTTGGGGGCGGGCCCGGAGTAGGTGATGAAGGCCCGCGCCGAGCCGCCAAGCGCCGCCCTGGACGCCGTGGTCAGGTGGCGCACCTGCGCGGCGGTCAGCAGCGCGCCGAGCCGCGGGGCGGGGCGGGGCGCGCCGGCCAGCTGGCCGGCGACCATCGCGCCGACGAGGGCCGCCGCCGCCGCGCCCGCGACGACCGCGCCGGTCCAGCCGAGGCGTACCAGGCGCCGGGCCCGGCCCGGCCACCGCGCGGGCACCGGGGCGCCCGCGCGGGTCATGATCTCAGCGACCGACACGGGGCGGGCGCCCGTCTCGATCAGCTCACGCAGCCGCTCGGCCAGTTCAGTCACCTTCGTTCACCCCCAGCTTCACGCGCAGGCGGGCAAGTCCCCGCTCGACGTGGGTCTGCACCGTCGTCTTCCTGACCCCCGTCAGCTCCGAAACCTCCCGCAACGTGTACCCGTAGCCGTAAACGAGCACGACCGCCACCCGCTGGGAGTGCGACAGCGTGGCGAGCGCTCCCGTCAGGCCGGGCTCGACCAGATGGTCGGCCCAGTCCGAGGTGTCGAACAGGACGGGCGGGCGTTTGCGCCGCCGGCGGCTCTGCGCCACCCGGAACAGGTAGCCGGTCAGGTTGTCGACCTCCTGGAGCCGCGGCCAGTGCTCCCAGGCGTAAGCCAGCGCCTCGGCCGCCGCGTCGCGCCCGTCCTCGAAGCCATAAGCCGCTACGAGGGCGCGGCGCAGCCGCGGCTCGGCCTCGGTGACGAACGCCTCGAACGCCCGTTCGTCCCGGGATGCCGAAACCACAGTTTGGCCTGCGACGCTGACTGCCCGCGTGATCAGCTTCCCCGGCTTTCAGATACGGCTTCACCTAGTTAGACCGGCAACCGCCCGGTCCGTACCACAGCCCAGCGCAGAAAGCCGCGCACGGCAAGAGAAATAGGATCAAGGCATCCGGTCCCTGCGCACGAGGAAGTGCCCCGATGCCCGAGTTCACCTACACCGACCTGCTGCCGCTTGGCGCGGATACCACGGAATACCGCCGCCTGACCGGCGACGGGGTCACCACCCGCGAGGCGTTTGGCAGGAAATTTCTTGAGGTGGACCCGGAGGTGCTCACCCTCGTGGCGCGCGAGGGCATGCGGGACATCGCCCATCTGCTGCGGCCGGGCCACCTGCGGCAGCTCCGGTCCATCACCGACGACCCGGAGGCCTCCCCCAACGACCGGTACGTCGCCCGGGACCTGCTCCAGAACGCCTGCATCGCCGCGGGCGGCGTCCTGCCGATGTGCCAGGACACCGGCACGGCGATCATCATGGGCAAGCGCGGCGGGGGCGTGCTCACCGACGGGCGGGACGAGGAGCACCTGGCCCGCGGCGTGTACGACGCCTACACCCAGCTCAACCTGCGGTACTCACAGCTCGCCCCGCTGAGCATGTGGGACGAGCGGAACACCGGCAGCAACCTGCCCGCCCAGATCGAGCTGTACGCGGCGCCGGGCGCGGAGTACAAGTTCCTGGTGATGGCCAAGGGCGGCGGGTCGGCCAACAAGTCGTTCCTGTACCAGCAGACCAAGGCGGTGCTGAACGAGGCCAGCATGCTCGCGTTCCTGGAGGAGAAGATCCGCTCCCTCGGGACGGCGGCCTGCCCGCCGTATCACCTGGCGATCGTGGTCGGCGGCACCAGCGCCGAGTACGCGCTGAAGACCGCCAAGTACGCCTCGGCCCGGTATCTGGACACGCTCCCGGCGGCGGGGTCGCCGTCCGGGCACGGGTTCCGCGACCAGGAGCTGGAACGGCAGGTGCTCGAGATCACCAGGAAGATCGGCATCGGGGCGCAGTTCGGCGGCAAGTACTTCTGCCACGATGTGCGGGTGATCCGGCTGCCCCGGCACGGCGCCTCGTGCCCGGTCGCGATCGCGGTGTCCTGCTCCGCCGACCGGCAGGCGCTGGCCAAGATCACCGCCGACGGCGTGTTCCTGGAGCGGCTGGAGACCGACCCGGCGCGGTACCTGCCGGAGCCTTCGGCCGAGGACCTCACCGCGGACGTGGTGCGGATCGACCTGACCCGGCCGATGAGCGAGATCCGGGCCGAGCTGGCCAAGTACCCGGTCGCGACCCGGCTCGCCCTGACCGGCCCGCTCGTCGTGGCGCGCGACATCGCGCACGCGAAGATCGCCGAGCGCCTGGCGGCGGGCGACGGCATGCCCGGCTACCTGATGGATCACCCGGTGTACTACGCGGGGCCGGCCAAGACCCCGGAGGGCTACGCCTCGGGGTCGTTCGGGCCGACCACCGCCGGCCGGATGGATTCCTACGTGGACCGGTTCCAGGCCGCCGGCGGGTCGCTGGTCATGCTCGCCAAGGGCAACCGGTCGCGCGCGGTGACCGAGGCGTGCGCGGCGCACGGCGGGTTCTATCTGGGCTCGATCGGCGGCGCGGCGGCGAAACTGGCCAAGGACTGCATCACCAAGGTCGAGGTGCTCGAGTACCCCGAACTCGGCATGGAGGCGGTCTGGCGGATCGAGGTGCGCGACTTCCCCGCGTTCGTCATCGTGGACGACAAGGGCAATGATTTCTTCACCGGGCCCGCGGGCGGCCAGGCGGAGGGCCCGCTGCTCACCATCGGCCGTCGTTGAGCACGATTGCATGGCCGCGATCAGGGCGTGCCCCGCAAATCCCCTGCCCGCTGCGCGGCGCCCGGGGGGTGTCTCGCTGCGTTGTCGTCGTCGCCCATAGCTCCGCTATGGGCTCCTCCTCCGCCTTGCGAATACGATCCCCCCGGGACCGCCGCTCGCGACGGCAAAGATCCACGGGACACACCCATGCAAATCCGATGGTGGAATTCGCGATTCGCAGCGATTGGCACGTGCATCTGCACCGTGCAGAACGGCCGGACCGGGCTGAACCAACAGTTAGCGACGACACTCGGTGAATTCTTATCTCTCTCCCAGGAAAAAGGTCAACCGGTCGGTGTAATCTCCCGCCTATGCAGTCTGTCACCGGGCCAGGACACGTCGTTGCCGGACGGTATGAGCTGCTGCAAGTGCTCGGGCATGGCTCCATGGGGACCGTCTGGCGGGCCCGCGACATGGTGCTCGCCCGTGACGTCGCGATCAAGGAAGTACGCCATCCGCAGCTGATGTCGCACCACGACCGCGCCATCGCGCGCGAGCGCTCGCTGCGGGAGGCCCGGGTGGCCGCCAGGCTGACCCACCCCGGCGTGGTCACCGTGCACGACGTGATCGAGGCCGACGGCAGCCCGTGGATCGTGATGGAACTCGTGCCGGCCCGGTCGCTGGCGCGCGTCCTCGCCGAAGACGGGCCGATGCCGCCGGCCCGGGCGGCCGAGATGGGCATGGTGCTGCTCGAAGCCCTGGGCAGCGCGCACGCCGTGGGGATCGTGCACCGGGACGTGAAGCCGGGCAACGTGCTGATCACGGCCGACGGCCGGGCGGTGCTGACCGATTTCGGCATCGCGAAGGTGGCCGGGGATCCGGGGCTGACCCAGGCGGGCATGGTCTTGGGCACGCCCGGGTTCTGCTCGCCGGAGCGGATCCGTGGTGCCCCGGCCAGCCCGGCATCCGACCTGTGGTCGCTCGGCGCGACGCTGTATGCGGCGGTCGAGGGCCGCGGCCCGTTCGACGGCCAGGGCAGCGCGATGGCCGTGCTGGCCAACATCGTGCACCGGGACCCGCCGCCGCCCGCTTCGGCCGGGCCGCTGGGCCCGGTGATCACCGCGCTGATGCGCCGGGATCCGGCCGCCAGGCCGGACGCCGCGGCGGCCCGCCGGATGCTCACCGAGGCGTGCATCGCCCCGGAGGCGGCCGCGCCCGCGGGCGACCGGCCGCCGGCGCCGGACAAGGCCGGCACGATCGCGTTCCTGGCGGCCCCGCCGCCTGCCGCGGCGTCAACCTCCGCGGCGTCAACCTCCGCGCCGTCATCCGCGGTGCCGCCGTCCTCTGCGCCGTCGCTCCCCGCCCAGCGGGGCGCCGGGAACGGGGCCGGCCAGCCGCGCCGCCCCGGACGGCACCGGCGGGGACTGCTGCTCGGCGGCGGCGGGGCAACTGCACAATAACCCGGCCCCGCCGGATGACGCCACGGTCGGTCAAGGTAGACGCACAGTAAGCGGCTCGAACGTATCAGTAATATCCGTCGGCTTCTTCGTGCGCCCATGCACCGCAGGGAGTCCCGTAGATGGACTTTATGTAACCGAGGCCCCACTTGATCTGCGTGGCAGGGTTGGTCTGCCAGTCCGCGCCCGCGCTGGCCATCTTCGAGCCGGGCAGCGCCTGCGGGATCCCAAACGCACCGCTCGCGTTCTCGGCCTGGTAGTTCCAGCCGCTCTCTTGCTGCCACAGGTTGTCCAGGCAGCCGAACTGGCTGCCGGGGCTGAAACCGAACGACGACATCATGTCGTAGGCGATGCGCTGCGCCGTGCCCGGGTTCGGCGGCGGCCCGGAGGCGACCGTACCGCCCCCGCCGGTGGCGCCACCGGTGCTGGACGACTGGGTGCTCGCGCTCACCCGGGAGGCCAGTTTCGGCGCTCCCACCAGGTGCACGGCGTGGGACGCGGTGTCCATGAGGATCATCTGCTGACGTTGTTGCATCAGCACTTCCATGGCGCGGCTGCCGGGCAGCGCGGCGGCGGCGAACGCCGCCCCAGCCTGTCCCCCCTGGTCGGTACGCACTATCAGGTAGCCAGCGACGGTGGTCCCGGTGATCATGGCGATCGCCATTCCGGTCACAGGCAGCAGGAAGCCGGACCGGCGTGCGGCACGCCTCCTTCCGGGGCTCCGCCTCCGGTGCTGTGACAAGGCAGTCCTTCCGTCGGCCAAGCGCACCGGGCGGGACGCCCGGTGCACGGACCACTGCGGGGCAGGGCAGCGCGTCGCACGATGGCCGGGCCCACCGCGCCCGGCCCAGCGGCCGCGCACAGCCCGAACCCGCGGGCCGCACGGCCCAGCGCCATCGGCGATACCTTGCCAGAAGGACAGGTGGGATTCCTGAGAATCGGCGGAAAAAGCCGTGTCGCGCGTCGCCGGCCACTCATTCCGCAGATCACAGTACGACAACGCGTATCGACACAATCACCAACAGTTATATTCCCGTAATCTGTGATCACAGCTCCGCCACGGCCCCCGACCGGTGGGCGGGCCGCCGGCCCGGCTGCTGGGGACGGCCCGCGGTTGTGCCGATTGTCACAGCGTGGCTAGAACGCCCCGGGCTGAACGCCACAGCCAGCACATCCGAACCACCGGGCCGGGTCACTCCCGGCCCGTCCAGGTCACGTTCAGCAATCGTCCAGCGGACAGTCAGTTTCGTCGAGTGTCCTACACAGTGGCTCCGACAAGTGCCGGAAGCCCCGGGCCGGCCGGGAGGAGCCACCGTCCCGCCCCGTCGGTCAGGCCGACACGCCGCGCCGGCGGGGCGGGATCTACGGCAGGAGTTGCCGTCCCTCATCTCGCGGAACAGCACCTTGGATGGTGACCGTGCTACCGGCCCTGCATGATGACGTCCTTGTCCTGACCGGATTCTCCGATGAGGACATGCCGCCCGCCGCCGGGGCGAACGGGGCAACGGCCCACCGGTCCGGCCTGGCGGCCAGGATTCCGGCCCCGGCCACCGTCCGGGACGCCTTCGCCCACTGGGCACACGAATGGGAAACCGGCGGCTCCACCCGGTTGTTCGCCGCCCGCGAGCAGATCACCGGGCGGCTCCTCGGCGGCTGTGAACTGCGGATCCGGCGCGGCGGGTCGGCCCGCGTCTGCTACTGGACATGCTCGGCCGACCGGGGCCACGGCTACGCCACCAGGAGCCTGGTCCTGCTGCTGCACTACGCCAGCGCCATCGGGATCCGCCGGGCCGAGGCGCACGTCGCCGCTAACAACCACGCGTCCCGCCGGGTGGCGGAAAAGGCCGGGTTCCTCGCGGTCGCCGCGTTCACCGCACCAGACGGCACCCGCATGATCCAGCACCAGATCACCCTGACACGATCCGCCTGCTAGCACGCGGTCAGCCGCTTGATCGCCGCGGCGAGGTTGCGCGCGCTTATTGCTGGGTCTCGACCAGCCCTTGGTCGTTCCCGTTGTTGTCGGTGTAGGTTCCGATGGCGGTGCACGAGCCGCCCTGCGGGCAGGCCACCGAGCTGAGGCTCGCCGCGGGTTTGCTGGCGGAGTTGGCCGGCACCGGGGCCTCGGTGGCGGTCCAGGTCCCGCCGGAGAGCGTCTCGAGCACTCCCTGAAGGTGCCCGCTGGCGTCGGTGTAGCCTGCGGCAGCGACGCACGAGCCGATCGCCGGGCAGGCTAGCGCGGACGCCCCGTTGTTCTGCGCGAAAGCGATGGAGCTGCCGGTGCCGTTGGCGGGCAGCGGGGCGTCGGCCGCGGTCCAGGTCCCCTTGGAGAGGGTCTCGAACACCCCCCGCTCGACCGCGTCGAAGCCGATGTAGACACCGAGGGCGGTGCACGAGCCCACGGCCGGGCAGGCCACCGCGTCGAAGACCACTACGGGGGAATTCACGGCGTCGGCCGGCGCAGGGGCCTCGGTGGCGGCCCAGGTCCCGCCGGAGAGCGTCTCGAGGACCCCATGATCGTTCTGGCTGGCGTCCGCATACTCGCCGACGGCGGTGCACGAGCCGACGGCCGGGCAGGCCACCCCGCCGAGGCCCGCGCCGCTGACGGCGTTGGCCGGCACGGGCGCCTTGGTGGCGGCCCAGGTCGCGCCGGAGAGCGTCTCGATCAGCGGCCGGCTGTTCCCGCTGGCGTCGCGGTAGCTTCCGACGGCGGTGCACGAGCCGGCGGCCGGGCAGGCCATCGCGCCGAGGCTCACCTCCGGGTTGCTGGCGGCCTTGGCCGGTGCGGGCGCCTTGGCGGCGGTCCAGGTCCCGCCGGAGAGCGTCTCGATCAGCCCCCGGAGGTTCCCGCTGGCGTCTGTGTAGCTTCCGACGGCGGTGCACGTGCCGGGAGCCGGGCAGGCAACCGCGTGAACGCCCGTCCCGAAGATGCCGCTGGGGACGCCGCCGGCCGGAAGCGGGCCCTTGGCCGCGGTCCAGGTCCCGTTGGCGAGCGTGTCGATCAGCGGCCGGTAGTTCCCGTTGCTATCTATGTAGTCGCCGACGACGATGCACGAGCCGGCGGCCGGGCACGCCACCTCGTCCAAGGTGGATTGACGGTCGCTGGCGGCATGGGCCGGCAGCGGGGCCACGGTGGAGGTCCAGGTTCCGTTGGCGAGCGTGTCGAGCGTCCCGTGGACGGTGCCCTTGGGGTCGACGTAAAAGCCGAGTGCCGCGCAGGACCCAGCCGCCCCGCAGGCCATCGCGTAGAACTGGAGCGCCTGGGAGCTGGGCGTGCCCACGGTGAGCGGAGCCTCCGAGGCGGTCCAGACCGAGCCCGGCGGGCTGTAGCCGCCGCTGGGGTAGAGGTAGGCGCCGACGGTGGCGGGCGGGGACACCAGCCCGATGCTGTTGATGGCGTACACGTCGATGGCGTACAGGCCGGGCCCAAGGCCGGTCAGGGTCGCGTGCGTGGACTTCGATGGCGGCGGGACCGCGGATTGCGGCTGGGTGACGATCCGGTAGTCCGAGATCGGGAAACCCCCGGTCGACGCGGGCGCGGTCCAGCTGAGCTGCAACGTGAAGGGGCGGTTGGCGGCCTGGCTAACCGTCAGGGCACCCGGCGGGTCGGACGGAACGCCGATGGCGACGGTGGTCTGCCCGACCGCCCCGGTCGGGTCGCTGACCTTCACGGTCAGGGTCCGGCCCGGCGGGGACGCCACGGTGAGAACGCCGCCGGAGGTGATCGTGTCCCCCGCGGTGTTGCCGGCCAGCGACCAGGTCAGCGTCTGTTTGGCGCCGTCGGACCGAACGGCGTGGAAGGTGACCGATTTGCCGGGGCCGACGACCGGGTTCGCAGGCGTGATCGTATATGTGGGAGGAGCCGGGCCCGGGATTGTGAAGTGCGCGAAGCTGATCTGGGCGAGCTTGATATTCAGGTCGGCCTGGAAGATGAACAGGCTGGCGTGGAAGCCCACCGACAGCGTCAAGACCGGCCCCAGGTCGAAGAAGGGCTGGCCCGTCTTGGCGACCGGGTTGATAGTGGCTTGCAGGCCGAAGTCCGCCGCCAAGTCAGGGCCGACGACGTTATCGACCAGCATCGAAAACTCCGTCGTCAGGCCGGCGAACACGGTTGCGCTGAGGGCGTTGAGCCCCGGTATCGGGCCGCCGCCCAGCGTCGGCCCCTTGGACAGGTTGGTCACGTCCAAGTGGCCGGCGTCGTCCGAGGTCCAGGCCACCGCCCCGCCCACGGTCATGCTCGCCTGGAACCCGGCGCTCGCCCCCCCGGAAACCTTGAAAAAGACCGGCAGCTTCGGATTGATCACAATGGGGATGATGGCGTCGACAACGATCGTCGGGAAATCGATCTCGCCGATCTCGGTCTCCAGGGGCTGGTTGAATCCGCCCGCCGATCCCTGGACCTTCACCTGGCCCTGAAGTGAGAAGCCGGCCTTGGCCGAGGCGCTCACCGAGACCCCGTCGGGGATGCCCAGAAAGCCCTGCTTGACGTTGATGTCCATGCCCACCTGGGCGGTCAGGCCGAACTGGGCGCTGACCGAGAGGGGACCCTGCTTCAGGCTGAGCGAGAAGGTGGCACCGGCGCCGACCGTGCCGTTCCTCGTCCCTCCGTGGACCGTGACCCCGGCCGCGCGGGGGACGAAAACCGCCCTGCCCCCCGAGGCGCTGGCCGTGCCCGAGCCGGCCTGCGCCGTCGAGGCCAGCGACATGTTCGTGACCGCGTCGGAAAACGTGGCCTGTGCGGTGGTCAGCGTGGTGGTGGTGCCGTTGTCGGTGATCGCGGTCACTGCGCGCAGCATCCCGCCGGCCAGCAGCCCGCCCGGCTGGCACGTGACCACATCCCCCACCTTGACCCCGCTGACCTGGCTGGGCGCCGGGTCGCGCCACACCAGGCTGGTCGCGGTGACCGAGGCCAGGGCGCTCACCGACGCCGCGCTCAGCACCACCGTGGACGGCTTCGAGGCGGTCGTCGGCGACACCGGCGCGGGCGCGGTGGCCTTGCCGCCGGTTCCGGCCGAGTTCGACGCCGTGATCCAGAACAGATAGAACGCCGGGGAGACCGGGAACGCGGTCACCGTGGCCGAGGTTGCCGTGGCGGGCTCGGCCGCGGTCTGCACCGGCGCCCCCGGCGCCGGCGACCACACCCCCTTCGTGGACTGCTGCTGTTGCTGGTAGGAGATCGTGTACCCGGTCACCGTTCCCCCGCCGTCATCGGCGGGCGGCTGCCAGGACACCGTGACCCCGCCGGAGTTGTCGGGCACCGTCGACAGGCCCTGCGGCGGAGACGGCGGGTACTCCGCAGACGGCGTCCCCGTCCCGGTGACCGCCGTCGAGGTGCCCGCCTTCGACGACGCGGTCAGCGACAGCGCGTACGCGGTGCCGTCGGTCAGCCCGGCGACCGTCGCCGAGGTGGCGCCCGCAGCCGCCCGGACCTTCACCACCTGCGACCCATGCGTCGCCGTCAGCAGGTACCCGGTAAGCCGGTCACCCCCGTCATACGCCGGCGCGGACCAGTCCACCAGCAACTGTGTGTCCCGGGCGGTCACCGACACGATCAGCGGGGCATCCGGCGGCTGGGCCTTCAGCGGCACCACCGGCGCCGACGCCGCGCTCGGGGCGGACGAGCCGGCCGCGTTGGCGGCCACCGCCCGGATCGTGTAGACCACCGAGGCACACAGCCCGCCGACGACCGCGGACGAGTCGGCCGGCGGCGCCGAGACCGTCACCGGGGCGGGGGCGGGGCAGCTCGTGGTCGCCGATCCCTTTGCCGGGGTGGCGGTCACCGCATAGGAGGTCACGTTGTCGCTGGCCGGGTTCGGCGCCCAGTTCGCCAGAACCCCCAGTCCCACCCCGGAAACCGATACCACGAACGGAGCCGCCGGGACCGCCCCGGCCGCGGCCTTCCCCGCAGGAAGGGCCCCAGCCGCAGCCTTCTCCGGAACGGTGGCCGCCCCCGCCGCAGCCGAAGGCAAGACCTCTATCCCGGCCAGCCCGCCGACGGCCAGCACCGCCGCCAGCCCCGCCACCCATCTATACGCGGGACTAACCGCCCGTCCACGCATCTTTCCCCCCAGGCCTGGCAGACCTTGATGAACCACGGTGGGCCCGCGAACAGAACCTGTCAAGACCCTCGCGGGGCCGTCATCGCGCGCCGGGACCCGGCCAGGCCAGTTACGGGCCTTTGCGGAGCTGCCTGGCTTCGGCTACCGCGCTCTTACTTTCGTGGCGCGGTTGCCGCTCCGGTCAGGTTGGACAGCTCGTGGAGCACGTCCGAGGCGATGTCGGCGAGGGACCGCGCCTCGCCTTCGCGGATCCACTGTGCGAACGCGATCCCGAACACGGTTGAGCCGGACTCCGCCGCAAGGGTGGCCGCCAGCTCGCCGACGCCCCGCGCGCGCAGGGCCTCGGCGACCGTTGTGGCGAGGCCTGCGAGCTTGTGCAGTTCGCGTTCCCGGAGCGCGGGGTTCTGGTCGATCACGGTCTGCCGCATGCGGGAGTACGCGCGGCGCTCGTCAGGGAAGAACGATGCCGCTGAGCGCAGCGCGGAGGCGATGACCTCGAGCGGGGACGCGCCGGGCGGCGCGGCGTCGACCCCGTCGATGAACACCTGGAGGAACTGTTCCTGCCCATAGAACAGCACCTCGCGCTTGTCGCTGAAGTGCCGGAAGAAGGTGCGCTCGGTCAGCCCGACGGACTGCGCGATCTCCGCGGCGGTCGTCTGCTCGAACCCGTGGGTGGCGAACAGTTCGAGCGCCGCCGCTTGCAGCCGCTCTCTCGCACCCGGTTCCCAGCGCGCCATGATGCTTAGTCTAGTGATGACAGTGACTGTCGTGTAGGTGTATCGTGATGTCTGTAGCTGACATCAGTCACTGACATCAGTACATGAGCCGCTCCGCCCACGGCGGAGCCGAAGGGAGACAGCGCCATGCGGGTTTTCGTCACCGGAGCCTCCGGATGGATCGGTTCCGCCACCGTCGATGAACTTCTCGCCGCGGGGCATGAGGTCACCGGGCTCGCCAGGTCCGACGCCTCCGCCGCGGCCCTCCAGGCAAAAGGGGCCTACGTCCGGCGCGGTGACCTCGACGATCTCGCGAGCATCCGGGCTGGCGCGCAGGCCGCCGAAGCCGTCATCCACCTCGCGAACAAGCACGACTGGTCCGATCCGGCCGGCACCGCCGCGGCCGAACGGGCCGCGATCGCGACCATAGGCGACGCGCTCGCCGGTACCAGCCGGCCCTTCCTGTTCGCCTCGGGCGTCGCCGGCCTCACCCAGGGCAGGCTCGCCACGGAGGACGATCCTTCCCCGTTCCACGGCCCGGATTCGCCGCGTGGCGGCAGCGAGAACCTCGCGTTCGAGTTCGCCGACCGCGGCATGCACCCCGTCGCCCTGCGCTTTGCGCCGACCGTGCACGGGGCCGGCGACCACGGGTTCATCGCGATCATCGCCGCGGTGGCCCGGGAAAAGGGCGTCTCCGGTTACCCGGGCGAGGGGACCAACCGGTGGGCCGCCGTGCACCGGTCCGATGCCGCGCGCCTCGTCGCTCTCGGGCTCGCGAAGGCCCCGGCCGGCGCGCGCCTGCACGCCGTTGCGGAAGAAGGCATTCCCACCCGCGACATCGCGGAGGCCATCGGCCGCGCCCTCGGCCTCCCCGTGGCATCGATCGCCCCCGATGAGGTCCAGGGTCACTTCGGGTGGATCGGCACCTTCTTCAGCATGGACCTGGCGGCGACGAGCGCCAAGACGCGCGAGCTTCTGGGCTGGGCACCCGAAGGCCCGACCCTCATCGAGGACATCGACGCGGGCGGGTACCCGGCGCGCACCGCGATGCCCGCGTAAGACCTGGGCGAGTGATCGTGAACTCGGCCATGCGCCAGAACGCCGGGGACCCCCCGTTCGGTGGGTCCCCGGCGTCTGGCGCACCCGGCACCGGAGATCAGCAGCTGGTACTGGTCGAGTCGTTGGTGTAGTTGTCGAGTTCCTGCTCGAGGCCGATGGCCTGAGCCCGCTGGCTCGCGGTGATCGTGTAATTGCCTGGGCCCGCGTATCCCACCTTCGTCAGGAACTGGTTGGCCTGGTAGATGACGCCGGTGATGCAGATGCTCGAGCCGTTAGCCACGTCGAGCTGGGCGGCCAGCAGGTGCCCGGCCAGACAGTTGACCGCGGCGCTGCACTTCATGGCGTCGAAGACCGCCTTCGCCTGGGTGAAGGTGGACACGGTGTAGCCGCCCAGCGACTGGGGCAGCAGGGCGGTGGTGGCGGCATCGTGGTTCTTCCAGTACCCGGGGGTGAAACGCTGGCCCGTTCCGCTCTGCCCGCAGCCGGGGACCACCTTCTGCGTCCCGGAGTAAAACACGAACGGCCCCGTCCCGCCGACCTGCACCTTGACGTCCGCCTGCATTTGACACGTCGGCGTCTGCGGCACGGGAAGGGTCAAGGTCCCCGATGTCCCGGACGTTCGGCCCAGGCGCTGATACGGGGCCGGAAACGTGGTCAGGGTCAGCTGCCACACCCCCGTCGGGGCGGACGGAATGGTGAAGCTTGCTTGCGTGGCCGTGATCGTCGGCTTGACGTGGGTCCCCGCAGACGCTATTCCCGCGGAACTTATCACCGAACCGACCACCAGGGCACTGGCCAGTAGCAACGTCAACCGTCGCATGAATTCCCCCTCCGAGGGCGAGCGATGCCGCCCTCCGGTCTCGGCGGGCTCAACCCCGATCGGGGGATTGAGCCAGTACGTAGACAAACCGTCGGGCAGGCATTTTCCGTTACACCCGCCAGAACCAGGACCGCACCGGCATGTGCGCGCCGGGCGGCACGGGCGGCCTGGTGGGTCAGGTTTCGGGGCCTGGCTCGGTAATCCGGTAGCCGACCTGCTCAACTACCACGGCGCTGGCTTTGGGTCGCCGCAGGGCCAAGCCGCGCGGCGGGAATGCCAGCACCTGCTGCCCCACCAGCAGCTCCAAACAGGGCTGGGCGTTGAACAGCCGTAGGCGACATGCCCGGGGCGCCTACGCTGCTCAACGCCTTGCGGGTGGCGATCAGCCCGCGTCAGGCGCAGCGGTGCCGGGGCCGGCCCGCTGGCGCAGGGCGGCGCCCTTGGCCAGCGCCTGCCGCCGGAGATCCTCTTGGAACTCGGTCATCCGGGCGCGCAGCGCCCCGTCGCTTGCCGCGAGGATCCGCACCGCGAGCAGCCCCGCGTTGCGGGCCCCGCCCACCGCCACGGTGGCGACCGGGACGCCGGCCGGCATCGACACGATCGACAGCAGCGAGTCGAGCCCGTCCAGGTGCCGGAGCGGAACCGGCACCCCGATCACCGGCAGCGGCGTCACCGCGGCGAGCATGCCGGGCAGGTGCGCGGCGCCGCCCGCGCCCGCGATGATCACCCGCAGGCCGCGGCCCACGGCATCGGCCCCGTAGCGGATCATCTCGTGCGGCATCCGGTGCGCCGACACGACGTCGGCCTCGTAGGCAACGCCGAACTCGGCCAGCGCCGCCGCCGCCTCCCCCATCACCGGCCAGTCCGAGTCGCTGCCCATGACCACCCCGACGAGGGGGGCGGGCGCGGCCTCGCCAGCAGCGTTCATGCGGTCACTCCTTCCCCGTGGCCAGGTAGGCCGCCGCGCGGATGGCGCGCTCGCGGGCCCCGGGCAGGTCGTCGCCGAGCACGGTGACGTGCCCGATCTTGCGGCCGGGCCGGACCGGCTTGCCGTACAGGTGCACCTTGGCGCCCGGGTCGGCGGCCATCACGTGCTCGTACCTGGCGTAGACGTCCGGGTCGGTGCCGCCGAACACGTTGGCCATGGCCACGCACGGGGCGGCGGCGCGCGGATCCCCGAGCGGCAGGTCAAGCACGGCCCGCAGGTGCTGCTCGAACTGGGACGTCCTGGCCCCCTCGATGGTCCAGTGGCCGCTGTTGTGCGGCCGCATCGCCAGCTCGTTGACGACCAGCCCGCCCGGTGCCAGGAAGAACTCCACCGCGAGCAGCCCGGTGACGCCGAGCTCGCCGGCGAGTTCCAGCGCGATCCGTTGCGCCGCCAGCGCATGGCCGGCCGCGAGCCCGGGCGCGGGCGCCAGCACCTCGTGACAGATGCCGTCGCGCTGGACCGTCTGCACCACCGGGTACGCGGCCCCCTGGCCGTACGGCGAGCGGGCCACGAGCGCGGCCAGTTCGGCCTCGAAACCGATATGCTCCTCGGCGAAGACCGTGACCGGGCGGGCCAGCACCGCGGCGGCCTCGGCGGGCGTCCGGCACACCCAGACCCCGCGCCCGTCGTACCCGCCGCTGACCGCCTTGAGCACGACCGGCCAGCCCCAGTCCGCGGCCCGCGCGGCCACCTCGGCCTCGGTCGCGACCGGGGCATACCGGGGGCAGCGCACGCCGAGGCCGGTCAGCCGGTCCCGCATCGCCAGCTTGTCCTGGGTGTACCGGAGCGCGGCGGCGCCGGGCCGGACCGGCGGCCCTGCTCGCTCCAGCGCGGCCAGGTGCGCACCCGGCACGTGCTCGTGGTCGAACGTCACCACGTCGCAGCCGACGGCGAAGGCGAGCAGGTCGTCGAGCGACCTGTAGTCCCCGGTCATCACCCCGGCGCAGACCTGCGCGGCGCTGTCGGCCGCGGAGCCCGCGAGCACCCGGAACCCCACACCCAGGCCGATCGCCGCCTGGCAGGTCATCCGCGCGAGCTGCCCCGCCCCCACCATGCCGACCACAGGGGCTGGCGGGCGCCCGTCCGGCTCATCGGTCACCCGGGTAGCCTACGAGGCCAGCCCGCCGCCCGCGCCCCCGCCGGGCTCCGGCCGTCGCCCAAGCGATACGAACGGGCCCTTGCGCCAGCGTGGCAGCACACTGAACACTCAATTAGGGCGTGTCCGGCAGGTCCATGCCGTTTTGCGGGCGGCGATCCGGGGGGATGGCCGGTGCGGCGGCCGGCCCCGCAGGCGGCCCGGCCAGCCTCCGAGGCCATAAGGAGCACAGGCGATGGCAGGACCGGATCAGGGCATCTCGACGCTTCCCCCGGACGACGCGCCCGCCGGCGTCGTAGTCCGCGAAGGCGACTACGGCGAGCGGGTCATGACCGTCGAGCCCGGCGGCGCCGAGTTCATCCCGCTCCACGAGCGGCACGGGCGGCCGCTCCAGCTCTTCTGGACCTGGACCTCACCCAACCTCGAGTTCGCCACGGTCTTCGTCGGCGTCCTCGGCGTCGCCGCGTTCGGCCTGGGCTTCTGGCAGGCCGTGCTGGCCATCCTTCTCGGCACCGCCGGTGGCGCGCTCGCCCAGGGGGTCCTCTCGGCCCGCGGCCCCTCGCACGGCGTGCCGCAGATGGTGCTGTCCAGGCTGGGCTTCGGCTACTGGGGCAACGTGCTGCCCGCGGGGCTGAACTCCATCACGGCGGGCATCGGCTGGTTCGCGGTGAACAGCGTCAGCGGGACGTTCGCCCTCAACACGCTGCTGCACTGGCCCAAGGTCCTCTGTTTGATCATCATCGTCGTGCTCCAGATCGCGATCGCCTTCTTCGGCCACAACCTGGTGCAGGTCTTCGAGCGGTACGCCTTCCCCGTACTCGCGGTGATCTTCGTGATCGCGACCGTCTGGATCCTGGCCAAATCCCACCCCGGCGCGGCCCACCACACCATCCCGGGCGCCTTCCTGCTCACCACCGGCGCGGTGTTCGGCTACGCCGCCGGGTGGAACCCGTACGCGGCCGACTACAGCCGCTACTTCCCGCCGAACACCAGCAAGAGGGCCATCGGCTGGTGGTCGGCGCTGGGGCTGTTCCTGTCCTGCGTGGTGCTGGAGATCGCGGGCGCCGCCTCGGCCACCGCCGCCAGCGCCGGCGCCTCGCTCGGCGACCCCACCGGCACGTTCACCGGGCACCTGCCCACCGCCATGGCCGACCTCACCCTGCTGGCGATCGCGCTGGGCGCGGTCTGCGCGAACGTGCTCAACATCTACTCGGGCGCGATGTCCTTCGTCGCCACGGGGATACGGCTGCCGCTGGCGCTGCGCCGGGCCATCGTCGCCTTCGTGTTCGGCCTGATCGGCTTCATCGTGGCCTGGACCGGGCCTGCACGACGCGGGCCAGAAGTACACGAACTTCCTGCTGATCATCGCCTACTGGATCGCGCCCTGGCTGGCCGTGGTGTTCTGCGACCAGTTCCTGCGCCGCCGCGAGGACCCGCTGCAAACCGAGAAGCTGCTGTTCAACCAGAAGTACACGAACTGGGCCGGGCCGGTCGCGATGATCGTCGGCGTTGCCCTGTCGGTGTGGCTGTTCTCCAACCAGACCGAGTACATCGGCGTCGTGCCCAGCCACGTGGGGTCCGTGGGTGACATCACCTTCGAGGCCGGCTTCGTGATCACCGCCGTCGTGTACCTGGCCTGGCACGCGATCGCGGGAACCTACCGCCGCGCACCGGAACCGGTCTAGCTCGCCGGGCGCGGCGGATCAGGCCGGGCCGCTGACCACCGGCTGGTCGTCCTCCGTGTCCGGCAGCGCCCGCGGCAGGAACACCGCGAAGACGGCCGGCCGGGGCCGGACCAGCACGACCTGGGCGCCCTCGGCCGCGGCGATGCTGCGGGCCAGCGCCAGGCCAAGCCCGGTGCCGCCCGGCCTGCCGCTCACGTTGCGCTCGAAGATCCGGGGCGCAAGCTCGGGCGTCACCCCCCTGCCCTCGTCCCGGACCTCGATCACCACCGACTTGGGCGTGAGCGAGGTCCGGATCGCCACGGTCCCGGCGCCGTGCACCAGCGCGTTGTCGAGCAGGGTGGCGATCACCTGGGACAGCATGCCCGTGGTGACGGTGGCGGTGAGGTTCTTCTCCCCGGACACCTCAAGCTTGCGGTTCTTCCGCCGGAACGCCGGATCCCACTCCACGACCTGCTGGGCCACCACGTCGTCGATGGAGAGCAGGGCCGGTGTGCCACTGGACCGGCGGCGGGTGCGCCCGAGCAGCTGATTGACGACGTCGGCGAGCCGCTCGGTCTGTAGCAGCGCCGCCGCGCCCTCTTCGCGCACCACCTCGGGCTGGTCGGCCGCCGCGAGCATCTCCTCCAGCCGCATGGACAGCGCGGTCAGCGGGGTCCGGAGCTGGTGGGAGGCGTCCGCCGCGAACTCACGCTCGGCCGCGAGCAGCTCGCCGATCCGCTGCGCCGATCCGTCCAGGCCCTCGGCCACGCGGTCGAGCTCCGGCACGCCGTAGCGCTGCCCGGCCGGGCTGGCGTCTCCCGAGCCAAGCCGGTCGGCCGCGCTTGCCAGCTCCTGGAGTGGCCGAGTCAGCCGTCTGGCCTGGATCATCGCCAGCGCGACGGCGGCGGCTATCGCCAGAACAGCCAGCGAGATGATCAGCGCGAGGCTGCCCGACACGCCCGAGTTCTCCGCCGACTTGCTCGCCTCGATCGTGACCCGGTAGTCGCTGGTGGTCGCGTGCGCGACGATCGCGGAATCCTTGGGCGGCGGCTTGCCGACCGTGTAGACGCTGCGCTGGTCCTGAATGATGTTGACGTAGGCGTCCGGCACCGACCGGGCCGCGTCGCTGTACTCGAGGCCGTTCATGACCATCCCCGAGCCGGCCCGGTTTTGCAGCGACCTGGCCACGGTGGACGCGTCGCGCTGCACCTGGTCCAGCGCGACCGACGCCTGGAGGCGGCTCAGCACGAACGCCAGCGGCAGCCCGAACAGCACGACCGCGGTGACCGCCACGGCCAGAGTCGAGAACAGCAGCCGGCGCCGCATGTCAGCCCACCCGGGTCAGTCGCCCCGTTCGAAGCGGAACCCCACGCCGCGCACCGTGGTGATGTAGCGGGGGTTCTGGGCGTCGTCGCCCAGCTTGCGGCGCAGCCACGAGATGTGCATGTCGAGGGTCTTCGTGGACCCCCACCACTTGCTGTCCCACACCTCGCGCATGATCTGCTCCCGGGTCACCACCTTCCCCGCCTCGTTCACCAGCACGGACAGCAGGTCGAACTCCTTGGTGGTGAGGTCGAGTTCGGCGTCGCCGAGCCAGGCCCGGCGGGCTTCGGCGTCCACCCGCACCCCCTGGGCCATGCTGGTCTCGGTGCTGCCGCGGCGCAGCAGGGCGCGGACCCGGGCCAGGAACTCCGCGAGCCGGAACGGCTTGGTCACGTAGTCGTCGGCGCCGGCATCGAGCCCGATCACCGTGTCCACCTCGTCCGCGCGTGCGGTGAGGATCAGAACTGGGACCGACTGGCCCTCCGTGCGCAGGCGGCGGCATACCTCGAGCCCGTCCAGGCGCGGCAGGCCAAGGTCGAGCACGATGAGGTCGACCCCGCCGGCCAGGGCGGCATCCAGCGTGCTGGGGCCGTCCGCCGACACGCTGACCTCGTACCCCTCACGCCGGAGCGCCCGTGCGAGGGGATCGGAGATGGAGACATCATCCTCGGCAAGCAAGACGCTGGTCATGGACAAGATGGTATTGCGTCAACGCAGGTAATCCAGCCCAGCACGGCCCGTAATACCCGCTGTTCCCGCCGCGGCACGGCTCAGACCGGGGTGACACCGTGGCGGCGCCGGGAGAAGGAGCGGTCCTTCCCGGCCGCCGCGGCGAACCGCCTGATCAGCTCGCCACGCAGGTCGGCGGGCTCCACCACGTCGTCGACGACGAGCTCGCTGGCCAGCCGCAGCACGTCGATGTCGCGTTCGTATTCCTCGCGGAGCCTGCGCGTCTCCTCGTCCCGGGCCGCGGGGTCGGAGATGCCGGCGAGCTTGTTGAAATACACGGCGTTGACCGCCGCGTCGGCCCCCATCACCGCGATGTTCGCGGTGGGCAGCGCGATCGTCGCGTCCGGCTCGAACCCGGGCCCGGCCATGGCGTACAGGCCGGCCCCGTAGGCCTTGCGGACCACCACGGAGATTTTCGGCACCGTCGCCTCGGACACCGCGCTGATCATCTTGGCGCCGTGCCGGATGATGCCCTGCCTCTCCACGGCGGTGCCGACCATGAAGCCGGGCACGTCGGCGAGGAACAGCAGCGGCACGTTGAAGGCGTCGCAGAGCTGGATGAAGCGGGTGCCCTTGTCCGCGGAGTCCACGAACAGCACGCCGCCCTTGAACATCGGGTTGTTCGCGACCACCCCGATCACGTGCCCGGCCAGCCTGGCGAACCCGATCGTGAGCTCCTTGGCCCACAGCTCGTGGATCTCGAAGAACGAGCCGGAGTCCACCAGCCCGCGCAGGTAGCGGCGCATGTCGAAGGCCTGCCGCTCGCTGGCCGGGACCAGCGCGGCCAGGTCGATGTCCTCCGGCTCGGTCTCCGCGTGGACCGCGGGCCGCTGCTGCCAGTTGGACGGCAGGTAGGACAGGTAACGGTGGACCGCGCTGAGCGCGTCCTGCTCGGAGGCCGCCAGGTGGTGGCCGCACCCGGACACCGTGCAGTGCATCCGGGCCCCGCCCATCTCCTCCAGCGTGGTCTTCTCCTTGACCACCATCTCCACCATGCGCGGGCTGCCCAGGTACATGGAGGCGTTGCCGTCCACCATGGCCACGTAGTCGCAGAACGCCGGGATGTAGGCCCCGCCCGCCGCGGAGGGCCCGAACAGCGCGCACACCTGGGGGATGGAGCCCGAGGCGCGGACCTGGGTGTGGAAGATCTTCCCGGCACCGCGCCGGCCGGGGAACATGTCCACCTGGTCGGTGATCCGCGCCCCCGCCGAGTCGACCAGGTAGATCATGGGGACGCCGGTCAGGTAGGCCTTCTCGATGATCCGGATGATCTTCTCCACGGTGCGCGCGCCCCACGAACCCGCCTTGACCGTGGAGTCGTTGGCCATCAGCGCCACGGTCCGGCCGTCGATGGTCGCGGTCCCGGTGATCACGCCGTCGGCGGGCAGCCCGTCGGCCAGGACGTTGGCGTAGCGCCCGTCCTCGGTGAAGCTGTCCTCGTCGACGAGGATCCGGATCCGCTCCCGGGCGAACAGCTTGCCCGCCTTCGCCGCGGATTCGTGGTACTTCGGCGCGCCGCCCCGTTCGATGCCGGCCCGCACGGCAGCCAGATCAGAATGCTCAGCCACGAAGGAAGGGTACCTTTGCGCCGGAGGGTTGCGGCCGCCAGGCGTTATGCCGGGATTGTACGGGTTCTTGGCCGGCGCGTAGCACCTGCGAGGGCAGTTCCCGCCCGACGATGCGCTCCGCCTCGGCCGCCGCGTCGATCATCGCGTCCAGGTCGACCCCGGTCGCCACCCCCATGTCCTCGACCATATGGACCAGTTCCTCGGTGGCGATGTTCCCGGTGGCCCCGGGCGCGTACGGGCAGCCGCCGAGGCCGCCCACCGAGGCGTCGAAGTCGTCCACGCCCAGCTCGAGCGCGGCCAGCACGTTGGCCAGGCCGGTGCCGCGGGTGTTGTGGAAGTGCAGGTTGAGCGGCGTATCGGGGTGCGCCGACCGGAACCCGCCGACCAGGTCCCGCACCCGGCGCGGGGTCGCCATGCCGGTGGTGTCGCCGAACGAGACCGAGTCGGCCCCGTCGGCGACGGCCCGCCCCGCGGCCCACAGCACCCGCTCAACCGGCACGTCGCCCTCGTACGGGCAGCCCCACGCCGTCGACACGATCACCTGGCAGGCCGCGCCCCGTTCGTGCGCCTCGGCGATGACCACGGCGATCTCGTCAAGCGACTGCGCCGTGCTGCGGTTCACGTTCTTGCGGTTGTGCGTGTCTGAGGCGGACACCACGATCTCGACCTCGGTGAACCCGGCGTCGAGCGCCCGCCGTGCGCCGCGCAGGTTCGGCGCGAGCGCCGAGTACCGGACCGTGGGCACCCGGACGACGCCCGCCCAGACCTCGTCGGCGTCGGCCATCTGCGGGATCGCGTCGGCCCGGACGAACGAGACCGCCTCGATCCGGCCCACCCCGGTCTGCCCCAGCCGGTCGATCAGCGCGATCTTCGCGGGCGTCGGCACCGGATCCTCGTTCTGCAGCCCGTCCCGCGGCCCCACCTCCCGCAGCGAGATGCTGGCCGGTACGTCGCTCACGTCACTCCTCTCATGGCCTCCCTCGCGGGCGCTTCGCTGGCTTCGGGAGGCCCATCGGGGTTCCGGGGGTGTCCCCCGGGCTAGCAGCGTCTCGCCGCCGGGACACCGCAACGGCGCCTGGGGCTGCGTCGTGCCGGAGGCGCGCCAGCTAGCGCTATGCGGCGTTGGGCCCGGCGGCTGCGGCGTGACACTTCCCGTGGTTGACAGAGGGTGTCTCATCTCATTCCCCCCGCCACTGCGGCTCACGCTTTTCGTTGAACGCGGCGATGCCCTCGCGCCGGTCCGCGGACAGCGCGGCGGCGCGCCAGGCCGCGTCCTCGACCTCCAGCGCCGCGGGCAGGCCGATGCCCGCGCCCTGCCTGATGGCCCTCTTGGCGGCCCGGACGGCCGTCGGTGAGTTGCCCGCCATCAGCCCGGCCATCTCGATCGCGGCCTGACCGGCCGTTCCGGCCGGAACGACCTGGTCGGCGAGCCCGATCCGCAGGGCCTCGGCCGCGTCGACCCGCCGCCCGGTGAGGATCATCTCGGCGGCCTTGCCCGGCCCGAGCCGCCGCGACGCGAGCTGGGTGCCGCCGCCGCCGGGCACCAGCCCGACCGTGGTTTCCGGCAGGCCGAACACCGCGGTCTCGTCGGCCACGATCACGTCGCAGGACAGGGCCAGCTCGCAGCCGCCGCCGAGGGCGTAGCCGTGCACGGCGGCGATCACCGGCTGCGGCATGTCAAGCAGGCCGCCGAACGCGGCCCGGAACACCGGGCGCTGCCGCAACAGGTCGGCGTCGGACATGCGGTTGCGTTCCTTGAGATCGGCGCCGACGCTGAACGCGCGGGCCCCGGTGGCGCACAGCACGACCGCGTGGACCTGCCGGTCGGCGGCCAGCTCGGCGACGGCCTGGGCCAGCCGCTGCGCCATGACGGTGTTGAGCGCGTTCAGGGCCTCCGCGCGGTCGAGCAGGATCTCGGCCACGCCGGGGTGCCCGGCCAGGCGCTCGTGTACGGTCACGCCATCCATATGCGGAGATTAACCCGTCCGGCGGAGCGCGCGTCCCGGCCCGCCGGCGGCGGTGCCCTCACATGAGGGTGACGTGAGGCGTGACAGCGGCCTCAGCCGTCCCCGCCGCCTCATCCGCACGCCCGCCTGGCCGCGTGGCTAGCTCTCCCTGGCCAGCCGCTGCTGCTCGTCCTCGACGAGCTGGAAGAGCGTGGCCTGCACCTTCTCGACCTCGGGGATCTCGGTCAGCACGAGCTGCCCGTGCTCGCCCGCGGACTCGACCGTGAGCTTTCCGCAGCGCAGCAGCCGGTCGATCGGCCCGTGGGAGAAGGACACGTCGCTGATCCTGATCAGCGGGAAGTCGCGGCCGGTGCGGGACAGGATGCCGCGGCGCAGCCGGAGCCTGCGGTTGGTGAGCTCGTAGGTCGTGGTCCGCCAGCGCAGGAACGGCACCCCGGTCCAGACGATGGCGATCAGCAGCGCCACCACGCCGACCGCGAGCCGCTCGTCGGCCTGGAGCCGGTTGTGCGGGATCACGGCGACCAGCACTGCGGCCACGACGACCACGGCCACCAGGATGAGGACCGGCACCAGCACGGTCTTCCAGTGCGGGTGGAGGGTCAGCACGATGTGCTCGCCCTCGGAGAGGTCGCTGTCGCCCGCCATGAGTCACATGGTGACACGGAACGTGGCGATAGGTGTTGCTACGCACGGGTTGCGGGCCTGGCGATGGGCGAATTGCTCAGCAGCCGGGCTGAGCTGCGGCGAGGACGCCGGCGCGGGCGGCCGCGGCGGCCGTTGCCGCGGCGCGGGCGGCGAGTGCCTGGCTGGGCTGTTCGCCGGCGAGAAACAGCCCGTAGTAGAGCTGCGCCGTCACGATCTGAATGACGCCGGCGGCGTCGGTGCCGGCCGGCACCTCGCCGCGCTGCACGGCGCGGTCCACAACGACGGTCATCAGCGCGGTGCGGGCGGCGACGAAGCGGGACAGCACGCCCCGCGCCGCCGGGTCCTGCACGGCCGCCGCGACGATGCTGGTGAAGGCGGCCCTGATGGCCGGGTCCTGGAGACTGGCCACGACATCGCCAGCAAGGGCACGCAGATCGGCGCCGAGATCCCCCCGATCGGGCGGGGGTATCTGCTGTGCCGCGTAGCCGCTCATGAGGTCGGCCAGCAGTCCGTTGAGGCCGCCCCAGCGGCGGTAGATCGTCGTCTTGGCGATCCCGGCGCGCGCCGCGATCCGCTCGACCGTCGTGCCCGTGTACCCGCTGCCGGCCAGCTCGTCCAGTACCGCCCGCAGCACGGCCTCGCGGGTGCGGGCGGTCCGGCCCCCAGGCCTGGGGGCACCCGGCGGCTTGCCGGCCAAATAGAACTCCAGTTGCGTTAAGAGGTCGCGCGCTGTACCGTCAACACTAACGCAACTTTCGTTCTATTAGTGCGGCGGATGCCGCCCCCGGGAGAGCACAATGCCTGCAGCAAACCCTGACATCACCTTCTGCCTGGAGCGCGTCGGCAAGGACCGCGCGGGCCTGGACACGCTGGTGGTCGCCGGCGAGGCGGACACCAAGGTCCCCGGCGCAGCCTTGTGGGCGGCGTGGACCGACCTGCCAAGTTGGCCGGCGTGGTCGCCCCTGCACCTCTCGGTGACCAGGACGGGCACCGGAGAGCTCGCCGCTGGCGCGACCTTCGACCAGCAGATCAGCCTCGGCTTCCCCGTCGGCACGACCACCCAGCACGTCACCGTCGACCTGCTCGAGCCCGCGCGGCGCGCATCCTGGTCGGGCGACAGCAACGGGGTCAGGTCGTGTCATCTGTGGAGCTTCAGCCCGCTGCCCGACGGTGGCACCCATGTGAGCAACGTCGAGGTGTTCGCCGGTATCACGGTCGCGATGCTGCGCCCATTGGTCGCCCGCCGGTGGAACCGGCTTTTCCAGGCCGCGGTCGACGGCCTGATCCACAGTGCGGCCGGGCAGCGCACGGCCACGTCCTGACGAGCGCGGTGGTGCTCACGTCCAGCCAACCCACCCAGCCAGAGAGCCCGGCAGACGAATCTGGGTACGGGCCGCTACAAAATAATGCCTTACTCGTCAGTAACAATCTCCCGCGACCCGGTGTGTACTTGCGCCAAACCGATCGCAAGGAGTGGCACTGATGACCCACACAGCGCTCAGGCTGGCCGCGGCGCTGGTCATGGCAGTCGGTGCGGTCACCGCGCTCGCCATGGGCCCCGCGGAGGCTGCCCCGGCCGGATGCAAGGCATCCGACGCGGCCATCTATACCGCACCCGCCTCGGTGTCCGGGGCGCCCGGAAAGCTGTTGGCCTGCGAGGGGGTCACCCTGCCTGAGGTTCCTGGCAACGTCCCGGTGCGGGCGTGGAAGGTGCAGTACGTCTCGACCAACGTGCGCGGCGCCAAGATCGCGGTCTCCGGCGTGGTCGCCGTCCCAACGGCCCCATGGCCCGGCCCGGGGCCCCGGCCCGTGATCGCCTTCAACCCCGGCACTCTCGGCCTCGGCCCGCAGTGCGCGTTCTCCAAGCAACTGGCCGGCGCCTATCAGGGCGAGTACGAGGGCAGCAACATCGCCGCGATACTCCAGGCGGGGTATGCGGTCGCCGCGACCGACGGCGTTGGCTACCTGAACGGCCAGGTCCACACCTACGTCGTCGGCCAGAACGCCGGCCATGCCCTGCTGGACATTGTGCGCACCGCATTCCAGGTGCCGGGCGCTGGGCTGAGCCCGGCCGCCGAAGTCGGCATCTGGGGTTACTCCGAGGGCGGCCAGGCGTCGCTGTGGGCGGCCCAGCTCGCCGCCTCCTACGCGCCGGACCTCCACGTGGCCGGCGCCGCCGCCGGCGGGGTGCCCGGCGGCCTGAAGGTGACGGCCGCGGCCCTGAACGGCGGCGCATTCGCCGGCTTCGGCCTGGATGCGGTGATCGGCCTGCACAGCGCCTATCCCGACATGCCGTTCACCTCGCTGCTGAACAGCGCGGGTGTCAGCGCGGTCAGCCAGGCGGAGAGCCTGTGCTGGGTCGGCACGGTCGCTTCGTTCGCTTTCGCGAACATTGAAAACTACTCCACCAACCACCTCACCCTGAACCAGATCTACGCGCTGCACGGGCCCGAGGGCACCTGGGGCAAGATCGTCAACAGCCAGAAGCTGGGCGTCGGGCTGGGCGCCACCTACAAGATCAGCTTCCCGGTGTTCCAGTACCGAGGGCTGGCCGACGAGGTCATCCCGGCCTCCACCGAGGAGGCCACCCGTGCGGCCTACTGCGCGGCAGGCATCCCCACGCAGTGGAACACCTACCCCGGCGACCACATCCTGGCCGACACCGAGGCGATCGGTGATGTCATGAACTGGTTCGGACAGCGCTTTGCCAGCCTGCCCGCGATCAGCAACTGCTGAGGTAGGTAACGCCGCAACGTTAGATCCCCGGCACCCGTGAATGGACACGGAGCGCCGGGGATCAGTGGGCTAGCGGCCACGCCAGCCTGACTGCCCTAACGCATCTGCTCAGCGCAGGTGGACTACGTCGCCGGCGCTGACCGGGACCACCCCGTGGGCGGTGGCTATCTCCAGCCGGCCCGCCCAGTCCACGCCGTCCACCCGGCCGGTGACGCCCTTGCCGCCGGGGAGGGTCACGGTCACCTCGCGGCCGAGCGTGACGCACCGGCCCAGGTACTCCTGGCGCAGCCCGCAGGCGTCGGCGTCGCCGGGGCTGAACTGATCCCGCCAGGCCAGGTACCGCTGGGACAGCGCGTCGAGCACCGCGACGAGCACCCGGGCGCGCAGATCGGGCCGGCTGGCCCCGCACCCGCCAGCCGCCTCTGACCGCGCGGCTCCTTCCCCGCCCGCCGGCGCAGCAGCTCCCTGCCCCGCGGCGGCCTCCAGCAGCAGGGAGGTGGCGGCGACGCCGGGCGGCAGCTCGTCCCTGCGCTGGAACACGTTGATGCCGATGCCGACGACGACGGCGCTGCCCGATCGCTCGGCGAGGATGCCGGCCAGCTTCGCGTCGCCGACGAGGACGTCGTTGGGCCATTTCAGCCGGGGGTGCACGGCGGTCACGGCCGGCACCGCGGCCGCGACGGCGCAGCCAGCCAGCAGCGGCAGCCAGCCGAGCAGCGCGGCGGGCACCCCGTAGGGGCGCAGCAGCACCGAGAACGTCAGGCCGGCCCGCGGCGGGCTGGTCCACCGGCGGCCCATCCGGCCCCGGCCGGCCGTCTGCGACTCGGCCACCAGGACCATGCCCTCGCGCGCGCCTTCACGGGCCGCCGCGAGCACGTCGGCGTTGCTGGATCCCGTCTCGGCGACCACCCGCACCTCACGCCACAGGCTGCCGGCGCGAACTGTGGCGTGCGTGATTTCTGTCACGTCAAGTGACTGAGGAGCACCATTGTCATCACGCTCAGTTTCCATTATTTCACGCAGAGTGTCGTTCCCTTCGGTACCGTAGGCCTCGGAGATCCGTGACGCGTGATCCCGAGCGCCATCCCGAACGCACGCCAGCAGCCGCGCCGCCCCTCATTGCGCGCTTGCGATGGTTCACCGCGCGTCAAGCATCTGGGGAGGGTTGGGTGGCTGGCTTCCAGCGTAGTGCCCGGGAGGGCCGGGGCCGGTGGCTGCCGCCAGCGGCCGGCGGCCACTGGCTCCCGCGCCAATGGCGCCCGCCCGGCCGCACCGGCCCTGGGCCGGCCCAGACGGCGCCCGCCCGCCATCCCCCGTTCCGGGTACGCGCGCTGGTCACGCGACTGTGGCGGGATCACCGCCTGATCACCATCGCGGTGACGCTGTCGCTGCTGCCCCGGATCCTCGCCGCGCTGGCGTTCCGGCCTGCGCAGTTCACCCCCGATTCGTTCTCCTACATGGCAGAAGGTGTTCACCCAGGCTTGTCGCAATGGCATCCGGCGGGCTACCCGTTCTTTCTGTGGCTGCTGATGCCGTTTCACGCCTTGCTTCTGGTGACGACGGTGCAACACCTGATGGGCATCGCCACCGCGGTGGCCGTCTACGCGCTGCTGCGGCGCTGGGACCTGCCCGGGTGGGGCGCCACCCTGGCCGCCTGCCCGGTGCTGTTCGACTCGCGCCAGATCACCCTCGAGTCGTCCATCCTGCCTGACGTCCTGTACGGGCTGCTCCTGGTGGCCGCGGTCGCCGTGCTGCTCACCAGGCGGGCCCTGACGCCGGCCCGGTGCGCGGCGGCCGGGGTGCTGATGTTCGGGGTGGCGATCGTGCGGGGCAACGGGGCTCCCGAGGTGGTGGCGGTGCTGGCCGTGCTGGCGGTCCAGCGGGCCGGCTGGCGGGCGGTCGCCGCCGCGACCGTGGGTTTCGCCCTGCCACTGCTCGGCTACATGGGCATATTCGCGCTCCGTTACGGGGACTTCGCGCTGACCAATAGCGACGGCATGTTCCTGTGGTCGCGGACGATGTCGTTCGCCAGTTGCCGGGTCATCCGGCCGCCGGCCGGCCTGCGGCCGCTCTGCCCGGACCGGCAGGCCAGCCCGCCCCACCCGGCTCACCCGTGGTCGGTGCCCGCGCTGCTGTCCGCGCGGACCCCGGCGACCTACCTGTGGGCACCAACCGTGTGGTGGCGGCACGACGCGCACCCGGGCTTCAACAGCGCCAACAACGCACTGGGGCTGCGGTTCGCGCTCACCGCGATCCGGGACCAGCCAGCCAGCTACGCGCGCACGGTGGCCAGCGGCGTCATGCTCACGTTCCTGGCCACCGACCGGTCGCTGAGCGTGCGCGCGCTGCACTTCGCCCCGGTGCCGGACGTGGTCCGGCTGGACGCCTCGCAGCGCCGGCACCTGCGGGCGTACGCGCACGTCACCCGGGACACCTACCCGGTCCAGCCGTACGCGTACTTCCTGTACCTGTACCAGGAGCCGGTGTACTTCCCAGGGATCGTGTTCCTGCTCGTGCTGGTCGCCGGGCTGGCCGGTGCGGTCAGGAACTGGCGGCAGCGCGGCGGGCCCCCGGTCCTGCCCTGGGCGGTCGCGGTCCTCGGCGTCCTGGTTCCCGTCGCGGTGCACGAGTACCACTACCGGTACGCGATCACGGCCGTGCCGGTGGCCTGCCTGGCCGCCGGGCTCGCGTTCGCCCGCCGCCCCGGCCCGGCGCGCCAGGACGCCACACCGCCCCCGCTGCCGTCGCTGGCCAGCATCGTCCCGGCCCAGGCCCCGCCGCCATGAGCCGGTACCGCCTGTTCGCCGTCGCGTTCACGCTCGGCCTCGCCCTCCGGGTGATCACCATGCTCGGGTTCCCGCCGGCCATCTGGTTCGGCGGCGACTCCGCGTCCTACCTGTCCACCGCGCTGCGCCTGGTCCCGGGGACCTCACGGCTGTCCGGGTACGGGCTGATGCTGCTGGTCCTGCGCCCGTTCCACAGCTTCGCCGCGGTCACCGCCGTCCAGCACCTGATGGGCCTGGCGCTGGGGGTGATGATCTACGCCCTGCTCCGCCGCTACGGGCTGCCCGACTGGGGGGCGACGCTGGCGGCCCTGCCGGTCCTGCTCGGCGCGTACCAGATCCAGCTCGAGCACGAGATCCTGCCGAGCGCGGCGTTCAGCTTCGGTGTCCTTTCCGCCATCACGCTCACGCTGTGGTGGCTGGTGCGCGAGCCGGACGCCGGGCGGCCGTCGTGGCCGGCCGTCACCGCCGGGCTGCTGCTCGCGGTCAGCGCCACGTACTGGCCGGCCGGCGCGCCCCTGCTCGTGCTGCTGCTGATCTACCTGGCGGTACGCCGGGCCGGCTGGCGGCTGCTGGCCGCCACGGCGGCGGCCGCCGTGCTGCCGCTGATCGGCTACCTTGGCTGGTTCGATCACACCTACCACCGGGTGGCCTTCAGCAACAGCGACGGCGTCTACCTGTGGTCCCGGACCATGACGTTCGCCAACTGCGCGGTGATCAAACCACCGCCCGGCGAGGCCGGGCTGTGCCCGCTCCAGCCGGTGAGCCGGCGCCCGCGGCCTCGACGTTCATCTGGGAGCCGGGTTCCCCGCTGAACAACCTGCCCGGCAAGAAGTTCTCGGCGGCGAAAAACGCGCTGGCCATGAACTTCGCGTTGCGGGCGATCGCGGCGCAGCCGGGCGGCTACCTCGCCGCCGTGCTGCACGACGCCGCGCTGTCCTTCGCCTGGACCATTCCGGCCCACCCCAGTGCCCTGATGACCAGGCGGTACGAGTTCGCCTACGCCACCGAGCACTGGATCGCCCCCGGCGACGTGCTGGTGCCCGGTCACACGGTCGCCTCCGACGAGCTCGCCTACGGCGGCGCGGCGTCAACCAGGGCGGTGGCGCCGTTCTCCGGCTGGCTGGTCGCCTACCAGCGCCTCGCCCGCCTGCCCGGCACGCTACTCGCGGTGATCTTGCTGATCGGGCTCGGCGGCATCGCCCGCGCCCGGCGCGGCGGCCGGCGAGCGCTGGCCGGACGGGGCGGGCCGGGCCTGCTGCCGTGGCTCGCCTCGGTCATCCTGCTGCTGATGCCGGTCATGACCGCCGATTACTCCGAGCGGTACGTGCTCATCGCCGTACCCGCCGCCTGCCTCGCGGCCGGCCTTGCGTTCGCCCGCGCCACTCCCGCGGAACCGGCCGGCGTCCCCGGCACCGAACCGGCAAGGGGCGCCCTCGTGGTTCAGGACGAAACTTTGGGCTGACCCCCCTTGTGGGTGTGCGCCCAGATGAAGATCTGGGTGATGAGGAGCGCCACGATGAAGGTCCCGGCGCCGATCTTCACGCCCGCCGCGTCCGCCTACTCTTCGGCGGTCCGGCCGATGCCCTGGAGGGAATCACGTATCGCGGGACTGAGCAGCGCAATAAACGGCGCCGCGGCATCCCTGAGCTGCTGCATGGCGTCGTCCAGCCGGCCGGCGGGCACCGCGGCGCCGCCGGCCCGGTCCGTCGGCGCCGCGGCGCCGTCCGCCGGCCTGTCGATCACCGCGAGCGTGCCGGCCATCACCCCGCCGAGGTACTGGGCCTGCTCGAGGAAATGCCTCGCGAGCGGGTCGTCGATGAGCACCGGCGCGCCGATGAGCAGCATCATCATGTACGTGCGGAAACCATCGGCCGCGGCGTCGCGGTCGCCCGACCCGTCGGCCAGCGACGACACGGCCTTGGCCGACCGGCCGGCCTGCGCCACCATGATGGCGGCCTGCGCGGCGACCGCGTGGCCGCGCTGCCGGGCCTGCCGCCGGTTGAGCAGCTGGTTCACCACGAGGATCGTGACCAGCAGCACCAGGAGCCCCGCCACGGTGTCGGTGGTCAGCGGGTGGGCCGCCCACCAGCGGCGCTGCCCGGCGTCGGTGAGTTCAGTGACGACAAGCGCGAGCGCGATCAGCATCGCCAGGACAGCAGCGAGCCACCCGATCAACCGCGTCGGCATCAGACGACTCTACGGGAGCCCGGCCCGGGCCGACCCGCACCCGCCCGCGGGCGGCGGCACGGCGGAGTCAGGTTCACCGGCCGCTGCCGGGCCGCTGGTGCCGGGTGGCGAGCAGGGGGATGGCGGCGATCTTCTCGGCGGTCAGTTCCTCCCAGCGGAGGCCTGCCTGCGGCCGCGGGCCGCGCCGGCCGCGGCAGTCGATGACCCGGCCGGGGGTGATCACCAGGTCCACCGGGACGTCATGCGCGGTCAGCGGGATGGCCCCGGCCGGCCGGACCTGAAGCTCGTGCACGGTTGTCGCGGTCACCGTGCCGGGGCCGATCAGCCCCGCCGCGCTGGCCAGCGCGAACTCCAGGTCTGCGAAGCCGCCGCCCTTGCCAAGCCGCGCCCCGTCCTCGCCGGCCGCGACGCTGCCCATCACCACCAGGTCGACGGGAGCCAGCTCGGCCAGCGAGACGCGGCGCGCGGACCGGGCCGCGCCGCTGATCGAGGCGGCCTTGCGCGGCGGCTCGGCCAGATGGTCCGGGTCGAGGGCGAAGAACGGCTCGTCCTCGGCCAGCCGGGGCACCGCCATGTACACGGTCTTGCCGTCCTCGAGCGCCCGCTGGCGCACCGGCAACTGGGGCAGGTCGGGGTTGACCTTCAGCGTGCGCGCGTCGCGCCATTCCGGCAGCCCCCGCAGCCGTTCCGCGGCGGCTTCCGCGCCGGTGAAGTTGGGGATGCGGCCCGCCGCGCCGGGAAACCGGGCGACGTGGGCCGCGCTCATCGCGGCCCACACCTCCTCCCGGAGAGCGGCCTTGGCGGCCAGCACGTCCGCTGGGCCGCCGGCGTCGCGGTCGTGGCGCGGGACGTGACGGGGCACGCCCCCATCCTGCCCGACCGCCGCGCCCGGGTCCCGGTGCCACCGGGACCCGGGCGCCGGCCCGGTGAGCCGTCAGCGGGCCGCGAGGGCACCCCGGATGGAGGCCAGGATGCCGCCGCCCAGCGCCCCGGCGGCGAGCACCACGCAGGTGACCGTCTCGGCGTGCGCCGACAGCAGCCGGAAGCCGTCCGCCGTCAGGTGCGGCGGCAGGTGACCGGCCAGGTTCAGGTACAGCGTGCCGAACGTGGCGACGCCGATCACGAGCGCGAGCTGGTTCACCGTCACGATCACGCCGGTCGCGTCGGCGGCGTCACCGACCGGCACCCGGAGCACCACGCCGGTCATCAGCGGGCCGAAAGCGGCGGCCATCCCGGCCCCGGCCAGGGCCACCGCGACCAGCAGCAGCCAGCCGCCGGAGCCGCCGCCGCGGAACACCCCGGCCAGCAGCAGCAGCCCGGCCGCGTCGGCCGCGAACCCGCTGACGATCAGGCCCAGGTGCCACCGGGCCGGCAGGCGCTGCCAGTTGAGGCTCACCACGGCGAACGCCAGCCCGGCCGGGGCGAACGTGAGCCCCGCCCGCATCGGTGAGTCACCCAGCCCGCCCTGAAGGTGCAGCGCCAGGGCGAAGAAGAAGCCGCCGAACACGGCCATGACGCAGAACAGCGCGACGATGCCGGTCGCCACCCCCGGCAGCCGCAGCAGCCGGCTGGGAATCAGCGGCGACCCGCCGCGGCCGGCGACGCCGCGCTCCACCAGGGCGAAGATCCCGAACATCAGGGCGCTCCCGGCGAGGCAGGCCCAGCCCCACACCGGCCAGTGCTCGGACTGGCCCAGCACCAGGGGCAGGACCAGGGCGAGCACCGCCGGGGTCAGGGTCGCCACGCCGGCCAGGTCCAGGCTGCGGCCAGGCTCGCCGCGCCCCCCGGGCAGCGACCGCAGGCCGGCCACGAACAGGGCCACCCCGATCGGCACGTTCAGCAGGAAGACCGGGCGCCAGGTGCTGCCCAGCAGGTCGGCGCTGACCAGCACGCCGCCGAGGACCTGCCCGGCCACCGCGCCGCCGGCCAGCACCGTCGCGTACAGGCGCATCGGCCGTGCCCGCGCCGCGCCGGTGTAGGACCGCTGGATCAGGCTGAGCACCTGCGGGATCATCGCCGCCGCGCCCGCCCCCTGGACGAAGCGCAGCGCCACCAGCACCGCGGTGGTGCCGGCGAGGCCGCAGCCGAGCGAGGCCAGCGTGAAGATGACCAGCCCGGACAGGAACATCCGCCGGTGGCCGACAATGTCGCCGAGCCGGGCGCCGGTGACCATCAGCACCGCGTAGGTGATCACGTACCCGGCGATGACGAGCTGGAGGCCGGCTCCGGAGGTGTGCAGGCCGGCATGGATCGAGGGGGCTGCGACGTTGACCACGGAAGCGTCGAGGACGGCCATGAACTGCCCGGCGAGCACCACCGCGAGGGCAGCCCACGGTCTCGGCGCGGGCCTTTCGGCCCGGCGGGCGGACTGGCCGAGGACCAGAGTGTCTGTCATGACTTAGACTCTGCCTGGTAGTTGATGCCAGTACCAAGAGCCTGCTTATCCTATTACCAGCACTACCTGGCAAACGCGGCCGGCGCCCGGCAGGATGGAGACATGACCACCGTGACGGCCGTCAACGGAGAGCACCGCCGTGCCGAGCTTGCCGCGTTCCTGCGGACCCGCCGGGAGCGGATCACCCCCGAGCAGGCGGGCCTGCCGCCGGGCATCCGGCGCCGGACTCCGGGCCTGCGCCGTGAGGAGGTCGCCCAGCTTTCCGGGGTCGGCGTGACCTGGTACACCTGGCTGGAACAGGGCCGCCAGATCAACGCGAGCCCGCAGGTGCTCACCGCGGTCGCCCGCACGCTGCTGCTCGACCAGACCGAGCGGGAGCACCTGTTCCGCCTGGCCGACGTCCTGGATGCGGCCACCGCGGCCGGGGCGGAAGGGACCGGCTGCGAACAGGTACTGCCCGAGGTCCAGGAGATACTCGACACGTTGTCACCGCTGCCCGCGTGCGTGCTCAACGAGCGGTTCGACCTGCTGGCCTGGAACGCGCCCTACGCGGCGCTGTGGCCGCGCGTGCTCAGCGCCCCGCCGAGCGAGCGGAACGTCCTCTGGCAGACCTTCACCCTGCCGGAGTGCTGCCAGACGTACGTGAACCGGCACGAGCAGGTGGCCAGGCTGGTCGCCCAGCTTCGTGGAGCGTACGGCCGCCACGTGGGCGAGCCCGCCTGGACCGGGTTCGTCCGGCGGCTGCAGGCCGTCAGCCCGCGGTTCGCCGAACTCTGGGACGAGCACGATGTGGCCAGCCAAGCCACCTACCTCAAGATCTTCCGCCACCCGGCGCACCCCCGGCTGACCCTGACCACGACCAGCCTCGGCGTGCAGGCCGTGCCCGGCACCCGGATCGTCGTGTACCGGCCCGCCGACGAGGTCACCCAGGAGGCCATCGGCACGCTGCTGACCGGCGAGGGCGCCGACCTGCACTTCCCCTGCTGGGAGTCCCACCGGCGGCGTGCGGCCGAGCTGACCGTCTCCTGACCGTGCCATTCCTAGGCCCGCATTTGTCGTGATGGGCGCCATCACGACACTCTTTTGTCGTCGTGGGCGCCACGACGACAAAAGGCCCGGGCCAGGCGGCGGCCCGCTGGGCACCGGGCGGGGCCCCCTGGGCGCGGGGCGGCGGCAGGCTCAGCCGGTGTTTTGGAGGCCGGCGGCGATGCCGTTGACGCTCAGCAGCAACAGGCGTTCGAGCTGATCGCGCTGCCCCGCCGTGGCCGCGTCGCCGGGCCCGGCCCGCAGCCCGGCCAGCGCGCGTAGCTGGAGGTAGGAGAGCGCGTCTACGTAGGGATCGCGGAGCGTGACCGCCCGGGACAGGACCGGCCGGTTCGCCAGCAGCCGCTCGTGGCGGGTCACCTCCAGCAGCAGCCGCCTGGTCCGGTCGTACTCGGCCAGGACCGCGGCGCTCAGGTCGTCCCGCCCGCCGAGGGCCAGGTGCCGCGCGGCCATCCGCCGGTCGGTCTTGGCCAGGCTCATCTCGGCGTTCTCCAGCAGCACCGTGAGCAACGGCCAGCCCTGGTAGGCCTGCCGCGCCTCGCCGAGCCCGCCCGGGCCATCGAGCACCGCCGCCAGCCCGCTGCCCAGGCCGTACCAGCCGGGCAGGTTCAGCCTGGTCTGCGACCACGCGAACACCCACGGGATCGCCCGCAGCTCGGCCAGGTCCGTGGCGCTCCCCCCGCCCCGGCGCGCCGGGCGGGATCCGATCCGCATCCGGCTGAGCTCATCCAGCGGGCTGAGCCGGGCCAGCCATTCCGCGAACCCGGGCGCCTCGACCAGCTCCCGGTAGCGGCGCAGCGCGGCCGCGGCCATCCGGTCCGCCACCGGCCGGAACCGCCGCGCCGCCGCCCGGGCCGAGTCCGCGGCGCCGGGCGCGGAGGCGAGCAGCACCGCCGAGGTGACCTGCTCCAGATGGCGCTGCGCGATGACCGGGTGCCCGTACCTGGCGAAGATGACCTCGCCCTGCTCGGTGACCTTGAGCCGCCCGTCGACCGACCCGGGGGCCTGGGCCAGCACGGCCCGCCCGGCCGGGCCGCCGCCCCGCCCCAGCGCCCCGCCGCGGCCGTGGAACAGGGTGAGCCGCACCTTGTGCTCCGCCGCCCAGCCGGCCAGCCGCTCCTGGGCGTCGTACAGCGCTAGGGTGGCGCTGACCGGCCCTAGTTCCTTGGCCGAGTCGGAGTAGCCCAGCATCACCTCGAGCTCCCGCCCGGCTCCCCTTTGCCCTTCGCTTTCGGCCATCCGGGCCCGCACCGGCTCCAGTTCCAGCATCCCGTCCAGCACGCAGGTGGCGTTGCGCAGGTCCGCGCCGCTCTCGAAGAGCGGGACCACGTCGAGCACCGGGGGCGGGCCGCTGCGCACGGCCAGGCGGGCCAGCCGGTACACCGCGGCCACGTCGTCCGCCGAGCGGGTGAAGCTGACCACGTACCGGCGGCAGGCGTCCACGCCGAACCTGCCCTGGATCCACCCGATCGCCCGCAGCGTGGCGAGCACCTCGGCGGTCTGCGCCGACGCCTCGCCGCCCGCCTCGATCTCGGCCAGCGCGCGGGCGTGCACGGCGCTGTGCTGGCGCACCTCGAGCGACGCGGCGTGAAACCCGAACGTCTCCGCCTGCCAGATCAGGTTCTGCAGCTCCCCGTACGCCTGGCGGGCGGCGCCCGCACGGACCAGCGAGGCCTGGACCAGCCGGAGGTCGGCGAGAAACGCCGCGCAGTCCGGGTAGGCCAGGTCGGCCTGGCGCAGCCGGGTCGCGCGCAGCCGTTCGGCCAGGAAAAGCACGAAGGTGCGGTACGGCTCTTCGGGGGAGCGTGCCCCTATCCCGGCGAGCAGTTCGGGGTGCTCGGTCTCGGCGGCCTCCAGCGCAAGCGCGAGGTCCGCGCCCGGCGGCGCGGACGCGGCGTGGATGGTCAGGGCGCGGCCGACCCTGGCCGTGGTGTTCTCCAGCGCGCGCAGCGCGTGATCGGCGTGGATGGCCGCCGCGTCCCTGGTCACCTGCGCGGTCACGGTGGGGTTGCCGTCCCGGTCCGCCCCCACCCAGCTGCCGAACCGCAGGCACGCGGCGACCGCCGGGGCCGGCCCGCCGCCGGTCCCGGGCAGGCCGTGACACGCCTGGTCGAGCGCCCGGTAGAAGGCCGGGGCCAGGCTGAACAGCGTGTCGTCGAACACCGCCATGACGGTGCGTACCTCGTCGACCGGCCCGATGGGCTTGACCCGCAGCGGCGAGGTGAGCCACAGCAGCCCGATCTCCTCCCGCAGCCGCCGCCTGACCTCGGCGAGCTCCGCGGGCACCCGCGCGGTATCCAGCGCCTCGATCAGCACGGCGGTCCGGCGCAGCGCGCCCGCCACCGCCCGGCGGCGGGCCTCGGTGGGGTGCGCGGTGAGCACCGGCTCGATCCGCAGCCTGGCCAGCAGCTCCCCGAGCTGATCCGGTTCGGTGGCGAACCGCGCCACCGCGGCGGCCAGCGACTCACGCCGCGGCCCCCCACCCGCCTCCCAGTTCTCCTGGGCCAGGTCCGCCTGCGCCGCGCAGGGTCCGCACCCGGTGCCGCTCCTCGGCCAGGTTGGTCAGGTGAAAGTAGATCGTGAAGGCCTTGGCCACGAGCTCGGCGCGATCCAGCGGCCAGCCCGCGACCATCGCGGCGATCTCGTCGCCGGCTTCGCCGGGCTCCTCGCCGGGCGGCGGCCCCTCCCGGGCCGCGATGACCGCGCGGCGCAGCCGCTCCACGTCGTCGAGCAGGTCCTGGCCGCCGGACTCCCGGATCACCTCGCCGAGCAGCTCGCCGAGGAGCCGGACGTCCCGGCGCAGCACCGCGGGCAGTTGCTGCCGGTCGGCTTCCCTGGACATGTGCCTCCTCTGCTTGCCTGCCTCCCTCGCGGGCGCTGCGCTGGCTTCGGGAGGCTGGTCCTCGCCGCCGGGACACCGCCGCGGCGCTTCGCGTCCTCACGGCGTGTCCCCCCCGGACGGCACTGTCTGGGCCTCGCCGCCAGCCTAAGGGGCGCGTTTCACCGGCCTGGGTCCGCTGGTGCGGACGGGACGCACCGGGAAGGCCGTTACCCTGAGGCGCATGACCACCGAACCCGCCGGCGAGGCGGAAGTCTCGCCAGACCAGCCCGCCATCGACCTGCACACCACGGCCGGCAAGATCGCCGACCTGCAGCGGCGAAGGGACGAGGCGGTCCACGCGGGCTCGCAGCGGGCGGTGGAGCGCCAGCACGCCAAGGGCAAGATGACCGCGCGGGAGCGGATCGAGCGGCTGCTCGACCCCGGCTCGTTCACCGAGCTCGACGAGCTGGCCCGGCACCGGGCCACGGGCTTCGGGGTGGACGCCAACCGCCCGTACGGGGACGGGGTGGTCACCGGGTTCGGCCTGGTGGACGGGCGCCCGGTCTGCGTGTACAGCCAGGACTTCACGGTGTTCGGCGGGTCCCTCGGCGAGGTGTACGGCGAGAAGATCGTCAAGGTCATGGACCACGCGATGAAGACCGGCTGCCCGGTGATCGGCATCAACGACGGCGGCGGCGCCCGGATCCAGGAAGGCGTGGTCGCGCTCGGCCTGTTCGCCGAGATCTTCCGCAGGAACGTGCTCGCCTCCGGGGTCATCCCGCAGATCAGCCTCATCATGGGGCCGTGCGCGGGCGGCGCGGTGTACTCGCCCGCGATCACCGACTTCACCCTGATGGTCGAGGGAACCTCGCACATGTTCATCACCGGGCCTGATGTGATCAAGACGGTAACCGGGGAAGAGGTGAGCTTCGAGGAGCTCGGCGGCGCGAACGCGCACAACGTCAAGTCCGGCGTGGCCCACTACCAGGCCAAGGACGAGGACGACTGCCTCGACTTCGCCCGCGAGGTGCTGTCCTACCTGCCGTCGAACAACCTCGACGACCCGCCGGTGCAGCCCACCGGCAGCGACGAGGAGGTCCTGACGATCACCGATACCGACGCCGAGCTGGACACCGCGATCCCCGATTCCCCGAACCAGCCCTACGACATGCACAACGTCATCGAGCACGTGCTGGACGGCGGGGAGTTCACCGAGATCCACGCCGGCTTCGCCCGCAACATCATCGTCGGCTTCGGCCGGGTCGACGGCCGCTCGGCCGGCGTGGTGGCCAACCAGCCCATGCACTTCGCCGGCACGCTGGACATCGACGCCTCGGAAAAGGCGGCGCGGTTCGTCCGCACCTGCGACGCGTTCAACATCCCGGTGCTGACCTTCGTGGACGTCCCCGGCTTCCTGCCCGGCACCGACCAGGAATGGGGCGGGATCATCCGCCACGGTGCCAAGCTCATCTACGCCTACGCCGAGGCCACCGTGCCCAAGGTGACGGTCATCACCCGCAAGGCCTACGGCGGCGCCTACGACGTGATGGGCTCCAAGCACCTCGGCGGCGACGTGAACCTCGCCTGGCCCAGCGCGCAGATCGCGGTGATGGGCGCGCAGGGCGCGGTGAACATCCTCTACCGCCGCGAACTCGCCGCCGCCGAAGATCCCGACGAGCTGCGGGCGAAGCTCATCACCGACTACGAGGACGCACTCGCCAATCCGTACAGTGCTGCCGAACGCGGCTACGTGGACGCCGTGATCCGCCCGGCCGAGACGAGGTCCCAGGTGGTCCGCGCGCTCCGCGCGCTGCGGAACAAGCGGCAGTCTCTCCCCCCCAAGAAGCATGGGAACATCCCCCTGTAACCGGCTGGTGACTTAGGGTCTAACATACGATGACTGATTTTCCTCCCCCGCTCCCGACGCCAGCCCGCTACGCCGTGATGGTGGACGTCGGGTACATCTACGCCGCGGCCGGTGAACTGCTCTTCAACACCTCGTCGCGGCGCGAGTTCCGGGTCGACGCCGACAAGCTCATCGGTGAGCTCGCCCAGCACGCCAAGAGCAAGGTCAGGGGCGATCTGCTGCGGGTGTACTGGTACGACGCGGCCCGGGACCGGGTGCCCACGATCGACCAGCGGGTCATCGCCCAGATGGCCTGGGTGAAGCTCCGGCTGGGCAACCTGAACGCCCGGGGCCAGCAAAAGGGCGTGGACGCGCAGATCCGGGCCGACATGGAGGCGCTGGCCAGGCACCGGGCGATCACCGACGCGATCCTCATCGCCGGCGACGAGGACATGGTCCCGGCCGTGGAGGCCGCGCAGGCGTACGGAGTCCTGGTGCACCTGTGGGGCGTGGAACCGCCG
Source organism: uncultured Actinomycetes bacterium (assembly GCA_963703605.1). GTDB lineage: Bacteria > Actinomycetota > Actinomycetes > Streptosporangiales > Streptosporangiaceae > DASXKD01. The sequence continues at coordinate 143,730 of CAVPFC010000040.1, forward strand.
TTCGGCACGAACCAGGCCGAGCGCCTGGTCTGGGAGGCCGACACGGTCGAGGTGCTGGACCGCGCGTTCCTGGAGCCGTACTTCACCCGGCAGCCGGTGGCGACGGAGCCCGCCACCCCGGGCGTGGTCCCGGCCGTTCCCTCTCCCGCGCAACTGTTCGGCGAGCGCCCCGCGCCGCCGCCCCCCCGGCCGGCCCCGAGGCCGTTCGTGCCGGCGCTGCCGGCCGCGGCGGAAGCGCCCCCGCGGCTCGGGCCCGACCGCGACCGGGTGAACGAGGCGGGCGAGCACGTCGCGCACAAGTGGATCCTCACCCGCGGCGCGGACAACATCCGCGACCTGCTGCCCGGGCCCATCCTGCCGCCGGTGATCGACAAGGAACTGCTGGTCGAGGCCGAGAAGGAACTCGGCCTGTCGCTGCGCCCTTATCAGGAGGCGCGGGAGTGGCTCCGCGACGCGTTCTGGGAGCGGGTCCGCCGCGAGTTCGCCGAGGACTCCCGGCGGTTATGAGCGAGAGCGGGGAGCCGCTGCTCCGCGTGGTGCGGGGCCAGCCGAGCGACGAAGAGCTTGCCGCGCTCACGGTCGCCGTGGCGGCCGTGCTGGCGGCCCGCGCTCGCGCGGCCCGCCAGCAGGGCACCGGGACCACAGCCAACTGGGCCAGCCACGCGCGGGCACTGCGGGTCCCCGCGGCACCCGGCCCCGACGCCTGGCGCCGCTCCGCCCTGCCCGGCTGACCGGCCCGGGCAGCCTGACCGGGGCAGCCCCGCCCCGCTACCCGGCCGCGACGCATGACCCGTTCGGTTTTCCGCCCCCCGGCGGGCCAAGATCCGAACGGATCATGAAACGCTGGACGCACCGGCTCAAGCCAGGAACGGGGTGGTTCGCGGTGCCCAGGATCGTGATCGCAGGCGGCGGGATCGTCGGGCTTTCGACGGCGATGCTGCTCACCAAGCAGGGGCACGAGGTCACCGTGCTGGAACGGGACGGCGGCGGCGTGCCCGGCTCGCCGGACGGCGCGTGGCAATCCTGGGACCGGCACGGCGTCGCGCAGTTCCGGCAGCCGCACTACCTCCACGCGGCCGGGCGGCAGGTCCTCGACGCGGCGCTGCCCGAGGTGACGCAGGCCCTCCGGGACGCGGGCGGCACGACGTTCGACATGCTCGCGCTCATGCCGCCGTTCATCACCGACCGCGCGCCGCGCGACGGGGACGACCGGTTCGTCACGGTCACCGGCCGCCGCCCGGTGATCGAGTACGCGGTCGCGGCCACCGCCGGGCAACAGGCCGACATCCGGCGCGGGGTGTCGGTCACCGAGCTGGTGACCGGCCCGGAGGCGGTCCCTGGCGTGCCGCACGTGACCGGCGTGCGCACCTCGGACGGCGAGGAGCTCGCCGCCGACCTGGTCATCGACGCGATGGGGCGGCGCAGCGGGCTGCCCGGCTGGCTGGCCGCGCTGGGCGCCAGGCCGCTGGCCGAGGAGGCCGAGGACTCGGGGTTCACCTACTACACGCGCTACTTCCAGGCGGCGGACGGCAAGATGCCGCAGTTCATCACCGGGCTGCTGACGCCGTTCGACTCCTTCTCGCTGCTCACGCTCCCCGGCGACGCGGGTTCTTGGTCTGTGACGATCTACATTTCCTCCCGCGACCAGGCGCTGAAGGAAATACGCCACCCGGAGAAGTGGCGGGCCGTGATAGCCGCCTGCCCGCTGCACGCGCACCTGCTCGACGGTGAGCCGGTCTCCGACGTCCTCGCGATGAGCGGCATCGTCGACCGGCACCGGCGCACCGTGACCGACGGCACGCCGGTGGTGACCGGCCTGGTCGCCGTCGGCGACTCGGCCTGCTGCACGAACCCGTCGCTGGGCCGGGGCATGACCATGGGGCTCCTGCACGCCACGGGCACCGCCGAGGTCATCGCGGACCAGCTGGGCGACCCGGCCGCGCTCGCCGTCGAACACGACCGGATGACGCAGGCCCGGGTGACCCCGTGGTACCGGAGCACGGTGGCGTTCGACCGGGCCCGCAAGAACGAGATCGACGCGTCCATCGAGGGCACGCACGCGCCGGAACCCACCGGCCCGGCGGCCGAGTTCCAGCAAGCGTTCCAGGCGGCCCTGCACGACGCCGATCTCTTCCGGGGCGTCATGGAGATCATCGGGATGCTCGCGCTGCCCGAGCAGGTGTTCGCCCGGCCCGGGTTCGCCGGCCGAATCGGGGCCGCGGCCGGCGGGACGGAGCCGTTCACCGCGCCCGGCCCGTCCCGCGCCGACCTGCTGGCCATGCTCGCATGAGCACAGACCAGGGACGGTGCTAGAGGTCAACGGCCTCTCGCTGTACGTGGAGGACCACGGCAGCGGCCACGCCGCAGGCGAAGCGGTCAGGTCCGATTCCCGCCAGCAGTGGCGCGCTGCCTGGGGTTGAATCGAGGAGTGACGCTCGACTTCGACACCTGCTACCGGGCGCTGCTGGCCCGCGACCCGCGGTTCGACGGGCGGTTCTTCACTGCGGTGACCAGCACCGGGGTGTACTGCCGGCCGATCTGCCCGGCCCGCACCCCGGCGCGGCGCAACGTCCGGTTCTACCCGCTCGCGGGCGCGGCCGAGGCCGCGGGCTTCCGTGCCTGCCGGCGCTGCCGCGCCGGAGACCAGCCCCGGATCCCCGGAGTGGAACACCAGGGCTGACCTGACCGGCCGCGCGGTCCGGCTGATCGCGGACGGGTGCGTGGACGAGCACGGCGTGGACGGGCTCGCCCGGCGCCTCGCGGTCACCGAACGGCACCTGCGCAGGCTGCTGGTGTCCGAACTCGGCGCGGGGCCGCTCGCCCTGGCCCGGACGGCCCGGCTGCAAACCGCGCGGCGGCTGCTGGCGGAGACCGCCATGCCGATCACCGACATCGCGTTCGCGAGCGGGTTCTCCAGCGTGCGCCAGTTCAACGCGAGCTTCGCCGAGGCCTACGGCGGGCCGCCGTCGTCGCTGCGCCCCGCGCTGCGCCGGCCGAGCCGGGCCGGTGACGGCACCTGGCTCACGCTGCGGCTGGCCTGCCGGGAACCGTTCGACGGCGGCGCGCTGCTGCGCTTCCTGGCCGCCCGCGCCATCCCCGGGGTCGAGCAGGTCTGCGGCGGCCGGTACGCGCGGACGATCCGCGGCCCCGCCGGGCCGGGCCTGGTGGAGCTGAGCCTGCCGGCCGGCGAGCACGGCGGGCCGCCAGGGCGCCGGCCCGTGCAGCTGCGCGTCCGGCTGCCCGGGCTGCGCGGGGTCGGCCGGGTGGTCTCCCGGTGCCGGCAGCTTCTCGACCTCGACGCGGACCCGTGCGCGATCGGCGCCGTGCTGGCCGCCGACGGCGTTCTGGCCCCGCTCGTCCGGGCCCGCCCGGGCCTGCGGGTGCCCGGCGCGTACGACGGCTTCGAGCTTGCGGTGCGCGCGGTGCTCGGCCAGCAGGTGTCGGTCGCCGCGGCCAGCACGCTCGCCGGGCGGCTGGCGGCCAGGTTCGGCACCACGCTGGACACCGGCGGCGAATGGCCGCCGGTCCTGTTCCCCGCGCCCGCCGTCCTCGCGGAGGCGGACCTGTCCGGGCTCGGCCTCACCACCGCCCGGCAGGCGACGCTGCGCGCGCTCGCCGCGGCCGTGGCCGGCGGTGGGCTCGCGCTCGACCACGGCGCCGACCCCGAACAGACCGCGGCAAGGCTCGCCGAGCTGCCCGGGATCGGCCCATGGACGACCGCGTACATCCTGATGCGCGCGGTCGGCGACCCGGACGCGTTCCCCGGCACCGACCTCGGGCTGCGCCGCGCGCTCGGCGAGCTTGGCTGCCCGGTCAGCCACGCCGAACGCTGGCGGCCCTGGCGCGCCTACGCCGCGGTGCAGCTGTGGACCTGGCACGCAGGACCCGCCACGAAAGGCGGCTGAGCGCCGGCACGCCGTGCGGGGCGCACCAGCGTAAAGCATCTCACCAGGCAAACCAGGAACTGGCCCGCAGATACGAAACGAAGGAGCAGCCATGCCCGCCCCCATCCTGGCGACCGTGCTCGACACCCCCGCCGGGGACCTCAGCCTGCTCGCCCACGACGGCACGCTGGTCGCGGCCGGGTTCACCGGCGACCCGGCGTCGCTTCAGGCCCGCCTGGAGCCGGCGCTGCGCGCCGCGCCGCTCGTCCCGGCCCGGCACGGCCAGGAGGCCTGGCTGGTGAAGCCGATGCGGGACTACTTCGCCGGTGACCTCACCGCGCCGGACGGGCTGCCGGTGCGCCAGCCCGGCGGCCCGGGCCGCCAGCGCATGTGGCAGCTCATGCGGGAGGTGCCCCCGGGCTGCATGCTGACCTACACCGAGCTCGCGGCGCTGGCGGGCGTGCCGAGCGCGCCCCGGGCGGCGGGCGCTGCGTGCGCCGCCAACCTGATCGCGCCGGTGATCCCGTGCCACCGGGTACTGCGCTCCGACGGCAGCCTCGGCGGCTACTACTACGGCCTGCCGGTCAAGGAGTGGCTGCTCCGCCACGAGGGCGCCCGCGATTACTAGACTCCTCGCAGTCGAGAGGAGCGTTTCGTGCGTAAGGTGCTGATCGCCAACCGCGGTGAGATCGCCGTGCGCATCGTGCGGGCCTGCCGGGATGCCGGGCTGGCCAGCGTCGCGGTGTACAGCGAGGATGACATCGACGCGCTGCACGTGACGATGGCGGACGAGGCGTACGCGCTGGAAGGGCGCAGCGCCGCGGACAGCTACCTGTCGGCCGAGAAGATCCTGAAGCGGGCCGCCGACTCGGGCGCGGACGCGATCCACCCCGGGTACGGGTTCCTCGCCGAGAACGCCGGCTTCGCGCGCGGCGTCATCGACGCCGGGCTGACCTGGATCGGGCCGCCGCCCGCCGCGATCGACGCGCTGGGCGACAAGGTGGCCGCGCGGCGGATCGCCAGCGAGGTGGGTGCGCCGCTGGCGCCGGGCACCGACGGGCCGGTCGGCTCGGTGGCGGAGGTCGAGGCGTTCGTGGCCGTCCACGGCCTGCCGGTGGCCATCAAGGCCGCGTTCGGCGGCGGCGGCCGCGGGCTCAAGGTCGTGTACGCCGCGGACCAGATCCGCGAGGCGTACGAGTCCGCGGTGCGGGAGGCGGTTGCCGCGTTCGGCCGCGGCGAGGTCTTCGTGGAGCGCTACCTGGAGCGGCCCCGGCACGTCGAGACGCAATGCCTAGCCGACCAGCACGGCGCCGTGGTCGTGGTGTCCACCAGGGACTGCTCGCTGCAACGGCGGCACCAGAAGCTGGTCGAAGAGGCGCCCGCTCCGTTCCTGACCGCCGAGCAGGCGGCGCGGCTGTACGACTCGTCCAAGGCGATCTTGCGCAAGGCCGGGTACGTGGGCGCGGGCACGTGCGAGTTCCTGGTGGCCCGCGACGGCACCGTGTCGTTCCTCGAGGTCAACACCCGTCTCCAGGTGGAGCACCCGGTGTCCGAGGAGGTGAGCGGCCTGGATCTGGTGCGGGAGATGTTCCGCATCGCCGACGGCCAGCCGCTGGGGTACGGCGACCCGCCGCTGCGCGGCCACTCGATCGAGTTCCGGATCAACGCCGAGGACCCGGGGCGCGGGTTCCTGCCCGCGCCGGGCACGATCACCCGGTGGCGCGAGCCGGCCGGGCCCGGTGTCCGGGTGGACGCCGGGTACACGGCGGGCATGACGGTCCCGCAGGCGTTCGACTCGCTGCTGGCCAAGCTCATCGTGACCGGGGCCAGCCGGGAGCAGGCGCTGGAGCGCTCCCGCCGGGCGCTCGCCGAGTTCGAGGTTGGCGGGATGCCCACGGTGCTGCCGTTCCACCGTGCGGTGGTGCGCGACGAGGCGTTCACCGCCGAGCCGTTCTCGGTGCACACGCGCTGGATCGAGACCGAGTTCACCGGCCAGATCCCGCCGTTCACGCCGCCGGGCGAGGAACCGGCCGGGCTTTCTCCGGGCCTTACGCAAGCGGCGGGCATCCCTGGCACCCGGGAGCGGATCACCGTCGAGGTCGGCGGCAAGCGGCTCGAGGTGGTGCTGCCGGCCGGCCTGGTGGGCGGTGCCGGGGCGGCGGGCGCAGCGGCGGGGGCGCCGGGCCGTCCAGCAGCACGCCCGCGCGCCGGCCGGGGCCGTACGGCGGGGGCGGGCGGCAGCGCCGGGACCGGCGACACGCTGACCAGCCCCATGCAGGGGACCATCGTCAAGATCGTGGCCGGCGAGGGCCAGCGGGTGTCCGCCGGGGACACCGTGGTCGTCCTGGAAGCGATGAAGATGGAGCAGCCGCTGACCGCGCACAAGGACGGGACCGTGACCGGCCTGGCCGTCGAGATCGGCCAGACCGTGTCGGCCGGCACGACGATCGCCCGGCTGGCAGACTGAGAGGCGTGCCCCCCGCTCTGGCTCTCAGGTGACCAGGCTGCCCGGCGACCCCGGGCCGCTCGGGTGGCTGCGGTTCGCCTTCGGGTTCCGGATGCCGGACAAGAACGTGCACTGGGTCCGGCACGAGCTGACCGACGCGGGCTGGCGCTGGCGTACCGTGCTGCGCCACCTCGTGGTGATCCTGCCGGTCTGCGCGATCCTCGTCCTGGTGCTCGAGCTGTTCCTGCCCGCCCCGGCGTGGGTGAGCGTGATGATGGTGGCGCTCATCCTGTCCGGCAGCGTGGCGACCGTCGCCGCCTACGCCGACGACATCCGGGCGGCGCGGCTGCGCCAGCACGGGCTGCCGGTGCCCAAGGACCCCGACCTCGGCCGTCCCACGCACTAGGACGTGAGCCGCGACAAGCCGCCGCCGGTGGTCAGCGGGGGTCCTCGACCGGGCGCATGAGCCTGCGGGCCGCCTCGGTCAGGCTGCCCGACAGCGACGGGTAGACGGCGAACGTGTGGGCCATCTGGTCCACGGTCAGCATCTGCTCCACCGCGAGCGACACCGCGAGGATCAGCTCGCTCGCCCGGGGCGCCACCACCACCCCGCCGACCACCGTGCCGGTCCGCGGGCGCGCGAACAGCTTGACGAAGCCGTCGCGGAAGCCCTGCATCTTCGCGCGCGCGTTCGTGGCCAGGGCCAGCTTGACCGAGGCCGCCTCCACCTGGCCGGAGTCGACCGAGGACTGGGTCACCCCGACCGTGGCGATCTCGGGCTCGGTGAAGATCGTCGCCGCGACGTGGCCGAGCAGGAGCGGCTGGACGGCCTCGCCGAGCGCGTGCCACATGGCGATCCGGCCCTGCATCGCGGCCACCGAGGCCAGCATCAAGACCCCGGTGCAGTCGCCTGCCGCGTACACGCCCGGCGCCGACGTCCGCGACACCCGGTCCACCTGCACGAAACCGCGCTCGTCGACGGTGATCCCGGCCTCCGCCAGGCCGACGCCCGCGGTGCCGGGCACCAGGCCGACCGTGAGCAGGCAGTGCGACCCACGCACGGCCCGGCCGTCCGCCAGCATGACGGCGACCCTGCTGCCCTCGCGCTTGACGCCCACCGCCCGCGACCTGCTCAGCACCGTCATCCCGCGCCGCCGGAACACCTCTTCCACCACGACCGCGGCGTCCGGGTCCTCGTGCGGCAGCACGCGATCGCGTGAGGAGATCAGCGTCACCTGGGAGCCCAGGGCCTGGTAGGCGCTGGCGAACTCGGCCCCGGTCACCCCGGAGCCCACCACGATCAGCTCGCTGGGCAGCTCGGCCAGGTCGTAGAGCTGCCGCCAGTTCAGGATCCGCTCGCCGTCGGGTTCCGCGCCGGGCAGCTGCCGGGGCAGGCCGCCGGTGGCCACGAGCACCACGCCCGCGGTGATCTCGCGGTCACCGGCCAGCACGGTGTGCGGGCCGGTCAGCGTGCCCCGGGCGGCGATCACCTCCACCCCCTCGGCCGCCAGCCGCGCGGCCACGTCCGCGGACTGCGCCCGGGCCAGCGCCTTGACCCGGCCGTAAAGGCGTGGCGCATCGACCGCGACCGATCCCGGCCGGCCGTCTGGGCCGGCCGCGCTGGACGGCGTTGGCTGGCCCGCGCCCGGGCCGGTCCTGGCGGCGGCCGCCAGTGCCTCCTGCCGGGGCCGCATCCGGCCTTCGTAGCCCTCGATCCGGATGCCGAGATCCGCCGCACCGTGCAGGATGCCCATGGTCTCCGAGGTGGCGATGAGCGTCTTGGACGGCACGCAGTCGGTGAGCACGCAGGCGCCGCCGAGCCCGTCGGCCTCCACCACGGTCACCCGCGCCCCCAGTTGCGCGGCCACCAGGGCGGCCTCGTAGCCTCCCGGGCCACCTCCGAGAATCGCGACGTCCGCGTGCGGCTGGCTCACGGTGTCCCATTCTGTCGCACGCCGCAAAGAAGCGGGGCAGGGCCGGCTTCCCGGCCCTACCCCGCGTGGCGGGTCTAGCAGATCAGCTCGCGAAGCCGCAGTCTCCCGCGGACGAGCCTGTGGGCAGGAGCAGGAACCCGTAGTCGGTCAGGTCCTTCTTGGCCGTCTTGCTGGTGCAGAAGTAGCCCGTCGGGCCCAACAGCGCCTTCAGGTTGCTCGGGATGGTGCCCTGCGCGCTGTGCACCACCTCAAAGAGGTTGCGCACGAGGTTGGCCGAGAAGCCCGGGTTGATCACTGGGTTCTTCGACGTGTTCGTCAGCGGGAACGGATTGGTCGGCGCGGTCCCGTTGACCTCGTTGAGCTGCATGACGCCGTGGATGTCGCAGCCGAACAGGTTGTTCTTGCCCTTGGGCACGCAGATCTCGCCCTTGTGCGAGCCGGACGTCGCCGCGGTGCAGGCGGTGCTGAAGCACTTGGCGGAGTGGTACCGCTGGGCGAGGTAGTCACCGACCGAGTAGACGAAGATCACGTTCTGCGGGTTCTTCGCGAACGCCGGGTTGACGCCCTCGTCCTGCTCCAGCGTGCCGCCGGGGAACGCCTTGGTCGGCAGGTCGTTGACGCACGTGCCCGCCGCTGTGACGCCGATCGCGCTCAGGAAGAACGACCGGGTGCCCGAGGAGGTCAGCGGGAGGAAGATCTCCGGCTTCCCGCTCTTGCCACCGGGCAACTGGCTCCAGTTGGTGACCTTGCAGCTGTAGATCGCGTTCAGCTCTGCCGTGGTCAGGTTGGACGGCACGTTGCTAGCGCCGCCACCCTTGGCCGGCTCGGTGGCATAGGTGACCGCGTCCTGGGCCAGGCTCACGAACGAGATCGTGGTCGGGTCGCTGGATCCCCGGGCCCGCGACGATGCGGCGTAGTCGATGCACGGGTGGCCAGAGATGTTGGGGTTGGTGGACTCCAGCGCGCTGATGCCGGCCGAGGATCCGTCCGGCCGCGCCTGGGCGCAGGTCTTCTGGTCGGTCTTGGTGCCCTTGATCACGATCGAGTCGCCGATGGCGCCGGTGATCGGGTTGGTGGCGTCCCAGTAGTACAGGTGCGGCTTGCTGCTCGCGACCGTCTTGTTGTAGTCGGCGCTGAACTGGTCGAGCACCTCCTGCTGGGCCTGTGCGCCGACTCCGGCGACGTCGGTCGGCTTGGGGGCGACCTCGACCGTCAGCTTGTCCGACTGGCTGCCGCCGGAGCAGGTGAGCGAGACGGTGTCCGACCCGGCCTTCGTCCAGACCCCGGCGAGCGCCAGGGCGCTCTTCTGCTTGATCGCGTTCACCGACGTGGGCTGCCCCGGGTCTTTGAACGACGTCAGCGTGCCTGTGGCGCACGGCAGCGTCACGCCCGTCGTCACGCCCACGGGAACCGCGAAGCTGGTCTGGGCCGCCCGCAGGCCAGCCACGCCGTGCGAACCGGCGGCCTGGGCCTGGGCGGCGGCTGTCATGCCCAGCACGCCCACGCTGGCCGCCGTCGCTACGGCAAGGATGTGTTTACGCATCTGTAGGTCTCCCCTGGTTAGACGAAGCCGTCGGCGGGATGCTGGCCAGCGTGCCGGGCAGATTGACTATAATCTCGCTAGGGAATCTATGCAATAAGGGTATTCGCCCGTTTTGCCGGGCGCGCGGTGTTCACCCTCCCGTTGCCCCCGGGCCACGCGCCGGACCGGGGCACCGGGCAACCGCGCTAACACCAAGATCATCGCGACTTCTCATACCGGACGCACGGTTCGGCGCCCGGGTTGTCCGGGGTTTGCGCGTGCGGAGCGTATGAAAAGTGCGCTGGGTTACAGGCCTGGCATGGAGCCCGTTTGGCTGGCGGGCGGGACGGTGATGTGGACCGGCTGGTTGATGCCCGTGATGTTCGCCGTCGTGTTGACGGTCTCGCCGTTGAGCGTCTCGGTCTCGACGATCTTCCGCACGTGCTTCTGGCCGTCGATCCAGACGTGGAAGCTGATGGTCGAGCCGCCCAGCGCCTGGAGTTCGGAGGACAGGATCTTCCGGTAGCCGGCCGGCAGCTTCTTGAGCCCGGCGGAGGCCTTGAACGACCCGGCGTACTCGGTGGTGGCCACGCCGCCGATGGTCGGCCTGGCGACAACGTGCGAGTTCTTGGCGACGGTGAGCAACTCGGTCTGGTTGGTGAAGCTATTGCTCTGGAGGCTGTGGAACAGTTGCCCGAAGCTGGCCCCGGCGGTCCCTTTCAGCGCCGATAGCGGGATCTTTACCCATGTTTTGCTGGCCGTTCCGGTCAGCCCGGGGGCGCTGAAATAAATGGCCGAGGTGGTGAGCACCTCCTTGACCGGGGTGCTCTTGCCCGCCACGTCGATGCCCAGGTTCGCGCTGAGTTCCAGGGTGGGCTTGAGCTGGACCTGAATGGTGCCGCTGGTGGTCTCGCTCTGCACGCCGGCGGCCTTGACGCTCAGCGTCTCGGTAGCGGAGGTTACCTGCCCCGTCGAGGTCGCGGCGGCGACCAGCGCCTGGTGCGGAGTCAGCGGGTTGGCTGCTGCCGACCCGCCACCGGTGCTGGCCGATCCGCAGGCAGCGACGACGATCAGCGCCGCGGCGGACAGCCCGGCCGCGGCCGCGCGTGCCGCGGCTGGGCGCGCGGCGGGGCGGCGCGGCGCGAAGACGGCAGCTTGCTGCGAATGGCTATATATCGGGCGCATATGTGAAAGGTAGCAGGGATGCGATAATCCTCCGGAGCCACAAGCGCGAACTGCCCCGCTACCAGGCACTGAGTCCGTACGCTTGTCAGCCGTGGAGTTGTATGCGGCTTATGGCAGCAATATGGACCCGGCGCAGATGGCGCGGCGGTGTCCCCACTCCCCGCAGCGCGGCACCGGCTGGCTGGAGGGCTGGCGGCTCACCTTCGGCGGCGCGGACATCGGCTGGGAAGGCGCCATGGCCACGGTCGTCGAAGATGCCGCGGAACGCGTCTTCGTGGTGGTCTACGACATCACCGAGCAGGACGCACGGGCGCTGGACAGGTGGGACGGGGTGACCCTGGGTTACTACCGCAAGCTCAAGGTTCGCGTGGAGACGCTGGACGGTGACGTGCTCGCCTGGCTCTACGTGCTCAACGCCTACGAGGGCGGCCTGCCGTCGGCCCGCTATCTCGGCATCCTGGCCGACGCCGCGGAGAAGGCGGGCGCGCCCGCCGACTACGTGGCCGGCCTGCGCGACCGGCCATGTGGCTGACCGGCCCGGGATCAGACGAGGATGACGAGGATCAGCACGAGCACGGACGCCAGCATGGCGGCGACCGGCCCCCAGGCCCAGGTCGTCTCGGGCCGTTCCGCCACGGCGCCGACCGCCCCGGGCGTGGCCTGCTGATCCCCTTCCTGCCGCGCCTTCAGCAAGGCCGCCTGCCGCGCATGCTGCGCACGTTCGGCCAGGCGGCCGGCGGTGAACTCCGCCGAGGTCCGGTCCAGCGCGTCCCGGGCCGGCTCGGGTACCTGCCCGTACCCGGGCGTCGCGCCGGGAGGCGGCTGGTCACGGCTGAAGCGCGACGCGGTGAGCCTGGGGCGCTGCCCGCTGAGCCCGGCGCGGCGGGCCGCCCGCCGGGCCGAACTCGGTGAGGCCTGCACCGCCCAGCTGTAGAGAACCTTGCCCTTGGCCGCGCCGGGCTCGGGAGCGCAGTGCACCCGGACCGAGTTGACCACGTCAACGTTCGTCACCGCCGCCCACGGCACCCGGTGATCACGAAGTGGGTTGGCCACCGTGACCCCGGCCGAGTCGGCGACGATGCACGGGCGCCACGCGCATCCGTACACGACCGCGCTGATCGCGACGACGGCCACCGCGGCGATGAGAGCGTCCTGATCGCGGCCCTGTACGGCCAGGTCGATCAGGGTGATAACGGCGACGACGAGCCAGGCCCACGACAGCACCATCGACCCGGCGCCGCGGAAAACCTCCCGGTCGCTGTCCGGGTTCTTCTGTGACGACTTCTGCTGTGGCAACACCGGCGGCACTCCATGGTCGCTGCGGGGGTGATCGCTGCGGGGAGAAGGAGTCAGCGCTGCGAAACCTCGCGCCTGCCCACTGTATGCCGGCCCGCCGGGCCCGTGTCCATGAAGGCGGCAAGTAACCGCGCGCCCCGGGAGCACGGCGGCTCAGCGGTTACAGCGTTGCGCTGTCCGGCATCCGGTCCGGGACCTGGGGGCCGCCCGCGTGCAGCGCGGTGAGGGCGGTCGCCGCCATCAGCCGCACCCCGACGCCGATCGACCGTTCGTCCACGTCGAAGACGGCCTGGTGGATGTCGAAGTCGGAGCCCGATCCGGGGGACCTGGTCCCGAGCCGGGCCAGCGAGCCGGGTACCGACTCCAGGTACCAGGCGAAGTCCTCACCGCCCAGGCTCTGCGGGCTGGGCGTGACGGCTTCGTGCCCGAGTACCTGCGCGGCCGCCGTCTCCAGGATCGCGGTAGCCACCGGCTCGTTGACGGTCGGCGGCACGTTGCGCTGGTAGTTGAGCTCCGCGATCACGCCGTACGCGCTCGCCACCGACTCGATCAGCGCCTTGAGCAGGTCGGGGGCCTCGTGCCAGGCCTCGTCGTCGAGGCAGCGAACGGTGCCCTCCACGACGCCGTCATCGGGGATGGCGTTGGCCGCCGACCCGGCGCTCACCCGGCCCCACACCAGGCTGAGGCTGGACCGCGGGTCGACGCGGCGGGACAGCGCCGCGGGCAGCTCGGTGACGATCTTGCCGAGCGCGTAGACCAGGTCCGCGGTGAGGTGCGGCCGCGCGGTGTGGCCGCCGGGCCCGGTGACCCGCACCTTGATCTTGTCGCAGGCGGCGGTGATCGGGCCGGTGCGCGTGCCGACCTTCCCGACCTCCAGCCGGGGGTCGCAGTGCACGGCGAAGATGCGGTCGACCGAGGCGATGCCGCCGGCGGCCATCACGTCGAGGGCGCCGCCGGGGACCTCCTCGGCGGGCTGGAAGATCAGCCGGACGCGGCCCGGCAGCGTGCCGGCCGCCGCCTGTCCGGCCAGGAACAGCCCGGCGCCGAGCAGCACCGTGGTGTGGACGTCGTGCCCGCAGGCGTGACAGGCATTGGGGATGGTGGAGCGGTAGGGCACGTTCTTTTCGTCGTTGAGCGGCAGCGCGTCGAGGTCCGCCCGCAGCGCCACCAGCGAGTCCCCGGCCGAAGGCTCGCCGATGTCGACGATCAGCCCGGTCCCCTTGGGGAGCGTGACCGGCCGTAGTCCCGCGGCGGCGAGCCGCAGCGCGACCCGGCTGGTGGTCCGGTGTTCGTGATAGCCGAGTTCCGGATGCGCGTGGAGGTCCCGCCGGAACGCGATCAGCTCATCCTCACGGGCAGCGAGGAACTCGTCGAGTTCCTCGGGCAGGTCATGCCCCAGCATGAACCGGCTCCCAGAATGCTCTGCGCTGGGGGGTCGCCAGCGTGGCCCTCTTAACCATTGAGTCGGACTCGTCCTGTTCTGTCTGCCGGGAGGCGACCTGCCGCCGGATTGGCGGCCACCACCTGCCCCCGTAATCCACCCGTGCCACTCCCACCCCCCTTGGTCCGGGGGGTGCCCCGGGGCCAGCACTGCCGGCCTGGCACGGTTTCAGCGCCATGAAACACGACAGGGGCCCGGCGGGGGCATTGGTGGCATATTTCGCCTTGCACCCGACATGGACCCTGTCAACTCGCACACAGGCGGCCTTAAGGCTGCGTGCAAGCCTCCGGAAGTTCCCGGCGAGTTCGGCACGGCACTGATATGGCGCCTTCGGCGCACTGCGCCGGTCTGCGGTATGCGTTCCGGCGCAAGATTTATGGTATCGCGCGTCCCGGGAGTCCGCTGGAGTTGCGCGATTGTGGCCCTTTCGCCTCACGCTCCGTGACCCGGGTGGTCCCGGCGGGCCGCAGCGGAAGTCAGGAGATGTCGGGCGGGCGGTAGGTGCCCCATACGTCGCGCAGGGCATCACATGCCTCACCGATCGTGGCCCGCGCCCGAAGGGCTTCCCGCAGCGGGACCAGCACGTTCTCCGGGCCGGCCGCGGCCCGCTTGAGCTCGTCGAGGCTGCGCCGCCACCCATCAGCGTCACGGGACGCGCGAAGTAGCGCCAGCCGTTTGGCCTGCTGCTCTTCGAGCGAAGGATCCACCCGCAGCGGCTGATACGGGGCGTCACCATCGGAGCGGAACTTGTTGACGCCCACCACGACCCGGTCGCCCGCGTCGATCTGCTGGGCGACCCGGTAGGCCGACCGCTCGATCTCGGCCTTCTGGAAGCCGCGCTCGATCGCCGCGACCGCACCGCCCAGGTCTTCGACGGCCGCCATCAGCTCCGCCGCCACGGCCTCCACGTCGTCGGTCATCGACTCCATCGCGTAGGAGCCGGCGAACGGGTCCACGGTCGCGGTCAGGTCGGTCTCGTAGGCGAGCACCTGCTGCGTGCGCAGGGCCAGCCGCGCCGCGTGCTCGGTCGGCAGCGCGATCGCCTCGTCGTAGGCGTTGGTGTGCAGCGACTGGGTACCGCCGAGCACCGCGGCCAGCGCCTGGATTGTCACCCGGGCCAGGTTGACCTCGGGCTGCTGGGCGGTGAGCTGCACCCCCGCGGTCTGGGTGTGGAAGCGCAGCATCTGCGACCGCGGGTCGGCCGCGCCGAACTCGTCCCGCATGATCCGCGCCCACAGCCGGCGCGCGGCGCGGAACTTGGCCACCTCTTCGAGCAGGGTGGTCCTGGCCACGAAGAAGAACGACAGGCGCGGCGCGAAGTCATCGATGGCCAGGCCCGCCCGCAGCGCCGCGCGGACGTACTCCTTCGCGTTGGCCAGCGTGAACGCGATCTCCTGCACCGGCGTGGCGCCCGCCTCGGCCATGTGATACCCGGAGATCGAGATCGTGTTCCACCGCGGCAGCTCGCGCTGGCAGTAGGCGAACGTGTCGGCGACCAGCCGCAGCGACGGCTCCGGCGGGTAGATGTAGGTGCCGCGGGCGATGTACTCCTTGAGCACGTCGTTCTGGATGGTCCCGGTCAGCGCGCCGCCCGCGACCCCCTGCTCCGCCGCGACGAGCTGGTAGAGCAGCAGGAGCAGCGCGGCGGGCGCGTTGATGGTCATCGAGGTGGAGACCCGGTCCAGCGGGATGCCGTCGAGCAGCGTGCGCATGTCCTCGATGGAGTCGATCGCGACGCCGACCCTGCCGACTTCCCCGTGCGCCTCCGGCGCGTCGGAGTCGTATCCCATCTGGGTCGGCAGGTCGAAGGCGACCGAGAGGCCCGTGGTGCCGGCCGCGATCAGCTTGTGGTACCGCTCGTTGGACTCCCGCGCGGTGGCGAAGCCCGCGTACTGCCGCATGGTCCACGGGCGGCCGGTGTACATGCCCGGGTAGATGCCGCGGGTGAACGGGAACTCACCCGGCCGGCCGAGCTGCGTGGCAGGGTCGAAGCCCGGCGGCTCCCCCGGCTCGTACACCGGCTCGACCGGCAGCCCGGACTCCGATTGGCGTCCCATGGGCCAAGGATAGGCGAGGCCCTGTGCCCCTGCCGGGGTCCAGGGCCTCGCCGGTGCGGTGCCGGCTGGCCGCTACTTGGCGGCCACCGTGTAACCGTGGGCGTTGATAACCGAGTCCCTGTGGTTGCCGCGCTTCTGGATGAAGCCGACGCCACTCCTGCCGTTGATGACGTTGGTGCCCTGGGTGCCGCCGATGATCCAGGTCTCGCCGGTGGCGCGGTGCCCGAGCAGTTGGTCGTCGCCATGGTTGCCGATGATCAGCACCTTGAAGCTGCCGCCGTTGGCCAGGTAGGCGTTACTGGTCCCGGCCGGAGCACAGAGAACCTCGTCGTTGGCGTTCGCGGTGACCGACGTGCCGGACGTGCAGCCCTCCTGCCCGGTGAACGTGGAGTCCGTCGCCCACGGGAAGAAGTTGACGTCGGCGCTCACCGACGCGCCCGACCCGAAGCTCCAGAGCGAGGGACCGCTTGCATCCCCCCACCAGTCGTTGGTCGCGGTAACCGCCGACGTGCTCTGATTCGCGATGCCGGCGGCGTTCGAGGCCAGTCGCCGGTCACCCGCCTCCGACACGAGGTCACCGCGACCGGAACGCGCGCGAAGTCCATGCCTGCGAAATCCGGGCCCGCAAAGCCCAAGGTGGGCTGGTCAATGGTTAACTACTGACTGTGACGTACCGGGGAACGGCGGGCCGGACCGGTCGCGCCCGCCAAGACGGCCAGGGGGCCGAGTGGGCGGCGCGCCTGGGCGGGCGGGCGCTCGCTGCGGCGGCGGCGTGCCTGGCGGTCACGCTGACGGCGGCCGCGGGCATGCCCTCGCCGGGCAACGTCCAGCACCCGTCCGGGCCGATCGGCGGGCCGGAACTGGCGAGCCGGGGCGTGGTCGTCAACTATCCGGCCGGCGGCACCAAGCGCCTGCCCAAGGTGGCCGCGTCCGCGTGGGTCATCGCCGACGCCGGCACCGGGCAGGTGCTGGCGGCCAGGGACCCGCACGGCTGGTTCCTGCCCGCGAGCACGCTGAAGGTGCTGACCGCGATCACCTTGATGCCGGTGCTCAAGCCGGACGCCACCGTGGTCACCACGCCCCGGGCCGCCAACGAGATCCCCAGCAAGGTCGGCCTGATCCCCGGGGATCGTTACAAGGTGTCCGACCTGTTCAAAGCCATGCTGATGATCTCCGCCAACGACGCCGCGATGTCGCTCGCCCAGGCGACCGGATCGGTCAGCAAGGGCGTCGCCATGATGAACGCGGAGGCGCGTCACCTTCAGGCCGACGACACCGTGGCCAGGCGGCCGAACGGGCTCAACGGCCCGGGACAGCACGTGTCCGCGTACGACGAGGCGCTGTTCGCCCGGCAGGCGCTGGCCATCCCCCAGTTCATGCGCGACGAGCAACTGCGCACGATGCGGTTCCCGCTGAAGCCGCACCACAAGCCGGTCACCCTGTACACCCAGAACGACATGATGGACACCTACCGGGGCGACCTCGGCGCGAAGATCGGCTGGACCAATGCGTCCGAAACGACCTTTATCGGCTGGGCACGCCGGAATGGCCACACCCTGGTGGTGACCATTCTGCACTGCAAGCCGCTGACCGAAATGACGTACGCCGCACGCCTGCTGAACTGGGGCTTCGCCGAGGACGGAAAGGTCAGGCCGGTGGGCACGCTGGTCTCCCCGCTGCCCGCGCATCCCGTCGCGCATCCGGCGGTGCATCGCCCGCCGGCCCGGCAGATACACCGGGCGCTGCCACCGCCGGCCAAGCTCGGGGTGCCCGGCATCCCGTTGCTGGCCGTCCTTGGCACGCTGATCCTCGCCGCGCTGACCGGCCTGGTGATCGCGATGGTCAGCCGCAGGCGGCGGGCCTGGGGCCCGCCGGGTGGCGGCCCGCCCGGTGGCAGTGCGGCCGGTGGCAGTGCGGCCGGTGGCAGTGCGGCCGGTGGCAGTGCGGCGGCGGGCAGCCCGCCGGGGGCAAGCGCGGCAGGCGGCTGAGCGCCCGCGCGGGCCTGTTATCCGGCGCGCACCGCGGGCAGGAAGCCGGTCCGGTCGCTGACCTGCCTCATGGTCTCCCGGGCGACCGGCCGCGCCCGCGCCGCGCCGTGGGCCAGCAACCGGTCCAGCCCGGCCTCGTCGGCCAGCAGCTTCTCCGTGCGCTCCCGGATCGGGGCCAGCGCGGCGACCACGACTTCGGCCAGGTCCTTCTTGAATGCCCCGTACCCGGCGCCGGCGTAGCGGGACTCCAGGTCCGTGATGGTGTCCCCGGTCAGCGCGGAGTAGATCCGCAGCAGGTTCGTGACGCCCGGCTTGCCCGCGTCGTCCGCCCGTACCTCACCGCCCGGATCGGTGACCGCCTTCGCGATCTTGCGGCGGATCGCATCCGGCTCGTCCAGGACGTCGATGATCCCCTGCTGCGAGGATGACGACTTGCTCATCTTCGCGGCCGGGTTCTGCAAGTCGGTGATCTTCGCGACCCCGGTGAGGATGTAGGCGGCCGGCACGGTGAAGGTGGGCCCGTAGGTGTGGTTGAACCGGGTCGCGAGATCCCGGGAGAGTTCGAGGTGCTGCCGCTGGTCCTCCCCCACCGGCACCTGCTCGGTCTGGTAGAGCAGGATGTCGGCGGCCTGGAGCACCGGGTAGCTGAACAGCCCGAGGCTCGCCTGGGCGTCGCCGCCCTTGGCGGCCTTGTCCTTGAACTGCGTCATCCGCCGCAACTCGCCCATCCTGGTCATGCAGCCAAGTACCCAGGTCAGCTCCGTGTGCTCGGGCACGTGGCTCTGCACGAACACGGTGCACCGGTCGGGATCGAGCCCGGCGGCCAGCAACTGCGCGGCGGCGACTCTGGTGCGCTGGCGCAGCGTCGGCGGGTCCTGCGGGACGGTGATCGCGTGCAGGTCAACCACGCAGTAGAAGGCGTCGTACGAATCCTGCAAGGCCACCCACTGGCGGACCGCGCCCAGGTAGTTGCCGAGGTGGAAGGAGTCGGCAGTTGGCTGGATCCCAGAGAACACTCGTGGCGCGGGCATGCCCCGCAGTCTAGACGGAAGCCGGCTCGTCACCGGCCGGCAGCAGGCCGAACGCGTCGGCGACGGCAAGCGCGCCCGCCCTGTTCCGGACGCCAAGCTTGCGGAACAGGCGGGTTTGCACGTTCTCGACGGTCTTCGGGGCGATGCCGAGTTCCCGTGCGGTCTGCCGGATCGAGTGCCCGCGGGCGAGCGAGCTCAGGATGTCGCTTTCCCGTGAGGTCAGCTCGGGCAGCCCGGCCTGGCCGGGCACGTGCTCGTCCCATCTGACGCCCGCGGCCTTGATCAGCGGGCGCATCGGCATCGAGTCGACGACCAGGTACCCCTGGCTCACCATCCGCAGCACGGACAGGAAGTGGGCGTCGATCCGGTCGGCCGCGACCAGGGCACTGGCCCCGGTCGCCAGCGCGCTGGCCAGTTCCGGGGAGTCGAACGGCCTGCTGTGCACCAGGATCGCCGGGATGCTGAGCTCGGCGACCAGGTCCCAGTCCCGCTCCTGCGGATCCACCAGCACGGCCACCGCCGGGCCACGCTGCCAGCGGGCCCAGTGGGCGTCCGATGCGGGCCCGGCCGCGGCCGGGCCCTGGGCAAGCACGAACGGCAGCCCGCTGCCGAGCAGGGCCGCCACGACCCGGTCCAGGGCGCGGCACGGCTGGCCGGACACCACGGGCAGGACGGTGAACTCGCCGTCCTGCTGGTTCCTGCGGCGCGCCGCCGGTTTGGCCGGCGGGCTGCCCCGGGCCAGCATGCCCAGGGACGCGGCGCGGGCCACGGCGTGCGCGCTGCTGCTCACCTCCATCTTCGCGTAGACGCGGCGCTTGAGGTTCTCCACCCGCTCCGGGCTGATGCCGAGCAGCGCGGCGATCTCGGGCACGATGTGCCCGGAACCGGTCAGCACGACGATCTCGCGCTCCCGGTCGGTGAGGCCGCCCTGGCCCTGCCTGATCTCCCTGGCGTGCCGCGCCTTCCGCCGGCGCACCAGGGCGAGCACCGCGGCCAGGCCGTGCGACTCGGGCACGAGCGAGGAAACGCCGGCCTGGCAGGCCGCGGCCAGATCCTCCTCGGACGCCTCGCGGTAGACCACGATCACGTTCAGTTCCGGGAAACGCCGCAGCAGCGCACGCGCCCGCGAGGCCATTTCACCCAGCCGCAGCCCCGCGTCGAGGATCACCACATCCGGCCGGCACAGGCGGCACAGGGCGACGACACCGTCGGCTTCCGCGACCCTGCCCACGACCGTGACGTCCGGGCGAATGGCCAGGCAAGCGGCGAGGGTGTCCCGGAGCAGGCGCTGCGGAGAGTGCACCGCTACCCGGAGGGTGAGGTTCGTGAGAGGCACAGTCATCGCTGATGCGCGGTTTCGTTTTCCATCGCTGATGCGAGGTTTCCGTTTTCTCCGCTCCCAGCGGATTTATGCCATTCCGGAGTCTAGACCTGGCCGGCCGACGGGCGCCGGGAAATCGATCTAGTGGCTGGCCGCGTCGACGCCGGTGCGCACCGGCACGATGTCGGGCACCGCGGCGGCGATCGCGTCGGCGTCGGCGTCGCTGTCGGCCTCCTCGGACGCCCGCTGGGCCGCGACGTCGGCCCGGTAGTGCTCGACCTCCCGGGCCGTTTGGCCGGAGTCCCACCGCAGCGGCCCCGCGATCAGGCTCGCCGCCTCCACCGCCGAGGCCAGCCCGCGGTCGGGCGTCTCCATGGCGATGTGCGTGCGCCGGGCCAGCACGTCATCGAGATGCCGGGCGCCCTCGTGTGAGGCGGCGTAGACGATCTCGGCGCGCAGGTAGTCGTCGGCGCCGTCCAGCGGCCGGCCCAGGCGGGGGTCGGCGGCGATCAGGCCGAGCACCTCACGCGCCAGCGACCCGTACCGCCGCAGCAGATGCTCGATCCGCGCCACGTGCAGGCCGGACGAGGTGGCCAGGCGGCGCCGGGCGTTCCACAGCGCCAGGTAACCGTCCGCCCCGGCCAGCGGCACCCGGTCCGTGCAGGACGGCGGCGTGCGCCAGTCCAGGCCGTGTACGACCGCGTCCACGGCGTCCCTGGCCATGAGCCGGTAGGTGGTGTACTTGCCGCCCGCGACCAGCACGAGCCCGGGCACCGGGTTGGCGACGACATGCTCGCGCGACAGCCGGGACGTGAGCTCGGACTCACCGGACAGCAGCGGCCGCAGCCCGGCGTACACGGCCGTGACGTCGTCCCGGCCCAGCGGCGTGGCGAGCACCCGGTTGGCCTGGCCGAGCAGGTAGTCGATGTCCGCCCGGCTGGCGGCGGGGTGCGACTTGCTGCCCGCCCATTCGGTGTCCGTGGTGCCGATGATCCAGTGCCGCTCCCACGGGATGATGAACAGGACGCTGAACGGGGTCTTCAGGATGATCCCGGCCGAGGCGTGGATGCGGTCCTTCGGCACCACCAGGTGGACGCCCTTGGAAACCCGCAGGTTGATGGTGCCGCGCCCGCCCACCATGGCCTGGATCTCGTCGGTCCACACCCCGGTCGCGTTCACCACCTGCTGCGCCCGGATCTCCAGTTCGGCCCCGGACTCCAGGTCGACCGCGCGGACCCCGGTCACCCGGGCGCCCTCCCGCAGGAACCCCGTCACCTGGACCCGCGAGGCGACCTGAGCACCGTAGTGGGCGGCGGTGCGGGCCAGCGTGAGCACGTACCGGGCGTCGTCCACCTGGGCGTCCCAGAACGCGACCGCACCTGTGATCGCGGACCGCTTGAGCCCCGGCACAAGGCGCAGGGCGCCGCGCCGCGACAGTTGCCGGTGCCCGGGCAGCCCCCTGGTCTGGCCGAGCGAGAACCCGAGTACGTCGTAGGTGCCGACCCCGGCGCCCACGTACGCGCGTTCCCAGACCCGGTGGGTGAGCGGGAAGACGAAGGGAACCGGCCGGACCAGGTGCGGCGCGATCACCCCGAGCAGCAGCGCCCGCTCGGTCAGCGCCTCCCGGACCAGGCTGACGTTGAGCTGCTCCAGGTAGCGCAGGCCGCCGTGGATGAGCTTGCTCGACCGGGACGAGGTGCCCGCGGCGAAGTCCCGCGCCTCGACCAGCCCGACCGACAGCCCGCGGGTGGCGGCGTCGAGCGCCACTCCCGCGCCCACCACGCCCCCGCCCACCACCAGCACCTGGTGCTCGGTACCCGCCAGCGCTGCCAGCGCCGCAGACCTTCCGTCGGTGCTCAGCCTGGCTGCGGCGGTCGCTTCGGCCATCACATGCGGAACGCTAGCATCCCGCCTGACGTGATCATTCCGCTGGTCAGCGACGAGGCGGAGCGCTGGGGGTGACCACGACCTCGACCCGCTGGAACTCCTTGAGGTCCGAGTAGCCCGAGGTCGCCATCGTCCGCCGCAGCGCGCCGACGAGGTTCAGCGAGCCGTCGGCGACCGCCGACGGGCCGCACAGAATCTGCTCCAGCGTGCCGATCGTGCCGACCTTGACCCGGGCACCGCGCGGCAGGTCCGGGTGGTGTGCCTCGCTGCCCCAGTGGTAGCCCCGCCCGGGCGCCTGCTCGGCGCGGGCGAACGGGGAGCCGACCATCACCGCGTCCGCCCCGCACGCGAGCGCCTTGGCGATGTCGCCGCTGCGGGTCATCCCGCCGTCCGCGATCACGTGCACGTACCGGCCGCCGGACTCGTCCAGGTAGTCGCGCCTCGCGGCGGCGACGTCGGCAATCGCGGTGGCCATCGGCACCGCCACGCCGAGGACGGCGGCCGTGGTGTGGCCGCTGCCGCCGCCGAACCCGGTCAGCACCCCGGCCGCGCCGGTGCGCATCAGGTGCAGCGCCGCGGTGTAGGTGGCGCACCCGCCCACGATCACCGGCACGTCGAGCTCGTAGATGAACTGCTTGAGGTTCAGCGGCTCGGCCTGGCCGGACACGTGCTCGGCGGAAACGGTCGTGCCGCGAATGACGAAGATGTCCACCCCGGCGTCGAGGACGGCCTTGTAGTAGCGGACCGTGCGCTGCGGGGACAGCCGCGCCGCCACGGTGACCCCGGCCGCGCGGACCTCCGAGATCCGCAGCCCGATCAGGTCCTCCTTGATCGGCTCGGCGTAGATCTCCTGGAGCCTGCGGGTGGCGTCCTCGTCGCCGAGCGCGGCCACCTCGGCGAGGATCGGCTCCGGATCCTCATACCGGGTCCACACGCCCTCCAGGTCCAGCACGGCGAGCCCGCCGAGGTTGCCGATCGTGACGGCGACGGCCGGCGAGACCACGCTGTCCATCGGGGAGACCACCAGCGGCAGGTCGAACCGGTAGGCGTCGATCTGCCAGGCGGTCGACACCTCCTCGGGATCCCGGGTGCGGCGCGACGGCACGATCCCGATCTCATCCAGGGAGTAGGCGCGGCGGCCGCTCTTGCCCCGCCCGATTTCCACGGTCATCCCATCCGCCCGCGGTAGTTGGGCGCGTCGGCGGTCATCTGCACGTCGTGCGGGTGGCTCTCGGCCAGCCCGGCCGCCGTGACCTGGATGAATCGCGCCTCCTGCAGCCCGGCGATGGTCCGCGCACCGCAATAGCCCATGGCCGCCCGCAGCCCGCCGATGAGCTGGGCCGCCACGGCCGCCAGCGGCCCGGCGAACGGTACCTGGCCCTCGATCCCCTGCGGCACGAGCTGGTCCTCGCGCAGCACGTCGTCCTGGAAGTAACGGTCCTTGGAGTAGGACCGGCCCTTCAGGGCGCCCAGCGAGCCCATGCCCCGGTACTGCTTGTACGGCTTGCCACCGGCGAACACCATGTCGCCCGGTGCCTCCTCGCAGCCGGCCAGCAGGCTGCCGAGCATCACCGTGTCGGCCCCGGCCGCGATGGCCTTGGCGATGTCGCCGGAGTGCTGCACGCCGCCGTCGCCGATCACCGGCACGCCCGCCGGCCGGGCCGCCTTGGCGGCCTCGTAGATCGCGGTGACCTGCGGGACACCCACCCCGGCCACCACCCGGGTGGTACAGATCGAGCCGGGCCCGACCCCGACCTTGATCCCGTCCGCCCCCGCGTCGATCAGCGCCTGGGCGCCGGCCCTGGTGGCGATGTTGCCGCCGATCACGTCCAGCCGGACGTTGGCCTTGAGCTGCGCCACCATGGCGAGCACCGCTTCGGCGTGCCCGTGCGAGGTGTCCACGACCAGGAAGTCCACCCCGGCGTCCGCGAGCGCCTGCGCCCGGCGCTTGCCGTCCTCGCCCACGCCGATGGCCGCGCCGACCATCAGCCGCCCCGCGGGGTCCTTGCTCGCGTTCGGGAACTTCTCGCTCTTGCTGAAGTCCTTCACGGTGATCAGCCCGCGCAGCCGGCCCGTGGCGTCGACCAGCGGCAGCTTCTCCACCTTGTGCCGCCGCAGCAGATCCAGAGCGTCCTGGCGGCCTACCCCGTCCGGCGCGGTGACCAGCGGCATCGGCGTCATGATCGCCGAGACACGCCGTGAATGGTCGGACTCGAACCGGATGTCGCGGTTGGTCACGATGCCCAGCAGGACGCCGCCGGAATCGGTGACCGGCACACCGGAGATGCGGTACCGGGCGCACAGCTCCTCTACGTCGGCGACGGTCGCGTCCGGGCCGCAGGTCACCGGGTTGGTGATCATGCCGGCCTCGGACCGCTTCACCGTGTCGGCCTGCTGTGCCTGCTCCTCGACCGGCAGGTTGCGGTGCAGCACGCCCACGCCGCCCTGCCTGGCCATGGCCACCGCCATCCGCGCCTCGGTGACCGTGTCCATGGCGGAGGACAGCAGCGGAACCCGCAGTTCGATCCGGCGGCTGAGCCGGGCGCTGGTATCGGCCTCCAACGGGAGGATCTCTGAGCGGGCCGGCAGGAGCAGCACGTCGTCGAAGGTCAGCGCCTGGGGGGCGAACTTGGCGTCGTCAGTCATGGCACCTTCCGCGTCGCAGCCGGAATCCACACAGTCTAGGCCCGCGCCCGGCTACCGGCCGGCCACCGGCGCGGCGATCATCGCCGCGGTGCGCGCCACCGCTACGCAGGACAACACCGCTCCCCCGGCGGACAGCCGCCCCGGTCATTCGTGATCGTTGTGGCAACGATCACTTTCCCCGCCGCGCGGCGGTGGGCCGACGATGATTCATAACGGCTGCCGCCCGGCCGGCCTGCTGCCGAGCACGCCCGGCCCTGCGGGGTGCCCGGGGCGGGATGCCGGGGGCGGGGCGCCGGGTCGGGGCGGCGGGGGCGGGGGCGGCGCCGTACCGCCTGGGGGCTTGAGCGCCTGTCCCGGGGTCCTGCGCGCAACTGGCTGCGCGGTCGCCGCGGCGGGCAGCGTGATCTGCACGTCGAGCCCGCCGTCCGGCCTGGCGTGGGCCTCGGCGTGGCCGCCGTGCGCGTTGGCCACCGATGCGACGATCGACAGGCCGAGGCCGGAACCTGGCCGGTTGCCGGTCCGGCCGGACAGACGGCGGAACGGCTCGAACAGCCCGGTCACCTGGTCGGAAGGGATGTGCTCGCCGCCGTTGGTGACGGTCAGCTCGGCGACGCCTGTCCCGCTCTTGGTGCTGGCCAGCACCCAGCCGCCGGTCACGTTGTGCTTGACGGCGTTGTCGATGAGGTTGCTGACCAGCCGTTCCAGCAGTATCCGGTCCCCGGTGACCTGCGCGTCCTCCAGCGCTGTGCCGATCTGGATCTGCCGGGCCACGGCGGCCGGGCCGATCAGGTCGATGGCGTCCTCGACCGCGGTGGGCAGGTCGACGAGCTCGGCGGGGCCCGGTCCGCGGTCGGAGCGGGCCAGGGTGAGCAGCGCCTCGATCAGTTCCTCGGACTTGTCCACGGCGGCGCCGATCGCGGCCAGCACCGGCTCCAGCTGCGCGCCGGAGACGGCCGGCCTGGCCATGGTGACGTCGATCAGCGTGCGCATCTCGGTCAGCGGCGTGCGCAGCTCGTGGGACGCGTTGGCCACGAACCGGCGCTGGCTGGCGAACGCCGCCTCCAGCCGGGCGAGCATCGCGTCGAAGGTGTCGGCCAGTTCCTTCAGCTCATCGGGCGGCCCGGCAAGTGCCAGCCGCTGGCCCAGGTTCTCCTGGGAGGCGGCCTGCGCCGCCGTGGTGACGGCGGTCAGCGGCCGCAGCACGCGGCGGCTGACCGCCCAGCCGAGCCCGGCCGCCAGCAAGGTGCCCAGGCCCAGCCCGGCTAGTGTGAACTCCAGGAAAGCGCGGCGGCGGCTGGCGGCGATCATGTTGATGATCTGCGGGTTGTTCGCGTCGTAGAAGTACGTCACCTTGCCTTGGCGAAAGGAGACCTCGGCCCGCGGGCCGGGCGGAATCACCCTGACGTAGCCGACCTGGGTGTAGGCGGCGCCGATCAAGATGGCGCCGGGCACGAGGAACAGCCCTGCGCAGGCGATCACTATCCGCGCCCGGATACTGCCGCGCCACGGCCTGAGCGCGGCTGGCCTGACCCTCATGGCAGCCGGTACCCGCCGCCGATGACCGTCTCTATCAGCGGCGGCTCGCCGAGCTTGCGCCGCAGCCGCATCACGGTCACCGCGACAGCGTTGGTGAACGGGTCGGCGTATTCGTCCCACACCCGTTCCAGCAGCTGCTCGGCGCTGATCACCGCGCCGTCGGCCGACATCAGCACCTCCAGCACGCCGAGTTCTTTGCGGTTCAGCGGCACCAGCTGCCCATTTCTGCTGGCCCGCCGCCGGGGCCGGTCCAGCGCCAGCTCACCGCGGCGCAACACCGGCGGGGCCGCCGGCGCCCGGCGGCTGAGCGCGCCGACCCGCGCGACCAGCTCCGGGAAGTGGAACGGCTTGGCCAGGTAGTCATCCGCGCCGAGATTCAGCCCATCGACCCGGTCGCCGGGCTCACCGGCCGCGGTCAGCATCAGGATCCGGGCACCGCCCGGGCGGCCGGCCAGCCGTGCGCAGACATCGTCTCCGTGCACCACCGGCAGATCGCGGTCGAGCACTATGACGTCATAGGACCAGAGCTCGGCCTTGTCCAGCCCGGCCGCGCCGTCACCGGCCACATCCACGGCGATTCCCTGGTCACGCAGGCCGTCGGCGATGGCCTGGGCCACCACCTCGTTGTCCTCCACGACCAGCACGCGCATTCCTCCATGATGCCCGCTCACTCTTAACACCCCGATAACTCGGCCCGCCCGGCCAGGGGGCGGCCCGCCGGGCGTTAAGGCAGTGTTATCGGCCGGTCATTACCGTCGGGCGCCATGACTACGAGTCCGTGTCCCAAGGAGGACCTCATGAACGTCGAGATCAGCGGGGTGACCCGCCGGTTCGGCCGGAACCTTGCCGTGGCCGGGGTGGACGTGGCGACCGGCCCGGGGGTGTTCGGGCTGCTGGGCCCGAACGGCGCGGGCAAGACCACGCTGCTGCGGATGATGGCCACCGTGATTGCCCCGTCCGCGGGGACGCTGCGGCTGCTCGGCCGCGACCCGGGCAGCTACGGGCCGCGGCGGGAGATCCGGCGCAGGCTCGGGTACCTGCCGCAGAACCTCGGCTACTACCCGTCGTTCACCGTGGTGGAGTTCGTCGAGTACTTCGCGCTGCTGAAGGAGATGCCGCCGGCCCGGATCCCCACCGCCGTGGCGGCCGCGGTCGAGCGCGTGGATCTCGGCGGCAAGGCCAGGGCGAAGCTGCGCACCTTGTCCGGCGGGATGCTGCGCCGGGTCGGGATCGCCCAGGCGATCGTCAACGAGCCCGACCTGCTGCTGCTCGACGAGCCGACCGCGGGGCTGGACCCCGAGCAGCGGGTCGCGTTCCGCGCCCTGGTGCGCGACCTGGGTCAGCGTGGCACCGTGGTGGTCTCCACCCACCTGGTCGAGGACATCGGCGCCGCGTGCACCGAGGTCGCGCTGATGGACGCCGGGAGGATCGTCTTCCATGGCACCCCGGCGGAGCTGACCGCCCGCGGCGAGGGCGCCGTCACGGCGGGCGACGCCCCGCTGGAACGCGGCTACAGCGCCATCCTCGCGGAGGCGCGGTCATGACCGCCGCCGGCCTCTCGCTCAGGCCCGGACGGGCCACGGCCCGGCGCATGGCCGCCCTGGCGGCCGCTGGGCGGATGCTGCGCCTGGAGCTGAAGCGGAACGCGGTGCCGTACGTGCTGCCGCTGCTGGCGGTGGTGTTCTACTTCGACACGGTCCGCACGGCGGCCGGGTTCCCGCCCATCTGGTCCCTGCGCGCATCGGTCATCGGCGACCACATGCTGTTCGAGTTCAGCGCGTTCGCTGGCGGGCTGGCCGCCTGGGCGGGCTCGCGGGAACGCCGCCGCAAGACCCTCGACCTGGCCGCGACCACGCCCCGCGCGGTGTGGGCGCGGCTGAGTGTCACCCTGGCGGGGACGCTGTGCTGGCTGCTGCTCGCGTTCCTGGCCGGGGTCGCCGTGATCTACATCCAGACCGGGTTGCAGGCGACCTGGGGCGGGCCCCCGCTGTGGCCGGTGTTCGTCGGCGCGGCCGGCGTGATCGCGGTGACGGTGATCGGGTTCACCTGCGGGGTTGTCTTCCCCGGGCGGTTCACCGCGCCGCTGGTCGCGATCGGCGTGCTCGTCCTTTACCGGACCGGGTTGCGCGAGGCACTCGGCGTCACGCCGTCGTCGGGCACGTATGCGCTGCTGTCGCCGGCCAACGCCGCACCCTCCGTTGACGTGGGCGTCTATTACCACGTCGCGCCGGATGTGTCGATTACGCAGGTCATGTTCATGGGCGGCATCGCGATCGGGCTGCTGGGCGTGCTCGGCCTGGTGGCGGCGCTGCGTCAGCCGGCATCGGCCGGCCGCCGTATGTCGCCGCGCGCCTTGCTGGCACGCCGTGACGACTGGCTGCTCCGCCCGGTCGCGGTCATCCTGGTCGCGTGCGGCGTGGCGGCGTCCTGGACCGCGTTCGCGCTGGCCGGGACCGCGAAACCGGACCCGGTTGGCGGGTGGGAGATCCCGGCGCTGCACTCCGCGGCCAGCGATCAGCCGGTTCCTGTCGCCCAGGACTGCTTGGCCGGGTCGGCGCTCCAGGTGTGTGTCCACCCGGCGTTCAGCTCCTACCTCGGCGGCGTGGCCGCGGCGCTCGGCCCGGTGGCCGCCGAGATCGCCGGCCTGCCCGGCGCGCCGGCCCGCGCCGAGGAAGTGGCCAGCGAAAGCGGCGGGAAGACCGTTATGAGCGGCATCTCAGGCAGTCCGCCCGTGTTCGAGTTCACCGCGGAGCGGGTGGGGACCATGTTCGGCCAGTTCTTCGGCATACCTGACGCGGTGGCGTGGCGCGAGGGGTTCCAGCAAGGGCTGGTCGACGCGTTCCTCGCCAAGCCGTCGCAACCTGCCGCGGGCGCTGCCCCGGCGCCGCTCGGGGCGGCGCAGCAGGCGGTGCAGGACGCGTTGCTGGCCGCGGTTGGATCGCCGCCGTTCCCGGCCACCGGCGCGCCTGCTGGCGTCCCCGCCGCCGCGCACCGGTTCGCGATACTGTCCGCCAGCGCGCGGCACGCCTGGCTGGCGGCACACCTGGCCGCCCTGCGGGCCGGCACGATCACGCTCGCGCAAATCCCATGATCGCCGCCGGGGTGATGAAGCTTCCGGCCACCCCGGCCGGGACGGCGCGCCGGATCCCCGCGGGCGTCCGGCTGGCCTGGCTTCACCTGTGTTCCCGCCAGGTCCCCGCCGGGGTCCTCGCGCTCCTCGTGTGCGGCGGCGTGCTGCGCGCGGCGCTGCAGTGGCATTGGGCGTTCAACTCCGGCCCGTACGCGCAGCAAATCCCGATGATCATCGAGGCGGGCGCGGCGGCGGTGATCGCGGTGACGGCGCACAGCCCGTTCGGCGAAACGGAACGGGCCACCGGCCGCTGGCTGCCGTACCTGCGCCTGTTCGCCGCGGCCGGGATGTGCGGGCTGGCAATCGCGCTGCTGCAGCTGGGCGCCACCGGCGAGAGCCTCAACGAGGGCTTCCTGGTGCTGTCCAGGAACGTCATCGGGATCACCGGCATCGGGCTGCTGTGCTCGCTGGCCACCGGCGGCCTGCTCGCCTGGACGCTCCCGATGGGATACCTGGCGTTCTGCCAGTACGCCCTGCTCGAAGCCTGGACCGCCCCGTGGGCCTGGCCGGTCCGCCCGCCCGCCGACCACGGCGCCTGGATCTGGGCCTGCGCGGTCTTCGCGGCCGGCCTGCTCCTGTTCACCATCCGCGGCCCCCGTACCCGCCTGAGCGACGACAGCTAGCCGGCGGGCTTGGCAGCGGGCGGGCCGGCGGGCTTAGAAGCGGCCGGGGCGGCCTGGTCTGATGCGGCCGCGGGACCGGTCCCAGCCGCGCGCCCCGGTCAGGCGGGTGAGCATGGCGACGATCACGAGCCCGGCGGCCGCCGCCAGGGCCGCGGCCATGGCGATCGCCGCCGCCGCGGCCGCCGCGGCGCTCCCCGGGTGCCTGGCACCCATCCGGCCCGGCCGGCCGGCCCGGTGATCCGGCCAGCGCCCGGATCCGGCCCGCCGGTCATATCCGGCCCGGCCGATATATCCGGTCCGGCGAGCATGCCCGGGCTGGCGCGCGGCCCCGGTCACCGGGCGGGATGCGGCCCGGCACGGGGCGGCGTCCACGTCGGCCGCGAGGCCGCTCAGCATGGCCACCACCGGATCCCGTCGCGCGCGCCGGCTCGGCCGCCGCCGGCTGGCGAGCATCTCGATGATCGCGTCCGAGCGCCGGATCGCGCCCAGGTCGGCGGCCGGGCCATGGCCGGCCTCCTGCTCGGGACCTGCGGCCAGCCCAGCACCGGCGGCGGCCGGCTGCGGCCGGCGATTCGGCGGCCGGCCCGGCGCCGGAAAACTGCCCGTGGCCGACCACCGGGCCGTCGGCTCCCGGGACACCGCCCCCGGCCGGCACGTGGGTACCGAAACGCGACACCGGCCCCGTATCAGGTGTCACGCTGGGCGCCTCGGGTTCGCGCCCCTCGATCACGCAATCGACTCCTCAATCGCGAGCGCCCGCAACCTGGCTAGTGCCCGGTGCTGGGCGACGCGAACGGCCCCTGCTGACATACCAAGTACATTACCCGTCTCTTCGGCGGACAGCCCGGTTACAACCCGTAGTATCACCAGTTCACGGAGGTGCGCTGGCAACCGGGCGAGCAACGCCCGGGCCCGCTGGGCCTCGAGCCAGGCAACGACCGTCTCCTCCGGCCCCGGGTGATCGTCGGGACCATCGGGCAGTTCCTCGGTGGGCACGGCGAGCCGCGCGGCGGCGCGCACGGCGTCCGCGACCTTGTGCGAGGCGATGCCGATGACAAAGGAGGCAAAGGGGCGGCCCATGTCCCGGTACCGCGGAAGCGCGGAAAGGACGGCGATGCACACCTCCTGTGCCACATCGTCCGCGACGTGGTAATGGCCGGTAATGCGCCCCAGCCGCGCCCGGCAGTACCGGACCACCATCGGCCGGATGTGCTCCAGGAGCGACTCGATCGCGGCCGGCTGGCCACAGACGGCCCGGGTGGTCAGGTCCGCGAGCCCCGCCCCGTCACCGGGGGAGGTCCCGGGCGGGCGGTGCGGAAGAACGGGAGCGCCCCCGGTCCGCGGCCGCGGCGCGGGCGCGGCGACCCCGGCAAGCCCGGCGGCAGCCGGCGTCACGGCAACCCCGGACGGCGCGGCAACCCCTGCGGATGCGGCAGCGCCAGCAGGTGCGGCCGACGCCGCGATGCCCGTGGGTGCGGCCGACGCCGCGATGCCCCCAGATGCGGCTGACGCCGCAATACCCCTAGGTGTGGCTGACGCGGCAATGCCGGTACGCGCGGCAGGTGCGGCAACCCCGCCCCCGGCGCGCGTCCCCCCCGGCGACCACCCATCGCCCGGCACCGGCCGAATAACGCATCCCTCCGTCACGAGTGCATGATGCCCACGTCAACGGGGGTTGATCTCATCCAGGCAGGCAACAGAAAGGTCACATTGATGTACCACGCAGCAACAGACAGTACATTAATTACGGCCAGTAATCAAGCGACTACTGGCCGTAATTAATGTAGGTACCCCTTGCGACGGGGCCCCGGATCAGTGGGTGTGCCCGTGCCCGTGCCCGTGACTGTGGCCATGCCCGTTTGCTTCCTCGGGCTCCGGCTTGTCCGCCACCGCGGCCTCGGTCGTGAGCAACATGCCAGCGATGGACCCGGCGTTCTGCACGGCCGACCTGGTGACCTTGACCGGGTCGAGGACTCCCTGGGCGATCAGGTCGCCGTACTCGCGGGTGGCGGCGTTGAAGCCCTGGCCGCGCGGCAGCCCGGCCACCGTGTCCACCACGACGCCACCCTCGGCGCCGGCGTTGGCGGCGATCCAGTACAGCGGGGCGCTCAGCGCCCTGCGCACGACCCGCACGCCGGTCGCCTCGTCCCCGGTCAGGCCGAGGTCGTCCAGGTCCGCGGCGAGCTGAACCAGCGTGCTGCCGCCGCCGGCGATGATGCCCTCCTCGATCGCCGCGCGGGTGGCCGAGATCGCGTCCTCGAGGCGGTGCTTCTTCTCCTTGAGCTCCACCTCGGTGGCCGCGCCGACCCGCAGCACGCACACGCCGCCGGCCAGCTTGGCGACCCGCTCCTGGAGCTTCTCCCGGTCCCAGTCGGAGTCGGTCTCCTCGATCTCCCGCTTGAGCTGGCGGACCCGGTCGGCGATCGCGTCGGCGTCGCCCGCCCCGTCCACGATCGTCGTGGTGTCCTTGGTCACCACGATCCGCCGCGCCCGGCCCAGCGTCTGGAGGCCGATGTTCTCCAGCTTGAGGCCGAGCTCCTCGCTGACCACCTCGCCGCCGGTGAGGACCGCCATGTCGGCGAGCATGGCCTTGCGGCGGTCCCCGAACCCGGGCGCCTTCACCGCGGCGACCGCGAGCAGGCCCCTGATCTTGTTGACGACCAGCGTCGACAGGGCCTCGCCGTCGACGTCCTCGGCCACGACCAGCATCGGCTTCTTGGACTGCGCCACCGCCTCGAGCACCGGCAGGAAGTCCGCCATCGAGGAGATCTTGGCACTGTGCAGCAGGACGTAGGCGTCCTCAAGGACCGCTTCCAGCCGGTCCTGGTCGGTGATGAAGTACGGGGAGATGTAGCCCTTGTCGAACTGCATGCCCTCGGTGAACTCCAGCTCGAGGCCCAGCGTCGGCGACTCCTCGACGGTGATCACGCCGTCCTTGCCGACCTTGGCGAACGCCTCCGCGATCAGCTCGCCGATCTGCGGGTCCTGCGCCGAGATCGTGGCGACGTTGGCGATCTCGTCCTGCTCCCCGACCTCACGGGCGGCCTCGAGCAGCAGGTCGGACACGGCCGCGGCGGCGGCGTCGATGCCCCGCTTCATCGCCATCGGGTTGGCGCCCGCGGTCACCGCGCGGCGGCCCTCATGGACCATGGCCTGGGCGAGCACGGTGGCCGTGGTGGTGCCGTCCCCCGCGACGTCGTTGGTCTTGGTGGCTACTTCCTTGGCGAGCTGCGCGCCGAGGTTCTCGAAGTGGTCTTCCAGCTCCACCTCGCGGGCGACGGTCACCCCGTCGTTCGTGATGGTCGGAGCGCCCCACTTCTTGTCGATCACGACGTTGCGCCCGCGCGGGCCCAGCGTCACCTTAACGGCGTCCGCGAGCCGGTTCACGCCGCGCTCGAGGGCGCGCCGTGCCTCCTCGTCGAACTCCAGCATCTTTGCTGCCATGGCTTACCCCTGACTACGTTGAAACGCTTGCGGGCGGGGCGGGCAGGCTGGCGCTCGCGCCGCCGCCCCAGGCGCTCGCGAGAGCGCCCGGGGCGGCGTGGCACGAGGCGCGAGCACTCGCCGCGGGCACCGCCCACAGCGAAGAATCGCTGCCTTACTTACTTCTCGACGATGGCGAGCACGTCACGGGCGGAGAGCACGAGGTACTCCTCGCCGTGGTACTTCACCTCGGTGCCGCCGTACTTGCTGTACAGCACCACGTCGCCGACCTTGACGTCCATGGGCACGCGCTTGGCACCCGCGTCGTCGAAACGGCCCGGGCCAACCGCGAGGACTTCGCCCTCCTGGGGCTTCTCCTTCGCGGTGTCCGGGATGACCAGACCCGACGCGGTCGTCTGCTCGGCTTCGAGCGTGCGGACCACAATGCGGTCTTCGAGCGGCTTGAGAACAACCTTGGTGGCGGTCGTCACGATCTGACCTCCCCCTCTGGAAAGGCGGGTTGTGTTGACTCTTGTCTGAGAAGGCGACCGGAACGGCCTGTCGTCGCGGGTGCCAGACCACTATGTCGCGTTAGCACTCTACCCTACCGAGTGCTAGTTCGGAACAGTATCGCCGCCGCGCCGCCCAGTCAAACCGGCCACGACTTCGGTCACCGGAAGCGAGGAGTCCGCGGCCACGTCCAGCGGCGACGGCGCCACGCCCCGGGCCAGCAGCTCCGCGCCCAGCGCCGCCACCATCGCGCCGTTGTCGGTGCACAGCCCCGGCCTGGGCACCCGCAGCGCGATCCCGGCCGCCTCGCACCGTTCGCCGGCCAGCGCGCGCAGCCGCGAGTTGGCAGCCACGCCGCCCCCAACGATCAGATGCTTTACGCCATGAGCGCGGCAAGCATCGACCGCCTTGCGGGTCAGTACGTCGGCAACCGCCTCCTGGAACGACGCTGCCACGTCGGCCACGGGCACCGGGAGGCCGGCCGCGGCGCGTCCCTCGACATAGCGGGCGACCGCGGTCTTCAGGCCGGAAAAGGAGAAGTCGAACGTGGCGTCGCGGTACTTGCCGCGCGGGAACCCGATCGCCGCGGCGTTGCCCTCCCTGGCCGCCTTGTCCACCGGCGGGCCGCCGGGGAACGGCATGCCGAGCAGCCGGGCCACCTTGTCGTAGGCCTCGCCCGCGGCGTCGTCGATCGTGGCGCCGAGCGGTATCACCTCGCCCGCCACGTCGGGGACGAGCAGCAGCGACGAGTGCCCGCCCGACACCAGCAGGGCCACGCAGGGCCGCGGCAGCGGGCCGTGCTCAAGCTGGTCCACGGCGATGTGCGCGGCCAGGTGGTTCACCGCGTACAGCGGCTTGCCCAGCGCGAGCGAGTACGCCTTCGCCGCGCAGACGCCGACCAGCAGCGCTCCGGCCAGCCCAGGGCCCGCGGTGACCGCGATCGCGTCGACGCCGGCCAGCTTCTCCCCGGCGGTCGCCAGCGCCCGGTCCACGGTCGCCACCATGGCCTCCAGGTGCGCCCGGCTGGCCACCTCCGGCACGACCCCGCCGAACCTGGCGTGCTCGTCCACGCTGGACGCGACCGAGTCCGCCAGCAGCTCACGCCCGCGCACCAGCCCGGCCCCGGTCTCGTCGCACGAGGTCTCGATCCCGAGCACCAGGGGCGCGGTCACCGGGTGCTCCCCGCGCTGTCGGGCTCGGGCGGCGCCGGGGTAGCGCGGGCCGCCCGGTGCCTGCCGCGCAGGCGGGACTGGCGTTCCGGGGGCGCGGTGACCAGCCGCATGACCAGCGCGTCGGTGTTGGACGGCTGGTAGTAGCCACGGCGGATGCCGATACCGGTGAACCCGCGGCGCTGGTACAGCCGTTGGGCGCGGTCGTTGTCGACCCGCACCTCGAGGAGGATCTCGGTGCAGCCGCGCCTGGCTGCCTCGGCGAGCAGCCCATCCAGCAGGGCGCTGCCGATCCCCTCGCCCCAGCGGTCGGCGGCCACCGCCAGCGTGAGCACATCGGCCGGGCCGCCGCGGTGCGCCAGCAGCCCGCCATAGCCGGCGATCACACCGTCGTCGTCGGCGACCAGGTAGTACCGGCTCCCCGGGTCGGCGGTCATCTCACCGGCGAGCAGGTCCGGGGACCACGCCTCCACGCCGAACAGGGCTTGCTCGAGGACCGCGACCGCCCCGACGTCGGCCAGCGCCATCGGCCGCAAGACCACGCTCACGACGGCACCACGCCGGTGCGGGCGGGGCGGGCCTGGGCCTGGTTCGGCAGCACGCTCTTGGGTGCGCCGGGAACCCTGGCATCTGGCCGGCGCAGGTACAACGGCTCGGCCGGCGGGAGGTGGTCACCGAGCGCCAGCCGTTTGGCACAAAGAAGGACGGCGGTGGCGGCGGAGGGATAGCGCGGCGGGATCGGGTCGCCGAACAGGCCTTCGTAGAGCTGCGCCCCCTCGCCCGCGGCCGGCAGGCCCGCTGGGAGCGTGGCGGGGGCGGCGACGCCGGGCCCGGACAGCCGCCGCCCGTCGGGCGAGTACCGGGCCCAGTACACCTCGCGGCGGCGCGCGTCCGTCGCGACGAGGAACTCGCGGCCGGCCGCCGCGGGCACCGCGTCCGCGGCGATCACATCGAGCGTGCAGATGCCGTACGCGCTGATCCCGAGCGCGCTGCCGAGGACGCGGGCGGTGACCAGGCCCACCCGCAGCCCGGTGTACGGGCCGGGGCCGGCGCCGGCCACGACCGCGTCGAGGTCGCCGGCCGTCACGCCCGCATCGGCCAGCACCTTCCCGATCGAGGTGGCCAGC
This sequence comes from uncultured Actinomycetes bacterium, assembly GCA_963703605.1. Classification (GTDB taxonomy): domain Bacteria; phylum Actinomycetota; class Actinomycetes; order Streptosporangiales; family Streptosporangiaceae; genus DASXKD01. The sequence goes on from CAVPFC010000040.1 coordinate 179,886, forward strand.
AGCTCGCCCTGACGGCGGGCGTCGACGGTGGTCTGCTGCGCCAGCACCCGCTCGGCGTTGCCGACCGCGACCGTCACCGCGGGCGTCGCGGTATCGAAGGCAAGGACCAGCACGGTTGCCCAGCCTAATGCGCCGCCGGGCCAGCTCAGGCCAGCCCGCGCGGGCCAGAGCACCCGGCAGCAGGCCGCTCTAGTGGAGCTGCGACACGATGTCCCGGGCGGCCGCGATCGCGCCGGCCTGGAGCAGCACGGGCGAAACGGGCCCGTCCCGGCCGGTGTGCGCGTGCGGGCCCTGGAACACCACGGTGACGACCGCGTTGCGGTCCCGGGCGACCACGGTCTCCAGATCGGTGGGGTCGGGGCGGGCCTGCACGACTTGCAGCGCGGCGAACGCGGTCGTGCCGAGCCGTGAAACCTGCGTCACCAGCGCCATGGGCAGGTGCGTGTCCCTGGCCGGGTGCCGCTTGGCCTGCAACGCCTGCTGGTAGGCGTCCACGGCGGCGGAGGTGGCGCTGCCGTTCCCGGTGGCGAGCCCGCTGGGCGCGTAGGCCTGCACGGTCACCGCGAGGACCCGGTACACCGGCGGCGCGTCCAGGGTCCAGTTGCACAGGCTCTGCGCGCTGCCGTCCAGCGAGTGCGGCGCGACCATGCGGCGGTTGCCGGGCAGGTACTGGCCCAGGGTCGCCGGGGTCACCGCGGTGCAGGCGCTGGGCACCGTCTTGAACTCGCCAGGCTGGTAGGTGGTGACCAGCCCGGCGGAGGAGGCCTTCTTGGCCGGCTGGCCGCCGCCCAGGGAGAACAGCAGGACGGCCGCGATGACGGCCACGACGACCGCGGCGGCGCCCCAGACCCAGACGATGCGCGACCGCCGTTTGGACCGGGCGGCGGCCATGCGGCGGCGGAACCCAGGCCCCTGCGGGGCGGGACCGGGCGGGCTGACCGGGCTCTCATCCTCGGCCGGGCTGACCCGGTTCCACCGCTCGTCCTCGGCCGGGCCCTCACCGGTCCAGGGCTCCGCGTCGCCGGTGACGGCCGGCTCGTCCTTGCCGTGCCTGCCGCGCGGGCGCGTCTGCGGGCCGGCCAACTGTGGGCCCGCCGCGAGCCCGGCCCACGGCGGAAGCTCATCCTCGTCGGCGCCGGCCCGCTCGTCCCAGGGACTGCCGCCGGCGGCACGGGTATCCCCGCGCCGGCTGGCGGTGGGTGGCCGGCCAGACCGGGGCGGACGGGATCCGTGCTGAGCCACGGCGCCTCCGAGAGGGGGATCGAACCGCGCAAACCGGTGCGTGGCGCGCGGACTTGGCCAGCACGCACGCGTCGGCGCGGCAGGGTGGGGCCGGGACGAACTATAGGGCTTCCGGGGTGCCGGACAGGGCAAGAAACGCTGAATCGCCGACCGCGCTCCACCGCCCGCCGTGACCGGCGAAGCACACGGTTCTCGGCTCCGCTTCCGGGGCGTCCGGGGCGGCCGCGTCCCCCGCCGGGGTGATCGTGACCTCGAGCCGGTCCTCGGCCAGGCCCTCGGCCAGCCCGCCGCCCCACTCGACCACGGTCACCGACGAGTCCATGGCCTCGTCCAGGTCCAGGTCGTCGACCTCGGCTGGGCTGGCCAGCCGGTATGCGTCGGCGTGCACCAGGTCCGGGCCGCCGGTGACCGACGGGTGCACCCGGGCGATGACGAACGTCGGCGACGTCACCGGGCCGCGGACCCCGAGGCCCTCGCCGATCCCCTGGACCAGCGTGGTCTTCCCCGCGCCGAGCGAACCGCTGAGTATGACCAGGTCCCCGGCCCGGAGCAGGCCCGCAAGGCGGGCGCCGAGCGCCCGCATCCCGGCCGCGGTCTCGACCGTGACCCGCCGCTGGCCGGTCATGCCGAGCACGGCAGGTCGCCGCCGGCGTCCACCCGGGCCAGCAGGCCGGTGATCGCCTCGTTGACCAGGTCGGGGCGCTCCAGGATGAGCGCGTGCCCGCCGCCGGGAACCCAGATGAGCTGGGCCCCGGGGATCGTCGCGGCCAGCTCGATGCCCAGCCGCGGCATGACCAGGCGGTCCTTCTCGCCGACCATGACGACCACGGGGACGCGGCCCAGCGTTTCCAGCGATCCGCGCATGTCGCAGGTCAGCAGGGCCTGGCAGAAGCTGGCCACCACCTCGATCGGGGTGTCCCTGATCATGTGCTCGAGAAAGGCCACGGTGGCCGGGCTGACCTCGCCATCCCCGAACCCGATCAGCCTGGTGGCCAGGAACGCCAGGTCGGCCGAGGCGCGGCGGCCACGCTCGACAATGCCGCCCCGGTTGACGAGGGCCACTCCGTTGAGCACCCCCGGGACGGCTCGGCGGAGCACCGGCCGGACCGGGGCCGGCATCCACTGGTTGCCGACCTCCAGGCCCCGGGCCGCGGTGGAGATGAGCACGGCCCCGGCGACCTTGGTCCGGAACATCCCGGGATGCTGCTCGGCCAGGGCCATGATCGTCATGCCGCCCATGGAGTGGCCGACCAGGATGACCGGGCCCGGGCCGGGGGCGGCCGCGTCGATGACGGCCTTGAGGTCCGCGCCGAGCTGGGCGATGCTGGCGCTGCCCGCCTGCGACCTGCCGGACCGTCCGTGGTCGCGCTGGTCCCAGAAGACCAGCCGGTGCTCGGCCAGATCGCGCCGCTGGAAGTGCCAGCAGTCCTGGTTCACCGTGTACCCGTGGCAGAAGATGATCGTGACGGGCGCGGCGTCCGGGCCGTTGATCTCTACGTGCAGCGCGACCCCGTCGGGCGCGAGCACGGTCAGCTCACGGCCCCGGAGCGTGCCGAACGGCTCGTCGCCGGGCTTGGCACCGTTCCGGCCCCGGAACCGGCTTACCGCGATCCGCTCCGCGGCCACGATCGCGCCCGCGCTGGCCGCGGTGGCCCCCACCACCAGGCCGGCCGCACCGGTGATCCGCCGCCAGTTGGCCATCGATCCTCCGCTGCCTGCCGTTACTCACGCCCTCGCCGGCCGGGGCGCTACGCAGGCGCTGAGCCGTCCCGGCCCGCCCCCCTGGCGCCCGCGCCGGCGTGCACGGGATCATCTCCATATGCTACTCCCAAGTAGCTTCGGGGCACCCGGCCGCCGAAGCTGGTGGCGATCTCGTAGGAGATGGTGCCCACCGCGTCGGCCCAGTCCTGGGCCGTCGGCTCCCCCGAGTCGCCCGGCCCGAACAGCAGCACCTCGTCCCCTTCCCGGGCGGGCTCGGCGCCGAAGTCCACCACGAACTGGTTCATCGACACCGTGCCGGAGATGAACCAGCGCCTGCCCCTGGCGTAGATCTGCACCAGGCCGGACGCGTCCCGCGGCACGCCCTCCGCGTAGCCCAGGGGCACCAGGCCCAGCGTGCTCCGGCTGCTGGTGAAGTACCGGTGGCCGTAGGAGACCCCGGCCCCGGGGGGCACCTCCTTGACCTGAACCAGCCGGGCCCGCATGGTCATGGCCGGCCGCAGCCAGGGCGGCATCGGGCCGGGCAGCGTGGGCAGGCCGACCACCCCGCCGCCGCAGCGCACCATGTCGAACCGGGTCTGCGGCAGCGTCAGCGTGGCCGGGGTGTTGGCCAGATGGCGGACCTCGGGCTCGGCCCCGGCCTTCTCGGCGATCTCCACGGCCTCCCGGAACGCCTTGACCTGGGCCTCGATCGACTGGTGCCCGGGCATGTCGGCGCAGGCCAGATGCGACCAGAGGCCGACGACCTGGACCTGGCCCGCCGCCTGCGCCGCCAGGGCGGCGGCCACCACCGCGGGCCAGTCCGCCATCGTGGCGCCGCCGCGCGACATCCCGGTGTCCACCTTGAGGTGCACCCGGGCCGGGCGCCCGGCGCGCTGCGCCGCGGCGGCTATCTCGGCCACCATCCCGGCCGAGCCGACGCCGAGGTCCACGTCGTGGCGGATGGCCTCCTCGTGCGGCCCGCCGGGCACGCTCATCAGGCACAGCACCGGCGCCGTCAGGCCTGCCTGGCGCAGCGCCAGCGCCTCGTCGGCCCTTATCACCCCCAGCCAGCCGGCCCCGCCGGCCAGCGCCGCGGTCGCGACCGGGATCAGGCCGTGGCCGTACGCGTCCGACTTGACCACCGCCATCACGGCCGCGTCGCCGACGTGCCTGCGCAGCCCGGTGACGTTGTCGCGAACCGTGGCCAAGTTGACAAGGGCTTCAGCCGGAGCGTCCATGACGTCCCAGTGTGCCAGCCCTTTCCGGCTAGGGCACCGACCAGCGCTGATCCTTGGTGTCCTTGCAGGCCTGGATATCGACCTGGGTGCCGTTGACCGTCGAGCTGCCGGGATCGGTCAGGCACAGGCTGTCCAGCTTCAGCACGTATTCGCCGTTGGAGCGGTGCGACCAGGTCTGGGTCTTGTGGCCGTTGCAGGTGAAGATCACGAGCTTGCTGCCGCTGCCGCCCCCGGTGACGTCGTCGAGGCACTTGCCGAGGACCACGAGCGCCCCCGCGGAGAAGGTCCACGTCTGGGCCGGGGTGTTGTTGCAGGTCCAGATGTCGACCCTGGTCCGGTTGGCGGTGCCCCCGCCGAAGTCGTCGAGGCACTTGCCGCCGAAGCCCGTGATCGGCCCGCCGTTGGGGGTGATCGTCCAGTTGAAGGAGACCGATGACTTCGCGCCCGTCTCGTCGGTGGCCGAGATCGTCACGGGATACGTGGCGGGCGTTGCCGGGGTCCCGGTGACGAGGCCGCCCGCGCTGATGGACAGCCCCATGGGCAGCCCGATGGCGTTCCAGGTAAGTGGGTTGCCCGCGCTCGAGCTGCCTTGGAGTTGCAGCTTGACGGCTACACCCTCGGGGCTGGACTGGGTTCCCGGGCTTACGATCGTCACCTTGTCCTGCACGGCGCCGGTCAGCACGCATCCGCCCGCGGCGTTGCTCCACAGCGACTGCATGGCGAACGTGCCGGTGGACAGCGCCACGTCCCCGTGCGGAGCACCGGTGGCCCAGCTTCCGTCGAACGCGCACTTTTCCGCGATCTCCCCGCCGGACACGGTGTCGTTCTTGTCCACCCAGGCGGGGTTGGGAACGGTGCCCGGAGCGAGGCCGGTGCCGGGGTAGGGATCGGTGATCGCGTCGGCGTACTCGGGGCCGCCGATCAGGCTGAACCCGTCGTCGGTCCCCGCGGTGCCGGTGTTGATGAAGTTCTCGCCGCAGGCCGTGCCGGCGTCCAGCAGATAGGGCAGGTTCACGTACGGCTCGTTGGAGGAACTGTGCCAGGCACAGTAGGTGCCGCTGCTGGCGCCGCAGACCGACGGCGCGTCGAACCCGGCCGGGCAGGTTCCCGACTGGGTGGCCACCACGATCTGCGTATCGGTCAGGTCGGCGAGTGCGTGCGCGGAGGCGAAGGTGTCCGCCTCCGCCGCGAGCTGCGCCTGCGTGGCGCCGGTGGGCGGCGTGCTGGGGTCCTGGAATGCCCCGGCGAACACCGACCCGTTGAACACCGGGTGGCCCGTGCCGTCCGCGTACTGCGAGGTGATCGTGGACCAGTTGTCCTGGGGCGAGACGCCGAGCCCGCCGTAGAAGTGCTCCAGGTAGGCGGCGCTGGCCTCCTGCCCGCTGTCGGTGGACCAGTTCGGGCCCCACAGCAGCAGGTACACGTGCGGGTTGTGCTGCACCGGGCCGCCGTTGTAGGTGACCGGGCAGGCCGCCTCGGCACACGACGCCTGATTCGCGCGGTCCGGCCGCGCGGTCCTGGGCCCCTTGCCCCGCGCGTACGCGATCCCGGCGATCTTGCCCGGCTTGACGTGCCGGAGCATCGCCTCGTAGGCACGGTGCAGGTTGACTACGTGCACCCCGGGCAGGTGCGCCGCCGGCCGTGGCCGGTTGTGCGCGGCTGGCCGTCGCTGGGCGTGTGCCGCCGTCGGTGGCTGGGTGTGCGCCGCTGCCGCGGGCTGGGCGGCGGCACCGGCCCCCAGCACGCTGACGATCACTGCGGCCGCCATCGAGATTCGCCTTAACACACTGCCCCCTTGTGGGCGAAATGGTCGAGTGCGGGGCAATGGGGATGCTATTGCGCCGGGACGGAACGGCGCAATATCCGTACCGGAGACTTCACCGCCCGGGCGGGGGGATGTCACCTCGCTCGATTGCCGTGGTCACCGCGGCGGTCCGGTCCGAGACGCCGAGCTTGCCAAACGCCCGCAGCAGGTGCGTCTTGACGGTCGCCTCGCTGATGAACAGCCTCCTGCCGATGTCGGCGTTGGTCATGCCCCGCGCGACGAGCTGGAGCACCTCCACCTCGCGCGCCGACAGCGAGTCGCGCTGCGGGCGGCGGACGCGGGTGACCAGGCGGGCGGCGACCGACGGCGCGAGCACCGTCTCCCCGCGCGCCGCGACCCGGATCGCGTTGGCGACATCGGCGCGGGGCGCGTCCTTGAGCAGGTACCCCGCGGCGCCGGCCTCGACGGCCCGCACGATGTCCGCGTCGGTCTCGTAGGTGGTGAGCACGACGATCCTGGCCGCCGGGTCGCCCGCCAGGATCTGCCCGATCGCGGCGACGCCGTCGGTTCCCGGCATGCGCAGGTCCATCAGGATCACGTCGTAGGAACCGGTCCGGGCCAGCGTGACCGCCTCGTCGCCGGAGCCCGCTTCGCCGGACACCTCGATGTCGGGTTCGGGGGCGAGCATGGCACGCACGCCTTCCCGCACCACGGGGTGATCGTCAACGAGCAGGACCCGGAGCGTCCCCACGCTGCCGGGGCCGAGTGCGGCGCTCACCGTCACTCCGGCACCTCCACCGACAGCGAGGTGCCCTCGCCCGGGCGGGACCTGACCAGGAGGCTGCCCCCGACCTGCACTATCCGGCTGCGCATGCCGCGCAGGCCGTAACCGCCGTTCACCCGGTCGGAGTCGAACCCGGCGCCGTCATCGGTGACGTCGAGCCGGACCCCGCCCTCGGCGTACGACAGGACCACGCAGACGTCCCCGGCGCGGGCATGCTTGCGCACGTTGGCAAGCGCCTCCTGGCCCGCGCGCAGCAGCACGACCTCGGCCGTCGCCGACAGCGGGCGGGCCTGCCCGCAGACCTCGAAGCGGGCCGTGATGCCAAGCTCCGCGCCTATCCGGTCGGTGAGCCGGGCCAGCGCCTCGTGCAGTGGGCCGCTGTCGAGGTGCGCCGGGGTGAGGGCCGCGACCATGGCCCGGGCCTCGGCGAGCCCTTCCCGCGCGGTCTGCGTGGCGAGGCCGACATGGCGCCGTGCCTCCGGCGGATCCGAGCCGATCTCGGTGTCGGCGGCCTGGAGCAGCATGACGATGCTCGTCAGCCCCTGCGCCAGCGTGTCGTGGATCTCCCCGGCGAGCCGCTGGCGTTCGGAAAGCGTCCCGGCCTGCCGGCTGACCTCCGCCAGTTCCGCCTGCGCCGCCTCGAGGCGCTCGATCAGCTGCGCGCGTTCCCTGCTCTGCTCGATGATCCGGACGATCCAGGTGCCGAGCACCAGCGAGAAGGCCAGGCCGAGCGCCACGGTGCCGAACACGAACGCGATCGCGCTGGAGTTGTGCCGCAGCGACCCGACCGCCAGTACCACCGGTGTCACGTTCAGCGCGATGACCCCGGCGAACGCCCGGGGCAGCGATACCGCCATGAAGCACAGCGGGCAGGCGCCGAACAGCACCCAGGAGCTGGCGCCGACCTGGATCTGCGCGACGACGACGAGGGCCACCATGCAGAGCACGAAGACGGTGCCGCGCAGCGTGTCCCGGTCGGCCGCGATGGCCGGGCGCCCGACGGCCAGGTACAGCGGCACGGTGGCGGCGAGGGACGCGGCGGCGACCACGCGCGCGGCCAGCGGGCCCTGAGCGGTGAGGACGATGAGCAGGGTGGCCGCCAGGACCACGGCGAAGTAGGCGTCCCATACTCCGCCGCGGCTCCACGCGTGCGGCTCACCGCACACCGTCAGCGCTCGCCCTGGCGTTGCCAGCGGAACGTTCTCAGGCATAGCACCAAGCATCCAACGGTCCAGGCAACGAGCACCAGGGCGACCTTGCCGAGTTCCCAGCTGTGGGCCGGCTCGGCCACGAGCAGCGAGTCCGGCAGGAACACCGAGCGCAGGCCCTGGCACATCCACTTGAGCGGGAACAGCGCCGCGATGGTCTGCATGGTCTTGGGCAGGCTGCTGAACGGGAAGTAGACGCCGGAGATGAACTGGAGCACGAGGTAGGGCAGGTTGAGCACGGCGGCGGCGCTGCGCCCCGAGCGGGGAACGCTGCTTGCCGCGATGCCCAGCATGGTGCACGACGCCACGCCGAGCAGGAAGACCCAGACGAAGGTGAGCCAGCGCTGCGGGGTGTTCGGCAGCGTGAGCCCGTAGAGCCCGACCCCGATGACGAGCAGGATCGCCACTTCGAGCACGGAGATGACCAAGCCGGACAGCGCCTTGCCCGCGAAGTAGGCGGCCTTGGGCATGGGCGTGCCCACCAGCCGTTTCAGCGTGCCGTCGTCCCGCTCCATGGCAATGCTGACGCCCAGGTTGACGAAGGTCACCGACATGATGCCGCTGGCGATGATGCCGGCGGTGAAGTACTGGCGGAAGCTGACGTCGGTGCCCGGGACATTCCCGTGGAAGACCGACCCGAAGATGACCAGGAGGATCACCGGCAGCGCGAACGTGAACACGACCGCCTCGCGGCGCCGGAAGAACGTCTTGAGTTCCAGGGACGCCCGGCCGAACGACAGGCTGGTGACGGACGGCAGCGCCACGGCCGGCGCGTGGGCCGCCCGGGTGGTGGCGCTCATTGAGTTGCACTCATCTCATGGCCTCCCTCGCGGGCGCTTCGCTGGCTTCGGGAGGCTGGTCCTCGGCACCGGGACACCGCTGCGGCGCTTCGCGTCCTCGCGGCGTTCGGCCCGGCGCCTGCGGCGTGCGCTTGCTGTCTCATTGAGTTGCTCCGGTGGTCGCGGGGGCTTGCGCTGACGGGTTCTCCTGGCCGCCGCCTGCGGCATGACCGATCATCGCGAGGTAGATGTCTTCCAGCGAGGGCCGGGTGACCGTCAGCTCCGGGACCTCGCCGCCGAACCGCGCCGACAGCTCGGTGACCACGGCCGACGGCGTGTCCGTCTCGATGCTGCGGCGGCCGTCGCCGGAGAGCCAGCTGACCGTGGCCCGGGCGCTGCCCCGGCCGCCGAGCTCCGACGGCGGCCCGACCGCGCGGATCCGCCCCGCGGCGATGACCGCGACGCGGTGCGCCAGCGCCTCCGCCTCGTCCAGGTAGTGCGTGGTCAGCAGGATCGTGGTGCCGCCGTCGGCGAGGCTCTTGATGAGGTGCCAGAACTGCCGCCGCGCCTCCGGGTCGAAGCCCGTGGTGGGTTCGTCGAGGAACATCAGTTCCGGCCTGCCGACGATGCCGAGCGCCACGTCCACCCGGCGGCGCTGGCCGCCGGAGAGCTGCCGCAGCCGGGATCCCGCCTTCTCGGTCAGGCCGACGCTCTCGATGACCTCGTCTGGGTCGGCGTGATTGGGGTAATAGGCCGCGAAATAGCGGATCATCTCCCGGACGGTCAGCTCGTCGGCGTCGGTGTTGCTCTGCAAGACGATGCCGATCCGGGAACGCCATTGCCGGCCGCCGCGCCCGGGGTCGGTGCCCAGGACCGACACCTCGCCGCCGTCCCGCTGCCGGTATCCCTCGAGGATCTCGACCGTGGTGGTCTTGCCTGCCCCGTTCGGGCCGAGCAGCGCGAAGACCTCCCCGTGGCTGATGTCCAGGTCGACGCCGTCGACGGCGGTCACATCCTTGTAAGCCTTGCGCAGGCCCCTGACGCGCACGCTGGCGCTGCCGGGGCCGGAGCTCGCAGCTGTAGTCATGGCATCCAGCCTCGGGGCACGCACCCGGGGTCACAACCGCCGAACGGTCACACCTCGTGTCCACCGTTCGATGGAATGGCCCGTATTAGTGCAGCTAGCGGCCGTCAGTGCGGCTCGCGGACGCGGCGGATCGCCTCGGGCAGAGCGGCGATCACGTCGGTCGCCGCGATCGGCGCTTCCCCGGTCAGGCGCTCTGCTAGCCCCGACCCCGCCACCCCGCCCAGGTCAGGCCCTCCCGCGGCGTAACGTGCGGCGATCCCGTGCAGGTAGGCCGCGGCCGCCGCCGCCTCGCTCACGCCGACGCCCTGGGCGAGCAGGGCGCCCGCCAGCCCGGCGAGGACGTCCCCCGTGCCGGCCGTGGCCAGCCAGCCGGTTCCGGTCGCGTTGACCAGCACCGGGCCCTGGCCATCCGCACCGGGGGGCGCGATCACCGTGGTCGAGCCCTTGAGCAGCACGCAGGCGCCGAACCGCGCCGCGGCGGCCCGCGCGTGCTCCAGCCGGTGCGCGGCCACGTCGGCCGGGTCCGCCCCCAGCAGCCGGGCCAGTTCCCCGGCGTGCGGGGTCAGCAGGGTGGCCGCCGTGCGGCCGGCGACCAGGTCCGGGGTGTGCGCGACGAGGGTGAGCCCGTCGGCATCCACCAGGACGGGCAGGTCGGTGGCGAGGACGTCGGCCAGGCGGCGCCGGGCCGCGTCGTCGGTGCCCATGCCCGGGCCGGCCAGCCAGGCCTGCACCCGGCCGACGCTCTCGATCTCGCTGCCCGTGGTCTCGGCGCTTTGTCGCCCGCCGGTTGGTTCCCCGCCGGTTGCCGCCTCGCCGCCCGCGGGCCTGGTCACCGTCGCGATGGCTTCCGGCCATTGCTGCCTGACGATGGCGACGGCGGGCTCCGCCGACACCAGGCGGACCATGCCCGCCCCGCCGCGCAGCGCCCCGCCCACGGCGAGCGCCGCGGCGCCGGGGAACCGGTCGCTGCCGGCCACGACGCCGAGCACGCCGCGGCGGTACTTGTCCGACTCCCGGCCCGGCAGGGGCAGCAGCGCGGCCACGTCGAGCGCGCCGTAGGCGGTCACGGTGGGCGCGGGCAGGTATGGTCCCAGGCCGATGTCGATGAGTTCGGTCAGCCCGGCGTGGCCCGCGCCTGGGTCGATGAGCAGGCCCGGCTTCCAGGTGCCGAAGGTCACCGTGACGTCGGCCCGTACCGCCGGGCCGGCCACCTCGCCGGTGTCCGCATCCACCCCGCTCGGCAGGTCAACGGCGACTACGACCGGGCCCCGGCCGCCCGTCCGGGCACGGTCGGCCAGCGCGGCCAGCGTGGCCATGGGCTCCCGCAGGCCACCCCGGCCGCCGATGCCGAGCAACCCGTCGAGCACCACGTCCGCAGCGCCGATCATGGCGGGCAGGCCGGGATCGCCGGGATCGCCGGGCTCGGTCAGCCGGCCACCCGCGGCCGTCAGCGCCGCCGCGCCCGCCTCGTGCACCCGCGTACCGGCCGCGACCGCCACGACGCGCGCCCCGCGCCGGGCCAGCATGGCCCCCGCGTACAGGGCGTCGCCACCGTTGTCGCCGCTCCCTGCGAGCACGACGACCAGCGACCCGTAGACCCGGGCGGGCAGCCCGGCGCACACCACCGCGAGCCCCGTGGCGGCGCGCTGCATCAGCGTCCCCGGCGGGACGTGGGCCATCAAGGTGCGCTCGGCCGCCCGGACGACCGCAACGCTGTGCGCGTTCCTCATGCACCGGTCCTCATGTCGTGAGCCCTCATGCCGTGAGCCCTCATGCCGTGAGCCCTCATGTCGTGGGTCGTCATGTGATGGGTCCTCATGACGCGGTCCTCAGGCCTCGGCCACCACGAACGCCACGCTGACGCCCGCGTCGTGGGTCAGCGAGACGTGCCACCGCCGCACCCCCAGGCGGCCCGCGGCGTCGGCCACGGTGCCCCGAACCGCCAGCTCGGGCCGGCCCGCCCGGTCGTGCACGACCTCGACATCGGCCCAGCGCAGGCCCGCCGGGCCGCCGAGCGCCTTGGCCACCGCTTCCTTCGCGGCAAAGCAGGCGGCCAGCGAGGCGGGCGCGCGGCCGCGTTCGCCCTCGGTGAACAGGCGGGAAGCCAGCGCGGGGGTCCGGCGCAGCGCCTTGTCCAGGCGTGATACGTCCACCAGGTCAACGCCGATGCCCAGAATCACCCCCCAAGCCTGCCACGCCGGGCCCGCGTAACGTGCGGTCCCCGCGCGCCGTGCCCGCGCGCTGTCCCCGGCCGGCCGGGTCAGGTGACCGTGCACCGGGCACCGCACCGGCGCAGGTCGCCGTCCCAGCCGTGCTCCCGGAGGGTGGCGGCCACCTCAAGGGCAGTCTGGCACGGGCGTTCGGTGACGTCGTCCCACCCGTAGCGAAGCGTCACCTGGCCAGTCGCCGCGTTGGCGGGGCCGGGGTGGGTAACGAGACGGCGCGGACGGTGGCGGCCAGGGATTCGGCCAGGCGGCTGGCGTGGTGCTGGTCTTTGGCCTCGACCATGACCCGCACCGTCGGCTCGGTGCCGCTCGGCCGCACCAGGACGCGGCCGGAGGTGCCCAGCTCCGCCTCCGCGGCGGCTACGGCCGCGGCAAGCTCCGGTGCCTCGGCGGCCCGGGCCTTGTCCACCCCGCTGACGTTGACAAGCACCTGGGGGTACCGGGTCATCACCTTGGCCAGGCCGGCCAGCGTCACCTGCTGCTGGGCCGCGGTGGCGAGCAGATGCAGCGCGGTGAGCAGGCCGTCGCCGGTGGTGGCGTGGTCGAGCATGATGATGTGCCCGGACTGCTCCCCGCCGAGCACGAAGCTGCCCGCCCGCATCGCCTCCAGCACGTAGCGGTCGCCGACCGCTGTCTCGACCACGGCTATCCCCGCGTCGGCCATGGCCAGCCGGAACCCGAGGTTCGACATGACCGTGGCGACCACCGTGTCGCCGGCCAGCCGGTGCCGGGCCTTGAGGCCAAGCGCGAGCACGGCCAGGATCTGGTCGCCGTCGATCACCTGGCCCGACGCGTCGACCGCCAGGCACCGGTCGGCGTCGCCGTCGTGCGCGATCCCCGCGTCGGCGCCGTGCTCGACCACGGCGGCCGACAGCGTCTCCAGGTGGGTGGAGCCGCAGCCGGCGTTGATGTTCTCCCCGTCGGGTGCCGCGCCGATCGCGATCACGTCGGCGCCGGCCCGCCGCAGCAGCACCGGGGCCAGTTCCGAGGCGGCGCCGTGGGCGCAGTCCACCACGACCCGCAGGCCCGCCAGCGGCCCGCCTTCTCCCGTGGTCCCGGAGGACTTGAGCAGGTGGGTGAGGTAGCGTTCCCGCTCCGCGCGAGCGTCCCGGACCCGGCCAAAGCCTCCGGCGGGCGGGCCGGAGCGGGCCTGGCCCGGCTTGGCGATCCGGGCCTCGATCTCGTCCTCGGCGGCGTCGGGCAGCTTGAAGCCGCCCCGGGCGAAGAGCTTGATCCCGTTGTCCTCGGCCGGGTTGTGGCTGGCGGACAGCATGACGCCGAGGTCGGCGCCCAGTTCGGCGGTCAGATGGGCCACCCCGGGGGTGGGGATCACGCCGAGCCGTAGCACGTCCACCCCGGCGCCGGCCAGTCCGGCCACCACGGCGGCCTCGAGGAACTCACCGGACGCCCGCGGGTCACGGCCCACCACGGCGACGGGCCGTGAGCCGTTGGACCCCGGCCCGGTGCGCGCGCGCGCACCCTGCAAAAGCCCGGCGGCTGCGGCGGCGAGGTCCATGGCCAGCTGGCCGGTCAGATCCTCGCCAGCCACGCCCCGAACGCCATCAGTACCGAAAAGCCGGCCCATGAACCGTTCCCCCGAGGTCGGCGTGCCCTGGTCGCCGGAAATGTCGCGTCCTGTTTCCGGTGCCGGATCAGCGCTTGGAGTACTGCGGCGCCTTCCGGGCCTTCTTCAGCCCGTACTTCTTGCGCTCCTTGATCCGCGCGTCACGGGTCAGGAAGCCCGCCCGCTTCAAGGTGGTGCGGTTCTCCGGGTCGACGATGGTGAGCGCACGCGCGATCCCCAGCCGCAGCGCGCCCGCCTGCCCGGTCACCCCGCCCCCCGAAACCCGGGCGATCACGTCGAACTGGCTCTCCGCGCCGAGTGTGACCAGCGGTTCGCTGATGAGCTGCTGGTGCACCTTGTTCGGGAAGAACTGCTCCAGCGGCCGGTCGTTGATCCGCCACTGCCCGGTGCCCGGGGCGATGCGGACGCGCGCGATCGCCTCCTTGCGGCGGCCGGTGCCCAGCGCCTTGCCGGTGACCACGGGCCGGGCCGTGGCACGGCGGGTGGCGTCATCGGCGGCCGTCTCGGTGGTGTACTCCGAGGGCTGCGTCTCGTCGCTTTGGTCGGTCTGCCCGTCAGCGCCCACATCGAGCGTCTGCGTGTCCGTGGGCTCAGTCACGGTACTTTCCTCGCGCTTCCTCATTGGCTCTCGTCATGACGCCACACCGTTGGCTGGCGTTCTCGCGTCAGCGGGCACTACTTGGCACCCGCGGACGGGGTTCCGGCCGGCTGTGCGATCTGGGTGATCGTGAACGGCACGGGCTGCTGCGCCTGGTGCGGGTGGTCAGGTCCCGCGTAAACCTTGAGCTTGCGCAGCATGCTCCGGCCCAGCGTGTTCTTGGGCAGCATGCCCCTGACGGCCCCCTCGACCAGCCGTTCCGGGCGCTTGGCGAGCAGCTCCCCATAGGTCACCGAACTGATGCCGCCGGGGTACCCGGAGTGCCGGTACAACCGCTTGTCGGTGGCCTTGTTGCCGGTCAGCGCGACCTTCGCCGCGTTGACCACGATCACGAAGTCACCGGTGTCCAGGTGGGGCGCGAAGATGGGCTTGTGCTTGCCCCGCAGCAGCACCGCCACATGGCTGGCCAGGCGGCCGAGTACAACATCGGACGCGTCAATGACGTGCCACTGACGCTGGATGTCACCGGCCTTGGGGCTGAAAGTGCGCACAGTCGTAAGCCTTTATCTGTGGGACCTGTTCCGTGGGCCCGCGCCCTGGGCGAGCCCGGCAGCGAGGGAGTCCGCCGCACCTGCCGCCACGCGACCTACCGCTGAGCGGGGCATCGCAGGCATGCTGATACGCATGGACGTCCAGTAAGGATACCGGGCACCGTCTGTGGCGGTCAAAGCGAACGCCGGACCGGGGAAAATGCCTGACCGGGCTATGCCGGCGCCGTAGAAGGATACGCTCGCGCCATGGGCTATCCGGATGTGCAGGACGGTCGGCCCCGGCCTGTCCAGGCTGGCACTGGTATGCCGGATGACCCCGCATCCGATGGGTTCCCCGGTGCCGAACCGGCCGGGTACCGCGTCGCGGCACCCCCGGCTCCGGCATCATTGCCGGGCTCGGGCAACGGCTTCGGCGCGGCGGACCCCAAAGCGCGCCCGGGCGCGTACCCGACGGGCCCGGACGGACGGCTGGGCACATCCCGGCCCGCCGGGCTCCCCGGGGACGGCCAAGCTGGCATGCCCGGCGGCTACCGCTCCGGCCCAGGCACGGGCGGGCGGGCCGGTGGTCCCGGTGTGGATGGCGAGACCGGCGGCTACCGCTCCCCCGGCGCGGGTGGCCGGGGCGAAGGTTCCGGCGGGGGCGGGCAGACCGGGCCGCATCGCGCGCCTGGTTTCGGCGCGGGTGGGCGGACCGGCTCACACCGCGCCCCAGGCTTTGGCGGGGACGATCCGGGCGGACCTACCGAGGGCCCAGGCACTGGCTCAGGCGCCCGTAGCGAGCCTCCTGCGGCTCCTGGAGGCGCCCCTGGAAGGCGCAGGGCCTCCGGCACCTCAGGCACCGCAGGCGACAAGCCGGCGCCGTCCAGGGGCCGTGCCCGGGGCCTGCGGGGACCGATCCGCGGGTTCCCGCCTTTGCCGGGACAGGCCAACCCGGTGTACCCGCCCGGTCAGTTCTCGGCGTGGAACCGCGCGTCCACCCGGGCTGCCTGGCTCGGCGACACGGGCCCGGGTGCCCCCGGCGAGGGCGACGCCGAGCCCGGGTACTCCGCGCTCGCCATCAGCGACCCGTCCGCGGACGCGACCGCGACGCAGACCTGGGCGGTCATCGACGATGATCAGTTCTCCAGCGGCTGGCCACCGGCGCGCGCCGAACGTGACTGGGGCTCGCACGGCGGCGATACGGGCCCGGTCCGGCGGGCCGCGGCCGACGGCTCAGGGCCAGTTGCCGCAGGACCAGTTGCCGCAGGACCGAGGCCGACTGGACCGGGTTCGGCCGGGTCAGATTCCGCGGGGCCAGGTTTCGTAGGGCCCGCACCAGCGGGGCCGGCCACTCGGGCGACGGACAGCCGGGCCGATGCGCCCGAGCCACAGGTGCTGCCGCCGCGGCGCGCCCGCAAGGACGGAGCCAGCAGGCGGGCCGGCGAGGACGAGGAAACCCGGCCCCCCCGCACCACACACGGCGGGCGGACCGGCCGCCGCGGCGGCAGGTCGAGCACGCGGCACAACCTCATGATGGCGGGGATGCTGATCGCCCCGGTTATCGTCGTCGTCCTGGTGGTGGCCGGCTACGTCTATCTCAGGGCCAAGCCCGCGGCGCCCGCCGGGCACGTGGCCGCGCCGAGTCACAGCGCCGCACCGACCGCAACCGCGCCGCCGCTCGGGCCGTGGAAGCACATCGAGAGCCGCAGCCAGGATCCGGTGCCGCTGACCGTCACCGAGCTGTTCCCGGCGCAGTTCTCGGCGGGTGGCGCGGCCGGGGCCCGGACCGTGGACAAGACCAGCACCAAGTGCTGGCATGAGGTAATCGGGACCGCGCTGGCCCGCGCGGTCCGCAAGGCGGATTGCACCCAGGTGCTGCGGGCCAGCTACCTGTCCACCGATCACAAGATCATGGCCACGGTCGGCGTGCTGAACCTGACCGACGTGGCCGCCGCCGAGCACGTGGGCAAGGCCTCCGGGTCCAGCGAGTTCATCAAGCAGCTGACCGCCGCCCACGGCCCGACCCGGAACCTCGCCAAGGGAACGGGCATCGAAGAGGCCGAGGTCAAGGGGCACTACCTGATCTTGATCTGGACGGAGTTCGCCAACCTGCACGCGCCGTCGGGCAAGATCCAGCGCAAGAAGCTCGTGGCGTTCTCGGCGGGCCTCGTCGCGGGCACCGCCAACGTCAGCCTGAGCCAGCGCATGGTGACCGGCCGCCCGTAGGGCGTGTCCCGCAAACCCCTAGCCCGCTGCGCGGCGCCCGGGGGGTGGCTCGCTGCGTTGTCGTCGTCGCCCATAGAACCACTATGGGCTCCTCCTCCGCCTTGCGATCCGATCCCCCCGGGACCGCCGCTCGCGACGGCAAAGATCCACGGGACACGCCCTAGCCCCTCAGGTCACCGCCCGCCGCAGCGGGTCAGCCCCCTCCGGGGGAGCCTCGCGGAAGTTGCGTGCGACGGCGGCGCGGGCGGCCAGCCCGGCGTCGGGTGGGTAGCCCACCTCCTCCAGGCACAATCCGTGCGGCGGAAGCACGGGGACGCCAGGGTCCCGGGTCCCGGCCGCGAGCACCTGCGCGGGCCACCCGGGCGGCTTGCTGCCGTCCCCGACCCGCAGCAGGGCGCCGGCCAGCGCCCGGACCATGTTGTGGCAGAACGCGTCCGCCACCACGGTCGCCTCGGCCAGCGCGGGCCCCGGCCGTGCCCAGTCCAGGCGCAGCAGCGTCCGTACCGTGCTGGCCCCGGCACGGCGGCGGCAGAACGCGGCGAAGTCGTGCTCGCCGAGGCAGCCGCGCGCCGCCTCGTTCATGGCGTCGGTGTCGAGCCGGCGGCGGTACCAGAGCGTGACGCCGCGGGCGAGCGGGTCCGCGGCCGCGGCGTCATCGCAGACCCGGTACGCGTAGCGGCGCCAGACCGCGGAGAACCGCGCGTCGAAACCGGCGGGCGCCGGCCCGATCCGGTGCACCCGGACGTCCGGTGGGAGGAGCCGGGCCAGCCTGCGGCCCGCCGCGTCCCCGCCCGCGGCCCAGCGGGCCGCGGGAACGTCGCAGTGCGCCACCTGCCCGCGGGCGTGTACGCCCGCGTCGGTGCGCCCGGCCACCGTCAGCGGCGCGGGCTCCGGCAAGCGCAGCACGCGTGCCAGCGCCTCTTCCAGGGTCTCCTGCACGGTCCGCTGGCCGGGCTGGCGTGCCCAGCCGGAGAAGCCCGCGCCGTCGTATCCGACGTGGAGCCGAACCCGGACCGGAGGACTACTCAGCTTCCCCTTCGCCCTCGTCCGAGGCGTCGCCCACCACGTGGTCAGCGTCCTCGGCGCCATCCTCAGCGGCAGGAGCCTCGGCCGTGCCATCCTCAGCGGCAGGAGCCTCAGCGGCAGGAGCCTCGGCGACAGCTTCCCCGGCAGCGCCCTCTTCGGCGGCAGCAGCCTCAGCCACCTCAGCGGCCTCGTCGTCGGCCGGGGCAGGCTCCTCCTGCGCCGCGGCGGCGGCCCGGGGCGCGCGCGCCGGCACCGGGGCCCGGCGGGGACGGCGGCGCCGCGACGGGGCGGCCGTCGCCTCCTCCTCGACCAGTTCGATCACGGCGAGCGGCGCGTTGTCACCCTTACGCGGCCCGATCTTGGTGATCCGCGTGTAGCCGCCCTCGCGGGTGGCGAACCGCGGGCCGATCTCGGTGAACAGGGTATGCACCACGCCCCTGTCGGTGACCACGGTGAGCACCTCGCGCCGGGCGTGCAGGTCACCCCGCTTGGCGAAGGTGATCAGGCGCTCCGCGTACGGCCGCAGCCGCCGTGCCTTCGCCTCAGTCGTGGTGATCTTGCCATGCTCGAACAGGGCGGTGGCGAGGTTCGCCAGGATGTGCCGCTGATGGGCGGAACTGCCGCCCAGCCGCCGGCCCCTGGTGGGCGTGGGCATTGAACTGTTCTCCTCGGTTGGCTACCGCGGGGCCGGCCCAAGGGCCGGCCCCGGGTTCTCAGTACTGCTCGGTCTCGACGTAGCTCTCGTCGTCGTCCGCGTTGTAGGTGTCCACGGCGCTGCCTGGATCGAATCCCGGCGGGGAGTCCTTGAGCGTCAGCCCCATGTCGGCCAGCTTCTGCTTGACTTCCTCAATCGACTTGGCGCCGAAGTTGCGGATGTCGAGCAGGTCCTGCTCACTGCGGGCCACGAGCTCACCCACCGTGTGGATGCCCTCGCGCTTGAGGCAGTTGTAGGAGCGGACGGTGAGGTTCAGCTCCTCGATCGGCAGGGCCAGGTCCGCGGCGAGCGCGGCGTCCGTGGGCGACGGGCCGATGTCGATGCCCTCGGCGTCCAGGTTCAGCTCCCTGGCCAGGCCGAACAGCTCGACCAGCGTCTTGCCCGCGCTGGCCACCGCGTCGCGGGGCCGCATGGACGGCTTGGTCTCGACGTCGATGATCAGCCGGTCGAAGTCGGTCCGCTGCTCGACACGGGTCGCCTCCACCTTGTAGGTGACCCGGAGCACCGGCGAGTAGATCGAGTCGATCGGGATCCGGCCGATCTCCTGCCCGGGCTGCTTGTTCTGGGCGGCCGACACGTAACCGCGGCCGCGCTCGACCGTCAGTTCCATCTCCAGCTTGCCCTTGCCGTTGAGAGCGGCGATGTGCAGGGCCGGGTTGTGCACCTCAACGCCCGCTGGCGGCGCGATGTCGGCCGCGGTGACCTCGCCTGGGCCCTGCTTACGCAGGTACATGACCACGGGCTCGTCCTGTTCGGACGAAACCACGAGCTCCTTGAGGTTCAGGATGATGTCGGTGACGTCCTCGGTCATCCCGGCCACGGTGGAGAACTCGTGCAGCACTCCCTCGATCCTGATGCTGGTGACCGCCGCCCCGGGAATCGAGGACAGCAGGGTCCGCCGCAGGGAGTTCCCGATGGTGTAACCGAAGCCCGGCTCCAGTGGCTCGATGACGAACCGGGACCGGAACTCGTCCACCGCCTCTTCGGTAAGCGTGGGACGCTGGGCGATAAGCATGACTACCCCTTTCCGCGGCGACCGCTATATGACGCCGCGCGCTGCGCCGACGGCTGCCTTCGCCGCCGGTGACCCGCCGCCGCTGGACGGCGGCGGGCGTGACACCCGAGTTACTTCGAGTACAGCTCGACGATGAGCTGCTCTTGCACCTGCGTGTCGATCTGGGTGCGGGCCGGCATGGTGTGCACCAGCACGCGCATCTTGTCCGGGACGACCTCCAGCCAGGCCGGCACCTGCCGCTCGCCGACCTCGGCCCTGGCGACGATGAACGGCGTCATCTCCAGCGACTTCGGCTGCACCTCGATGATGTCGGTCTCGCTCACCTGGTAGGAGGGGATGTCCACCTTCTTGCCGTTGACCAGGAAGTGCCCGTGCCGGACGAGCTGGCGGGCCATGTCCCGGCTCTTGGCGAAACCGGCCCGGAAGACGACGTTGTCCAGGCGGCTCTCCAGGATCTGGAGCAGGTTGTCGCCGGTCTTGCCGCGCCGCCGGGAAGCTTCCTCGTAGTAGCCGTGGAACTGCCGCTCCAGGACCCCGTAGATCCGCTTGGTCTTCTGCTTCTCCCGGGTCTGGAGCAGGTACTCGTTCTCCTTGGGCCGGTTGCGCCCGTGCTCGCCCGGCGGGTAAGGCCGGATCTCGATCGGGCACTTGGGCGAGTCACACTTGGCGCCCTTGAGGAAAAGCTTCATCTTCTCGCGCCGGCACCGCTTGCAGTCCGGTCCCGTATACCGAGCCATCTGTCAGTTCCTTTCAGACCCGGCGCCGCTTGGGGGGCCGGCAGCCGTTGTGCGGTACCGGGGTGACGTCCTGGATGGACCCGACCTCCAGGCCGGTTGCCTGAAGCGAGCGGATCGCGGTCTCCCGGCCCGAGCCCGGGCCCTTGACGAACACGTCAACCTTCCGCATGCCGTGCTCCATGGCGCGGCGGGCGGCCGCCTCGGCGGCCATCTGGGCGGCGTAGGGCGTGGACTTCCGGGAGCCCTTGAAGCCGACCTGGCCGGAGGAGGCCCAGGAGATGACGTTGCCGATCGGGTCGGTGATCGAGACGATCGTGTTGTTGAACGTGCTCCGGATGTGGGCGTGCCCGTGGGCTATGTTCTTGCGTTCCTTGCGGCGCACCTTTTTGGCGCCGGTACGGCTCTTCGGCGGCATCTGCTTCCTGTTCGCGAGGTCGTCGGTCCGGCGTGCGGACTACTTCTTCCCGGCCTTCTTCTTGCCGGCGACTGTCTTCTTCCTGCCCTTGCGGGTGCGCGCGTTGGTCTGCGTCCGCTGGCCATGTACCGGCAGTCCGCGGCGATGGCGGATGCCCTGATAGCTGCCAATCTCCACCTTGCGGCGGATGTCAGCCTGTATCTCCCGGCGGAGGTCACCTTCCACCCGGTACGTGGCGTCGATCCAGTCGCGGAGCCTGACGAGGTCGTCGTCGGAAAGGTCGTGCACCCGCACGTCCCCGCTGACGCCGGTCGCCTCGAGCGTCGCCAGGGCGCGGGTACGGCCGATTCCGTAAATGTAGGTGAGGGCGACCTCGAGGCGCTTCTCGCGCGGGAGGTCGACACCGAC
Organism: uncultured Actinomycetes bacterium; assembly: GCA_963703605.1. Taxonomy (GTDB): domain Bacteria; phylum Actinomycetota; class Actinomycetes; order Streptosporangiales; family Streptosporangiaceae; genus DASXKD01. The sequence continues at coordinate 201,170 of CAVPFC010000040.1, forward strand.
CAAACGTGCCATGGGCGGGCAGTTCTCCTTCTGTTCTCGGAGGCCTCGCACGCCGCGCCCCGCCCCTGCCCAGGGCGGGCCCCGGCCTCCTTCCGGGGGTGGCCCTTACCAGGCCAGGCCTGGTAAGGGCTGCGGTGCGCCTAACTACGCCTTACCCTTGGCGCTGCTTGTGCCTCGGGTCGGTGCAGATGACCATGACGCGGCCATGCCGGCGGATGATCCGGCATTTGCTGCATATCTTCTTCACACTCGGCTGGACCTTCATCCCGGTCTCCTTGCCAGCCAGGTGCGAGCCCGGCTGTTTGGTCTGGTTCGTGGACTGCGGAGTGGGCTCCGCAGGGTTTGATTACTTGTACCGGTAGACAATGCGGCCACGGCTCAGGTCGTAGGGACTCAGCTCCACGACCACCCGGTCATCCGGGAGGATTCTGATGTAGTGCATCCGCATCTTCCCGCTGATGTGAGCCAGGACCTTGTGCCCATTGTCCAGCTCCACCCGGAAGAAGGCATTCGGTAGTGACTCGACGATCCTGCCCTCGATCTCGATGGCGCCATCTTTCTTGGGCATGTCCTCCGCGCTTCGCTCTCTGTAACTTTCGTCTGGGCCGCGGGTACCAGGCCTGGTGGCCGGCCCCACGGCGTGTTCCTGTCCGTGCCTCGCCGCAGTAGTTCTCAGGGTGTCAGGCTTGCCCGCGACCGGGCACATGCTCAGAAGGTCACCGGAAACGGACGGCCCGCCCCAGCGCTACTCCCGGCTCCTTCGGCACAAAACCGGGCAGGAGAAACTCACGGGCCGCAGCAGAGTCTACGCGACGTCGGCTGACTATGCGAACACAAGCCGGGCCAAGAACATTCCCCCCGCAGGCCGCCGGCACCGCCACGAGGTCACCGGGGCCGGCGCTGCCGGCGGGGCGGCCCTCCGCCGCCCATCCACCGCCCGCACATGATGATGAAGTACGGCCCGGCCACCCACAGGAACCACAAGTTGCCGGGATGCCCGGCGAGCAGCCAGGCGAGGAAGGCGATGAGGCTCACCGTGGCCCACGAACCCCAGGCCGCGCGCCAGGCGGGTGACATACCGCCGGGCACCAGCAGCCACGGCAGGCCGAAGTTGGTGGGGCCGCGGCGCCGGTCCACCGAGTGGTCGGGCAGATGGTACAGGTCGATCGCGGGCAGATCCGCCAGCAGGTCGTCAAGCTCGCCCAGGGTCTTGGCCGCGTAGGCCTTGTCGAGGCGCTCGTTGAACTCCTCGGCGGTCAGCCTGCCCGCCGCGAGGTGCTCCCGCAGCAACGCGGCGGTCCGGTCACGGTCCGCGTCGGAAGCGCGGATCCTGGGGTCGCTGGACATCCCGGCACTACCTCCTCAGCCGGCTGGGTCTGGCTGCGCGGCACGTTCCGCGGCCCGGACGATGACCCCGTCCCCGGCGTAGACGCCGGCCGGCGGGTAGCGGTCTGCGGTCAGCACCCATGGTCCGCCGGCGGTGATGGCGACCGTGTGCTCGAAGTGGGCCGACCAGCCGCCGTCCTCGCTCAGCACGGTCCACCCGTCGTCGAGAAGCCGGGTCTGCGGGTTTCCCAGGACCAGCAGCGGCTCGATGGCCAGCGCCATGCCCTCGGCGAGCACCGGGCCCCGCCCCGGCTTGCCGTAGTTGGGCACGGCCGGCTCCATGTGCATCTCGGTGCCGATGCCGTGGCCCACGTAGTCCTCCACGATGCCGTATGCCCCCGCGGCCAGGGCGCTGCGCTCCACCGCGTGCGAGATGTCGGACAGCCGGGCACCGGCCCTGGCCGCGGCCAGTCCCTGCCACAACGCCCGTTCGCAGTCGCCCAGCAGCCGGGTGAGCTCCGCGGAGATGGCACCCACCCCGACCGTCAGCGCGGCATCGGCGTGCCAGCCGCGGACGCTGGCACCGCAGTCGATGGACACCACGTCGCCCTCGCGTAGCACCCGCGAGCGGCTCGGGATACCGTGCACGATCTCGTCGTTGATGGAGGTACAGATCGTTGCCGGGTACCCGTGGTAGCCGAGGAACGAGGAGGCCGCACCGGCCGCCGCGATCTTCCCGCGGGCGATCTCGTCGAGATCGGCGGTGCTGACGCCGGGCACCACGGCAGCCGCCGCCGCCCGCAGGGCGGCCGCCACTACCTGGCCCGCCTCCCACATCGTCGCCAGCTGCGCCGGCGTCTTGATCTGCAAAGCTGGCTCACGCATCTTCCGCATCATGTCTCCGGATCCCCTTTCACGGTAACCCGTCAGTGCATGAAGCGGCGCAGCGCGCTCATGGCCCGCTCGGTGATCTCGTCCACCGGCCCGGTGGCGTCGAGGCCGAGCAGGGTGCCCTCGTCGGCGTAGAACGCGACCAGCGGGGTGGTCTGCTGCTGGTACACCTCGAGCCGGTGCCTGATGGTCTCTTCGCGGTCGTCGTCGCGCTGGAACAGTTCGCCGCCACAGTCGTCGCAGATATCCGGCTGGTTTGGTGGGTCGAAGGACAGGTGCCAGGTCCGCCCGCAGCGCCGGCAGGTGCGCCGCCCGGACAGCCGCCGGACCACCTCGTCGTCGTCCACCACCAGTTCCAGGACCACGTCCAGCCTCGTCTCCCAGGACGCCAGCATCTTCTTGAGCGTCTCCGCCTGCGGCAGGTTGCGCGGGAAGCCGTCGAGGAGGAACCCGGCCTGGGCGTCGTCGTCCGCCAGCCGGTCGGTGACCATCGCGATGGTCACCTCGTCAGGGACCAGGTCGCCGCGCTCCATGAACTTCTGAGCTTGGCGGCCGAGCTTGGTCCCGTGACTGACGTTGTCTCGGAAAATGTCACCTGTCGAAATCTTCGGGATTGACAGGTGCGACGCCAGGAACTGGGCCTGTGTCCCCTTGCCCGCACCAGGGGGGCCCACGAGGACGACACGCACTACCGAAGGAAGCCCTCGTAATTACGCTGCTGAAGTTGGCTCTCGATCTGCTTCACGGTGTCCAGGCCCACCCCCACCGCAATCAGGATGCTTGTCCCGCCGAACGGGAACTGCTGGTCCGCCCCGACGAGCGCGAGCGCGATCATCGGAATGAGCGCGATGAGGCCCAGGTACACCGAGCCGGGCGCGGTGAGCCGGGTGAGCACGAAGTTCAGGTACTCGGCGGTCGGCCGGCCCGGGCGGATGCCGGGGATGAACCCGCCGTACTTCTTCATGTTGTCGGCGACCTCGGTCGGGTTGAATGTGATCGCCACGTAGAAGTACGTGAAGAAGACGATGAGCACGAAGAAGCTGAGCATGTAGAAGGGCGAGTCGCCCCGCACCATGTACGACTCGATCCACTTGTACCACGGCTGCGGGTGGGTGTTGTTCCCGAACAGCGACGCGGCCAGCTGGGGGATATACAGCAGCGACGAGGCGAAGATGACCGGGATGACCCCGGCCTGGTTCACCTTGAGCGGGATGTAGGTCGAGCTACCGCCGTACATCCGGCGCCCGACCATCCGCTTGGCGTACTGGACCGGGATCCGGCGCTGCGCCTGTTCCATGAACGCCACGAACGCGATGATGGCAATCCCGACCAGGATGACGATGCCGAAGGTGAAGTTGCCCCGGCTGGTCCGGATGTTCAGCATCTCGCCCGGGATCACGGCGATGACCTGCGTGAAGATCATCAACGACATGCCGTTGCCCACGCCCTTGTCGGTGATCAGCTCGCCGAGCCACATGATGACCGCGGTGCCGGCGGTCATGGTGATCACCATCGTGGTGATCGTGAAGATGGACGGGTGGGGAATCAGGGTCTGGTTGCACTGCAGCACGCTCTGGTACAGCTTGCCCGACCGGGCCAGCGCCACGATGCCGGTGGACTGGAGGATGGCCAGGCCGACGGTGAGGTACCGGGTGTACTGGGTGATCTTGTTCTGCCCGGTCTGCCCCTCCTGGCGCAACGTCTCCAGGCGGGGAATCACCACGGCCAGAAGCTGCAAGATGATGCTCGCCGTGATGTAGGGCATGATGCCCAGCGCGAACACCGAGAGCCGGAACAGCGCACCGCCGCTGAACAGGTTTACCAGCTGGTAAACGCTGCTGCCGCTCTTGCTGGCCACCCCGATGCAGGCGTTGACGGCCTTCTCGGAGATGCCCGGGGTCGGCAGGGAGCACCCCAGCCGGAACACGCCGATGATGAACAGCGTGAAGAGCAGCTTCCGGCGCAGGTCTGGCGTTCGGAACGCCCGAAGGAACCCGGTGAGCATGCGCCGTCCTCAGTTAGAAGGAGTTACGTCCGCGCGCGACGCCCGCAAGGCAGGCGCGCCGCGCCCCGCCGCGATGTCACGCGCTCGCTGCACTGTAACAGCCCCGCGCAAGCGGTCGGTACCCACGCGTACTTCCCCCCGGGCCACGCCATGCTGTCCCGGCGCGGTCACCGGACCGCCGCCGCAGGTTATCCGAACGCCGCTCATGCAGGGCCCGCCTACAGGGTGGTAACGGAGCCGCCGGCCGCGGTGATCTTCTCCTTGGCGGAGGCGGAGAAGGCGTGCGCGCTGACCCGCAGCGGCGCGCTCAGCTCGCCCGTGCCGAGCACCTTGACCAGTTCGCCGGCCCGCACCGCGCCAAGCGCGGCCAGGCTATCGGGGGTGACGTCGCCGCCCTCGGGGTAGAGCTCGGCCAGCCGGCCGGTGTTGACGACCTGGTAGGTGGTCTTGAACCGGAGGTTGGAGAAGCCCTTGAGCTGCGGCAGCCGCCGGTGGATCGGCATCTGCCCGCCCTCGAAGCTGGCCGGCACGTTGGACCGGGCCTTGGTGCCCTTGGTGCCCCGGCCCGCGGTCTTCCCCTTGGACCCCTCACCACGGCCGACCCTGGTACGCGCGGTGCGCGAGCCGGGAGCCGGGCGCAGATGATGGAGCCTGAGGCCGACACCGGCCCTCACGCGGCCCTCGGCAGTCTCTGCCTCGCTAGGGCCTGCCATGATCAGTCCACCTCCTCGACGGTGACCAGATGGCGCACCGTCTGAATCATGCCCCGGAACTCGGGCCTGTCCTCCCGGACGACCACCGCGCCGATCCGGCGCAGTCCCAATGAGCGCAACGAATCACGCTGCTGTTTGGTGCCGCCTATGCGCGATTTGGTCTGGGTTACCTTCAGCTGTGCCACGTGTCCGCCCCGTTCAGCTCGTGCCGGCCGCGGCGCTGGCCGCCGCCGCGCGAGCGCGCAGCATGGCGGCGGGCGCCACATCCTCGATCGGCAGCCCGCGCTTGGCGGCGATCTCCTCGGGCCGGGACAGGCCCTTGAGCGCCGCGACGGTGGCGTGCACCACGTTGATGGGGTTGGAGGAGCCGAGCGACCGGGACAGCACGTCGTGCACGCCGGCGCACTCGAGCACGGCCCGCACCGGGCCGCCGGCGATGACGCCGGTACCGGGGCTGGCGGGCTTGAGCAGCACCACGCCGGCCGCCGCCTCGCCCTGCACCGTGTGCGGGATCGTGCCGCCGATGCGGGGAACGCGGAAGAAGTGCTTCTTGGCCGCTTCGACACCCTTGGCGATCGCCGCGGGCACCTCCTTGGCCTTGCCGTAGCCCACGCCGACCATGCCGTTGCCGTCGCCCACGACGACCAGGGCGGTGAAGCTGAAGCGCCGCCCGCCCTGGACCACCTTGGCCACGCGGTTGATGGTCACGACTCGCTCGAGATACGCGGTGCCCTTCTCCGCCCCGCCACGACGGTCGTCACGGCGTTCCCGCCGCTCTCCACCGCCTCCGCCACCGCGTCGCGGTGCTGCCATTAGACAATCCTTCCGGTTTTAAGACACAAGCATGCTTTACGCATCACAGCGACAGCCCGCCTTCCCTCGCGCCATCGGCCAGCGCGGCCACCCGGCCGTGGTAGGCGTAGCCGGCCCGGTCGAACACGACCGCGGTGATCCCGGCCTGGCGAGCTCGGCTGGCCAGCACCTCGCCTACCTTGTGCGCCCTGGCCTTCTTGTCCCCCTCGGTGCCGCGCACGTCCGCGTCCAGGGTGGACGCCGACACGACCGTGCGGCCCGCGCCGTCGTCGACGAGCTGGGCGAAGATGTGCCTGGCCGACCTGTTGACGGCCAGCCTGGGCCGGGCCGCGCTGCCGGTGACCTTCTTGCGCACGCGCGTGTGCCGCCGCGCCCGGGAGGCCGCGCGCGCCGCGGCCACCCCGCGCCCGCTGCTGGCCCGGACCCCGCCACCCCGTTCAGTGGTCTTGGTGACAGCCATCTCTTACTTCCCAGCCTTTCCGACCTTGCGGCGGATCTGCTCTCCGGCGTACCGCACGCCCTTGCCCTTGTACGGGTCGGGCTTGCGGAGCTTGCGGATGTTGGCGGCGACTTGGCCGACATGCTGCTTGTTGATGCCCTCGACGACGAGCCTGGTGGGGGTCTCCACCCGCAGGGTGACCCCGGCGGGCGGGTTGACCGGCACCGGGTGGCTGAAGCCGAGCGAGAACTCCACCCCGCTGCCCCTGGCCTGAACGCGGTAGCCGACCCCGACGATCTCCAGCGTCTTGCTGTAGCCCTCGGTCACGCCGGTCACCATGTTGGCGACCAGGGTGCGGGAAAGCCCGTGCAGCGCCCGGACCTTGCCCTCGTCGTTGGGCCTGGTCACGGTCAGAACGCCGTCGTTCTGGGCGATCTCGATGGGCTCGGCCAGCTCCATGGAGAGCTCGCCCCTGGGACCCTTGACGGTCACCGCGCGGCCCTCGATCGTGACGTCGACGCCCTTCGGGATCTGTACCGGAAGCCGTCCGATTCGTGACATCGCGTTTCTCCCTTACCAGACGTAGGCGAGGACTTCCCCGCCCACGCCGCGCCTGTACGCCTGCCTGTCGGTCAACAGGCCACCTGAGCTGGAGATGATGGCGATGCCAAGTCCGCCGAGCACCCGCGGCAGGCTGTCCTTTTTCGCGTACACGCGCAGCCCTGGCTTGGACACGCGCTTGAGCCCGGCGATCGAGCGCTCCCGGGCCGGCCCGTACTTGAGCGCGATCACCAGGTTCTTGCCGACCTCGGCGTCGGTGACGCGCCACTCTCCGATGTAGCCCTCCTGCTGGAGGATCTCGGCGATGTGAGCCTTGACCTTGGAGTAGGGCATGGTCACGGAGTCTTGATATGCCGCGTTGGCATTACGCAGACGGGTCAGCATGTCTGCGATCGGGTCGGTCATCGTCATGGCCTGGTGGCCCTCCTCACCGGGGTTTCCTCGCGGACCTTCGGTGTGGTCGGTGGGCGCCGGCGGCGCCCAGGTTGGTCGTGGGCGCAGCGCGCCCGGGTTCTGCCGGCAGCCGGTGGGCTACCAACTCGATTTCGTGATGCCAGGCAGCTCACCGCGGTGGGCCATGGTCCGGAAGCAGATCCGGCACAGCCCGAACCTCCGGTACACCGCGCGCGGCCGCCCGCAGCGGGAGCACCTGGTGTAGGCGCGCACGCCGAACTTGGGCTTCCGATTCGCCTTGGCGATCAGCGCCTTCTTCGCCATTACTCAGCTCTCTCTGAATGGGAATCCGAGCCGGCGCAGCAGCGCGCGGCCCTCGTCGTCGTTGGTGGCGGTCGTGACCACGGTCACGTCCATGCCGCGCTGGCGGTCCACCTGGTCGGGGTTGATCTCGTGGAACATCAGCTGCTCGGTGAGGCCGAAGGTGTAGTTGCCGCGGCCGTCGAACTGCCGGTCGGACAGCCCGCGGAAGTCCCTGATCCGCGGCAGCGCGAGCGTCAGCAGCCGGTCGAGGAACTCCCACATCCGGTCGCCGCGCAGGGTCACGTGCGCGCCGATCGGCATGCCTTCCCGCAGCTTGAACTGCGCGATGGACTTCTTCGCCCGGGCCACGGCCGGCTTCTGACCGGTGATGATGCCCAGGTCCTTGACCGCGCCCTCGATCAGCTTGGCGTCCCGGGCGGCCTCCCCGACCCCCATGTTGACCGAGATCTTCACCAGGCCGGGGATCTGCATCACGTTCTTGTAGCCGAACTCCTCGCGCAGCGCGGGCGCGATCTCCGCGTGGTAGCGCTCCTTGAGGCGCGGCGGAACGCGTTCCGCCGCCGCCTTCTCGGTTGCCGTGGCAGTCATCAGATTTCCTTACCGTCCGGGCGGGCGACCCGGGTCTTCTTGGCGCCTTCCTCCAGCTTGAAGCCCGCCCGGACCGCCTTCTTGGTCTCCGGGTGGACCAGCGCCACGTTGCTCACGTGGATCGGCCCTTCCTGAGTCGTGATGCCACCTTCCTTGGCTCCCCGGGCGCCCTGGAAGTTGACCTTCTTGTTCTTGCGGATGATGTTCACGCCGTGGACGAGGACCCGCTGCTGCTCGGGGTAGACGAGGATGACCTTGCCCTCGCGGCCGCGGTCACGGCCGGCGATCACCACGACGTCATCGCCCTTCTTGATCTTCATGGCAGGCGCCTTGCCCTTCGGGGCCGGCTTGGTCTTCTTAGGCATCTAGAGCACCTCCGGCGCCAGCGAGATGATCCGCATGAACCGCTTCTCCCGCAGCTCCCGGCCGACGGGGCCGAAGATGCGGGTACCGCGCGGGTCACCGCCGTCCCTGATCAGCACGGCCGCGTTCTCGTCGAAACGGATGTAGGAGCCGTCGCCGCGGCGGCGCTCCTTACGGGTACGCACGACCACCGCCTTGACCACGTCGCCCTTGCGGACGCCCGCCCCGGGGAGCGCGTCCTTCACCGTCGCCACGATGACATCGCCGATGCCCGCGTATCGCCGGCTGGAGCCGCCGAGCACGCGGATGCACAAGATTTCCTTGGCCCCGGTGTTGTCGGCGACCTTGAGCCGCGACTCCTGCTGGATCACGTCAACTCCTGCTTCTGCGACGCCGGCCTGGTGGCGGCCTGGCGGTGGTGGTTGTCCCCGGTCAGTCCGGGTTGCTTACTTGGCCTTCTCGATGATTTCGGTGACCCGCCAGCGCTTGGTTGCCGACAGCGGCCGGGTCTCCATGAGGCGGACCCGGTCGCCCCGGCCGCAGGCGTTCTGTTCGTCGTGTGCCTTGTACTTCTTGGTGTGGCGGATGATCTTGCCGTACTTGGGGTGCTTCATCCGGTCCTCGACCTCGACCACGACGGTCTTGTCCATCTTGTCGCCGACCACGATGCCCTCGCGGATCTTGCGGTAACCGCGCGGGGCCGTGCTCTGGGCGGCGTCGCTCACGTCACTCACTGTCCTGCTCCACTTCCTCCGCCACGGTCACGATGCCGAGCTCCCGCTCCCGCTTCACGGTGTAGATGCGGGCGATCTCCTTGCGCACGGCGTGCAGCCGCCCGTGGCTCTCCAGCTGCCCGGTGGCGTGCTGGAACCGGAGGTTGAACAGCTCGATCTTCGCGTCGGCCAGCTTGGTGTCGAGCTCTTCCTCGGTCGCGCTGCGCAGATCGGCGGCGGTCAGGCCCTTAGCCATCAGCCCTCACTCCCGGCTTCACGGGTCACGAAACCCGGCCTTAGCCAGCAGAGCATAGGCAGCTTGTGCTTCCTCATCAGCCCTCACTCCCGGCTTCACGGGTCACGAAACCCGGCCTTAGCCAGCAGAGCATAGGCAGCTTGTGCTTCCTCATCAGCCCTCACTCCCGGCTTCACGGGTCACGAAACGACACTTCATAGGCAGCTTGTGCATCGCGCGGCGAAGCGCCTCCCTGGCCACCGGCTCGGACACGCCCGACAGCTCGAACATGACCCGGCCCGGCTTGACGTTGGCGACCCACCACTCCGGCGAGCCCTTGCCGGAGCCCATCCGGGTCTCCGCGGGCTTCTTGGTCAGCGGGCGGTCCGGGTAGATGTTGATCCACACCTTCCCGCCACGGCGGATGTGCCGGGTCATCGCGATACGCGCGGCCTCGATCTGCCGGTTGGTGACGTAGGCGTGCTCCAGCGCCTGGATGCCGTATTCGCCGAACGCCACGCTGGTGCCGCCGGTCGCCTTGCCGTGCCGGTCCGGCCGGTGCTGCTTGCGGTGCGCGGTTCTGCGCGGGATGAGCATTCCTCAGCCCTCCTCGCTCACGCCGGCCGCGGCCTCCACCGGAGCGGCGGCCCGTGCGGCCGCCTCCTCGGCACCGGCACCCGGCGCGTCGCCGCCGCCGCGGCGCCGTCCGGCGCGCGGTGGCCGGTCGCCCCGGTCCCCGCGGTCGCCCCGGTCCGGCCGGTCGCTGCGGTCGCGCCGCTGGCCAGCGGCCCGCATGGCGGCCTGGAGCGCCTCACGCTCGGCCCGGGTGGAGGGTGCGTCGCCCTTGTAGATCCAGACCTTGACCCCGATCCGGCCGAACGTCGTGCGCGCCTCGTAGAAGCCGTAGTCGATGTCGGCGCGCAGCGTGTGCAGCGGCACCCGGCCCTCGCGGTAGAACTCCGAGCGCGACATCTCGGCGCCGCCGAGCCGGCCCGAGCACTGCACCCGGATCCCCTTGGCGCCGCCCTTCATGGCCGTCTGCATGGCCTTGCGCATGGCCCGGCGGAACGACACCCGGCTGGACAGCTGCTCGGCCACGCCCTGGGCCACCAGCTGCGCGTCCGCTTCGGGGTTCTTGACCTCGAGGATGTTGAGCTGGATCTGCTTGCTGGTGAGCTTCTCCAGGTCGCTGCGGATCCGGTCGGCCTCGGCGCCGCGCCGCCCGATGACGATGCCGGGCCGCGCGGTGTGGATGTCCACCCGGACCCGGTCCCGGGTCCGCTCGATCTCGACCTTGGAGATGCCCGCACGCTCCATACCGCGCTGCAGCATCCGCCGGATCGCCACGTCCTCGGCGACGTAGTCCTTGTATAGCTTGTCGGCGTACCACCGGCTCTTGAAGTCGGTGGTGATGCCTAGCCGGAACCCGTGCGGGTTCACTTTCTGCCCCACTAGCGGGTTCCTTCCTCGTCGGAAACGATGACGGTGATGTGGCTGCTCCGCTTCAGGATCCGGTAGCCACGGCCTTGAGCGCGCGGGCGGAACCGCTTGTCGGTGTGCCCTTCGTCCACCCAGGCGCGGCTCACCACCAGCGAGCCCGGGTCGGTGACGCCGGCCTGCCCGGCGTTCGCGACGGCGCTCGCCAGCAGCTTGCGCACCGGTGCGCTCGCCGCCTGGGGCGCGAACTGCAACACCGCCTGCGCCTCCTCGGCGGGCAAGCCACGGATCATGTCGACGACCCGGCGGGCCTTGCGCGGCGTCACGCGGACGTACCGCGCCATCGCCCTAGCCTTCATCGCTAACTCTCCGTCTCTTTGTCCACGCTCGCGGCTTAACGCCGGCTCCGTCGGTCGTCCCTGACATGGCTGCGGAACGTGCGGGTCGGGGCGAACTCGCCGAGCTTGTGGCCGACCATCGACTCGGTGATGAACACCGGGATGTGCTTGCGGCCGTCATGCACGGCGATCGTGTGGCCCAGCATGGCCGGGACGATCATGGATCGGCGCGACCACGTCTTGATGACGTTCCGTGTCCCCTTGTCGTTCTGGGTGTCCACCTTCTTGATCAGGTGGTCATCCACGAAGGGGCCTTTCTTAAGGCTACGAGGCATTATGGGGTGCTCCTACCGCTTCTTCTTGCTGCGCCTGCGGACGATCATCCGGTCGCTGGGCTTGTGCTCCGCCCTGGTGCGGCCCTCCGGCTTGCCCCACGGGCTGACCGGGTGCCGCCCGCCTGAGCTCTTGCCCTCGCCGCCGCCCAGCGGGTGGTCGACCGGGTTCATGGCCACGCCGCGCACCGATGGCCGCTTGCCCTTCCACCGGTTGCGCCCGGCCTTGCCAAGTTTGATGTTGCCCTGCTCGGCGTTGCCCACCTCGCCGACGGTGGCCCGGCAGGTCGCGTCCACCCGCCGGATCTCACCCGAGGGCATGCGGAGCTGGGCGTAGCCGCCCTCCTTCGCCAGGAGTTGCACGCCGGAGCCGGCCGAGCGGGCGATCTTGGCGCCGCCGCCGGGCCGCAGCTCGATGGCGTGTACGATCGTGCCGGTCGGGATGTTGCGCAGCGGCAGGCAGTTGCCGGGGCGGATGTCCGCGGCCACGCCGTTCTCCACCAGGTCGCCCTGCTTCAGCCCCTGCGGGCACAGGATGTAGCGCTTCTCGCCGTCGGCGTAGTGCAGCAGCGCGATCCGGGCGGTCCGGTTCGGGTCGTACTCCACGTGCGCCACCTTCGCGGGCACGCCGTCCTTGTCGTTGCGGCGGAAGTCGATGAGCCGGTAGGCGCGCTTGTGGCCGCCGCCTTGATGCCGGGCGGTGATCCGGCCGTGCACATTCCGCCCGCCCCGGGAATGCAGCGGCCGGACGAGGGACTTCTCAGGCTCGCCGCGGGTGATCTCGGCGAAGTCTGGGCCGCTCGCGCCCCGCCTGCCCGGGGTCGTCGGCTTGTACTTGCGGATGGCCATGAGTGCTCAAGCTCCTGTCGGTCTGTTCACGCGGCCTAGCTGACCGGCCCGCCGAAGACGTCGATCCGCTCGCCGGCCGCGAGGCTGACGATGGCGCGCTTGGTGTTGACGCGGGTCCCCCAGCCGAACCGGGTGCGGCGGCGCTTGCCCGGCCGGTTGATGGTGTTGACCCCGGTCACGTTCACGTGGAAGATCTCTTCGACCGCCTGCCTGATCTGAGTCTTGTTGGCGCTGGGGGCGACGAGGAATGTGTACTTGCCGTCGTCGGCAAGCCGGTAGCTCTTCTCCGAGATAACCGGCTTGAGCAGGACGTCCCTGGCATTGGCGAGCTTGGTCACTCCTGCTCCTCCTTCGGCTTCCTGGCGCGGCTGGCGCGGGCCGGCTTGGCGGCGGGCTCATCCGCGCCGGCCGCCTCGCCGGTGTCCTTAGCGGGCTCCGCCGCGGCGGCCGCGGCCTTGGCGGTGCCGGCCTTCGCGGTGCTGGCCCTCTTCGGCCGGGCGGGCTTGGCCGGCGCCTCGTCGGCGGCCGGTTCCGCGGCATCCTCCGTGGTCGCGGGCTCGTCCGCGGCAGCCGCGGGCTCGTCCGCAACGGCGGCGCTCTCGTCGGTGGCGGCGTCGGCCTTGGCCGCTTCGGCCGCCTTGGCCGCGCTGGCCTTCTTCGGCTTGGCGGCGGCCTTGCCGGCAGGCTTGGCCGCGGTCTCGGTCACGGTGAGCTCCGCGCCGGTCACCCGGGCCACGAACTCGCCCAGCGCCGCCTGGGTGAACACAACATGGTCACTGGCCAGGACGTCGTAGGTATTGAGCTGCCCGGGGCCGAGCACCCGGGCCCCGGCGACGTTGCGCAGGCTCTTGCGGGCCAGCTCGTCATCGCCGGTCACCACGACCAGCACCGGCCGGGTCAGGCGCGGCCCGGTCAGGCCGACGGCCGAGCGCAGCACCGCGAGCGCGCCCGAGGTGCTCGGCTCCGCACCGTCGACGAACGCGCTTACCACCGCGATCCGGCCGTGGTTCAGCCGGTCGGACAGCGCGCCGTGCAGCGCGGCGGCCTTCATCTTCTTGGGGGTGCGCTGGGCGTAGGAACGCGGCACGGGGCCGTGCACGATACCGCCGCCCGCGTACTGCGGCGCGCGGACCGAGCCCTGCCGGGCCCGCCCGGTGCCCTTCTGCCGGTAGGGCTTCTTGCCGCCACCGCGGACCATGCCGCGCGTCTTGGTGGCGTGCGTGCCCTGCCGGGCCGCCGCCTCCTGGGCCACCACGACCTGGTGCATGAGCGGGATGTTCACGCTCGCCTCGAAGATCTCCCCGGGCAGCTCGACCTCCGCGCCCTTGCCGGACGGCGTGATCACACTGACGCTGCTCACTACTGCGCCTCCCTAGCTACGGGCTGCTTGGCGGCGCTGCGGACCAGGACCAGGCCGCCCTTGGGCCCGGGGACCGGGCCCTTGATCAGCAGCAGGCCGCGCTCGGCGTCCACGGCGTGCACGGTGAGCCGGGGCACGGTGGTCCGGGCGTTGCCCATCCGGCCCGCCATGCGCACGCCCTTGAACACCCGCCCGGGCGTCGCGCAGCCGCCGATCGACCCCGGCGACCTGTGCTTGCGCTGGGTGCCGTGCGAGGCGCCCAGGCCCTTGAAGCCGTGCCGCTTCATGACGCCGGCCGTGCCCTTGCCCTTGCTCCGCCCGGTCACGTCCACCAGGTCGCCGGCGCCGAACGTCCCGGCGGTCAGCTCCTGGCCCAGCGTGTACTGGTCGGCGTCGTCGGTGCGCAGCTCGACCAGGTACCGGCGCGGGGTCAGGCCGGCCTTGGTGAAGTGGCCCGCGACCGGCTTGGTCACCCGGCGCGGGTCGATCTCGCCGTACCCGAGCTGCACCGCCGAGTACCCGTCCGTTCCCGGGGTGCGCACCGCGGTCACGACACAGGGGCCGGCCGCCACCACGGTGACCGGGACGACCTTCCCCTCATCGCTGAAGACCTGGGTCATGCCGAGCTTGGTGCCCAGGACGCCTTTGACTTCTCTGGCCATGTTGGTGCGTTCCCCTAGAGCTTGATCTCGATGTCGACGCCGGCCGGCAGGTCGAGCCGCATCAGCGAGTCGACCGTCTTCGGCGTGGGATCGATGATGTCGATCAGGCGCTTGTGTGTGCGCATCTCGAAGTGCTCGCGCGAGTCCTTGTACTTGTGCGGCGACCGGATGACGCAGTAGACGTTCTTCTCTGTCGGCAGCGGCACTGGCCCGGCCACCTTCGCGCCGGTACGCGTCACCGTGTCTACGATCTTCCGCGCCGAGCTGTCGATGACCTCGTGGTCATAGGCCTTGAGCCGGATGCGGATCTTCTGTCCCGCCATGTGGGCTACCCGTGTTCCTTCGTCTTCGTTCCGCTGCCTGGGCTGCTTGGAGGCCGTTAACCGCCTCCGGCCGCGGAGTGCGGCCGGAGGCAGTCGACGGTTTACTTGTTGATCTTGGTGACCCGGCCGGAGCCCACGGTCCTGCCGCCCTCGCGGATGGCGAACAGCAGGCCCTCCTCCATGGCGATCGGCTGGATCAGCTCGACCTTCATCTCGGTGGTGTCACCGGGCATGACCATCTCGGTGCCTTCCGGCAGGCTGACCACACCAGTCACGTCCGTGGTACGGAAGTAGAACTGCGGCCGGTAGTTGTTGAAGAAGGGCGTGTGCCGCCCGCCCTCGTCCTTGGACAGGATGTAGACCTGGCCCTCGAACAGGGTGTGCGGGGTGTTGGTGCCCGGCTTGATGACGACCTGGCCGCGCTCCACCTCTTCGCGCTTGATGCCGCGCAGCAGCAGCCCGACGTTGTCGCCCGCCTGGCCGTCATCGAGGATCTTGCGGAACATCTCCACCCCGGTGACGGTGGTGGTCTGCGCCTTGTCCTTGATCCCGATGATCTCGACCTGCTCGCTGGTGTGGATCTTGCCGCGCTCGATCCGGCCGGTCACCACGGTGCCGCGGCCGGTGATCGAGAACACGTCCTCGACCGGCATCAGGAACGGCTTGTCGATCTCGCGGACCGGCTCGGGGATGCTCTCGTCGCAGGCGTCGAGCAGTTCGGCGACCTTGGCGCCCCACTCGGCGTCGCCCTCGAGCGCCTTGAGCGCGGACACCCGGATCACCGGCACGTCGTCGCCGGGGAACTCGTACTGCGTGAGCAGCTCGCGTACCTCGAGCTCGACCAGCTCGAGGATCTCCTCGTCGTCGACCATGTCGGCCTTGTTGAGCGCGACCACGATGTAGGGCACGCCGACCTGGCGCGCGAGCAGCACGTGCTCACGCGTCTGCGGCATCGGCCCGTCGGTGGCCGCGACCACCAGGATCGCCCCGTCCATCTGGGCGGCACCGGTGATCATGTTCTTGATGTAGTCGGCGTGACCGGGGCAGTCCACGTGTGCGTAGTGACGGTGCTCGGTCTGGTACTCCACGTGCGAGATCGAGATGGTGATCCCGCGCTCCTTCTCTTCCTTCGCGTTGTCGATCTGGTCGAACGCGTAGAACGGGTTCAAGTCCGGGTACTTGTCATGCAGCACCTTGGTGATCGCCGCGGTCAGTGTCGTCTTGCCGTGGTCGATGTGCCCGATGGTGCCGATGTTCACGTGCGGCTTGGTCCGCTGGAACTTGGCCTTAGCCACTGGATTCTCCTCGTTGCGATCCACCCCCGCCGGGGGGGCCGGCTCCCCTGGCGGGGTCCTGTGCTCCTGACGTTGTGATTGCTGCTACTCACCGCGAGCTTTCGCGATGATCTCCTTGGCGATATTCGGCGGCACTTCGGCGTACGAATCGAACTGCATGCTGTAGTCCGCCCGGCCCTGTGTCCGGCTGCGCAGGTCTCCCACGTAGCCGAACATCTCCGACAGCGGCACGATCGCCTTGACGACCCGCGTGCCTGACCGCTCCTCCATGGCCTGGATCTGGCCACGCCTGCTGTTCAGGTCCCCGATGACCTCGCCCATGTAATCGTCGGGGGTCCTGACCTCGACGGCCATCATCGGCTCGAGCAGCGCCGGGTCGGCGTGCGCGGCGGCCTTCTTGAAGGCCATCGAGCCGGCGATCTTGAAGGCGAGCTCGGAGGAGTCGACCTCGTGGTAGGCGCCGTCGGTGAGGGTCACCTTGACGTCCACCATCGGGTACCCGGCCAGCACGCCGAACTCGGCTGCCTCCTGGCAGCCCGCATCGACCGAGGGGATGTACTCGCGGGGGATGCGGCCGCCGTGGATCTTGTTCTCGAACTCGTAGCCGCCGCCGTCGCCGCCGGTGGGCTCCAGGTTGATCAGCACCTTCGCGTACTGGCCGGCGCCGCCGGTCTGCTTGCGATGGGTGTACTCGACCTTCTCCACCTTCCGCCGGACGGTCTCGCGGTAGGCGACCTGCGGGCGGCCGATGTTGGCCTCGACCCGGAACTCGCGCTTCATCCGCTCGACGAGGACCTCCAGGTGGAGTTCCCCCATCCCGGAGATGATGGTCTGGCCGGTCTCCTCGTCGGTCCTGACCTGGAAGGTCGGGTCCTCTTCGGCGAGCCGCTGGATGGCGGTGCCCAGCTTGTCCTGGTCGGCCTTGGTCTTCGGCTCGATCGCCACGTTGATGACCGGCGCGGGGAACGTCATCGACTCCAGGATGACTGGCGCCGCCGGGGCGGTCAGCGTGTCGCCGGTGCTGGTGCCCTTGAGCCCCATCACGGCCACGATCTGGCCCGCCACCGCGGACGACCGCTCCTCACGCTTGTTCGCGTGCATCTGGTAGATCTTGCCGATCCGCTCCCTGCGCTCCTTGGTGGAGTTCAGGACCTGGGTACCGTTCTCCAGCGTGCCCGAGTAGATCCGCAGGTAGGTCAGCTTGCCCAGGTGCTGGTCGGACATGATCTTGAAGGCGAGCGCGGAGAACGGCTCGCTGGGATCGGGGTGCCGCTCGATCACCACCGACTCGTCGCCGACCTTGTGGCCAACCACGGCCGGGATGTCCACCGGGCTCGGCAGGTAGTCCACGATCGCGTCCAGCATCGGCTGCACGCCCTTGTTCTTGAACGCGCTGCCGCACAGGACCGGGGTTATCCCGCCGGCGATGGTGGCCCGCCGGATCGCGGCGACGATCTGCTCCTCGCCGGGCTCGGTGCCCTCGAGGTACAGCTCCATCATCTCCTCGTCGTTCTCGGAGATGGTCTCGATCAGCCGGTCGCGCCAGTCACGCGCCGCCTCGAGGTGGTCGTGCGGGATCGCGACGATGTCGTAGCGGTCGCCCTTGCCCTCGGTCTGCCAGAGCAGCGCCCGCATCCGGATCAGGTCGATGACGCCGCGGAAGTCCGACTCGGTGCCCCACGGAAGCTGGATGACCAGCGGCGTGGCGCCGAGGCGGTCGGCGATCATGTCGACGCAGCGATGGAACTCCGCGCCGACCCGGTCCATCTTGTTGACGAAGCAGATCCGCGGTACACCGTACCGGTCGGCCTGGCGCCAGACGGTTTCCGATTGCGGCTCGACACCAGCCACGCCATCGAACACCGCCACGGCTCCGTCCAGGACCCGCAGCGACCGCTCCACCTCGACCGTGAAGTCGACGTGGCCCGGCGTGTCGATGATGTTGATGGTGTGGTCACGCCAGCTCGTCGTGGTCGCCGCCGACGTGATCGTGATACCGCGCTCCTGCTCCTGCTCCATCCAGTCCATGGTGGCCGCGCCCTCATGGACCTCGCCGATCTTGTAGTTGATACCGGTGTAGAAAAGGATCCGCTCGGTAGTGGTCGTTTTGCCCGCGTCGATATGCGCCATGATCCCGATATTGCGGACCTTGGCGAGTTCCACGGCGGTCTGGGTGGCCACGTGCTCGTTTCCTGTTCTCTCGTTGATCACCATCGCCGGCCGTTTGGCAGCGATGGTCGCCGCCTGTCTCCAGGCGGCAGGCCTTCCTACCAGCGGTAGTGGGCGAAGGCCTTGTTCGATTCAGCCATCTTGTGGGTGTCTTCGCGGCGCTTGACGCTCTGCCCGAGGCCGTTGCTGGCGTCGAGCAGCTCGTTCATGAGCCGCTCGGTCATGGTCTTCTCGCGGCGCTGGCGGGAGTAGGCCACGATCCAGCGCAGCGCCAGGGTGGTGCTGCGGGAGGCCCGCACCTCGACCGGCACCTGGTAGGTCGCGCCGCCGACCCGGCGGCTGCGGACCTCCAGCGTGGGCTTGACGTTGTCGAGCGCTCGCTTGAGCGTCACCACGGGGTCGTTGCCCGTCTTGTCCTTGGCGCCGTCGAGCGCGCCGTACACGATCCGCTCGGCCAGGGAGCGCTTGCCGCTCCGCAGCACCTTGTTGACCAGAGCGGTCACCAGCGGCGAGCCGTACACCGGGTCGGTGACGAGCTGCCGTCGGGTCGCGGGGCCCTTGCGCGGCATGTCAGCTCTTCTCCTTCTTCGCGCCGTAGCGGCTGCGCGCCTGCTTGCGGTTGCGCACGCCCTGGGTGTCCAGCGAGCCGCGGATGACCTTGTACCGGACGCCCGGCAGGTCCCGCACCCGGCCACCGCGCACCAGCACGATGGAGTGCTCTTGCAGGTTGTGCCCGACCCCGGGGATGTAGGCGGTGACCTCGATCTGGCTGGTGAGCCGGACCCGCGCCACCTTGCGCAGGGCGGAGTTCGGCTTCTTGGGCGTGGTCGTGTAGACGCGCGTGCAAACCCCGCGGCGCTGGGGGCTGCCCTTGAGCGCCGGCGTGGTGGTTTTGGCTACCTTGTCCTGGCGGCCCTTGCGGACCAACTGCTGGATCGTGGGCACCGCGTCTCCGTCTTCTTCCAGCCGCGCCCGTGGCACGGCGTTCCTGGCCCGCGCCCTGCCCGGGCGCGGTACTGCTGTTTTCAGGGCATCAAGGATGCCCGTGACCTGCTGGTTTTCCCCCGCCTCCGACCCCCGTGGTCGGGCGTGTCGCGCCCGTCACGGCAGACCGGCCCCAGCCGAGGCCGGATGTCAGAGAGGGAAGGCCTACGCGCGTGGCCGTTTGCTGTCCCTGGCCTTGCAGCCACGGGACCGCCGCCCGCTAACGCGCGTGCGCCCGCGTACCGGGCACGAAGAGCAAGAATACCCAACGGCCAGCCCGCAGGCAAAGTGAATGGTGAAAGCGAACGCTGGGTTAACGCGCCGGAGGCCGGGCCTATTCCGCAAACCGTTCCGGGGCCGGGCCGCATGGGGCATGGCCCGCACGCAACCAGGCGGAACTGTCCTTGACGAAAAACCGACCCAACCCAGCCGCAACCACAAGTCGCGGGGGTCCGGGGGCTCGGCCCCCCGGACCAACACCGCGGCCTATGGCGAAGCTGATCAAAGATCAGCGAGCAGGCCGGGCCAGCCAGGCCTCGCGCCCGGAGCCATGACGGTTCCGGGCGCGAGGCTTGCCGCGGGAGACGGCGATTACTTACTGGTTGTAGGAGCCGAAGTCGTAGTCCTCGAGCCGGATCGGCTCGCCGCCCGCGGGCTGCCCGAACGCGTAGTCGGGCACCTCCTCGTAAGCGGCGGCGGCCGGGTAGACCGATGACCGGGCATCCTCGGTGGGCTCCACCCGGACCGTGCGGTACCGGAGCATTCCGGTGCCGGCCGGGATCAGCTTGCCGATGATGACGTTCTCCTTCAGCCCGAGCAGCGGGTCGGACTTGGCGTGGATGGCCGCGTCGGTGAGCACCCGGGTCGTCTCCTGGAACGAGGCCGCGGACAGCCACGACTCGGTGGCGAGCGAGGCCTTGGTGATGCCCATCAGCACCGGCCGGCCCGACGCGGGCGTGCCGCGCTCCTCGACCACGCCGCGGTTGATCTCCTCGAACCTCGGCCGTTCCACCAGCTCACCGGGCAGCAGCTCGGTGTCGCCGGACTCCAGCACGTTCACCCGCTTGAGCATCTGCCGGATGATGATCTCGATGTGCTTGTCGTGGATGGACACACCCTGCGACCGGTACACCTCCTGCACCTCGTGCACCAGGTGCATCTGCACCTCGCGCGAGCCGAGGATCCGGAGCACCTCGTGCGGGTTGACCGCGCCCTGGATGAGCTGCTGGCCAACCGTCACGTGGTCGCCGTCGGAGACCAGCAGCCGCGACCGCATCGGGACCGGGACGGCGACCTCCTCGCCGCCGTCGTCGGGCACGACGATGATCTTGCGGGCCTTCTCGGTCTCCTCGAGCTTGACCTGGCCCTCCACCTCGCTGATGGGGGCCATGCCCTTGGGGATCCGGGCCTCGAACAGCTCCTGGATCCGGGGCAGGCCGTGGGTGATGTCCTGGCCGGCCACACCACCGGTGTGGAAGGTCCGCATGGTCAGCTGGGTGCCGGGCTCGCCGATCGACTGCGCCGCGACGATGCCCACCGCCTCGCCGACGTCGACCCGCTTGCCGGTGGCCAGCGACCGCCCGTAGCACTTGGCGCAGACGCCGACCTTCGACTCGCAGACCAGCACGCTGTGCGTGCGCAGGGAGTCCACCCCGGCCGCCACGAACTGGTCGATCATCGCCTCGGTCGTGTCGGTGCCCGCGGCCGCGAGCACCGTGCCGTCCGCCTCGACGTCCTCGGCGAGGGTGCGGCCGGTGCCGGTGTTCTCGATGTTGGCCAGCTTGCGCAGGCTGCCGTCGGCGCCGCGCTCGGCGATCCGCATCACCAGCGCCCGGTCGGTGCCGCAGTCCTCCTCACGGACGATGACGTCCTGCGCCACGTCCACCAGGCGCCGGGTCAGGTACCCCGAGTCGGCGGTGCGCAGCGCGGTGTCGGCCAGGCCCTTGCGGGCGCCGTGCGTGGAGATGAAGTACTCCAGCACGGACAGACCCTCGCGGAAGCTGGACTTGATCGGCCGCGGGATCGTCTCACCCTTGGGGTTGGACACCAGGCCTCGCATGCCAGCGATCTGGCGCACCTGCATCGGGTTACCACGCGCGCCGGAGTTGACCATCATCCAGACCGAGTTGGTCTCCGGGAAGGCCGCCTCCATGTCCTTGGCCACATCGGCGGTCGCGTGCGTCCAGATCTCGATGAGCTCCTGGCGCCGCTCCTCGTCGGTGATCAGGCCGCGCTCGTACTCGCGCTGGACCTTGTCGGCCCGCTTCTCGTAGTTCTCCAGGATCTGCGCCTTGTTCGGCGGGGCGACCACGTCCTCGATCGCGATCGTCACGCCCGCGCGGGTGGCCCAGCGGAAGCCGGCATCCTTGAGGTTGTCCAGCGCGTTCGCCACGTCCACCTTGGGGTAGGTCTCCGCGAGCTCGTTGACGATCGCCGAGAGCTGCTTCTTGCCCACCTCGTAGTTGACGTACGGGAAGTCCGCGGGCAGGGCCTCGTTGAAGATGGTCCGGCCGAGCGTGGTCTCGATGCGGAACGGGCTGCCTTCCTCCCACCCCTCGGGCGGCTGGAAGTCCCGCGGCGGGGTCACGCCCCGGAGCCGGATTTGGATCTTGGCCTGGAGGTCCAGCTCGTTCCGGTCGTAGGCCATGATGGCCTCCGACGGAGAGGCGAAGATCCGGCCCTGCCCGGTGCCCTCGTCCGCCGCCCTGGTCAGGCAGTAGATCCCGATCACCATGTCCTGGGTGGGCATGGTGACCGGCTTGCCGTCGGCCGGCTTGAGGATGTTGTTGGTGGACAGCATCAGGATCCGGGCCTCGGCCTGGGCCTCGGCGGACAGCGGCAGGTGCACGGCCATCTGGTCGCCGTCGAAGTCCGCGTTGAAGGCGGTGCAGACCAGCGGGTGGATCTGGATGGCCTTGCCCTCGACGAGCTGCGGCTCGAACGCCTGGATGCCCAGCCGGTGCAGCGTCGGCGCCCGGTTCAGCAGCACCGGGTGCTCGGCGATGACCTCTTCGAGCACGTCCCAGACCACCGGCCTGGCGCGCTCCACCATCCGCTTGGCGGACTTGATGTTCTGCGCGTGGTTGAGGTCCACCAGCCGCTTCATGACGAAGGGCTTGAAGAGCTCGACCGCCATCTCCTTGGGCAGCCCGCACTGGTGCAGCCTGAGCTGCGGGCCGACCACGATGACGCTGCGGCCGGAGTAGTCGACGCGCTTGCCGAGCAGGTTCTGGCGGAACCGGCCCTGCTTGCCCTTGAGCATGTCGGACAGCGACTTCAGCGGGCGGTTGCCCGGCCCGGTGACCGGGCGGCCGCGGCGGCCGTTGTCGAACAGCGAGTCCACGGCCTCCTGGAGCATCCGCTTCTCGTTGTTGACGATGATCTCCGGCGCGCCGAGGTCAAGCAGCCGCTTGAGCCGGTTGTTCCGGTTGATCACCCGGCGGTACAGGTCGTTCAGGTCGGAGGTGGCGAACCGGCCGCCGTCGAGCTGCACCATCGGGCGCAGGTCCGGCGGGATCACCGGGATGCAGTCGAGCACCATCCCCATCGGGCTGTTCCTGGTGGACAGGAACGCCGACACCACCTTCAGCCGCTTGAGCGCGCGCGCCTTGCGCTGCCCCTTGCCGGTACGGATGATGTCGCGCAGCGACTGCGCCTCGCCCTCCAGGTCGAAGCTGGCCAGCCGCTCCTGGATCGCCTGCGCGCCCATGCCACCGCGGAAGTAGCGGCCGTACCGGTCGCGCATCTCGCGGTAGAGCAGCTCGTCGCCCTCCAGGTCCTGGACCTTGAGGTTGCGGAACCGGTTCCAGACCTCCTCGATCCGGTCCAGCTCCCGCTGGGCCCGGTCGCGGAGCTGGCGGCACTCGCGGTCAGAGCTCTCCCTGACCTTGCGGCGCGCGTCACCCTTGGCCCCGGCCGCCTCCAGCTCGGCGAGGTCCGCCTCCAGCTTGGCCTGCCTGGCCTCGATGTCGGCGTCGCGCCGCTGCTCGATCTGCTGGCGCTCGACCGAGAGCCGGGCCTCCAGCGAGGGCAGATCACGGTCGCGGGCGTCGGTGTCCACGTGCGTGATCATGTAGGCGGCGAAGTAGATGACCTTTTCCAGGTCCTTCGGTGCCAGGTCGAGCAGGTAGCCAAGCCGGCTCGGCACACCCTTGAAGTACCAGATGTGCGTGACCGAGGCGGCGAGCTCGATGTGCCCCATCCGCTCCCGCCGCACCTTGGCGCGAGTGACCTCGACGCCGCAGCGTTCGCAGATGATGCCCTTGAACCTGACCCGCTTGTACTTGCCGCAGTAGCACTCCCAGTCCCGGGTCGGGCCGAAGATCTTCTCGCAGAAGAGCCCGTCCTTTTCCGGCTTGAGCGTGCGGTAGTTGATGGTCTCGGGCTTCTTGACCTCGCCGTGTGACCACTGTCTGATGTCGTCCGCGGTGGCTAGGC
Source organism: uncultured Actinomycetes bacterium (assembly GCA_963703605.1). Classification (GTDB taxonomy): domain Bacteria; phylum Actinomycetota; class Actinomycetes; order Streptosporangiales; family Streptosporangiaceae; genus DASXKD01. The sequence goes on from CAVPFC010000040.1 coordinate 224,720, forward strand.
CAATGCGCAGGTCGTCGAAGAAGTTGACGTCAAGCACGTGTGTTATCCCCTGGGGTAGTTCCTAGATTCAGACCTCTTCAACGCTGCTCGGCTCACGCCGGGACAGGTCGATGCCGAGTTCCTCGGCGGCGCGGAAGACATCCTCGTCGGTGTCCCGCATCTCGATTGCGGCACCGTCGCTGGAGAGCACCTCGACGTTGAGGCACAGTGACTGCATCTCCTTGATCAGCACCTTGAACGATTCCGGGATACCGGGCTCGGGGATGTTCTCCCCCTTCACGATCGCCTCGTAGACCTTGACACGGCCGAGGACGTCGTCGGACTTGATCGTGAGCAGTTCCTGGAGGGCGTACGCGGCGCCGTATGCCTCCAGCGCCCACACCTCCATCTCGCCGAACCGCTGCCCGCCGAACTGCGCCTTGCCGCCCAGCGGCTGCTGGGTGATCATCGAGTAAGGTCCGGTGGACCTGGCGTGGATCTTGTCATCGACCAGGTGCAGCAGCTTGAGGATGTAGATGTAGCCCACCGAGATCGGGTCCTTGAAGGGCTCGCCGGTCCGGCCGTCGTACAGCATGGCCTTGCCGCTGCTGCCGACCAGGCGCTGCCCGTCACGGTTGGGCAGCGTGGCGTCGAGCAGCCCGGTGATCTCCTCCTCGCGGGCGCCGTCGAAGACCGGCGTGGCCACCGGGGCACCCGGCGCCGCGTCCGCGGCGCCGATCGCCTTGAGGCGCTTCTTCCACTCCGCGTCGTCGCCGTCGACCTTCCAGCCGGCGTTGGCGACCCAGCCGAGGTGGGTCTCGAGCACCTGGCCGACGTTCATACGGCCGGGCACACCGAGCGGGTTGAGCACGATGTCGACCGGCGTCCCGTCCTGGAGGAACGGCATGTCCTCGATGGGCAGGATCTTCGCGATGACGCCCTTGTTCCCGTGCCGGCCCGCCAGCTTGTCACCGTCGGTGATCTTCCGCTTGGCCGCCACGTAGACGCGCACCAGCTGGTTCACGCCGGGCGGGAGCTCGTCCCCGTCCTCCCTGGTGAACACCCGGACGCCGATCACCTTGCCGGACTCGCCGTGCGGCACCTTCAGCGAGGTGTCCCGGACCTCCCGGGCCTTCTCGCCGAAGATGGCCCGCAGCAGCCGCTCCTCGGGGGTGAGCTCGGTCTCGCCCTTGGGGGTGACCTTGCCCACCAGGATGTCGCCGGTGACGACCTCGGCACCGATGCGGATGATGCCGCGGTCGTCGAGGTCGGCCAGGACCTCGTCGGAGACGTTCGGGATGTCCCTGGTGATCTCCTCGGGGCCGAGCTTGGTGTCCCGCGCGTCCACCTCGTGCTCCTCGATGTGGATCGAGGAGAGGACGTCATCCTGCACCAGCCGCTGGGACAGGATGATCGCGTCCTCGTAGTTGTGGCCCTCCCAGGGCATGAACGCGACCAGCAGGTTGCGGCCGAGCGCCATCTCACCCTGGGACGTGCACGGGCCGTCTGCGATGACCTGGCCCTGCTCCACGCGCTGGCCCTCGGTGACCACCGGCTTCTGGTTGAAGCAGGTGCCCTGGTTGGACCGCTGGAACTTGGCTATGCGGTACACGGTCTGCGTGCCGTCGTCGTTGGTGACCGTCACGTAGTCGGCGGAGACCTCCTCCACCACGCCGGGCGCCTCGGCCACGATCACGTCGCCCGCGTCCACCGCGGCGCGGTACTCCATCCCGGTGCCGACCAGCGGTGCCTCGCTGCGCAGGAGCGGGACGGACTGCCGCTGCATGTTCGAGCCCATGAGGGCGCGGTTGGCGTCGTCGTGCTCCAGGAACGGGATCATGGCGGTCGCCACCGACACCATCTGGCGCGGCGAGACGTCCATGTAGTCCACGTCGTCCGGCGGGATGTAGTCGACCTCGCCGCCCTTGCGGCGGACCAGGATGCGGTCTTCAGCGAAGGAGTCGTCGGCCTCGAGCGGCGCGTTGGCCTGCGCGATGACGTGCCGGTCTTCCTCGTCGGCGGTGAGGTAGTCGATCTGCGCGGTGACCTTGCCGCCCTTGACCTTGCGGTAGGGCGTCTCCACGAAGCCGAACTCGTTGACCCGTCCGTAGGACGACAGCGACCCGATCAGCCCGATGTTCGGGCCTTCCGGCGTCTCGATCGGGCACATCCTGCCGTAGTGGGACGGGTGCACGTCGCGGACCTCGAACCCGGCCCGCTCACGGGACAGGCCACCCGGGCCCAGCGCCGACAGGCGCCGCTTGTGGGTGAGCCCGGCGAGCGGGTTGGTCTGGTCCATGAACTGCGACAGCTGGCTGGTGCCGAAGAACTCCTTGATGGAGGCGACGACCGGCCGGATGTTGATCAGGGTCTGCGGCGTGATCGCCTCGACGTCCTGGGTGGTCATCCGCTCCCGGACGACCCGCTCCATCCGGGCCAGGCCGAGCCGCACCTGGTTCTGGATCAGCTCACCGACGGTGCGCAGCCGCCGGTTACCGAAGTGGTCGATGTCGTCCACCTCGACCGGGATGATCGCCTCGCCGACCTTCATCTCCTCCTCGCCCGCGTGCAGGCGGACCAGGTACTCGATGGTGGCGACGATGTCTTCCTCGGTGAGCGTGCCCTGCCGGATCGGCTGGCCCAGGCCGAGCTTCTTGTTGATCTTGTACCGGCCGACCTTGGCCAGGTCGTAGCGCTTGCCGTTGAAGTACAGGTTGTCCAGCAGGGCCTGCGCGGACTCCCTGGTCGGCGGCTCACCCGGGCGCAGCTTGCGGTAGATGTCGAGCAGCGCGTCATCCTGGCTGGTGGTGTGGTCCTTCTCCAGGGTGGCCCGCATCGACTCGTAGTCGCCGAACCGCTCGAGGATCCGGGCCTCGTCCCAGCCGAGAGCCTTCAGCAGCACGGTGACGCTCTGCTTCCGCTTGCGGTCGATCCGCACGCCGACGCTGTCCCGCTTGTCGATCTCGAACTCGAGCCACGCACCGCGGGAGGGGATCACCTTGCAGCTGTAGATGTCCTTGTCCGAGGTCTTGTCCACCTGCCGGTCGAAGTAGACCCCGGGCGACCGGACCAGCTGCGAGACCACAACGCGCTCGGTGCCGTTGATGATGAAGGTGCCCTTGGGGGTCATGAGCGGGAAGTCGCCCATGAAAACGGTCTGGCTCTTGATCTCCCCTGTGCTGTTATTGATGAACTCCGCCGTCACGAACATGGGCGCGGAGTACGTCATGTCCTTGTCCTTGCACTCCTCGACGGAGTACTTGGGCGGCTCGAAGCGATGATCACGGAACGACAGGGACATGGTTCCGGTGAAGTCTTCGATCGGGCTGATTTCCTCGAAGATCTCCTCAAGCCCCGACTGCTCAGGAACGTCCTTGTCGCCGGCCTTCTTGGCCGCCTCGATCCGGGCAAGCCAGCGCTCGTTGCCCAGCAGCCAGTCAAACGACTCGGTCTGCAAGGCAAGGAGGCTGGGAACCTCTAGGGGTTCTTTGATGCGGGCGAATGAGATACGACGAGTGGCGGAAGCGGTGGCCGAGGCGCTGCGCGATGCTGCCAACAGGGGTCCTTCCAGAGTTCACGGCGGAATTTCACCGCACGCACGCAAAACGCCCACGGACACGCCACGAGGGGTTCGGGCAGGTCGAGGACGTTAGAGTGCAGCGCAAATTGGTAGTGTAGCCACCAGCTACACTACTTGTCAAGTGTATCTCTTTATGACGTTCACAGTTCTCCGCAGCATGGCTGGTTCTGGGCGAAACGTCAAGTCCATCAGGCCTGACGAGGGCATCTCATCGACGTGACGAACGCCACATCCAGCACGTGGTGTAGATCCCGACCCTCGGGGTAAGTCTAGTGGTTCGGCGCGGAAGACGGGCCGTCTTCTGAGGTAGCGCGGGTACGCCTGCTACCCCATACCGCAGACAACAGTTGCCCGGCCGGCGTGATCACGCGGCCGGGCCCTTGTGCTGTGGCGGCCGCGCGGCCGCCAGCATTGCTTACTTGACCGTGACGGTGGCCCCGGCGCCCTCGAGGGCAGCCTTGGCCTTCTCCGCGGCCTCCTTGTTCGCGCGCTCCAGGACCGGCTGCGGAGCGCCGTCCACCAGGTCCTTGGCCTCCTTGAGGCCGAGGCTGGTCAGCGACCGGACCTCTTTGATGACCTGGATCTTCTTGTCGCCCGCCGCCTCCAGGATGACGTCGAACTCGTCCTTCTCCTCGACTTCCGGCGCCGCGGCGGCACCGCCGCCGGCCGGTGCGGCCGCGACCGCGACCGGGGCCGCGGCCTTCACGTCAAAAGTCTCCTCGAACTCCTTCACGAAGTCCGACAGCTCCAGGAGGGTCATCTCCTTGAACGCGTCGAGCAGGTCGCTCGTGCTCAGCTTCGCCATGTGTGATCAGTCCTCCGTTGCGTCTTCTTTAGTCGTCTGTGGGTCTTCGGCCGCCTGCGGGTCGCCACCGGCCACGCCGTCTGCGTTTGGTGCCGAATCTTCGGTCACCGGCGGCGCGGGGGCACCTTCCTCGGCGGTGCGCTTCGCCTCGAGCGCGGCGGCCAGCCTGGCCATCTGGGTGGGCAGCGCGGCCATGGTGGCCGCGGCGTTCGCCATCGACGCCTTGATGGCACCGGCCAGCATCGCCAGCAGGACGTCCCGCGACTCCAGGTCGGCCAGCCGCTCGATCTCGGCCGGGCTCATCGACTTTCCGTCGATGACCCCGCCCTTGATCTCCAGCGCGGGATTGGCCTTGGCGAAGTCGCGCAGCCCCTTGGCCGCCTCCACCACGTCGCCCTTGACGAACGCGATCGCCGACGGCCCGGTCAGCAGGCTGCCGAGCTGGTCGGCGACGCCCGCCTCGGTGGCCGCGATCTTCGTCAGGGTGTTCTTGACCACGGCGAACGTGGCCCGGTCACCGAGCGAGCGGCGCAGCTCTGCCAGCTGGGCCACGGTCAGCCCGCGGTAGTTGGCCAGCACAGCCCCGTTCGAGGTCTGGAACCGCTCGGTGAGCTCGGCCACCGTGGCCACCTTCTCAGCGTTGGCCATGGGCCTCCTTTCGGCCCGGCCCGGTCCGGGCGGCCCGTTTCGGCCTGCCCGGGCGCGGCCCGGTTTCTGGTCCGGGAGCGGCCCCGAGGATCACGGGCCGCCGCCGGCTGCTGTTTGCGACCGGCGGGGAAGGCGCCCACAAAGGCGAACGCCCCGGCGCAGCGCACCAGGGCGTGGCACCGTCCGGCATGGGCCGGAGCGGCGATGCAGCTCGGACGCCTGCGCGGGCCGCCCGCTCTCGCGGGTCCTTCGGTCACCGCGTGCATGCACGCGGCAACGGCCGACGGTCTTTGGCTTGTATAAAGGATACCCGAATCCGCGAGCCCGTTACGCGCATCGCGGGAGGGTTCAGCCTGCTGCTTCCTCGAACTCCTCGGCCAGGCCGCGGGTCTTGGCCGGGTCGACCGGGACGCTCGGGCCCATCGTCGTGGTGATCGCCGCCTTCCTCAGGTAGCGGCCCTTGGCGGCCGACGGCTTGAGCCGGAGAATCTCATCGATGGCGGCGGCGTAGTTCTCCACCAGGGCCTGATCGGTGAACGACCCCTTGCCGATGATGAAGTGCAGGTTGCCGTGCCGGTCCACCCGGAACTCGATCTTCCCGCCCTTGATCTCGCTCACCGCCCGGCCCACGTCCGGGGTGACCGTGCCGGTCTTGGGGTTGGGCATGAGCCCACGCGGGCCGAGGATCCGGCCGAGCCGGCCGACCTTGCCCATCAGGTCGGGGGTGGCGACCGCAGCGTCGAAGTCGAGCCACCCACCCTGGATGCGCTCGACCAGGTCGTCGGAGCCGACGTAGTCGGCCCCCGCGGCCCGGGCCTCCTCGGCCCGGGCGCCGGTGGCGAAGACCAGCACGCGGGCGGTCTTGCCGGTGCCGTTCGGCAGGTTCACGGTGCCGCGGACCATCTGGTCCGCCTTACGCGGGTCGACGCCGAGCCGGAGGGCGACCTCGACGGTCGGGTCGAACTTGGCGGGAGAGGTCTGCCTGGCCAGCGCCACCGCCTCGGCGGGGCTGTACAGCTTGGTCCGGTCGATCTGGGCCGCGCCCGCGCGGTACCCCTTGCTGCGCTTCATGGTTGCTCCTTGGTTCGCTGCGGAGGTCGTGGTCTGCGGGCCAGCGCGGGCCCTGCCACGGGGCTGAGGGTGCTCAGCCCTGAACGGTGATGCCCATCGAGCGGGCGGTGCCCGCGATGATCTTCTCGGCGGCCTCCATCGTGGTCGCATTGAGGTCCGGCATCTTGGTCTGTGCGATCTCGCGCACCTGTGCGGCGGTGATCGAGCCGACCTTGTCCGTGTGCGGCGTGCCGCTGCCCTTGGCCACGCCCGCCGCCTTCTTGATCAGCTCGGGAGCCGGCGGGGTCTTGGTGATGAACGAGAACGACCTGTCCTCGTAGATCGTGATCTCCACCGGTATGACGTTGCCGCGCTGCGACTCGGTCGCCGCGTTGTACTGCTTGCAGAAGTCCATGATGTTGACGCCGTGCGGGCCGAGTGCCGTGCCCACCGGCGGCGCCGGGGTAGCCGCACCAGCGTTGAGCTGCACCTTGACTACCGCAGCGATCTTCTTCTTTCGTGGAGCCGCCATCAGCTGCTGTCCTAACCTCACGCCTGCCTGGTATGGATCAGATCTTGGAGACCTGGTCAAAAGAGAGCTCGACCGGGGTCTCCCGGCCAAAGATCGATACCAGCACCTTGAGTTTCTGGGTATCGGGGTTGATCTCGTTCACGGTAGCCGGGAGCGTCGCGAACGGACCGTCCATCACGGTAACCGATTCGCCCACAGAAAATTCCACGGCGGCCCGGGTGACCTCCGCCTTCGCCGCCGCCTCCTCGGGCTCGGGAGCCAGCAGGGAGGCGACCTCGGCAAGGCTGAGCGGGGACGGCCTGCTGGACAGGCCCACGAATCCGGTCACCCCCGGGGTGTTGCGGACGACCGCCCAGGACTCGTCGGTGAGCTCCATCCGGACCAGGATGTAGCCGGGCAGCACCTTCTCCGAGACCTGCTGCCGCTTGCCGCCCTTGATCTCCATCACCTGGTGCACCGGCACCTCGATCTGGAAGATGAAGTCCTCCATGTTCAGCGACTGGATGCGGCTTTCCAGGTTGGCCTTCACCCGGTTCTCGTATCCCGCGTAGGAGTGGACCACGTACCACTCGCCAGGCAGCTGCCTCAGCTCGGTGGTGAACCGTGCGACCGGGTCGAGGTCACCGGCGCCGTCCGCGGCCTCGCCCTCGCCCTCGCCCTCACCGGCCCCGGCGTCGCCGTCGGCCTCGGTCTCGCCGTCGGCCTCGGCCTCGGTCTCGCCGGCCGGGCCGGCGCCGTCAAGCCCACTGGCCTCGTCGGCCTCGTCGGCCTCGTCGCCCTCGAAGGACTCTTCAGGCGCGTCGACTTCACCGGACACGTCGGCCTCACCAACCTCACCGTTGGTAACCGGAGCATCCTCCGTCTCATCACTGACGTGCACTTGGGACTCGGACACGGTTGCTCTTCTCTCCACTCTCGCTGGGCGGCACCGGCGCCAAAAGTCCTCCCGGCGCGCCGGCTCCCCGGCTATCGTTGCGGCGCCAGCCCAGGAGCACCATTCCTGGCGCAGGGCCACCCGGCCGCGGCGTCCCGGTAGCGCGCCGCGCGCGCCACCGCCGGGCTCAGCCGAAGGCCGCGATCACCAGCTTGGTGAACGCGTAGTCCAGACTGGTCACGATCGCGACCATCACCAGTATGAACACCAGGGCCACGACCGTGTACGTGCGCAGTTCCCGGCGGGTCGGCCAGATGACCTTGCGCAGTTCGGCGATGACCTGCCGAACGAACAGCGCGGGGCTTGTCCGGTCCCGCTTAGCCGGGCCGGGCTTGTCCCGCTTGTCCGCTCGCTGGCCACGCAGCTGAGTCGCCATGTCCTCACCTGAACAACGCTGGTCGTTACTGCTGATGCCGCAGGCTCGCAGGCCGCGAGCCATGCTCGCAGGGCAGGAGGGACTCGAACCCCCAACCACCGGTTTTGGAGACCGGGACTCTAGCCAATTGAGCTACTGCCCTGTGATGGCCTGGCCGGGATCAAACGGCCCTACCACCTTGCTGCGGCGCTTCCCATCACCTGCCTCATCAGCCCAGGCTGGCGCACGGGGCCAGTGAAGTGAACCGCCACCAATGGGTGCAGTGTAGTTGCCCAGCGCTGCGGCGTCGAACCATCCAGGCCAGCGATGAGCCGCAGCGGCGCCACCGCAGTGACAGACTGGGGGCATGACAGTGGCCCATCGTCGCATCTCCGAGCGTGTCGGCAGCATCACCGAGTCGGCGACGCTCGCCGTGGACGCGAAAGCACGAGCGCTGAAGGCGGCGGGCAGGCCGGTGATCGGCTTCGGCGCGGGGGAACCGGACTTCCCCACGCCCGATTACATCGTGGCGGCGGCGGTGCGCGCCTGCGCCGATCCCCGCTTCCACCACTACTCCCCCACGCCCGGGCTGCCGGAACTGCGGGAGGCGGTCGCCGCCAAGACCGCCCGCGACTCCGGCTACCAGGTCAGCGCCGGCCAGGTGCTGATCACCAACGGGGGCAAGCAGGCCGTCTACCAGACGTTCGCGACGCTGCTCGATCCCGGCGACGAGGTGCTCCTGCCGACCCCTTACTGGACCACCTACCCGGAGGCGATCACGCTGGCCGGCGGCGTGCCGGTGCCGGTGCTCGCCGACGAGCGGACCGGCTACCTGACCTCGGTCGCGGACCTGGAAGCCGCCCGCACGCCACGGACCAAGGTGCTGATGTTCGTGTCGCCGTCCAACCCGACGGGCGCGGTTTACCCGCCTGAGCAGGTGGCCGAGATCGGCCGGTGGGCCGCCGGGGCCGGCCTGTGGGTGATCACCGACGAGATCTACGAGCACCTGGTCTACGACGGCGCCCGCTTCGCCTCGATCGCAGTGGCCGCGCCGGAACTCGCCGACCGGTGCGTGGTCCTCAACGGGGTGGCGAAGACCTACGCGATGACCGGGTGGCGGGTTGGCTGGATGATCGGCCCGCCCGACGTGGTCAAGGCGGCGGCTAACCTCCAGTCCCACGCCACCTCGAACGTCTGCAACGTGGCCCAGGCGGCCGCGCTCGCCGCGGTCACCGGCGACCTGTCGGCGGTTGAGCGCATGCGCGAAGCTTTCAGCCGGCGCCGCCTCACCATGACCAGCATGCTTAACGAGATTCCCGGGGTGAGGAGTCCCCTTCCCGAGGGAGCGTTTTACTGCTACCCCTCCGTCAAGGGCGTCCTCGGCAAGGAACTCGCCGGCCGCCGGCCCGAGAGCACGGCGGAACTCGCCGAGCTGATCCTGGAGAACGCGGACGTCGCCCTGGTGCCGGGCGAGGCGTTCGGCACCCCGGGGTACTTCCGGCTGTCCTGTGCCCTGGGTGACGCGGACCTGGAGGAGGGCATCACCAGGATCGGCAAGCTCCTCGCCCAGGCGAGATAACGCGGGGCGGCCCCGATCGTGCGCCCGCTTGCCGCACTGCCCAAGGCGCACCTGCACCTGCACTTCACCGGCGCCATGCGGCACGCCACGCTGGTCGAGCTGGCCCACGAGCGCGGGGTGCACCTGCCGGAGGCGCTCGCCGCCGCCTGGCCGCCCCGGCTGAGCGGCACCGACGAGCGGGGCTGGTTCCGGTTCCAGCGGCTGTACGACATCGCCCGCTCGGTGCTCCGCCGGCCCGAGGACGTGTTCCGGCTGCTTGCCGAGACCGCGGCGGACGAGCGCGCGGACGGGTCGGGCTGGCTGGAGATCCAGGTGGACCCCTCCGGGTACGCGGCGCGCTTCGGCGGCCTCACCCCCACGGTGGAGCTGGTGCTCGAAGCGGCGCAGCGGGCCACGGCCGCGACCGGGGTGGGCATCGGGGTGATCATCGCGGCGAACCGGACCAAGCACCCGCTGGAGGCGCGGACGCTGGCCCGGCTCGCGGCACAGTACGTGGGGCGCGGCGTGGCCGGGTTCGGCCTCAGCAACGACGAACGGCGCGGCGCCGCGGCCGATTTCGCGCCCGCGTTCCGCATCGCCGGCCGGGCCGGCCTGCTGCTGGCCCCACACGGGGGTGAGCTGGCCGGGGCGGACAGCGTACGGGCCTGCCTCGACGCGCTGCACGCGGACCGCATCGGCCACGGCGTGGCCGCCGCCACCGACCGGGAGCTGACCAAGCGCCTCGCGGCCAGCGGCATCACCTGCGAGGTCTGCCCGACCTCGAACGTGGCGCTGGGGATCGCCCCCCGCCCGGCCGACGTACCGCTGCGCACGCTGCTCGACGAGGGGGTGCCGGTCGCGCTCGGGGCCGACGACCCGCTGCTATTCGGTTCCCGGCTGGCGGCCCAGTACGAGATCGCCCGCCTCGTGCACGGCCTTGACGACGCCGAGGTCGCCGAGCTGGCCAGGATGTCGGTGCGCGGATCAACGGCGCCCCCCGCGATCGCCGGCCGCCTGCTGGCCGGCATCGACGCCTGGCTGGCCACCCCCGGCTCCTGAGCGGCTCCCACCTGGCGCGCGGACCGCCCACGTGGCACGGAGGCCGGGAAAGCGCCGCCAGCCCCGCGCTGCTAGCGGGCCAGCAAACCTCCCCGGGTCAGTTCGGGGTGACCGGGGTGATGGCCCGCTGCCGCAGCATGGCCGTCATTTTCCCCTTCGGCGTCCGCGCCCGGAACATCGCGGACTTGCCAGGCGCCCGCACGGACCTGGGCGGCAGCGGGGCGGTGGTGATAGCCAGCCCGATCAAGTCGGTGTAGGCGTCCTGCTTGAGCCTCTTGACCAAGGCCTGGGCCTCGTTCTGCACCTTCGCCGCCAGCCCGGCAACCGAGAACCCGGCGATCCCGAGGGCAGCCAGCAGGGTCTTGACAGCCGAGCTGACGCCCGGCTTGGTAAGCAGCCAGGCGAACACGGCCACCGCACCCGCGGCCAGGGCGGCCAGCACGAGCTGGGGCCAGAACCCGCGGATCGTCCGCCAGACCAGGCGGTAATTCCGCAATAGCTGGTAGGGCTGGATGAGCGTGGTCGGATCCTGCTTGAGCAGGATGAGTTCGTACCAGCGCCGTATTTGGTCGTACAGCTTGGGGTAGGCGGCCTGCCGCCAGTCGGGCGATTCGGCGACGCTCCCCCAGACCTGGACCGAGCCGGCGATGGCCGCCGCCGTGTACGGGTGAAAGTAAGCGGAAAGCCGGCCCAGCAGCCGCCCGATTTCGCGGCAGCGTTCCTGGCCGAGCAGAAACGACCAGGAGGCCCAGGTCTCCGGCTTTTCGGGCGGGCCGGGCTCCAGTGCCCAGTAGCACTCGGCAAGGGCGCGGCCGAGCTGATAGCCGCAGGCCACGGTGTCCGAACGCGCGGTCAGGGTGTCCTGGATGTGCGCGTCGAACCGGTAGATCAGTTCCTCCAGGGAATCCCAGTCGCCGGCCTGGGTGCCGTCGGCGGCGGGAGCCTCGGCGGGGCTCTTCGAAACGCCCTCTGTACCGGCGGGCCTGGCCATGCCCGCGATGCCTTTGGCCGCGCCGGCCAGCAGCCTGACCACCGCGCCGCCGGCCCCGGCGCTGGCGCCGTCCGCATCGAGCGCCGCACGGGCGGGGCCGGATGCCGCGGCGAGGCTCCTGGCCGACCGGTCCACGGCACCCGCGAAGCTGGTTCCGGAGGCCTCCCGGTCAACACCGATCCGGTTAGCAAGGGCTTTCAGAACCGCCTGCGCCTCAATGCGCAATTCGGGTGCCGTGCGCTCCATTTCGAGCGGCAGCGCGTGATCCGTCCGCTCGGGCAGTTTCACCTGCGCGACCGGATGGGCGCCCGGGCGGTTCCGGCCGCGCACCTCGGCCAGGTACCAGCCGAGCCGCACCGCGGCGAGAACGGCGGCGCAGTCGTCGGGATCAGCCATGACATCGTCCTGTCATAAGCGCTGCCGCAGGAATGCCGGCCACCAAATGACCGGCACCGGGGCGCGCTCGATATGTGGTGGAGCACAACGTATTGCAAGCCGCGGCAAAAGTCACCGAACGTGGCTGGGGAAATACCCGGGTTATGGTTGGCCGGCGGCCGGCCGCCGGTACCGCACTGTGGCCACGGGCGCGCCGTAATCCCGGATCTTGCGCGTGCCGTCGGGCTTGAACCCAAGCGCCTCATAGAAGCGCCGGGCCTGGTCGTTGTCCTCCAGCACCCACAGGGTGATGTCGTCCCGGCCGGCCGCGGTCAGCATCTCGATCGCGTGCACCATGAGCAGGCGGCCCACGCCCCTCCGCCACGTGCCCGGATGCACGTAGCAGGCCATGATCTCGCCGTGCCGGGGCCCTGGCCGGTCCGGGTCGCGGCCGGGCCCGCAGGAGGCCCAGCCGACGATGGCGCCGCCGTCGGTCGCGACGCTGTCGGTGATCCCGGCCGGCAGGGCCGCCATGTGCCGGCGCCGCCGGCCGACGTCCACCGGCAGGCTGTCGAGGTAGTCGTCCGGCAGGATCCCCCGGTAGGCCGTCTGCCACCCGGCGACGCGCAGCCGCTCCACGGCCGCCGCGTCCTCCGGCACGCTGGGCCGGATGACGATATCCGCCATGCTCCGAGGTTAGTGGCCTACGCCCAGCCAGACACCCGTGCGGTGGACGGTGAGCATGGCGAGCAGCAGGCCGGTCAGCAGCGACGCCGCGAGCAGCAGGAACCGGGCCGGGCGGCCGGCCAGCACCTCCTGTGCCCGGTAGCTCGCACGGGTGACCAGATCGCCGCTGATCAGCCGCGGCAGCCGCCAGACGTAGGCAAGCACGTGCACGGTCATGGCGCCGAACCACAGGACGAACGAGGCCCGGTGCAGGAACAGCCACGTCCCCAGCCCGCTGGGGCCGGTGATGGCCAGCATGACCCCGGTGCCGAGCACCGTCAGGGACGTGATCATGACAACGGGACCGAGCACGCGCAGCAGCGGCGCGGGCGGCCCCTTCCGGCGGTACTCCGCCGCCCCGGTGTAGTAGCGCACGAACCGGTACAGGACCGCGCAGGCCTTGAGCAGAACGGGGCCGATCAGCAGCATGCCGAGGAAGAAGTGCAGCGTGAGCAGCTTGTGGACGGACAGGATCGTGAAGCCCTCGGCCGCGAACAGCACCAGCAGCACGCCGCCGGTCAGCGCGGTGAGCCGCTCGTTTCCCTCGGCTCCGCCGGTGGCGTCCCGCCCGTGCCCGCCGCCCCGGTGCTCGCCATCGCCGGGGTACTCGTCCTCCCAGGCCCAAGCGTCGTCCCTGCCCCGGCGATCCTGGCCGGCCCAGCCAGCCCGGGACTCCTCGGACCGGGCCCCGCTGTCCTCGCTGCCCCGGTCGCGGTGATCCCCGGCTACCCGGCTGGGCCGTTCCGCCCGGCTGCCGCCATGGCGGCCCCGGTAGCCCGCGTCCCGGTAGCCGTCGCCCTGGTAACCCGCGTCCCGGTAACGGGGATCCAGGTAGCCCGCGTCGCGGTGGCCGTCGTCCCAGCCGCCTTCGTCCCGGTAGCCGCGCTCCCACGAGCCACGATGGGAGCGCCGGGCGGGCGGGCGCTCCGCCATCAGGCGCCCCGCAACGCGCCGCCCGGCGCATCGTGGTCTGGCAGCATCGCTCGCATCCTCGTCGGGGCCGCGGCCATGGCGGGCCGCCGGATCGGTTCATTCCAGCCTGCGTGGCCGCTTGCCCGGATCCCCTTTAGGAAGTCTTCAGAACTGGTTAGGAATCCTCACCCCTGCGGCTGACGGCGTCAGCCGGCTGGCGGACCTGGCCGGGCTGAGCCGCGGGCAGGTCGAGGGTCACCGTGAGGCCTCCGCCGGGGGTATCCGACAGGGCGGCGGACCCAGCGTTGGACGTGACTAGCCGGTGGACGATCGCCAGGCCGAGGCCGGTGCCGCCGGAGGTGTTGCTGGCGAACCGGCGGAACGCCGCGTCCCGCTGCGCCTGGTCCATGCCAGGCCCGGAGTCCGCCACCACGATCCGGGCGCCCCGACCGCCGGCCATGGCGCTGACCCGGACGTGACCACCGGGCGGAACGGCGTCAAGCGCGTTCGCGAGCAGGTTGTCCAGGATCTGTTCCAGGTGCCCGTCCCCGAGGCTGGCGCGGACCTGCCCCGGATCCGACAGCGCCAGGGTCACCTCCCGCTCGTCCGCCACCGGCGCCCAGGCCGCCACCCGGTCGCGGAGGACGTCAGCCACGGCAACCACGGCCGGCTCGGTGACCACGTTCTCCGCCCGCGCGACCGCCAGCAAGCCGTCCACCAGCCGCGACAGCCGCGCGATCTCCTCCTGCGCGTCGGCCAGCTCCGTCGCGGTGGCCGGATCGGCGTCCTGGGCAAGCACATCGAGGCGCAGCCGCAGCGCGGCCAGCGGGGTGCGCAACTGATGCGAGACGTCGGCCATCGTGGCCCGGTGGCCGTGCACCAGGGCCTCCAGCCGCCCGGCCATGGCGTTGAAGGTGCCGGCCAGCCGGCGCACTTCGGGCGGGCCTTGCCCGGTCACCGACCGGGTGTCCAGCGCGTCGCCGCCGAGCCGCTGCGCGGCCGCGTCCAGCGCGGACAGCGGGCGCCCGACCCAGCGGGCGAACCCGACGGCCACCAGGACGCCCGCCGCCAGGCCCGCGGTGGCGATGACGATGAGCCAGGTCCAGAGCACCCGCAGCCGTTCGTCGAGCTCGGCGGTGGAGCGGGCGAGCACGACCACGCCGACCGGGGGCCGGCCTGTGGCGGTTACCACCACCGTGGCGACCCGCAACTGGCCCTCCGCCTGGGTGACCACGGTCCCGCCGTGGTGCAGGACTGCCGAGACCAGCCCGGGCGGAACCGGCCTGGCCGCGCCCGCGTCGTCGGTCCCGGTGCGGCTGGCGTGCGCGACCAGCCGGCCCGCCTTGTTGTACACCCAGGCGGTCTCACCGCTGGTGCTGGCCTGGCCAAGGGCCGAAACCATGTCACGGCGGCCGCTCTGCTCGGTGAGGCCGTCCTCGGCCAGGGCCGCGAACGCCCGTGCGGACAGCACCGTGTCCTCGCGGAAGGAGGCGCGTTCCCGCGCGGTGGTGAGCAGCCCGAGCGGAATCACGGCGGTCACGAGCAGCGCGCCGACCAGCGACAGCATGGTGAGCACGATCCGGCGGGCCATCACACCTCGCCGAGGCGGAACCCTCTGCCGTAGACCGTCTCGATGAGCCCCGGCACGCCCAGCTTCCGGCGCAGCGCGGCCACGTGCACGTCCAGGACCTTGGTCGGGCCGTACCAGTGGGCATCCCAGGCGCTTTCCAGGATCTGCTGGCGGCTCAGCACCCGCCCGGGGTCGGCGGCGAGACATTCCAGGATGTCGAACTCCTTGGGCGTCAGCGCCACCTCGTGCCCGGACACGGTCACCTTGCGGGTGCGCAGGTCGACCGTGAGCGGCCCGTGCCGCAGCATCTCGCCGCCGGGATGGATCCGGCGCAGCACCGCCCGGATCCGCGCCAGCAGCTCGCTCAGGCCGAACGGCTTGACCAGGTAGTCGTCCGCGCCCGCGTCGAGCGCGAGAACCCGCTCGGGCTCCTCACCCCGCGCGGTCACCACGATGATCGCCACATCGGACCGTTCCCGCAGCCGCCGGCACACCTCCACCCCGTCGGCGTCGGGCAGCCCCAGGTCCAGCAGGACGACGTCGGGCTCACCCCAGGCGAGCGCGTCCCGGCCGGTCGTGACGTGATCCGCCGTGTACCCGCCACGGCTCAGCCCGCGCACCAGCTGGGTGGCGAGTCCCGGGTCATCCTCCACGACCAGCACGCTGAGCCGGCCGGCCGCCAGCTGGCCCAGGCCGGAGCCCGGGTGAACGGACAAGGTCATGACACTACGGTAGGGGTCAGGCGAGGGTCCAGCGCCAGGTTGGCAGCAGCTCGTCCAGCAGCGCCTCGGTCTCCGGCGCCATCGCCGGCGGGGGGCCGTCCAGCGAGGCGCGTGCCCAGACCTCGCCCGCCGCCTCCCGCAACACGTGTTCCTCGCCGGTGGCGTGCCCGGCGATCAGCAGGTCCCGCCACAGCAGCTCGTCGTCGGGAGACAGCCGCAGCCCGGTGCGGGCCGCCTCCATCGCGCCGTACGGATCCCGGCCGGCCACCCGCAGCTCGCTGAGCTGGTGGGCGGCGTCCCCGACCCGCGCGGCGACCTCGTATTCCAGCCCGTCGGTGACGGTCCAGGCGTACCTGCCCCGGTCCGTCCCGGCCAGGAAGGGGCCGGTCACCAGGCTCATCGCCTGGGCCAGCCGCGCCTCCTCGCGTGCGCCGCCCGCCGCCTGGGCGGCCTGCGCGATGAGGGTGAGGAACACGTGCCAGTCGACCCGGACCCCGGAGCCCAGGCGCAGCCGCCCGCTGGCGTCCGTGGCCAGGTGCGGGCGGCCGACGCCGTCGTTGCCGAGCCAGTCCTGGACCCGTGCCAGCGTCCAGTCGACCACATCGTCGGTGACCCCCCGCGGCCAGACCGCCGCGGTGAGCACGTTCGGGTGCACACCGCCGGGATGGGTGGCCAGGTAGACCACGATCTCGGTGAGCAGCGGCAGCCGGTCGGGCTCGATCTCGCCGGAGGTCCGCACCGACACCGGGCCGAGCAGGGTGACCTCGACCGGGGCCACCGTGTCCGGGATCAGGTGCGGGGCCGGTGCCGCGTCCACCGGGGGCGCGGTCATCGGCTCGCCGCCGAGCTCGTCCGCCGACTCGAACAAGTCCACCAGCGCCGCCTGCTGCTCCTGGGGGATGACCTGGGCGGCGACGTCGATGCCGAGCTGCGGCGCGGACAGCCGCCCGTCCGGCGTGAGCTCCCAGGTCCACGCCGCGCCCGGTACGTCGCCCGCGACCAGGTAGGCCGCGGCGGGGCAGAACCCGGACCGGGTGAGCGCCAGCAGCCGGTCCCGCTCCGCGTCCGTCGGCGGCACCAGCGTGATCAGGTAGTGCGGCACCCAATCCTCCGGCTCTTCACCCAGCGCCCGCCCGGCCAGCACCGACCCGGCGCCGGAGATGGCCAGCGCGTCCGATACCTCCGCGGCGTGCGCCTCCAGGGCGGGCAGCGCCTCGGCCAGCGTGGCCGCCAGGTGCACCCGCTCCGGCGCGAGCACGGCCAGGTCCTCGTAGGGGTTGACCAGCGTGAGGTGCAGGTCGTCGGCCAGCAGGCTGGTGGCGAGCTCGGCCGCCATCCCGGCCAGGGCGTCGCCGACCAGCTCGTCGGGCCCGGTGACCGCGATGACGCCGTGCGCGGCCTCGATGTCCACCAGGACCCGGCCGGTGGCGTCCGTGCCGATCGACACCAGGCCGGGGTACGGTGCCGGGCCGCTGAGCTGGTCCAGATCGAGGCGGGCCGCGTCGGCCAGCGCCAGCCGCCACACCTGGCCGTCCCCGACCGGATACCAGGGGCCGGGGGCGTCATGGCTGGCCGGGGCGACCCACAGGTCCAGGTTCTCCTCGCCCACGTGCGCGGCGAACACGGTTGGCGGCGTCCGGCCCTGGTCGGCCACCGTGTAGCACAGGTAGCGCAGGCCCGCGTCGAGCATTTGCGCGGCGGCCTCGTCCTCGCCGAGCCGCAGCGCCAGTTCGGCCCAGGCGGCGTCCGGCCGGGGCGGTACCACCTTCCGGCCGTGCGGGCGGCGCCGCGCCTGCTTGCGCCTGCGGCGTTCAAGACCGGCCAATACGCCGGCGGCGAGCAACCCGGCCGCCGCGAGCTCGAGCGGGTAGCCGGGGCTCGCCGAGTGCGACCGTGCCGGGGCGCTGGCGCTGCGGTGCGCCGGGGCCCTGGTGGGGTTGGCGGCGGGTTCCGGGGTGGCGGGCGCGGTGGGCCTGGCCGACGGCGTGGCCCGCGGGGTGGGCCTGGCCGACGGCGTGGCCGGCGCGGGGGTGTGGTGCGCGTACGGGGGGCGCCGGTGCCGGGGGCCCGGGTGGTGGCTGCCCGGCTGGGCCCGGACCACCTCGATGCCCGGGCCGTAGGCGTCGTGCGGCATGCGGAGGATCCAGCCGGGCCGGATGAGGCTGGCGATCGTGAGCTTGGTCCCGTCGGGCTGCGGCCGTTCGGAGTTCAGCTCGAAGATCTCGCGGTACCGCCGGCCGTCGCCGAGGTGGTTCTCGGCGATTTCCCACAGGCTCTCGTGGAACCGCCCGGCCGGCGGCTGCACCACGTAGATCTTCTCGGTGCGCTGCGCCTTGCCGTCGCGGTCGGCGCCGACGGCCTGGACCGCCCCGGCGCCGTCCTGGCCCGGCCCGTCCGGCCCGGCCTGGTGCTCCCGGATCAGCACCGCGGCGGCCGCTTCCGGCGAGTGCGCCGCTCCGTTGCGCACCGGCGCGGCCGTCAGGGCCAGCGGGAACGCCTGGCGGGGGACGGCGGCCGGCGCCGTCGCGGCCGGCTGCGCCGGGCGCACCGCGGCGGACGCGACGACGGGAGCCAGCGCCGGTGCCAGCGCGGTGGCCGCGGACAGCAGCATCGCGGCGGTGACCAGGCGATGCACCAGCGGCTGCATGCCCCCGGCCAGCGGCACCCGCGACGGCATGCCGGTGTTGCGGACCGCGGCGCTCACCTCGGCGATCACGCACCACCCGAACTGAAGCCAGGCCAGCCACATCACGACCGAGATGGCTTTCAGCACGGCCGAGGCCTGCAACTGGTGGGTGAACAGCGACGCCGACGGCATGCCGTGCGGTATCGGCAGGCCGAACACGCTGATCAGCGCCACCGGAACGCCCACGAGCAGCCCGATCAGCGCGGCGACCGCGGCGGCGCCGGTGAGCGCGTCCGCCGGGGTGCGCCGGCGCTTGCCGGACCGGGCCGGGATTCGGTTTCGCGTTGCCATCAGCACGCACCTCCCAAGGTGATGCCGCATTCGGTGGTGGCACTCGCCGACGCGGTCTCGTGGAACGGGCCGAACACCCCCGGTACCAGCGGATGGGTGGACACCGTCACCTGAACGGTGGCGACCCGCGCCCCGGGCGGCGCGACGCAGCGCACCATGGTCGTGCTGGTGACCCGGTCCACCCCCGCGCTCAGCCGTTGTGCATAGGTGCCGACCAGCCTGGCCGCCGCGAGGCAGGCACCCGGGGCCATGACCGCGACCCCGCTGGACCGCAGCGTCCCGACGTCGATGGTGTCGGCCGCGGCCCGGGCCGCCTGGCCGGCCACGTCGGCGGCCCGCTGTTTCGCGTTCATCGCGATCCCCCCGTCGAGGATGAGGGCGAGCAGGAACATCACCGCGATCGCGAAGACGACCGTGAACACCGTGACCGAACCGCGCTCGCGGTCCCGGGCCAGCGGCCCCCGGCTCGCCACGGCGCGGGTCAGCATGTGACGTCCCGGCACATGAACGGGTCGAGCGGCGCCACCGCCTGCCCGGTGAACCGCATCAGCGCGGTGAAGCCGAGCGAGGTGAACGGGCTCATGTTCACCTCACAGGTCACGGAGACCGTCACGTCCGCGCCCCCCGCGGGCAGCGGACCGGCCGCCGGATAGCCGCTCACCTGCGCCGCGACGCTGCGCGGTGCGCACCAGCTGGTCTGCCCGAGGTCGGCCACCGCGGCCTGGCGGGCCAGCTCGCTCGCTTGGAGGGCGGACCGGGCCATGGAGGCCGCCCTGGCGGCGTCCCTGGCCGCGCCGTCGATGTGGCCCTGCACCTCCACCACCCGCCCGCCGGCGCCGAGCAGCAGCAGGAGCAGCGCCAGCGCCGGGGCGAGCACGACGAGCTCCACGGAGATGGACCCGCGGCCGTCCCTGAGCCGGGACGCCGGTTTCCTGCGGCGGCGCGGCATCAGCAGGCACCGCCCAGGCTGGCGGGCCGGAAGCACTCGACCGGGCCGCCGGCGGTGGCGGAGATGGTCAGGTGCAGCCCGAAGAACGGAAACACCGAGTAGCCCAGCGGCCCGCTGACGGTGACGTACACGTCCGTCGTGGGCCTGCCCCAGGCGGTCGCCGTGAGCTTGCCCAGCAGCTTGGTGTTCAGCTCCCGGTAGTACTTGGTGGCGGCGGTCTGCGCCGCCGCCTGCCAGCCCGGATCGATGGCCGCCTCCTGCCGCGCCACCTGCGCGCCGGCCTGGGCCGCCGCCAGGGCCGCCTGCCGCGCGTTGAACCAGAGGCCGAACTGGATGATGAGCATGCAGAGCATCAGCAGGGCGGGGGCGAGCACCGCGAGCTCGACCGTGCTCACACCACGGTCGGACCCGGCGCCCCGCCCGCCTCCCCATCGCCCTTCACTGCCGCGACGCGGCGCGGCCAGCCCCGGTCCGGCCTGCCGCTGCACCCGTCGCTTCACCGGGCCTGCCTAGCCGTGAATCTTGCCGGCCTCGGTGTGCACGAACCGCTTGATCACCAGCAGCAGGAATAGCGCTACCGCGAGGATGATGGCGGTGATCACCGCGAGCTCGACCGCGGACGCGCCGCGATCGGATTGCCGCCAGGCCGCGCGCAGCGCCGCGATGTGGCTGCCAAGCAGCGCCCTGACGTAGGCGAGGGCCGGGTGGCCCGGGTACTGACCGCTGTTCATGATCACCTCTCAGATACCTCGTTGACGTCCCGTGTCATGTGCTCAGCAGCACCCCCACCACCGGGAACACCAGGAAGAGCAGGAACCCCGCGCAGAGCATGAGCTGGGCGACCAGCATCGACTGGGACCGCTCCCCCGCCTGGCCTTGCAGGTCGGCCAGCTCGCGCGCCCGCATGCTCGCCGCCCGCGCCACCAGCGACTCCCGTACCTTCGCCCCGTCCTCGGCGACCAGGCTGAGCGCGGCGCCCAGGTCACGCAGCTCGTCGACCTGGGTTTCGTCACCCAGGGCGCCCAGGGCCTGCCACGGCGTCTGCCCGGTGATCCGGGCCGCCGCGAGCGTGTCCCTGATCCGCCAGAACGCCCAGCCGGTCCCGACGTCCGCCGCGGCCATCAGCGCCTCGGGGACGCCCCGGCCGCCGGACAGGTTCATCGCGACCAGGTCGAGGAAGGAGCCGATCGCGTGCCGGAAGTCCCGCCTGCGCGCGCCGGCCTGCTGCTTGACCTCCAGGTCGGGCAGCAGGAAGAACAGCACGCCGAGGGCCACGCCCAGCCAGATGCCGATCGCTACCGGCAGCCGGACGCCGGCCAGCCCGGCCATGATCGCCAAGGCCGGGCCGAGGATCAGCCCGCCGACGCCGAGCAGCACCTTGGTCGCCAGGAAGACCTCGATACTGCCGCCGGTCAGCGACAGGTTGGCGCGGACCGAGGGGAATTCCAGGCCCTGCTCCGTGCAGAGCCGCTCCAGCCACCCGCCGAGCTGCCCGCGCAGGCCGTTGCCGGCGGCGGTCCCGGACGCCGGCCAGCGGCCGTTTCCGCCGCGCCGGGCCGCGTCGAAGGCGGCGAGCTGCCGGGACAGCCGGGGCCGCGGTGGGCGCAGCGCGTACCCGAGCAGGAAAAGCCCGAGGCCGGCCAGCCCGCCGAGAAGAAACGGAACGGTCATGGGGCACCACCTCGCCAGGCGGTGACCGCGTCGGGAACCTCGTCGGGGGCCGGCGGGGTCCCGGCGGCGAGCAGCCGCTCGGGGGCCTGGAACCGGGCCAGCGACCGCATCCACACGATGCCCGCCCCGTACAATGCGGCCACCACGATCAGCACGAGCTGGCCGGTCACGCTGTCGTAGGCGGTCACGTAGCTGTGGTCGAAGATGGCCAGGCCCAGCGCCAGGCCGACGGAGACGCCCACCACGATCTGGGCGCTGCGCCGGGTGGACCGCCGGTCCGCGGTCACCTTCCGGCGCACGTCGAGCTCCTCACGGACCGAGCGGGACAGCGCGCCGAGCAGGTCCCGCAGGCCGGGCCCCCGCAGCCGGGCGTTGATGATGAGCGCGGCGATGATCAGGTCGGCTCCCGGGTCGTCCAGGTCATCGGCGAACTGGCGCAGCGCGTCCGGCATCGGCTCCCGGGTGTGCAGCCGGTCGACCAGCCGGCCCAGCGGCCCGGCCAGGCTCGGCCCCGCGGCCCGCAGCGAGGCCGGGATGGCCTGCTCCAGGCCCACCGCGCCGGCGATCGTGTCGCGCAGCGACTCGGTCCAGGTCGCCAGCGCCTCGAGCCGGGCCAGCGCGCGCCGTTCGCTGGCGGCACCGGCCAGGCCGCGCCAGCTCAGTACCAGCAGCGCCACCCCGATGCCGGCCACCAGCCAGCGGGTCGCCACCAGCGTCACCACCCCGGCGACCACCGCGGCAACGCCGCGGACGCCGGCCAGCTCCCGCGCCAGGCGGGTCAGCCGGCCGGGCGGGGCGCCCGGCGGCGCCGGCGGCAGCCCGCGCAGCGCCACCACGGACAGGAACAGCCCGAAGCCCAGCACCGCGCCGGTCACCGCCGCGAGCAGCTCCGCGGGCGTCAGCCCGGTCACCGCGTTCTCCTTCCCGGCTCGTAGCCGTTGCTGGCCAGCTCCGGCAGGCAGGACACCGGAGCGTGCGGCACCCCCCGGCCGTCAGGCCCCGGGGTGAACACCTCGCTGGACAGCACCCGCCCGTCTATGCCGGTGACCTCGCGCACGCTGCTCACGAACCGCCGCAGGGTGCCGCCTCGGGCGTAGTCGTTGCGCTTCTCGATGAACACCACGAAGTCGATGGCACCGGCGATGAGCATGTGGGTGGCCTCAAGCGGAAGCCGCTCGGCCGCCTGGATCGCGTAGGTGCTGATGCGGTTGAAGACCTCCATCGAGGAGTTCGCGTGGATCGTGGACAGCGAGCCGTCGTTCCCCTGCGTCATCGCGTTCAGCATGGTGACGATCTCGTCGCCGAGGACCTCACCGACGATGACCCGGCTGGGGTTCATCCGCAGCGAGCGGCGGACCAGGTCGGCCATGGAGATGGCGCCCTCGCCCTCGGAGTTCGGCAGCCGTTCCTCCAGCGCGACCACGTTGGGATGCAGCTCGGGGAAGTGGTCGATGCCGAGTTCGAGCGCCCGCTCCACGGTGACGAGCCGCTCGGCGGGCGGGATCTGGTTCACGATCGCCCGCAGCAGCGTGGTCTTCCCGGCGTTGGTCGCCCCGGCGATCATGATGTTCTTGCGGGCGGCCGTGGCCGCGGTCAGGAAGTCGGCGAGCTCGGCGAGCAGGGTCCCGTTGCCGACCAGGTCGGCGAGGAACACCTTGCCAAGCCGGGCCCGCCGGATGGACACCGAGGGCCGCAGCGTCACGTCCATGACCGCGGACAGCCGCGAGCCGTCCGGCAGCCGCAGGTCGAGCTGCGGGTGGGCGGTGTCGAACGGCCTGCTCGACAGGCCGGAGTAGGCGGCCAGCGCCTGGATCAGCTCGACGAGCTCCTCGTCGCTGTCGGCCACCGGCTCGGCCATGACCTCCTGGCCGTCCGCGTAGCCGAGGAACACCCGGTCGCAGCCGTTGATGTCGATGTTCTCGATCCGCTCGTCCTCCAGCAGGGGCTGGAGCCGCCCGACGCCGAACAACGCGGCGTGCACCCCGGTGGCGAGCTCTTCCTCCTCCTGAGCGGTGAGCGGGGCCCGGCCCGCGGTGATGGCGGCGCGGGCGTGCCCTTCCAGGGCCTGGGCAATGAGCGCGCGGGCGAACTGCCGCTCGTCCTCCGCCGACATCGCGGGCAAGCCGGACGCGGCGTCCAGCCGCCGCTGCGCGGCCAGCCGGTCGCCTACCTCGCTGCGCAGCCGCTTGACCAGGCCATGGTCCATCCGGTCACCGCCGTCCCGCGGGCGCGGCCACCGGGGCGCCGAGCGGGGCCGCCAGCCGTCCGGCGAGGTCGCGCGCGGTCCTCATGAGCAGTGACCGGTTGAGGCGGCCGCCCCACTCGCCCCGCAGCGCCTCGGCGCTGGCCGGGTCGTAGGCGAGCCCGCCCACCACCCGCGCCGGGCCGCCGGACCCCTCTGCTAGCCCCGACCCCGCCACCCCGCCCAAGGCCTGCCGCACCTCGCCGAGCGCCGCGTGGAACCGGCGGTCGCCCGCCACCACGACGACCGCGACCGGGATGGCCGGCCGGTGCCTGCGGGCGAGCGCGGTGCTGATCGCGGCGACCCGCTCTCGCAGCCGCACCACCTCGGCCAGCGTGTCCCTGGTGACCAGCACGATCGCGGCGGCGGACGCGAGCAGGTCGTACGGCGGGCCGTCGGCGCCGAGCCGGCCGCAGTCGGCGATCACGTCCAGCCCACGGAGCTGGGCCAGCGCCGCGCCCGCCGGTCCCCACAGCAGCTCAAGGCCGGCGCCCTGCTCGGCGGTGACCACCCCGGCCAGCACGTCGAGGCCGCCGCTGAGCTTCTGCGTGTGCTCGAGTATCTGGTCCGGCCCGATGCCGCGCCGGCCCGCGACGGCCAGGCTGAGCAGCCCGCGCCCGGGATCGAGCTGGCCGCCCCCGGAGCCGGGCAGCCGGCAGGCGAGGTCGCCCCCGGCGGGGTCGCACTCGGCCAGCAGGACCGGCCGCGGCCAGACCGCGGCCAGCGCCACGCACGCCGTGGTGACCCCGGGCGCTCCCTTGTCGGCGGCGACGGCGATCAGGGCCACCGTCAGCCCGCTCCACCGGGCCGCGGGAGCACCGCCACCCCGACGTTGCCGTTGGCCGCGTTGCAGGCGACGGTGCCGGCCACCGCGGGCGCGAGCGCGACCCGTACGTCGATCGCGGACTGGCTGGTTGCCGCGGCGGGGGCGCTGATGGCGAGCACGATGGCGTTCGCGGCGAGCATGCTGCCCGCGGCGCCGGGGCACGACTGCGTGGCGTCGCTCACCTCGTAGACGTCAACCCGGTCACCGACCTGGAGCCCGTCCGGCAGTTGCCCGTCCTTGAGCGCCAGCCCGACCACGGCCTTGCCCGCGGCGAAGTTGTTGGTCCTGGCGACCATCCCGCTGGACAGCAGTGTGCCCGGCGGGATCGCGGTGGCCGCGAAGAACTGGCTCACCTGGCCGGCCTCGCCCCACGGCACGTAGTTGACCCCGCCGCCGGGAGCGATCTCCACCTGCCGCAGCGCCCCGGCCGGTATCTGCTGGCCGGCCCCGAGCGCCTGGGTGATCTCGATCGCGGCCACCCGGTGCCCGTTCTGGATCACCAGGTACGCGGCGCCGAGCGCCCCGCCGAGGATGAGCAGCACGGCCAGGGCGGCCAGGCCGGGCTTGCGCTCGCGGACCGCGCGCGGCGGCCTCCTGCTCGCCGGGGCGGTCGGCCGCACCCGCGGCTCCTTCTCGTGCGCGGCCGGTGCCGCGCCGCGCGCGAGCGTGGCTCGGTCACCCGACATGATCACAGCTCCCTGAATCTCGCATCTCTGCTGTCACAGCGACCCCCTAGGCCCCTGGGCTTGGACCGGTGACGGACTGAACCTCTTGCACGGTCACGTTCGAGGTACCGGTCTGCACCGGGACCGGCCACGGCGGTGAGGCGAACAGGTGCCGCCCCGGGGTGTCGGTGGCGGTCCACCACACCGTCCACCGGGCGGTGACGGTGATCGTGTAGGGGCCTCCGGTGGACGGCGCGAGGAAGGTGACCCCACACGGCGGGGCCGCGGACGCGTTGCCCCGGTACTGGCTTCCCGTGGCGCCGCACTGGTTGTAGACCTGGGCCTGCCCGGGGGAGCTCACCGAGAGCGAGACCCGGGGCGCCGAGGTGGTGACCGTGGCCGACAGGGTGCCGCCGCCGGGCAGCGGCACGCTCGCCGTGTCGGTGGGGCTTTCCGGGCCGGTGTAGGTCACCCACACCCAGACGGGCAGGTTGACGTCGCTGGGCGTGCCGGCCGCCGGGTTGGTGTACACCCTGATGCCGGGCAGGGTGAGTTCGGCCCGGGCGAGGTCGGCGAGGATGCTCCCGTCGATCGGGTGACCGGGGGTGGCCGGGCCGCCCCGCTGCGGCGCCAGGTACTCCAGGTACTGGGCGCTGAAATTCAGCATCTGGACCAGGCCGGTGGCGCACGCGAACCCGTTGACCCCGGTGTTCACCCAGGACGGCACCCACCACCAGCCCGATCCCCCCTGCTTGCTCTTGAACACGTGGTTGATGGCGGTCTTGAGGCCGGCGATCCGGCCGAGCACCCCGTAGAGCCCGGGCTGCTGGCTGGCGAACCACCACCAGTAGTCGTCCGCGTCGCCGGTCGGGCTCGGCTGCGGGTCACCGGCGTGGTAGGAGTTGCCGCCGGTGAACCGGGGCTCCACCCAGCACGGCGCGGGCAGGTAGGTTGCCGGGCCGCCCAGGGCGCCCGGGGTGGCGTTGCCGCCGATGGTCACGTTGGAGTAGGCGAACGCCGAGTACCCCGGGCCGCCGGCCGGTGCCGCGCGGGCGGTTCGCGCCGCGAGCGCCGGCCCCGCCGGGACGGCTCCGGCCAGGGCCGCGGACGCGGCCAGGGCCGTGCTGAGCGTGACGGCCACGAGCAGGCGGGTCCTCATCGGCACATCGCTCCCTGGGTACTCGAAGCGGGGTAGACGACCAAGCGGTTCACCGACCAGGTGCCGTTGCTGCGGCGCCCCTCGGACACCGCTTCCAGGTAGCGCGCGGGCCTGGTGGGCAGCGCCGGGCCCACGGTGGCCCCGGTCCGCGCGTTGACGTCGTGGAACGCCGCGGCGTCGACGCAGGACAGCAGGCTGGCCCCAGTGCCGAAGTAGACCGCGGTGACCTTGGTGCCGGAGTACTGGATCGTGCCCTTGACGGTGCGGCCGACGCCGCGGTAACGCGCCACCTCGCGGCGCACGAACGTCAGCGCGTCGCCCGTGGCCTGGCCCGCGTACGCGGTGTTCCGGCCGTGGCTGACCACCCCGGCCCACATCGACGCGACGTACTCCTGGTAGCCGGCGACGATGGCCCGCCGGGTGGGGTCGGCGGGCGCCGGGGACGTGAAGTCGATCGACACGCCCGCCGGGAAGAGGAAGCCATCGAGGCGCTGGGCCGTCGAGGTAGCTAAGGGCGCCGCCTGCACGGGCTGGGATGACAGCGATCCGGCCGGATGGAAAACCGCTGCGCTCCCGCTGCCGCAGGCCGCCACACCAGCCAGTACGCCCACAGCAAGCATCGCCGCTGCGCCACGCATCGTGCCTCCTGGTACGCCGGGAACCATTGATCCGTCAGCCCCGGCGCTACCAGATCCAGCTAATAAGCTACAGAAGCACCTGCCGCTGGCAGCGCGTATTTCGAGATAATCGGGACGATTCATGGCCTCTCGCCGCGCCGGGACGGGTGGCTGGGCCTGGGCCACGATCGTGGTCACGGCCGTCACGCTGGCCGCGGTCGCGCTGCGCTTCGGGCTGAGCCCCGTGCTGCCCGCGTTCTGTTACCTGGCGGCGGCCGGGGTCCCACTGGCCTTCATCGACGCCAGGCAGCGCCGCCTGCCCGATGTGCTCACGCTGCCGTCCTATCCCGCCTGCCTGCTGCTGCTCGCAGTGGCGGCGCCGTTCCTGCCCGGTGGTTCCGGCCGGTTCGTCCACGCGCTGATCGGGATGGCGGCCGCGGTCGCGTTCTTCGGCCTCCTGCTGCTCGTGTCGCCGGCCGGGATCGGCCTGGGCGACGTGAAGCTGGCCGGCCCGCTCGGCGCCTACCTGGGCTGGCTCGGTGCGGCCGCGTTCGTGACCGGGCTGCTGGCCGCCTGGCTGCTCGCGGCGGTCACCGCGATCGGCCTGCTGCTCGCCCGCCGGGCCACCAGGAAAACCGAGATCCCGTTCGGCCCCTTCCTCGTTGCCGGCACGGTCGGCGTGGTCCTGGCCAGCGGATTCGTCTCCGCCCTTGCGCACTAATGGGCAGGGTGCCTGGCTAACCACCGGGGCGGGGCCCTGGGCCGCGCGGCCCGCGACCCGGACCCAGGTCACAGGCCCTTGCCGCGGCCTGGAAGACCGGCGAGCTCGGACCGATGCCGCCGGCGGACGCCGGGGGCGGACCTTGCTGGCCCGGTGCGGATGGGTCGGGGAAGTTGGTGACCCCGTGGGCGCGCATGCACTCGGCCCGTTTCAGCTCCAGGCCGCCGAGCTGTTCCTGCTGCGCCTCGGTCACCTGCAGAGAACCAGGCGGCAGCAGCGCCGCGCAGGCAAGACCGGCCGCCCGCAGCACGGGGGAACCGATGTTGGCTTGGCTGTCGCTGACGATGCCTTGGCTGGTGGGGTCCGGGAAGGTCGGCTCGCCGTGGGTGCGCATGCACTGCACGAAGGCAAGCGCCTTCTGGTACTTCTTCGGCTGAGCCAAGCTGGGGGAGCTGCCGCTGCTGCCGCACCCGGTCAGCACCACGGCCATCCCTATCGCGGCGACGATCAGCAGCGCCGCCCACACCTGTGGCCTCAGCCACCATGGCTCACCATCCCGGACCCGGTGGCCGCCGGTTGAGTCCCGGTCCATTGTCACGGGCCCCACGATGGCCGACGGCGGCCCCGCCCGGCATCGGGCGCCGGGATACATTATTGGCCGCATCCCTAGACCCCGGGCGTACGCCTGATGGCCAATATCCCGGCGCTGGGCCGCGCGGTTACGATCTGCCCATGGATCCGCCACGTGCGCTGGTCAACCACGTGCCGCTGGGCGCTTATCGCGCCTTCGTGTGGTCCGGCGGCTATCGCTTGGCCGGCCAGGGGCGCCCGGCTGCTTCGTTCTGGCCGGCCTTGCTGGCCACGGTCGGACTGGTCGTGCTGACCGCCTGGCTCGTGCGGCGCAGGCCGTTCTGGGCGCTGGCCCTGCTGCTGGCCTGCTGCGCCGCCGCGGTGCTGGCGCCGGCCTCATGGCAGGCCATGTTGTTCCCGGCGGTCCTGCCGCTGATTCCCCCGCTGCCCTCGGTGCTGGTCCTGTTGGCCGGCGCCACGATCTGTGTCATCGCGGCCACCCGCCCGCGCCTGACCTCGGTCACCGCCGCCCTCGTCGCGCTCGGCGTGCTGACCGGTTGCCTGGTGCTGCGGGTACCGTACGACAGCCCGCCGGTGCTGGCCCTCGTCGTGACGACCGTCATCGCCTGGCTGATCGGCAACTCGATCCGGCAGAGCCGCACCCACGCCGAGGCGCTGCGCGCCCAGGCCGGGGCGCAGGCGGCCACGGCGGAACGGCTGCGGATCGCCCGTGAACTGCACGACATGGTCGCGCACAGCGTCGGCATCATCGCGATCCAGGCCGGGGCCGGCCGCCGCGTCATCGACACCCAGCCCGCCGAGGCGCGTGATGCCCTGGCCGCGATCGAGACCACCAGCCGGGAAACCCTCGCGGGGCTGCGGCGGATGCTGGGCGCCCTGCGCCGGGGCGATCCCGGCGATGAACCAGGCCAGGGACCGCTGGACCCGGCGCCCGGCCTGGCCGACGTGAGCAGGCTGGCCACGGCCACGGCCTGCGCCGGGGTCCGCGTCGAGGTGCAGTGGCGCGGCGAGCAGCGCCCGCTGCCGGCCGACGTCGACGCCTCGGCGTTTCGCATCATCCAGGAGGCGGTCACCAACGTGGTCCGGCACGCCGGCACCGGCCATTGCCGGGTGTCGATCGACCATCAAGACCACGAGCTGTCCATCGAGGTGGTCGACGACGGGCACGGCGGCACCGTCACCGGCACCGGATACGGCATCGCCGGCATGCGCGAACGGGTCGGGCTGCTGCACGGCCAGTTCACCGCGGGGCCACGGCCCGGCGGCGGGTTCCGCGTGGCGGCCCGGCTCCCGGTGCCGGCCGGGGCCTGATGAGCCGGGCCCGATGACGATCCGCGTCGCGCTGGCCGACGACCAGCCGCTGGTGCGTGCCGGGCTGCGCGTGCTCATCGCCGACATCCCGGATCTGGACGTCGCCGGGGAGGCCGGCACCGGCGCCCAGGCGGTCCAGCTGGTCAGGGACGCCGAGCCGGACGTGGTGCTGATGGACATCCGCATGCCGGGCATGGACGGCATCGAGGCCACCCGGCTGATCACGGCGGGCCACGCCGCGACCCGCGTCATCATCCTGACCACGTTCGACGATGACGACTACGTCTACGCCGCGCTGCGGGCCGGGGCGAGCGGGTTCCTGGTCAAGGACATGGCGCTGGACGACATTCTCGCCGCGATCCGCGTGGTCGCCGGCGGCGACGCCCTGCTCGCGCCGGGCGTGACCCGCCGTCTCATCGAGGAGTTCGCGGCCCGGCCCGAACCGGCGCCGCAGCCGCGGGAGATCGACGGCATTACCGAGCGCGAACGCGAGGTGCTGACCCTCGTCGCGCGGGGCCTGTCCAACGGCGAGATCGCCGCGCGGCTGTGCATCAGCATGGCCACCGTCAAGGCGCACGTGGCGCACCTGCTCACCAAGCTCGGCGCCCGGGACCGGGTCCAGCTCGTCATCGCCGCCTACGAGGCCGGCCTGGTGTCACCGTCCCGCTGACCCGCGCCGCGGGCACGGCCCCGCGGCTGATCGCCTGGACGCTCGCCCCGCCCGGCGGCACCGCTGGGAGCGGTCAGTACTAGCCGAGCTTGAGCGGCACGTCCGCGTAAGGGTCGAGCGCGTAGGCGAGGGAGACCCGGTGGTAGCCGTCCGCGATGTCCCCCTCCGCGACGAGAATCGGGGACAGCTTCTCCCCGGCCAGCACCTTCTTCAGGTCTCTCAGCACGCCCGGGTCCGACAGCGGCATCGGGTCGCGCCGGGTCGCCCGCAGTATGTCGTTGGCGCGGCGGGTGATGACCGGGAGCTTCCGCAGCTTCTCCGACACCTCCCGGGCATGGCTCTCCCCGAAGCGGATGCTGAGGTAGCCGGAGGCAGCGGCGTAGTCGTGCTCGACGACGTCCTTCTTCCACTGCAACTGCGGGACGGCTTCCGGTGTGGTCATTCGTCCTTGCCCTCCTCGCGCCGCAGAGCGGCGGACTCCCCGGTTGTTCATCTGCAATTTACGGCGTGTTCTTGTTCAGGCTAGAGGTCCGCGCCGGCGAGGGCCGACCGGGCGGGGGCCGCGGTGCCCCCGCGTTCGGGAGCCGGGCAGCACTTGCGCCGGGTAGATTCTTACGCTGGCGTATATGCGGCCGCCCAGCGAGTATCAGCGAGGAGCAGCACGGTGCGGATTACCGGCACAGGCCACGCAAGCATGCGGATCGATACCTCCGCGGGCAGCATCCTGTGTGATCCGTGGGTGAACCCGGCGTACTTCGCCTCGTGGTTTCCCTTTCCTGACAACTCCGAGCTCGACTGGGCGGCCCTGGGCCAGGTCGACTACCTCTATGTCTCCCACACGCACAAGGACCACTTCGACCCCGAGCACCTGCGGCGGTTCGTGTCGAAGAAGGCCACGGTACTGCTGCCCGACTATCCCATCAGCGAGCTGGAAGACGGACTGCGCGACCTTGGTTTCACCAGGTTCATCAAGACGCGCAACGAGGAGGTCATCGACCTCGGCGGCGGCCTGAAGGTGATGATCCAGGCCCTGATCAGCCCCTCCGACGGGCCGATCGGCGACTCGTCGCTGTGGGTGGAGCACGACGGCGTCCGGCTGCTCAACCAGAACGACGCACGCCCTGCCGGCCTGGGCATCTTCGCCGAGCTGGGTCACGTGCACGCGCACATGCTGCAGTTCTCCGGCGCGATCTGGTATCCGATGGTCTACGAGCTGCCGGAAGCGGCCAAAACCGCCCTGGGCAAGCAGAAGCGGGAGCGCCAGTTCGACCGCACCTGGCGTTACATCGACGACCTCAAGGCGTCCTATGTGTTCCCGATCGCCGGGCCGCCATGCTTCCTCGACGACGAGCTGTGGCACCTCAACGACTTCGGCGCTGACGAGGGCAACATCTTCCCTGATCAGAGCGCGTTCATCCGCGAATACGCCAAGGTGGGCGGCACCAACGGGGTGGTGCTCCTGCCGGGCAGCGTGGCGGAGCTGACCACCGGCGGCTGCACCACCGCGCACCCGGTGCCGGTTGACGAGTTCTTCGCCGAAAAGCGCGCGCACCTGGAGCGGATGCGAGAGCGAAAGCGCCCCATCATCGAGGCCGAGAAGGCGACCTGGCATCACCCAGAGATCGACGTGCTCAAGGAGTTGCAGCGGCAGATCGAGCCGCTGCTCGAGGAGTCGATCTACATGGCGGACGGAGTCGGCGGGCCGGTGAAGTTCGAGCTCCTCGGCGAGGACGGGGAGCTGGCCGAGTCGATCGTGGTGGACTTCCCGGGCAGGCAGGTGCGCCCGTACGCGGATGAGAAGGCGCGCTACCGCTTCCGCACCAGACGGGTCCTGATCGAGCACGTCCTGTACTGCGAAGAGGTCGACTGGTCCAACTCGCTGTTCCTGTCGTGCCGCTTCTCGGCCAGGCGCGTCGGGCTGTACAACGAGTTCGTCTACTCGTTCTTCAAGTGCCAGTCGGAGGAGCGCCTCCAGTACGCCGAGGGCTGGTACGACGAGAACGAGCGGGCCAGCGACGCGGAGGACATCACGCTCGGCGAGTGGACGGTGCAGCGGCGGTGCCCGCACCTGAAGGCGGACCTGAGCCGCTTCGGCATGGTCAACGATGGCGTGCTGACTTGCCAGTTGCACGGCTGGCGATTCGACCTGTCCAGCGGGCGCTGCCTGACCAGCGCCGGGCACCCCGTCCGCGCCCACCGCACCGGCGAGCCGCAGGCGGGCAACTGATGAGCGCCGCGCGGGCCGCCCGATGGGCTGCACAGCCGTGACCATAACGTTTGCCGACCTCACCACGATGCGAGTCGGCGGCCCCGTGGGCCAGCTGTTCACAGCGACAAGCACCTCGCATGCCGTCGAGATGGCCCGGAGTACCGACGGCGCCGGGGTTCCGCTGCTGGTGATCGGGGGCGGGTCCAACCTGGTAGTGGGCGACCTGGGCTGGGACGGCACCGTCATCAAGATGGCCTCGGACCGGTTCACGATCGACGGCGAACTCGTCACAGCCGATGCGGGCGGGGAATGGGACCGGATCGTGAGCGCCACCGTCACCGAAGGACTGGCGGGCATCGAGGCCCTGTCAGGGATCCCGGGCACGATCGGCGGCACTCCAGTGCAGAACGTCGGTGCGTACGGCACCCTGCTGTCCGATGTGCTCGAGTCGCTGTCGGTCTACGACCGGCATACCGGTCTGGTGGAGCGCTGGCCTCCCGAGCGCTGTCACTTCGGCATACACCGGCAATCGGTGTTCAAGCACAGCGACCGCTGGATCGTGCTTGACCTGGTGCTGCGCTTGCGGCGTACCGGGCAGTCGGCTCCGGTGACCTATCCCCAGGTAGCCGAGCGGCTGGGCATCGAGGCCGGCGGCACAGCGTCTCCGGCGGACGTGCGTGAGGCCGTTCTCGCCCAGCGCCGCAGCCGGAAAATGGTTCTCGACCCCGCTGACCACGACACATGGAGCGTTGGGTCGTTCTTCATCAACCCGGTGCTCGCCGAGGTACCTGCGCAGGCCCGGGCGTGTCCCAGCCAGCCAGACGTCAACGGCACCAAGCTCCACGCCGCGTGGCTGATCCAGCATGCCGGGTTCGAGCCCGGCTACGGCCGCGAATGGGGCAACGGCACCGTCGGGCTTTCCAGCGGCCACGCACTCGCGCTGACCAACCGCGGCGGCGCCACCACGGGGGACGTCATGAAGTTCGCCGCGCACATCCGCGACGGCGTGGCAGCGAAGTTCGACGTGCGCCTGGTCCCGGAGTGCCACCTGGTCAACTGCTCCTACTGACGGCGCCGGGCCGCCGTTCCTGCGCACAGCGGCGGGCCGCCGCCCGGAGGTTTTCCGGCCGTCAGGGCAGGCGGACGACGGCGCGGGAGCGGGTCAGCACCTTGGCGTCGCCGGAGCGGGCGGTAAGCGCGACCGCCACGCGGTTGTCGTCGAGCTTCTCCTCGACCGTGCCGCTGACCTCGATCGTCGCGCCGACGTCGTCGTCGGGGACGACAACGGGGGCCGAGAAGCGGACGCCGAACTCGACCAGCGCGCCGGCGTCGCCGGCCCAGTCGGTGACGTAGCGGCCGGCCTGGGCCATCGTGAACATGCCGTGCGCGATGACGTTCGGCAGGCCGACCGAGCGGGCGATCCGCTCGTTCCAGTGGATCACGTTGAAGTCGCCGGACGCGCCGCAGTACTTGACCAGGCTGAGCCGGGTGGCGGGGTAGGAGACCGGCGGCAGTTCCATGCCCACGGTCACGTCCGCGTACTTGATGGTGGCGGTCATTCCGCACCCCGTTCCACCAGCGTGCCGTAACCCGTGCACACGTGCTCGCCGGCCACGGTCTCGATCACCGTCTCGGTGGTGACCATGCTCAGGCTGCCCACGTTGCGGATGTTCGAGATCGTGGACTGCGCGGTCACCACGTCCCCGGCGCGCAGCGGGCGGGAGTAGGTGAACCGCTGCTCGCCGTGGACCACCATGGCGTAGTTGATGCCAAGCCCGGGGTCGCCGATGGCGGCGCCGCTCGCGGCCATGCGTGATCACGATGGGGAACGTGGGCGGCGCGATCACGTCCGGATAGCCGGCCGCCTCCGCCGCCGCGCGGTCCCGGTAGAGCGGGTTGCTGTCGCCGATCGCGTTGGCGAAGTCGGCGATCTTGACCCGGCTCACCTCGTATGGCTCGGTCGCGGGAAACATGCGGCCGACGTAGTCCGGGTTGACGGCCACCGCGGTTAGCGAGTCTCGCGGTGCGGCCGGTGGCAGCGGCAGTTCGGGCAGTACTTCATCAGCTCCATGCCGGTCCGGGTCGTTGCGCCGGTTCTTCCGCGTGATGTAGTTGCGGTGCTTGCACTCCTGGCAGGCCAGGGTGATCTTCGGCCTCACGTCGGTGGCAGCCACTCGGGAGTGCCTTTCTCTCAAGAGCGGGCCTGCGAATCAGGCCCAACAACCGTACAACCGCCCACACGCGCGGATTCATCCGCACCGGGCGGCCTCTTGCAACGACCTCGGCCACAGCTCGGCCCGGGGGTTCCAGGGGGTTGTCCCCCTGGGCCAATACCGCGGGCTATGGCGCAGCCGCGCAGCGGCAAGCATAGTTGCGCGCCACGTAGCGGAGGCCGGACTTGAACCGGCGACACAGCGATTATGAGCCGCTTGCTCTGCCTGACTGAGCTACTCCGCCGCCCATCCGGCCATCAGCGCCCGCCCCGAAGGCAACGCTGGAGCGCCGGAAGCCCCCCTAGCTTACCGGGATCCGCCGCCCCCCGCTCTCCGCGCCTAGGTGCCGCTCAGGTTACGGGGGCCCTGATCCAGTTGGCGGTCTTCGAGGCGATCTGGGCTCCCAGAGCTGGCCGGCGGAGAGGTCAGGTTTGCGGGCCTGGTAGAGGAGCAGCCCCGCCGCTACGGCCAGGTTGAGGGACTCGGCGGTGCCGGTCATCGGGATCCGGACGGACAGGTCGCCGGCGGCCACGACGTCCGGGGGCAGGCCCGCGCCCTCGGCGCCGAGCAGCAGGGCCACCGGGCGGGGGTAACGCGCCGCCCAGAAGCTGACCTCCGCCTTGGCCGACGTGGTGACCACGGTTACCCCGGAATCGGCTGCCCAGGCGAAGAAGTCCAGCACGGTTTCCGCGTGGGCGACCGGCACCGTGAACAGGGCTCCCATGGAGGCCTTGACCGCCGCCGGGTCGAAGGGGTCGGCCGAGGGCCCGACCAGGATCACCCCGGCCGCGCCCGCCGCGTTCGCCGTCCTGATGATCGTGCCGAGGTTGCCCGGGTTGCCGACCTCGTGCAGCGCGGCGAAGACCGACTCCCGGGTCACCGCCACGGTGGCCAGCCCCGGAATCCGGGCGCGGACGATCGCGGCCAGGCCGGACGGGCCGTCGCGGGACGACACCCGGGCGAACAGGTCGCTGGTCACCCGGGCCACCCGGACGCCCGCCTGCTCCTGGCCCGCAACCATCTGCGCGGCGGCCGAGTCGCCGAGCAGCCCCGGCGCGACCACGAGCAGCTCAACCTCCGCTCCCGCCTCGACCGCCTGCCAGACCGGCTGGATGCCCTCCACCACGAACGCGCCCTCGCGCCGCCGGTGCTTGCGCTCGCCAAGCTGCCGCATTCGCTTGATCACCGGGTTGGCGGCGCTGCTGATCAGATCGGCCACGTCGCTCCGTTCAGGGGCCGGCCGGGGCCACGTCGAGCACGATCTTCAGGTGCTGCGGGTCCTCGCTCGCGGCCAGCGCCTCGGTCACCTCGCCGAGCGGGAAGCGCCCGGTGACCAGCGGCCCGACGTCCAGCCGCCGGTCGGCACAGAGCCGGATCGCGGTGTCGAAGTCGCGCGGCCGCGACGCGCGCGGGCAGCGGATCGTGAGTTCCTTGAAGTACCCGTCGTAGGTCGGCAGCCCGTCGCCGCTGGCCACCACGCCGAACATGATGACGGTCGCGCCCGGTCCCGCGAGCCGCATGGCCTGGGCCAGCGTGGCCGCGGTCCCGGCGGACTCGATCGCGAGATCGGCGCCCCGCCCGCCGGTCGCCGCGGCGACCGCCTCCGCCGCGTCCTCCGGGGACACCACGACGCTGGCGCCGGACGCGATCCCGAGATCACGTTTCCACGCCGCGCGGGTCACCCCGACGATCGTCCGCACGCCCCGGGCCCGGAGCAACTGGATGTGCAGCAGGCCAGCCACGCCCAGGCCGATCACGACGGCGCTGCTGTCCGGGTCGGCCGGCACCCCGGACTGGGCGTGCACGCAGGTGGACAGCACCTGGAGCAGGGCCCCTTCGTCGGCGGTGAGCCCGGCGGGCAGCGGGTGCAGGAGCGTCTCGGGGACCGCGACGTGCTCGGCGAAGCACCCGTCGAAGTCGCGCCCGAGCAGCCCGCCCCGGGCGCACAGGTTCGGCCGGCCCGGCCCGGCAGTCCGGGCACAGGCCGCAGAACACCGCCGGGTTCACCACCACCGGGGTGCCCGCGGGCACCACTCCGCCGGGAGCGGGGACCTCCACCCACCCGGTCATCTCGTGCCCGAGCACCCGCGGCGGGGTGACCGGCATCACGCCCGCGGCGAGCTTGCGGTCGGTCCCGCACACGCCCGCCTGGGCCACCCGGATCAAGGCCAGCCCGGCAGCCTGCGGTCGCGCGGTCTTCCGCACGACCACCACACCGGGCCCCTCGATGACCGCCGCCAGCATGGTGCAATGCTCGCAGACGCAAAGGAGGCGCCAGTGAAGGCCGTCGGCTTCATCGGGCTCGGCGTGATGGGTTCCGCGCTGAGCAGCCATCTGCTCGCGGCGGGCTGGCAGGTGGCCGGCTACGACATCGACCCGGCCGCCCTGGCCGCGCACCAGGATCGCGGCGGCACGGCCGTCCCCAGCTCCGCCGAGGTCGCCAGGCACGCGGAGATCATCGTCACCTCGCTGCCCACCGCGCAGGCCCTCCGCGACGTCACCCAGGAACTCGCCGCACACCCGGGCCAGATTGTGATCGAAACCTCCACCCTGCCGGTTCCGGTCAAGGAGGAGGCCGACAATTTTCTTGCCCTACGCGGCGTCGTGCTGCTCGACTGCCCGCTGTCCGGGACCGGTGGCCAGGCCAGGACAAAAGACGTCGTCGCCTACCTCAGCGGCCCGGACGACGCCAAGGCGCGTGCGGAGCCGGTGCTGCGCGCGATGACCAGAAACATCCACGACGTGGGGGCGTTCGGCAACGGATCCGCGGTGAAGTTCATCGCGAACCTGCTCGTCGCCGTGCACAACGCGGCCGCCGCCGAGGCCCTGGTGCTCGCCGAGCGGGCCGGGCTGGACCTGGCCACGGTCCTGGACGCGGTGGCGGACGGCGCGGGCACGTCGCGGATGTTCGAGGTCCGCGGCCCGGCCATGGCCGCCGCCGACTACTCCGGCCCCGGCGTGCGGACCAGCGTGTTCGGCAAGGACCTGGAGATCATCGCCGGGTTCGCCCGCGACGCCGGCAGCCCTACTCCGCTGTTCGGGCTTGCGTCCGCGCTCTACACCGCCGCGCTCGCCCAGGGCCGCGCGGACCAGGAGGCCGCCTGCGTCCACGCCGTGCTGCGCGCCATGGCGGGGAGATGACCGCCGTGCTGACGGTCGACGTGCACACCCACTTCGCCCCGCTCGACGTCATCGCCGCGGCCCGGCGCGGCGCGGGTTTCGACGGGATGCGGGCCGAACGCGCCGGCGGCCGGGAATGGCTGGTCCACCGGCAGGGCTTCCGCTGGCCGGTGCCGCCGGTGTTCTACGACGGCGAGGAGCGCCTGGCGTCCATGGACGAGCGCGGGATCAGCCACGCGGTGCTCTCGATCGCCCCGCAACTGTTCATGTACTGGGCCGCCGGGGATGAGGCAGCGGGGTTCTGCCGGGCGGCAAACGACGAGCTGGCCGCGTTCGCGGCCGGCTCGGGCGGCCGGATCACCGCGGTGGCCACGCTGCCGCTGCAGGACCCGGCGGCCGCGGGCGCCGAGTTGCGCCGGGCCGTCAGCCAACTCGGCATGGCCGGGGCGGAGATCGGCCCCGGCGCCGACGGCACCCCGCTGGACGACCCGGCGCTGCGTCCCGTGCTCGCCACGGCCGCCGATCTCGGCGTGCCGCTGATCGTGCACCCGTACTACGTCGCGTCCCGGCCCGGGCTCGAGGAGTTCTACCTCACCAACCTGATCGGGAACCCGCTGGCCACCACGGTCTGCGCGGCCAGGCTGATCTTCAGCGGGGTGCTCGACGAGCTCCCCGCGCTGCGGCTGGTGCTCATGCACGGCGGCGGCTACCTGCCCTACCAGATCGGGCGGCTGGACCATGGGCACCGGGTGCGCCCCGAGGCCCGCGGCTGCGCCAGCCCCCCGTCGGCCTACCTGGACCGGTTCTGGTTCGACACGGTGACGCACGCCCCGGCGCCGCTGGTCTTCGTGGCCGGCCTGGCCGGGGCGGACCACGTCGTCTACGGCACCGACTTCCCGTTCGACATGGCCGCCGGCCCGCTTCGGGACCAGCTAGCGGGCACCGGGTTCGGCGACGAGGACGTTGCCGCGATCGCCGGCGGCAACGCCAGCCGCCTGTTCCGCCTCGGGCTGTGCTAGCCCGCGGAACGAAGCCTAGATCATCCGGACATGTTGCGTTTTTGCCGTCGATCTGGTGATTAGGCCCAACGAGGGTGGGGTAGAGGGGTCAGGAACCAGCCAGCCTAGGAATGGGGAGTAGCTGATGGTACGGAAGTTCCTTACCAGCGCGGCAATAATGGCGCTGCCACTCGGATTCTTCGCAACGCTCGGCGTGGGCTCGGCACAAGCCGCGTCGCCGGTGACCTTCAAGGGCAGCATTAGTTGCAGCCTGGTAGGCACCGTCACCTTCAGTCCGCCGCTGTCCAACAGCAATACCACCAACCCCACCGTCGCCCGGTTCAAGGGGACGAACAACCACTGCAAGGGCATCAAGGGAACAAAGCTGACCCAGCGCGGCGAGACGCTCAAGAGCAGCAAGGACAGCTTCTCGTTCAAGTTCCCCGCCAGCACGAGCGGTTCCTGCTCTCCGCTGGCGAGCGGGGCCGTCCCGCCCGTCACCATGA
This sequence comes from uncultured Actinomycetes bacterium, assembly GCA_963703605.1. Classification (GTDB taxonomy): domain Bacteria; phylum Actinomycetota; class Actinomycetes; order Streptosporangiales; family Streptosporangiaceae; genus DASXKD01. Next base: position 263,961 of record CAVPFC010000040.1, read on the forward strand.
CGGTCAAATGGGTCGGCACGTCGCCGATAACGTCGAGCAAGCTCAAGTTCCCGGCGGGCACGATCTCGATTTCCAACGGGCTTATCGAGTACCTGAAGGGTAAGTCCACCGGGTCGTTCGCCGGCTCGGCCCAGACGGCGATGCAGGCTACCAAGATCAGCCTGGGCAACGGCACGGTAGAGAAGTACAGCATTACCAACGCCGCAAATGCGTGCACCGCCTCGGGAATCAAGGACCTGACGCTATCCCAGCCGAACCCCGAGCCCAAGCCGTTCTCCAAGAACGACAACCTGGAGGTCGGCAAGGCCTTCTAGCGGGCAGAGCGAACATCTGAGGGCCGGGCCTGGGCGGGCCCGGCCCTCACCCGTATGAGCGGCCAGCGCTACAAACGTTTGTGGCTGCGGTCACAGCGAAGCTGCGGGACGCGCTGCTATCGTCCCGGCCATGGTGATCGAGTGGGACGTGCCGGTCGCTATGGACGACGGTGTGGTGCTCCGCGCCGACGTGTTCCGCCCGGACGATCAGCAGCGGCACCCGGTGATCCTCACCTACGGCCCGTACGCCAAGGGCCTGGCGTTCCAGGACGGCTACGCGGACCAGTGGCGGATGATGGTCGACGCGCACCCCGACGTCGCCGCGGGATCCACTAACGAGTACGCCAACTGGGAGGTCGTGGACCCGGAGAAGTGGGTCCCCGACGGCTACGCCTGCGTCCGGGTCGACTCACGCGGCGCGGGCCGCTCCCCCGGCCTCCTCGACCCGTTCTCGCCCCGGGAGGCCCGGGACCTGTACGAGTGCGTCGAGTGGGCCGGCACGCAGGAGTGGAGCACCGGCAAGGTCGGCATCAACGGCATCTCCTACTACGCGATGAACGCCTGGCACGCGGCGGGCCTCCAGCCGCCGCACCTCGCCGCGATCTGCGTCTGGGAGGGCGCGGCCGACTTCTACCGCGACGGCACCCACCACGGCGGCATCCTGTCGACGTTCATGCGGAACTGGTACGACAAGCAGGTCCTCGTCGTCCAGCACGGGGTCGGCGACCGCGGCGCGCGCAGCGCGGTGACCGGCGAGACCGTGGCGGGCCCGGAAACCCTCAGCGAGGCGGAACTCGCCGCGAACCGGGTGGACTTCGGCGCGCTGATCGCCGCCCGGCCGCTCGACGGCGAGTTCTACCGGTCCCGGTCGGCCCACTGGGAGAGCATCACGGTGCCGCTGCTGACCGCCGCCAACTGGGGCGGGCAGGGCCTGCACACCCGGGGCAACTTCGAGGGCTTCACCCGGGCCGCCTCGCCGCGCAAGTGGCTCGAGGTGCACGGCCTGGAGCACTGGACGCACTTCTACACCGGCTACGGCCAGGATCTCCAGAAACGGTTCTTCGCCTGCTTCCTGCACGGCGACGAGAGCGCCTGGCGGGACCAGCCTCCCGTTCAGCTACAGGTCCGGACCCTCGACGGTTTCGTGCCCCGCCCGGAACGCCAGTGGCCGCTGGCCCGGACCCGCTGGACCCGGCTGTACCTGTGGCCGGACTCCGGCGAACTGGGCACGGGCCCGCCGGGCAGCGAAGGCGGCATCGAGTACCGGGCCGACGGCGAGGGGATCACGTTCACCGCTCCGCCGCAGCGGGAGCAGACGGAGATCACCGGGCCGCTGTCGGCGCGGCTCTTCGTGTCCTCGACCGCGACTGACGCGGACCTGTTCTGCGTGCTGCGGGTGCTCGCGCCCGACGGGTCCGACGTCACGTTCCCCGGCGCGATCGACCCGCACACCCCTGTTGCGCAGGGCTGGCTGCGGGCCTCGCACCGCAAGCTGGATCCGGAGCTGTCCACGCAGTACCAGCCCTATCACCCGCACGACGAGATCCAGCCGCTCGTCCCCGGCGAGGTCTACCAGGCTGACGTGGAGATCTGGCCGACCAGCCTGGTCATCCCCGCCGGGTACCGGATCGCGCTGACCGTGCGCGGCCGCGACTGGGAGGTGCACCGCCCGGACGCCCCGCGGCTGGGTTCGTTCAAGAACGAGATGACCGGCTGCGGGCCGTTCCTGCACAACGACCCCGTCGACCGGCCGCCGGAACTGACCGGCAGCACGCAGACCCTGTGGGCCGGGCCGGAGCGGCAGTCGTGGCTGCTGCTTCCGGTCATCCCGGCCGATGATGGCTCCTGACCAGCCGCGTTTCGGGTGCGCCTAGGAAGGGCGGGTTGATGAGAGAAGCGTTTGGTGGCCTCAGTACGGACTGGAAAGAGGGCATCAACTGGCCGGCGGCGCGGCAGTGGCGCCTGACGCGTGCCCGGGAGGCGATGGCCAGGCACGGCCTTGGCGCGCTGCTGCTGATGTACGACGAAAACATGCGTTACGTCTCCTCGACGTACACGCCGGGCTGGAACCGGCTCAAGCCCGGGCTGCGTTACGTGGTGCTCTGCGAGGGACGGGAGCCGATCGTCTACGAGCAGGGCGACATCGGCATTCACCTGAAGACGCACAACCCGTGGATCCCGCCGGGCAACATCCGCCACTCCTACTCCTGGATCAAGGGCGCGGCCGGGCCGGCGTCGGAGAACCAGGTACGGAAGTTCACCGCCGCCCTGGTCAACGACCTGGAGGATGCGGGCGTGCGGGACCGGCCGATCGGCGTGGACTTCATCGACCTGAACATGATCACCGCGTTTCAGCGGGCGGGCATCACCTGGGCCGACGGGATGACGCCGATGATGGAGGCCCGCGCCATCAAGAGCCCGGACGAGCAGAAGGCGCTGCGCATCGTCGGGGCCATCTGCGACACGCTGCACCACCAGTTCACGCAGTTCCTGCGCCCGGGGCTGACCGAGAACGAGGTCGCCGCGTTCGGCTTCAACTACCTGTACAACATCCCGGGCATGGAGGACGTCGAGGACATCATCGTGTCCTCCGGGCCCAACGCCTGGCCCAACTGGCGCAACTTCTCCGACCGGATCATCCGCCCCGGCGAGCTGGTGATCATCGACCTGGCCGCGCTGACCTGGAACGGGTTCAAGTCGTGCGTCTACCGGACGTACTGCGTGGGCGGCCAGCCGACCGACGAGATGAAGCAGTACTACGACACGGCGCACCGGTGGCTGTGGGACGCGATCGAGGTGGTGCGCCCCGGGGTGACCACGCGGGACATCGCGTCGAAGTGGCCGTCCGCGCGGGAGGCATGGGGCTACGAGGAGGAGGACCAGGCGGCCGCGAACCTGTGGGGGCACGGGCTTGGGCTGGCCCAGTACGACCGGCCGGTGATATCCCGGATCTGGTCGCTGGACTACCCGGAGGAGATCCGGCCGGGCATGGTGTTCGCGCTGGAGACACAGCATGGGAAGGTGCACGAGTTTGGCGTGCGGCTCGAGGAGATGCTGCTGGTGAACGACTCCGGGCACGAACTGCTGTCTACCTACAAGTCGGACGAGATCATCGTGGTCGGTTGACGGGCGCCATGTCCCGTCTTGTGCCATTGGCGCGGGTCGCGGCCGGTACAGGTTTGGGGCCTGGCAAGGATGGGGTGGCACCTGGCTCTGAAGGAACGCCAGGTGCCACCCCAACGCTTGCCTGGCCTGGTTCATGCGGCGCCGTGCTCGCGCCGGGTGAGGTTGGGTTCAAGGCTGCGCGTCTGGGACGCGCACTGCGCGTTGGGTTGCCGGTTTTGCCGGGATGGGTGGTGCCCGTCTCCGAGAGCCGGCCCGCGTTGAAGGCGGGGGCGTGTGCGGTGCGGGACCTGGGGCTTTCGGCTGGGCGGGTTGCGGTGCTGGGGCTTCCGGTGGAGCGGGGGCTTGAGGCTGAGCTGCGGGGCGTGGTTGATGGGTTGGGGGGGCGGGTTATTGTTCGGTCTTCCAGCCCGCTGGAGCGGGATGCGGTGTGGTCGGGTGCGTTCTCCTCGATTACCGGGGTTGGGCGTGATGACGTGGCGGGTGCGGTGCGGAGTTGCTGGGCGTCTGCCTTTGCATTGGATCCGCTCCGCCGTGCTGAGGCGTGCGGGGTGAGGCTGGAGGGGCTGGAGCTGGCTGTGTTGCTGCAACCCGAGATCAGGCCGGATGCGGGTGGGGTGGCCTGGACGGAGCCGGGTTCCGGGGCTGGTCCCTTGGTGACGGTGGAGGGGGTTGCTGGGCATCCGGGGGCGTTGCTGTCGGGGTGGGCCGAGGGGGCCCGGGACGAGGGGCTGGCGGGCCTGATCGGGGCGGGAACCGTGGCGGACGTGGCTGGCCTTGCCGAGGCCGTCTACGCCGAACTCGGTGATGACCTGATCGAGTGGGCGAGTTGCGACGGGAAGGTCTGGCTGCTTCAGTCCCAGCGCAGCGCGTCCAGCACCGCCCGAGCTGACACGCCTGCCACACCGGGCTCACTGACCTCGGAGGCGGCCGGCGGCACGGTGGCCCTCGCCGCTCTGGTCCAGGAGCGCGGTACCCGCGTGCCCGCTCAGCCGGCCGCCCCAGGCACGGCCGCCGGGCCGCTGCTGGCTTGCCGGCCGCACGAGACGGTGGGGCGTGATTGCCGGGACGCCATCTTGCTGGTGGACCGGCCGGTGCCGGCGCTGGCCCCGCTGCTGTTCGGCGCGCGGGGGGTGATCGCCCGGTCCGGGGCCCCCGGTTCACACCTTGCCGAGGTGGCCCGCAGCCTGGGCGTCCCGATGGTGACCGGGTGCCGCGTTGAGGCGGTGACCGGCCCCGATCCCGCGCCCGGCGCCTGGACCGCCGTGCTCAACGGGGGCACCGGCGAGGTGACGCTGCTGGCCGGGCCGGCCGCCGGACTGGTCAGATCTGCCACGGGATGACGGCGGCCTCACCCTGGAGTACATCCCGGCGCTCGTTCTGCTCATCGCTGATGACGCCCATTACCGCGTTGATGAGAGCCAGGTGGGTGAACGCCTGGGGAAAGTTGCCCAGGTGCCGGCCGGAGCGCGGGTCGATCTCCTCCGCGTACAGCTGAAGCGGGCTGGCGTAGGACAGGACCTTGTCGCACAGGTCGCGGGAGCGGCGCTTCTCGCCGATCATGGCCAGCGCGGATACCAGCCAGAACGTGCAGATCGTGAACGTCCCTTCCTCGCCGGGCAGTCCGTCGTGGGTCTCGGCGACCCGGTAGCGCAGGACCAGTCCGTCCTGGGTCAGCTCGTCCGCGATGGCCAGCACGGTCGCCCGGATCCGCGGGTCCTCGGGTGGCAGGAACCGCAACAGCGGCATCAGCAGCAAGGACGCGTCCAGGGCGGTACTGCCGTAGTGCTGGCAAAAAACGCCGCGCTCGTCGACGGCGTTGGCGCAGATGTCGGCGTGGATCTCGTCGGCCGCCTTCTGCCACATCCGGGCGGTGTCGTGTTCGTCGCGGAGCCTGGCCAGCCGGGCGCCGCGGTCCGCGGCGACCCAGCACATCATCTTCGAGGAGGTGAAATGCTGCGGCTCACCGCGGATCTCCCAGATGCCGCGGTCCGGCTCCCGCCAGTGCTCCAGGGCGTGCTCCACCTGCTGCCGCGCCACCTGCCAGACCCGCTCGTCCAGCCGGTCCCGCGACTTGGTGTGCAGGTACACCGATTCCAGGACGGTGCCCCAGACGTCGTTCTGCTGCTGCTGGTAGGCGGCGTTGCCGATGCGCACGGGCCGCGCGTCCTGGTAACCCTGGAGGTGGTCGAGGATCCGTTCGGTGAGGTCCGCAGTGCCGTCGATGCCGTACACGATCTGGAGGTTGCCGCCATCGCGTTCGGCCAGGTCGGCGATGAACGCGAAGTAGTCGTTGGCCTCCCAGTCGAAGCCGAGCGTGTACAGGCCCCACAGGGCGAACGTGGCGTCGCGGATCCAGCTGTAGCGGTAGTCCCAGTTCCGCTCGCCGCCCGGGGTTTCCGGCAGCGACGTGGTCGCGGCCGCGGCGATGGCGCCGGTCGGCGCGAACGTCAGGCCCTTCAACGTGAGCGCGCTCCGGGCGAGGTGGCTGCGCCACCGGTGATCGGGGAAGTTGCCCCTGGCCAGCCAGTGCTGCCAGTGGTGCGCCGTCCAGACCAGGCGCTTGTAGGCCTCCTTGTAGGTGCGTGGCGGGATCCGGCGCCCCCAGGACAGCGCGCAGAACCGGGTGTCGCCCTCCCGCAGCAGGGTCCGCCCGCGGGCGCTCGGCCCCTCGAACCCGAACCGGATGTCCGACGTCAGGGTCAGCTCAGGGAACCCGTCGCCGGTGGCGACGCCCTGGTGGTAGCCCTCGTCGGGCCGGGACCACCGGGCCCGCAGCACCCCGTAGCCGAACACCGGCTCGCAGTCGAACGCGAGCTGCACGGCACCCTGCACGCACCGGACCGTGCGCAGCAGGATGTGCTCGGCGTCGTAGTCCGTCGGCGGCCTGACGTGTTTGGTACGGTCCGGGTGCTCGTGCCGCCAGGGCCCCATCACCAGGCAGTCGCGGACCACGATCCAGCCCTCGCCGCAGTCCCAGCTGGTCTCCAGCACCATCGTCCCGGGCAGGTACCGCCGGTCGGCGGGGACCTCGACGTTCTCCGGGCCGAACCTGAAGAAGCCCGCGCCCCGGTCCAGGATCGCCCCGAACACGCTCGGGCAGTCCATCCTCGGCAGGCACATCCATTCGATCGCGCCGCTCGGCGCCACCAGTGCCGTCGTTTCGCAGTCGGACAGGAAGCCGTAATCGGCGATGGGCGGGTAGGCGGAGAACTCGCCGGACCTGCCGATCAGCCGCGCGTCGTCCGAGGGTGGATCATCCGGGACAGCGCCCGGCTGCGCGCCCAGCAGAGGCACGCCTTGCTCGCTATCTGCCATTGCGTTCCCGCTTTCTCCGCCTATCCGATTGTTACCCCTTGGGCCTGCGGGTACTTCCGCAGTTCAGGCACGATCCAACGGGCGGCCGCACCGGCCGCCGGCGCCTGCTATGTCCACTACCGGGCAGCATGATCGTCCGGATACCGGCATGGGCTATATGTACATACGTGTGTACTCGGGTGAACCCTGACAATCACGTGATCACACGGGCAGTGGAGTGTCTGCACGTGGTCGATCACGACTCCCCTCTTCCCCTGCACGAACAGCTGGCGACGCTGCTGCGAGACCAGATCAGCGCCGGTACGCTGCGGCGCCGGGTGCCGTCGATACTGAGCCTCGCGCAGGAACACGGTGTCAGCCACCGTACGGCAGCGCGCGCGCTCACCACGCTCAAGGACGAAGGCTTGATCATCCCCGTCCGAGGCAAGGGGTTTTACGTCACACAGACGCCGTAGTGACACCGGACGCCGTGGTGACGGACACCGGGGCCGAAACGCCCTGAGCCACACCCCGCCATACCGGCCCCTCAAATCGGCGAAGAAAGTTTCTGACGGCCCCGCCGTGCACCCCGAAACTGTCAGACGGGCCGCGTACTATCGAACTAGATTTCGATCCTTGCCTCTCAGGGCCGAGGCGGGAGACCAAGCGGCAAGTGGACGGGAGGTGATCGAGCATGGGCGACGGCCAGCGGCAGGGACCCGGCCAGGGGCGGGGCGAGCCGGCCAGCGTGACTCAGGCGCTGGGCCTGCTGCACCAGGCCCTCGATCACCTGGCCGCCGCCGACGCCGCGTCCCTGCCGTCCAGCGTCCAGGCGGCGGTGCTGCGCGGCCTGGAGCAGGCCGCGGGCAAACAGGTCGCGGCGCGGTCGCGGGTGCTGGCCGCGTTCGCCGGCCAGGCCGCCTACGAGGCCGACGGGCAGCGCACCGCCCGGGCCTGGCTGGCCTGGCAAACCCGCGTCACCACCGGCGCCGCCGCCGGCGCGGTCGGCTGGGCCCGGCGCCTGGCCTGCCACCCGGTCATCGGCGACCGCCCTGGCCGCCGGGGACCTGTCCGAATCCTGGGCCCGCCAAGTCTGCGCGTGGACCGACCGCCTCCCCCCCGCCCGCCAAGACACCGCCGATGAGATCCTGGCCGCCGCCGCCCGCGCCGGGGCAGACCTGCCCGGGCTCGGCGGCCTGGCGCAGGAAATGTACGAACGCGCCCACCACGACCGCGGTGACGGTGTCCCGGACGGGTTCGGCGGCCGGGCGGTGTTCCTGGGCACCACCCTCGGCGGCGCCGGCCGGCTGACCGGCGACCTGACCGCGGGGTGCGCCGCCGCGCTGTCGGCGGTGCTGGAGTCGTTAGGCAAACGCGCCGGCCCCGAAGACATCCGCTCCGCCGCCCAGCGCCGCCACGACGCCCTGGAGGAGGCCTGCCGGCGCCTGATCGCCGCCGGCATGCTCCCCGGCCGCGCCGGGCAGCCCACCCAGATCCAGCTCCACATGACCTTGTCCCAGCTACGCGAACCTGCCCGGCGCGTCGGCCGCCGAGGCGGCGTGGGCGGCAGCCCGGGCAGCCCAGAGCGGCTGGGTCACCGGCCCCGACGCCGAAGCCGCCGCGTGCGACGCCACCGTGGTCCCGATCGTCACCGGCCACCTCGACCCCACCGCCCTGGACCACCTCACCGACATCTACCTGACCACCCACACCCACTGCCCGGCCGCGCCGAGCGCCCCAGCCACCCACGACGGCACCGGCCGGAGCCGGCCGGCACCGGCCGAGGCGGGCCCGGCGGGCCACCCCGGCGGGGCAGCGGGCCAGCCGGGCAGGAGCAGGCGGGCCGGGCGCGGCGGCGGCAGGCGAAGCACGCGGGAGCGGCACTGACGGCGCGGCGAGACGGGAGGGCGGCGCGGCGCAGAGGCGCGAGGCAGTGGGCGAGCCGGCCACTACCGGCGGCGCGGCGCCCGGCACCGCGCGGGGCGGCGTCGGCGGCGCCACGGACCACGCGGGCGCCTGCGGCCAGCCGAGTGCGGCGCGGACGCGCGTGGGTCGGCGGCGAGACCGGCCCGGCACGCTCGGCGGGCCGGCCGACCAGGCGGCGCCGGGGCCGCCGGTGAGCGAAACCGGGCGGCCGACGGCGCGGCCGGGCGGGTGCGGGTGCCGGCGCGGCCGGTGTGACTGCCCGCCCGCGCCGCCACCATCGCCCGAACCGCTCAGCCCGCAGACCCGGGCCCGGCTGCGCCGGGCGCTGCTCGCCCTGGCCACCGACACCCTGTCCGGCCCTGGCGGCCTCGCCGCCCACCTGCGCGCCGGGCTGGACGGGCCGCTGGCCGCGGTCAGCCTGCCCGCTGGACATCGGCCCCGCCACCGAAACCATCCCCGCCCACCTGCGCCGGGCCGTCACCACCCGCCACCCGCACTGCGCCTTCCCCGGCTGCACCCAGCCGGCCAGCGTCTGCGACATCCACCACATCATCGCCCGCTCCCGCGGCGGCCCCACCGCCCTGCACAACCTGGTCACTTTGTGCACCTTCCACCACAAGATCGCCGTGCACCGGTGGGGCTGGCACCTGCGCCTCAACACCGACGGCACCACCACCGCCACCGGCCCCGGCGGCCAAGCCCTGCACAGCCACAGCCCACCCAGCCAAGCCGCCTAACGAACGGCCAGGACCGCGGGGCGTATGCGGGTGCCAGCCCGGGCCGCGCCCACGCAGCGATGGCCCTGTGGGTGAAAAGCGGGCCTAGCGTCACCCACACCCACCACCCGACCCACGCGCCTCGGGCCGACGGCGCGCACCACCAGCGGTGTCCGGCCAGCCCGCGGTCACCCGGGGGGCCATCGCCGCTCCGCAGGGGCCGCCGCCCGCCCGCGCCAGGCCATCGCCGAGTCCGAGCCGGGCCGTCCCCAGGTCCCAGCCGAGGCCATCGCAGCGATGGCCCTGGGGGTGAAAAGCGGGCCTAGCGTCACCCACGCCCACCACCAGACCCACGCGCCTCGGGCCGACGGCGCGAACCACCAGCGGTGTCCTGCCAGCCCGCGGTCACCCGGGGGGCCATCGCCCGTCCGCAGGGCCCGTCGCCAGGCTGGGCGGACCGCTACATCTCGGCGAGTAGCTTCGCCTTCTCGCGTTCGAACTCCGCGTCGGTGAGCGCGCCGGTGTCGCGTAGCTGCGCGAGCCTCGCGATCTTCTCAAGCGGGTCCGAACCCGTCACGGTCGGCGCCACGCGGGCTCCGCTAAACGGCGGCACGCTCGTCGCGGGCACGGTGACGCTCGGGCTGACGACCGGGCCGGTGATACCGGGCAGGCTGGCGGGCGCGTTCCTCTTCCGATGCCGTTTGCGCAGTGTGACAACGACCGAGAGGAGCGCCAGCGCGACGAAGAAGTAGCCGGTAATCAGGCCGAACGCCTTCTCGCCCGCAGGAGCGCCGACATCGTCGCGAATCGTGATGAAGCTAACGGCGAGGCCGATACAGAAGGTGGGCCATAGCAGTCCCGAGATCCCCGCCATCAGCCAGCCGACCCCTGCGACGGCGGGGCCGAGGAAGAACGCCGAGGTGATGTACAGGAACTCGTTTCCCTTGCACTTGGGTACCGGCCCGTAGGATACGTAGCCGGTGCTCGAACAGGTGCCGTTCATGGTCAGGTAGTGCGCTCCGTAGGCCATCAGCGCCACGCCGAGCAGCATCAGCGCCACCCCGCCGATCGTCCGGCCGATGCTGTGCTTCCGGGCCGCCGCCGGGCCGGTGCCCTGAACGTCTGGTGTGTACATGGTTCCCCGCTCTCCCGTCGGCCGAAGACCCGGCTCGCTCATGACACAGTTCTAGATCATCCGCCCCGGCGCGCGCTTGAGTAGCGGCTACTCATTTCCGGGCAGGCGGATACCCAGCGGCCGGCGGAGGCTCCAGCATCGCCGGAGCCGACAGCACCGGCGCTGACGGCACCGGGTGGTAGTCATGACCTGTGAGCGGTCTGCCTCCGCAGTTCGATCCCTGGCCACGCGCCGCGGCCGGGGGCCTCACACGCGCGAGCGCCGGCCCCCGAACCCGGGACACGGGATCAGGGGCCGGCGCCGGACAACCCAGCGGGCGGAGTTAGCTCTTGACCTGAAGGGTCTGGGACTTGGAGTAGCCGTACTGCAAGTAGCCGGGCAGGTCCGAGGCAACCGCGCGGTAGCTGAACTTACCGGTTGAGGTGCCCTTGATCGTGAAGCTGAACGACCCACCGCTGCCCTCGGTCGTGGTCGCCACGGTGAACCAGCGGCCGGACTTCTCCACCTGCAACTCGACCTTGCGGCCCTTCGCGGCCGGGCTGCCCTTCCCCGAGCCGGCCGTGCTGTGCCCCTTGGTGATCGTTGCGGGGTTCAGGCTGAACGACACGTGCTGGAAGGCGAGTACCGGGTGGCCCCACGGCGGTGGGGTGCCGAGCACCAGGCCGGTGCCCTTGGCGTCGAGCGCGGCGGCGAAGCCGTTGCTCACGGTCGCGCTGCCGAGATTCAGCGCCTTGCTCCAGTGTGAGCCGGTCGAGGTAGAAACCTCGAGGAGGTCGTAGCTCTTGACCGCGGCGCGCGAGCTGAAGACGTGCACCTCGCCGCTCGGGTCCTGATCGACGCCGAACCATTCCGGGCCGCCGCCTCCGGTGCGGGGCACGACGTGCGCCGCCCCGAAACCGTGGCCATTGAACAGCCGGAGCAGCACGTTCTCCTTGCCGGTGGTCTGGATCGTGACCAGCGCGTCGCCGGACATTCCGATCAGGTGCTCATGGCTGAAAGTGCCGACGGTGTGATACGAGGAAGAGGAGTTGAAATTGTGACCCGATGATGCGTACGCGACGTAGGTGGTGTAGTCCGTGCCGAGGAAATCGGAGCCTATGAGCGCCCCGCCCTTGTAGCTGCCGACGGCGTCGTCGAACGACTCCTTCGTGACCGCGATCGCGGTCGAGCTTGGCGGCCCGGTCGCGGTGACCGGGATGCTCTCGACGGCCGCGCCGCCACTGCCACCCGCGCTGAACACGATGTCCTTGCCGATCAGCGCGGCCCCCGCCACGCCCACCGAGCCGACCCGTACCGGGGCGCCGAACGTCTTGCCGCCATCGGTCGACGTGTAGAGCAGGTCATCGCCGTTCGTCGCGGTGTCGCAGCAGGTGTTCGACAGAACGACGACGTGGTTGGCCGACGGCGTGAAGACCTCGGGCACGACGAAGAGGCTGTCTTTGCTAAGAGGGCTGAGGGATACCGTTGACGTGCATTTACGCGCGCCTCGGTCGAGAACGCACACCACCGTTCTTGGTTGGGTGCTGCTGCTCGTGTCATAGGTAACGACAATGTCGCCATTCTGCTCGATCGCGACGCTCCCGGGATTCAGGGAGGGCTTCGCACTTATCTGGAATGGCTTCATTTCCGGCTGGGGATCGCCCTTGACGCCGCCGGCGGACGCTGCCGAGGCAGCCCCGGCCAGCGCCGTGAACAGGCATAGCAGGCTGGCAGTGCTCACTGCCAGGACGGATCGGCTCACGCGGTGCATGGGGGATGCCCTTTCGTAGTGGTGACACATAGGGCCCCAGGTACGGGATCGCCTAATAAGAGACAGGCTGAGCCTAGGCGCCGCAACACCGCGCCGGAATCCTTGGAACCATGCATCCGGGCGCCCTGGCCGGACCGGGGCGGCAAGCATCGTTCGCTCCTTGAGCGGCTTGTTATAACACCCCCGTCACGCCGGCCAAGCACGCCGGGCGGCCCGGCCAGGCCTACACCGGGCTGCTCAGGCGCCAGCGGTAGTCGATCGCGGCGACGCCGACGACCACGACGACGGCGCACAGACCCAGCGCGAGCGCGGGCAGGTCCCCGGCGACCAGGCCGAGCAGCCCGAGCACCACGATCGCGCCCACGCGCGGCCAGGAGACGACCCGCCACACCGCGAGCTTGAACGCGGCATGCCCGGCGATGAACAGCGCGGTGCCGCCAAGGACCAGCCCCGGCGTGTAGAAGCCAACGATGCCCCCGAGCACGTCGACCGACACGGCGGCCAGCCACAGCCAGCCCCTGGCCGGCCCGGTCACGATCCCGCCGGCCACCGCGAGCGCTCCGCTGACCACGCACCAGGCCAGGATCCGCTGGTAGTTCGCCCGCAGCGGCTGGCCCCGCAGCACGATCACCATGAAGAGGCTGCGGCCGACCTGCATCACCGCATAGGCGCCCCCGACGACGAGCCCGAACCGGCCGAACGCCGTCGGCAGGGCGGCCGACATCGTCAGCGACACCAGCGCCAGCGTGAGCAGCAGCAGCCGGACGGGGATGCGCTCCGGATCCAGCCAGTTGGTCACCCACGCGGTGTAGGCCCAGGCCAGCCACACCATCGCCAGCAGCACGGCGGTCTGGAGCGCGCCGGCAGGCGTGGGGCGATGCAGCAGGTAATGCGAAAGCTGGGTCACCGCGAACACGTAGACCAGGTCGAAGAACAGCTCGACGTTGGTGACCCGCGCGGCGCCCGCCCGCTCGCGCAGCAGGCTGGCGGTCACGGCCTCCGCGCCACCGCTAGATGCTCCAGCATGACCTCGTGATGGCGCAGGACAGCGGTCCGCGCCGCGTCCGCGTCACCTCCAGCTACCGCGTCGTAGATGGCTTGGTGAAGATCCAGCAGAACGGAGGCGCCGGGGCCGGTCAGCCACGCCGGCTCGGTCTCGGTGCGGACCCAGCGTTCGTACTCCCGGGATAGCACGGCCGTATGCACGCCCTCGTACATGGCGGTGAGGTACGCGTTGCCCGCGGCCCGGACGACGTTCGCGTGGAACAAGGTGTCCGCGGCGATCCACGCGGCGACGCTGCCGGTGGACCCGGCCAGCCGGCGCAGGGCGGCGTGCAGCTCAGCCCCCTCCGCCGCGGCCGGAACTGGCTCGCGGCCGGTCGCGTGCACGGCGCCCAGCGTCTCCAGCCACAGCCTGAGGTCGGCGAGGTCGTCCAGGGGCCCGTGATCGAGGTCGAGCATGAGGCCGACCGAGGCGGTGACCATGCCCTGCGGGCGGCGCAGCACGTAGGCGCCGGAGCCCTGGCGGATCTCCACCAGGCCCATCAGGGACAGCATCCGCAGCGCCTGGCTCACTGTGGGACGGCTGACCCCGAACCGCTCGGCCAGGTCCCGCTCCGGCGGCAGCCGTTCGCCCTCGGCCAGCCGCTCCCGCGTGATCAGCAGCCTGATCTGGTCGGCCACCTGGTCGGATACCCGGCGGGGCGACACCGGCTGGATCCCGGCGAGGTCCGCGGCCCGCGCGGTGCCAGCTCCGACGCGCCCCGCGCAGTGCTAGCCCGGCCCCGCCGCCCCGCCCCATCGCGACCTCCCGGACTCCCGGCTCACAGTGTCGCCGGACCGGTCCCGGCGGATCCCGGCTTCCCCGGCGGGCGCAGGCTCGCTCGGGCCACAATTGGCATAGCCACTTTACCAAAGAAGGTGATCATGCAGCCCGCGACGCGCGATTTGCCGCGGCTGGCCACGGCGATCCGGCTCCGCGCGGTCCGGATGGTGGCGCCGCAGGGGTTCGGCTACCTGGGCCAGGCGCTGTCGGCGGCCGAGCAGTACGCGGCCGTCTACGGCGCCGCGTACCGGCCGGGGACCGACCGGGTGGTCTGCTCGCCGGGCCACTACGTCATCGCCGCCTACGCCGCCGCAGCGGAGACCGGGCTGCTGGACGAGGCGGCCCTGGCCAGCTACGGGCAGAACGGCTCCGCCCTGGAGGCCATCGGCACCGAGCGCAGCCCGGTCCCCGAGTACACCTGCGGCTCGCTGGGGCAGGGCCTGTCGGCGGCGGCGGGTTTCGCGCTGGCCGACCGGTTGCAGGGCCGGGCCGAGACCAGGACGTTCGCCTTCCTCAGCGACGGCGAACTCCAGGAGGGCCAGGTCTGGGAGGCGGCGATGTTCGCGGGGCACCACGGCCTGGACCGGCTGACCGTGCTCCTCGACGCGAACAACTCCCAGGTCGATGGCCCGGTGGACAGCATCACCACGATCGAGCCGATAGCCGCGAAGTGGCGGGCGTTCGGCTGGGACGCCGTGGACCTCGACGGCCACGACGTCGCCGCGATCGCCGCGGCGCTGGCCGCCGGGGGGCGGGCAGCCCCGCAGGTCCTGATCTGCCGCACCTCGACCCGGCACGGCCTGTCCTGCCTGCCGCCCGACGCCGACGGGCACTTCATCAAGCTGCCCCCCGACCTGGCCGGGGCGGCAACCGCCGAGCTCACCGCCGACCTGGCCCGGTAGCACGTGGACCGCCAGCGCGTGCTCAGCCCGCCCTACCGCACCGTGCTCAAGCCATACGGCCAGGCCCTTGTCGCCCTGGCCCGGCAGCGGCCGGAGATCATCTGCCTCACCGGCGACCTGACCCGCCAGTGTGAGATCGATGAGTTCCAGGCCGAGTTCCCCGATCGCTTCATCCACGCGGGCATGGCCGAGGCCAACATGATCGGCGTGGCCGGCGCCCTGGCCCGGCAGGGCCTGATGCCGTGGGTGCACTCGTTCGGCGTGTTCACCACCCGCCGCCCGCTGGACCAGATCGTCAACGCCGTGGCCTACCCCCGCCTCCCGGTCCGGATCGTCGGCTTCATGCCCGGCATCTCCAGCCCCGGCGGCCCCAGCCATCAGGCCATCGAAGACGCGGCCCTGATGCGCGCCCTCCCCAACATGACCGTCATCGACGTAGCCGACGCCACCGAGACCGCCCAAGCCGTAGCGGCAATAGCCGACTGTCCGGGCCCGGTCTACCTGCGTCTAAAACGAGGCGAGATCCCCGTCATCTTCCCCGAAGATCATCATTTCTCGGTGGAGAGAGCTCAGCTCCTGGGCGAGCCGGAGGGCGACGAGCGAAGCGACGTCGCCCTGCTTGCCTGCGGCATGATGGTCGCCCCCGCCCTATCCGCCGCCACCACGCTCCAGGAGCACGGCGTAGCGACCACAGTCGTCAACGTCCCCGTGATCAAGCCCTTGGACGCAACCACGGTCCTGTCCGTCGCCAGTGCCAGCCAAGTCTTGATCACCGCCGAAAACCACTCGATAATCGGCGGCCTGGGCTCCGCGGTCGCCGAGGTGTTGGCCGAGTCCGGCCTAGGCCGCCCGCTGCGCCGCGTCGGCCTACCAGACACCTTCGCCGAAGGAGCCCTTACCGCCCAGTTCCTCTTCACGAAGTACGGCCTAACGGTGCAGCATCTAGTCGACACAGCCTGGTCCGCACTAGATCGCCCCGGAACCGCCCCTCGCTCTTCACCTCTTCCAGTGGGTGCCGATGAATACTCCCCCGTGTGACCGCCTGAGCCACAAATCTCAGCCGAAAACGAACCTGGAGAATTTGCATGATCGAGAACTACTCGGCAACCACGAAACCAGTCCCCATCGCTTCACCAGGGGCGACGCTAGGAACCGACTGGGAACAGCGGGTGGACTTCGCCCGCCTCAGGGCAGAGCGCGCGGGAAAGGTTCGTGATGCGCTAGCCCGTTCTGAAATAGGCGCCTTGATTTTGTTCGACATGAACAATATTCGGTATGTGACCGCCACGCACATAGGCAACTGGGCACGCGACAAATTGTTCCGCTGCTGCCTCGTCATGCGCGGCCAGGACCCCATTTTGTGGGACATCGGTTCGGCCGCCCGCACGCATCAGATGTTCGCGCCGTGGAACGACAAGCGGAACTGGCGGGCGGGCATATCGAGCTGGCGGGGGTCGATCCCGGAGGAGGTCGGCGTCGAGCGCGGCAACGCGGCGCGGCTGGCCGGGCTGCTGCGCGACCACGGGCTGGCGGGCGAGCCGGTCGGGGTGGACGTGGTGGAACTGCCGGTGCTGCGGGCGCTGGAGGCCGAGGGGCTGCAAATCACCGACGGGCACGGGTTCATGCAGGATATCCGGGCCATCAAGACCGCCGACGAGATCGCGCTGCTTGACCATTCGGCCGCGCTGGTGGACGGGGCCTACGACGAGCTGTACCGGTACCTGCGGGCGGGCGTCCGGGAGAACGCCTGCGTGGCCCTGGTCAACCGGTACCTGTACGAGAACGGTTCCGAGGAGGTCGAGGCGGTCAACTCGATCTCCGGCGAGCGGTGCAGCCCACACCCGCATGTCTTCTCCGACCGGCTGATCCGGCCCGGCGACACCGCGTATTTTGACATTATCCATTCGTTCAACGGGTACCGGACCTGCTACTACCGCACGCTGAACGTCGGCAGCTCGAACGCCGCGCAGCGGGAGGCGTACCGCAGGGCGCGCGAGTTCATGGACAACGCGATCTCCGAGATCCGTCCCGGGGCGACCTCCGCCGACGTGGTGCGCCATTTCCCGGCGGCCACGGAGTTCGGCTTCGCCGACGAGGAGGAGGCGTTCGGCTTGCAGTACTGTCACGGGCTGGGGCTGTCCAACTGGGAGCGGCCGCTGATGAGCCGCTACCACTCGTTCGAGCATCCGGTGGAGCTGAAGGAGGGCATGGTGTTCGCGATCGAGACGTACTGGCCTACCCCGGACGGGTCGGCGGCGGCCAGGATCGAGGAGGAGGTGGTCGTCACGCCGGACGGTTGCGAGCTGCTGACCAGGTTCCCGGCCGACCAGCTCTACGTGGCGGGGACCCGGCTGTTCACCGGGGGCGTGGCATGAGCAAAACCGCGATCGGCTGGCTGGGCACCGGCCGGATGGGCTCGGCGATCGTCGGCAGGCTTCTGGATGCCGAGCGGCCGGTCACCGTGTGGAACCGGACCTCGGCCAAGACCGGGCCGCTGGCCGCGCGCGGCGCCCGGGTCGCCGACAGCATCGCCGCGCTGGCCGAGTGCGACGTGGTGTACGTCATGGTGTCAGGGCCGCGTGACCTGGAGGAGGTCGTGCTCGGTGAGGGCGGGCTGCTCGCCGGGGACGCAAGGCCCTCGATCCTGGTGGACTGCTCGACCGTGTCCGAGGAGGCCTCGGCCCGGATCCGCGCGGCCGCCACGGCGGCCGGGGTGGCGTTCCTCGCCGCGCCGGTCTGCGGAAACCCGGAGGTGGTCACCGACGGGCAGGGGTCGTTCATCGTTTCCGGGCCCATGAAGGTGTTCGAGGAGGTCCGCCCCGATATGGAGGTCGTCGCGAAGACCGTGGTCCACGTCGGCGAGCAGGAGCAGGCCCGGCTGGTCAAGCTCGCGCACAACCTCTACCTCGGCATGATGGTCCAGTCGCTGGTCGAGGTGGTCACGCTGGCCGAGAAGGCGGGCACCAGCCGGGAGGCATTCCTGGAGTTCTTCAACGGCTCGGCGCTGACCTCGCCGTGGATCCGCCGGCGGGGCCCGGAACTGGCCACCGGGGACTGGCACCTCACCTTCACCAACGAACTGCTGCGCAAGGACTTCGACCTCGGCCTGGCCGCGGCGCGGGAGCTGGAGGTACCGATGCCGGCGGCGTCCGTGGTCAGCCAGCTCATCCAGGCAGCGATCGGGAACGGCCTGCGCGACGAGGACTTCCTGTCGCTGTACGAGCTGCAGGCCAGGTCGGCCGGGCTGTCGGGAGCGCTCAGGTAGCGATGTCCGGGTAGGGCAGGCTGAAGTGGCTCAGCCGGGCCGCGTACTCGCGCTGGAAGCCCAGCGGCTCGGCGTGGTCCCGCTCGAACAGCGCGATGAACAGGGTCAGCGTCAGGAACGGGTGCGCCCCCAGCTCGAACAGCTTGACGTAGTCGTGGCTGGCCAGGGCCTCTCGTTCGGTGTCGGCAAAGGCCAGCCAGGTGCTGCGCTCCGCGTGGGGCACGTTGAGTATGACGTTCGCCCGTTCGGCCTCCCACCAGGTGACCGTGCCGCGCGGATCGTCCCGGTACCGCTCGACCAGCTCGGGATCGCGGTCGATGGTGTAGAGGAACTTGTTGAGCAGGTACTTGCTCACCGTGCCACCCCGCTCGCCTCCGGGTACCAGGTGAAGTACGCCTCCATCGTGTGGAACAGGTCGAGCGAGTCGGTGTAGTCGGCCTTCACGTTCTCCCCGGCCACGCCCATCATCAGCATGAAGTCCATGAAGCCGTGGGTGGCGTTGCCGGGCAGCCACAGGCTGTCCAGGCTGACGTCGGCCAGCGCGGAGTCCAGGTCGCCCGACGCGATCCAGCCGACCGCCTTGCGGTCGAACTCCGGATCCGGGCCGTGCGGGCCGAACTGGCGCGGCCCGCCCAGCTCCAGCGACAGGTGACCGGTCCCGATGATCGCCACCCGTTCCTTGCCCGGCCACGATTCGACCAGCCGCCGGATCAGCTTGCCCAGCTCGACGAAGCGTTTCGGCCGCGGCATCGGCGGCGCGAAGATGTTGGTGTAGATGGGGACGATCGGCAGGTCCGCCGCTGGCCGCAGGGTGATCAGCGGGCAGGTGATGCTGTGGTCGATCCTCAGTTCATTGCTGAACGCCAGGTCGAAGCCGGCGTCGATACCCTGGCGGAGCAGGTACCCGGACAGCTCCTCGTGGCCGGCCATCCGCATCCTGGGCAGCCCGAATTCGCGCTCCTCGTTGTAGAAGTTCCCGTCGTATACGGGCGCCTTGCCGATCAGGAACTGCGGCATGTTGTCCAGCCAGAGCTGGTGGAAATGATCGCTGCCCACCATGACAAGGACGTCGGGGCGGGCCCGGGTGAGGGTCTCCCGGAACGCCTCGATCTTGGCCACCCACTCGTCGGCGAACGGGGGCCGGTCCGCCCCGGTGGAGGTGCTCGCCCGGTAGTAGAACGGGTGGTGGGTCGATGCGATGACCGCAGCGATCGTTGCCATGGCGGCTCCTTGGGTTAGGCCGTGCCCGGCGGCTGATAGACCGCGTTGCGGTCGACCGTCAGGTACATGTCCATGCCGAGCGGGCGGCGCATCTCCTCGGCAAGCTGGCCGAGCAGGCCAGCGGTCCGGGCCAGCAACGCGAACCCGCGCAGCAGTTCCGGCGGCAGCCCCAGGTCGGCGAGGGCGGCGCCGCAGGTCCCCGCCCCGTTGAGCGGCAGGGTGCGGCCGAGCACCTGCGGGTGCACCCGGCCGATCGCCTGGAACAGGCGCAGGTGCGGGCCGAGCGTGCCCTCCTGCTCGGCGATGCGCAGCAGCGCCGGGGTGCGCGGGTCGGTGACCTTGTGTACCGGGTGCCCGAGCCCGGGGATCAGCCGGCCGTCCGCGCGGGCGCGCCGCACCGCGGCCAGCGCCAGGGCGTCCCAGCCCGCCTCGTCCCCGGGCAGCTGGCCCGCCCCGGCGATGGTGTCCGCCAGGAACCGGCCCGCGTCCTCGGTGACGCCGAGGAACCGGGAACCGCCGCCGAGCAGGCCCGCGGCCAGGGCCCCCTGGACCGAGTCGGGGGCGCTGAGGTAGGTGAGCCGCGCGGCGATGGCCGTGGGCGTGAACCCATGGTCGGCCAGCGCCACCAGCACGGCCTCGAACACCCGCACCTGCGACGGCGCCGGGCGCTGCTGGGTCACCAGCCACAACGCGAGCTCGCCGAACCCGACCTTGCCCATCAGATCGTCGGCGAGGTCCTGGCCGAGCAGGGTGATCGTGGTCGCGTCCGAGGTACCCAGCGAGGTGGGAAAATGGGGCGGGGCGGCGGGGTCGGGGCTAGCACTGTGCACGGCTGGTTCCGTCATGGGCTGGTCCTGTCCTCGGCCGCGGCCCAGGGCGGCGGATTGGGCGGGGCGGCGGGGTCGGAGCTAGCAGAGCGCGGGGCGGCGAGCCAGGCGCGGACCTGTTCGCCGTGCTCGTCGAGCGCGGGCGGGGGCAGCGGGTAGCTCGGCGGGGTCGTGGAGAAGCTGATCGGGTGCCTGATCGAGGGCATGGCCTTGTCCCCCTCGCCCGCGGTGATGACCGGCTCCAGCCCGATGTCGCGCGGCGAAGGCGATGCCCTCGTCCACGGTGTTGATCGGCCCGCACGGCACGCCGGCGGCGATCAGGGCAGCGAACCAGTCCGGCCGAGTGCCGGTGGCCAGCCGCTCGGCGAGCAGCGGCCGCAGCTCGCCCCGGTTCGCGGTGCGGCCCGGCGTTGCTGGCGAACCGCGGATCGTCGGCGAGGTCCGGCGCCCCGAGCACCTCGCACAGCTTGCGGAACTGGGCGTCGTTGCCGGCGGTCACGATGAGCTCCCCGTCGGCGGTGGGCAGCGGCTCGTAGGGGAACAGGCTGGGGTGGGAGTTGCCCATCCGGAACGGGACCACCCCGCCGGCCGCGTACGCGCTGGTCTGGTTCACCATCCCGGACAGCGCCGAGGACAGCAGGTTGGCCTCGACGTGCTGGCCCTCGCCGGTGGCCGGCGCGGTGGTGCAGGGCGGCCAGGATGGCGATCGTGGTGTGCAGGCCCGCGATGACGTCGAACAGCGAGATGCCGGCCCGGTACGGCGGGCCGTCCGGGTCGCCGGTCAGGCTCATCAGGCCGGACATGGCCTGCACCATGAGGTCGTAGCCGGGCAGGTCCCGGCCGCCGCCGGTGCCGAACCCGCTGATCGAGGCGTAGATGATCCCGGGGTTGGCCGCGCTGACCGACTCGTAGTCCAGGCCGAACCTGGCGCAGCCCGCCCGGCTTGAAGTTCTGCACGAAGACGTCGGCGCGGCGGGCGAGTTCCCGCGCCGCCGCCAGGTCGCCTGCGTCGCTCAGGTCGAGCACGACCGAACGCTTGTTCCGGTTGATGGCCAGGTAAGTAGGTGGACACGCCGTCGCCGGTGGTCGGCGGCATCCAGCGGCGGGTGTCGTCGCCGGCCGGGCTCTCCACCTTGATCACGTCGGCGCCGAGGTCGGCCAGCAGCATCGTGCAGTAGGGGCCGGCCAGGACACGGGAGAAGTCGGCGACGAGCAGGCCGGTCAGGGGGCCAGGGGTCCCGGTCATGGCGCCGAGAACGTCTTTGTGTCCGCATGCCGGACAGTTGTCCGGCAAGCTGCCGTCGTCACCTGCGGCGCGGCCTGCCAGGCCGCCCAGTCGGCGCTGATCGCCCCGGCGGTTTGCAGCAGCAGCGGAAGGTACTCGCCGGTCAGCACCTCCACCGGGGTCTCCGCGGCGTGCGTGTTCACGTTCAGGGACGCGATCACCCGGCCGTCCCCGTCCCGCAGCGGCGCGGCCACCGAGCGGATTCCCGCCGCGAGCTCCTCGTCGGTGAGCGCCCAGCCCCGCGCGCGGACCTCCCGCAGCGTGGCCGCCCGCTGCTGGCCGCTCGGCACGATGCGCGGGGTGATCCCGGACCGGCCCGGCTCGGCGAGAACCCGGTCGACCTCGTCCGGCGGCAGCGCGGCCAGCAGCACCTTGCCCAGCGAGGTCTGCATCGCCGGGAACCTGGTGCCGATCGTCACCGCCAGCGCGACGATCTTCGGCACCGCCACCCTGGCCACGTAGACGATGTCGGATCCATCAAGCTGAGCGATGGACGACGACTCGTGCGTGCGGGCCACCAGGCGCTCCATGTGCGGCCTGGCCACCTCCCACAGGTTGTGCGAGAGAACATAGGCCATGCCCAGTTCGAGGACGCGGGGGGTGAGCTCGAAGCCGCCTGCCACGGGGCGCACGTACCCCAGTTGCTCCAGCGTGATCAGGATCCGCCGCGCGGTCGGCCGGGCCAGGCCGGTCGCGCCTGCCACCGCGGCGAGCGGCATGGCGGCCTGGCGCGGCTGGAACGCCCGGATCACATCGAGGCCCCGGGCGAGGGCCTCGATGAAGTCCGGGCTGCTGTCGCGGCGTGCCATCGGCGCTCCTGCTCGCTCTGTCCTGCACTTCCGCATGCCGGACGTGGCCAGTATGCCCTACCCGCTCACCTTGGGAACTTGCCACTTGACAGCCGCTGCCGGGCCGGCCAATCTTCCGCTCAGGCTGCCCCTGGACCGTCTTACGGACAGCTGTCCGCACGCTGGGGATACGCGTGGAGGTACCTCATGACAGGCATTGAGACCGGGCGCCCGATCGTGTTCCGGAACGCGACGGTGCTGACGATGGACGACGCGCATCACGTCTTCGAGAACGCGGACGTGCTGGTGGAGGGCGAGCGGATCAGCGCGGTGGGCCCGGCCCTTCAGGTGCCGGAGGGCGCGGTGGAGATCGACGCGACCGGTGGGATCGTGATGCCGGGGATGGTCGACACGCACCGGCACATGTGGCAGACCGCGGTGCGCGGGTACGGCGCGGACTGGACGCTGACGCAGTACTTCGTGTGGAACTACCTGCAGTGGGGCAAGTCGTTCCGCCCGGAGGACATCTACGCGGGGAACCTGCTGAGCGCGATCGAGGCCGTCGACGCCGGGGTGACCACCAGCGTGGACTGGTCGCACAACCTGCACAGCACCCAGCACGCCGACGCCGCCGCCGATGCCCTCCAGGAGGTACCGGGGCGGTTCGTGCTTGCCTACGGCAACATCCAGGCCGCCCCGTGGGAGTGGTCGGCCACGCCCGAGTTCCGGGACTTCGTACGCCCGCCGGTTCACCCCCGGCGACGACATGCTCGGCTTCCAGATGGCCTTCGACGTCCCCCCGGCCGCCCCGGAGTTCCCCGAAAAGGCCGCCTTCGAGGTGGCCCGGGACCTGGGGGTGCCGGTGACCACGCACGCCGGGGTGTGGAAGGTCACCACCGACGAGGGCATCCGGCTGATGTACGAGCACGGGTTCATGACCGACTCGACGATCTACGTGCACGCGGCGAGCTTGTCGCCCGACTCCTATCACCGGATCGCGGCGACCGGCGGGTCGGCGTCGTTGTCCACCGAAAGCGAGCAGTCCGCGGGGCAGGGATACCCGCCCACCTGGAAGCTGCGCCAGCACGGCATCCCGGTCTCCTTGTCCATGGACACCAGCGTGTGGTGGAGCGCCGACCTGTTCTCCGCGATGCGGGCCACCCTGTCCGCCGACCGGGCGCGCGAGCACCTGGAGGCCCACGCCAACGACGAGACGGTGACCCATCACCGCCTGCGGGCCGAGCAGGTGGTGGACTGGGCCACCCGCGGCGGCGCCAGGGCGCTCGGCCTGGACAGTGTGATCGGCAGCCTGGAACCCGGGAAGAAAGCCGACATCGTGCTGATCAAGAACGACGCGTCCCCGGTCATGGTGCCGCTGCTGCACCCTTACGGGCACGTGGTGTTCCAGGCCGGGCGCGGCGACGTGCACACCGTGGTCATCAACGGCCGCGTGGTCAAGCACGACCACGAGCTGGTCGGCGCGGACCTGGGCAAGGCCAAGCAGGCCATCGAGCAGACGGTCGGCTACCTCCAGGCCACCCTGGGGCCCGAGGCCTGGGCCGAGGGCATGCACCCGGAAATCCCCGAAACCCGCGTCCTCGACAACCCCTACACCTACACCTACGGCGAGAAGTAGCGGCGCCGTGCGGGCAGCGGTCCTGCGCCGCCACGGGGCAGCACCGGAGTTCGGCGAGCACCCCGCGCCGCAGCGTGGGCCGGGCGAGGCGCTGATCCGGGTCACCGCGGCGCCCGTCAACCCGCTCGACCTGCTCTGCGCCTCCGGGACCTCTTACTTCGGCGAGCCCGCCCTGCCCTACGTGCCCGGTACCCAGGGCGTCGGGACCGTCGAGGAGGCTGACGGCCTCCAGGCGGGCCAGCGGGTCTGGTTCAGCGCCGCGGCGAGCTTCGGCTCGGCGGCCCTGCGCAGCGGCGTGCGGTCCGTCCTCGGCTACACCAACAACGCGCTCACCGACGTGCAGCGGGCCGCCGCGTTGCGGGAGATCCTGGCGCACGCGGCGGCCGGCCTGCTCACGGCCGACCGGGAGACCATGCCGCTGGCCGGCGCGGCCGGGGCCTGGTCGCGATGCGGCCGGGCACCACATCGCCGCGGCGTGCTGATCCCCTGAGCGTCCCGCCGCCGGTCACTCAGGCCGGTAGTAGATGAACCCGCCGCTGTGGTCGATGGCCACGCAGAACGTCGGGCTTGCGCAGCTGAGGGCGCCGATGACGGCCTTCCCGTCCACCACGGACGCCCGCGACCAGGCGCCGCCGCGGTAGACCATGGCGCCGCCCGCACCGTCGGTCGCCACGCAGAACCCGGACACCGGGCAGGACACCGTGAGCGCGGTGGTCCCCAGCGGCGCCACGGTCCACTTTCCGGCGCTGAACGTGGCGACGTTGCCGGACTGGTCGACCGCCGCGCAGAACGACCGGGTGGCGCAGGACACCGCGGTGAACGCGTGGCCGGCGTCGATCGCGGACACGGCACTCCACGCGGTGCCGTCGAAGGTGTAGACGCCGCCACCGTCGTCCACGGCCACGCAGTACTTGGCGCTGGTGCAGGACACGCCCGTCAGCTTGCCGCCGCTGGTGTCCACCGTGAACTGCTGCCAGCCCGTGGACGTGTCGGCGTAGGCGGCGCCGCTGCTGTCGGTGGACATGCAGAACGTGGGGGTGGGACAAGACAGCGCGGTGAACGCGCCGGAGCCGGTGTCCACGATGGCCGGGGCGCCCCAGGTCCCGTGGGCCAGCACGAGGGCGTTGCCGGAGTGGTCCACCGCCACGCAGGACGACATGGTGGCGCAGGAGACGGCCACGAGGCCGCCGGCGGAGTCGGCGCCCACCTTGCGCCAGCCGCCCGGCGGGGTGGACGACAGGATGGCTCCGGCGCTGTCCACCGCGTAACAGACCGTGGCGGTGGGGCAGGAGATCCCGCTGACGACCGCGCCGCCGTGCAACTGCGGGACCGGGAACGGGCTGCTCCACCCGGACGAGCTGACCGGCCGGGGCGTGGCCGAGTGGGTACCGGGCGTGGCCGAGGACGCCGGGCTGGCCGAGGCGACGGGCTCGGCCGGGTGGACCGCGGCGGGCCGGCCGGGCGAGGTGATGCCCGCTGCGTAGTGACGGTGCAGGGCGAGGGCCCCGGCGGTGCCGCCCGCGCCGAAGACGGCCACCAGCGCCACGACCGCGAGCACCCGGGCCCGCCGGGGCCGCTGCTGCGGCAGGGCTACCGGGGTGGCCAGCTCGGCCGCCCCGGGCATGCGCGGGGTCACGTCATGGTGCACCCCGCCATCGGGGCCTGGCCTGTCCTGGGGCCTCGCGGTGCTGTGCCAGGTCCGGCCCCGGCCCGGCGGGGCCGGACCGGGCGGGAACGCGACCGGCACGTCGACGGGCTTGGTGTACACGGTCCGGGACGGGCTGCCGCCCGCCCTCGGCACGACACCGGCCGCGGCGGCGGCGGCCACGGGCAGCGCCGGGTCCGGTGCGGCGGCGGGGCGGGGCTCGCCGCGCCGCGGTTCGGGCACCGGTCGCGCCGGTTCCGGCCATACCGGATCGCTTGCCAGCGCCGTGGGCGCGGGCTCCGTCAGGCGGCGCCGCGCCCCGGATTTCCGGGGCGGGACCTCGGGCTGCCACAGCGAGGGCTCGGGCGCCGCAGGTTCGCAGACGGCGGCGGGGCCCGGCGGTGGCCCGGCCGGGGCGGGCCCCGGCGTTCCCGGGTCCGGCGCGGGCGGTGCCTGCTCCGGCGGTGCTGGCTCGGGCGGTGCTGGCTCGCGCGGGGCCGGCTCCGTTTCGGCCGTTCCGGTGCCAAGTGCCGTGGGGCCCGGCTCCGCAGGGCCCGGCTCCGCGGGCGCCGGCCTGGGTTCCCACGGCTTGTCCGGCTCCCAGGGCGGCGGTCCCGGCTCTGCCGGGCCGGGCCCCGGCACCGGGGACGCGGGTTCCGGCTCCGACGGCGCGGGCGCGGGCTCCCAGGGCGCTGGCTCAGGTTCCAGCGGCGCGGGCTCGGGTTCCAGCAGCCGCGGCGCGGGCTCCACCGGCGGCGGCGCGGGGGGCGCGGGCTCGCGCTCCCACGGCTCGGGCTCCCCGGGCGCCGGTTCCAGCGCTGCGGGGCCGGCCAAGCTGGCGTAGTCGTCCCCGCTGCCCGTGATGAAGTCGGTGAACGACCCGCTGCTGTAGTCAAGGGCGGACGCGGCGGCGGCTACCTCCGGGCCGGGCTCCGCCAACGGCAGGAACTCCCCGCACGTTTCACAAAAGCGCTCGCCCGCCCTGCTGGCGTGGCCCTGCGAGCACCAGGCCCTGACATCCTCGCCGCACTCCGGGCAAGACTCCGTTCCGGGGATGACGGCATGCCCCAGCCCGCAACTCGACACCGTGTCCCGCCCTCAATCGCGCACCGCCGGTTGCACGATGCTAGGGCAGATCCGCACGGCGGGCGGCGCGGTTAACCAAGCTGACACGGGCCGGGCGGGCTGCGTCACCGGTCACGGGGAGCCCATCCGCCACAGTGCGGGCTCGTCCCAGGCGCCGACGATGGCGGCGTCGGGGTTCTGGTGGCGCAGCCTGGCGAAGGTCTCGGCGAGCAGTTGGAGCCGCACCGTCATCGGGATCTGCGCGAGCAGCGGCGGGAGGCCGCCGGCGCCGGCCGGTGCCTCGAGGACCGCGACGGGTATCCCCTCCAGGCGGGCCGCGTCGCCGACGGCGCCGGTGAGCCCGTCGGGGTCCGCACCCGGCTCCAGCACCACCAGCCCGTCCGCCGCGGTATAGGGCACGGCCCCACCGTGGAGCAGCCGGTCGGTGTCGAAGCCCTCGGCGAGCATCCGGGCGCCTTCCCTGATCTTCAGCGCGCCCTCCCGCGCGGTGACCCCCCAGGGCCCGCAGCCGACGATCGCCAGGCTGCGGGCGGGCACGGCCACCGCCTCGGTGCCCGGGTCCGCGCAGACCAGCCGGACCTGCGCGGCGGCCCGGGCCAGCTGGCCGGCGGAGCCGTCCGGCCAGCCCAGCTCGTGGGCGAGCCGGGCGAGGACGGCAAGCACGGAGGTGTAGCTCACCGTGTAGGTGTGCGACTCGTCCGGGCCGACGGTCTCGATCGCCTCGGGCCAGCCGCGTCCAATGCCGGTGATCGAGACGAGCGGCACGCCGGCGGCCAGCGCATCCGCCCGCGCCCGGGCCGCGTACGCGGTTTCCGCGGTATGCGTGATCACGCACACCGCGTCCCCGGCGCGCGGCCCCGGCCCCCACCGGGCCCAGGCGGCTGCCGGGTACCAGCAGGCGTCCCGGCCGGCCTGGGCGAGCATCATGGCGCCGAGCTCGGCCGCGTGCTGGCTGGTGCCGGTCCCCACGAGGATGACCCGGCCGGCCTGCGCCAGCACCGCGGCGGGGCCGGCCAGGTCGAGCCCGGCCATGCGCTCCAGCGCGTCCGCCTGCGAATTGATCATGCGCAACAGCGCGGTACCTGCCATGCACACCCCTCCGTCCGTGCCCATCCTGCCGCACCTGTGACAACGGGCCGCAGACGGCCCGTCCCCGGGGCGGCGGTCATTCCTGGGCGCCTGGGGCGCCTGGCTCCGGGAGCGCGCGCAGGTCCGCCATGGTCAGGGCGGGTCCCGGCAGCGGGGCGGCCGGCTGGGCCGGCGGGCGCAGCCCGTCCAGTACCAGGTCAAGGTGGCGGTGGCTGAGGCTGGCGTTGGCCTCGCGGGCGAACCCGGCCATCGGGCGGGACATGCGGACGATGAGCATGCCGATGTCGGCCGTGGTGATGTCCTGACGGAGCGACCCGGCCCGTTGCGCCGCGTCGACGAGGCCCTGGATCAGCGTGGGCCCGACCTCGCGGGCCCGCACCATCTCCGCGTCGTCCAGCGGAACGGCGCCGATCAGGGCGGGGATGACCGCCGCCGTGCGAACGTCGATGACCTCGTGCATGTACCTGGCGAGGGCGCGGAACGGGTCGGGCTCCTCCGCGGCCGCCCGGCGGGCCGCGTCGATCGTGCCCTCGATGGCGTCGAGCACCACGTCGCGCATGAGCGCCTGCCGGTCCGGGAACCGCCGGTAGAGGGTGGCGATACCGGTCCCGGCCCGCCGGGCGATCTCCTCGAGCGGAGCGCCCGGGCCGTGCTCGATGAACGCGTCGCGCGCCGCCTCGAGCAGCCGCCGCCGGTTGTCGCGGGCGTCGGCGCGCAGCGGCCGGGGCTGCGCCGCGCCCCGGGTTTGCGGCATCGGCTACCCCTCCATCCTCGCGGCCGGTCCCATCCTCGCCTTACCCAGGCGGCCGGCGCGCGGTCATCCCTCGGCCGGAGGAATTTCCTCCGTATCTGAGCATAACTGATAGACAATCTCTCCGCTAAGTGTTAGCGTCGCCGATAAGCGAAGGAAAATCCTCCGATTAGGAGGCGGTCATGACAGACGGCATCGAGAGCACCCGGCACCGCACCCAGACGGCGGGCCCGGGTGGCCCCGCGGCCGAACGGCTGCTCACCCGGGAGATCCTGACCCTCGCGGTCGTGGTGGTGCTCGGGTCGATCATGACGGTCCTGGACGCGACCATCGTCAACGTGGCCGTGCCCACCCTGGGCCGTGACTTCCACACCTCGGTCGCGACCATCCAGTGGGTGCCGACCGCGTACCTGCTGGCGTTCGCCAGCGTGATCCCGGCATCCGGCTGGGCCGCGGAGCGGTTCGGCGCCCGGCGGGTGTGGATCGTCTCGCTGGCGGTGTTCCTGGCCGGGTCGCTGGGCTGCGGCCTGTCCGGCTCGGTCGGCGGGCTGATCGCGTTCCGGGTGCTCCAGGGCGCCGGCGGCGGAATGATCCTCCCGGTGGGCCAGGCGATCCTGGCCCGCGCGGCCGGCCCGCAGCGGATGGGCCGGGTGATGAGCATCGTCGGGGTGCCGCTGCTGCTCGGCCCCGTGATCGGCCCGGTGGTCGGGGGAGCGCTGGTCGGCGCCGCGAGCTGGCGCTGGATCTTCTTCGTCAACGTGCCGGTCGGGGCCGTGGCGCTGGCCGCCGCGGTGTGGCTGCTGCCCGCCGCCGCGGGCCGGCGCGGGACACGGCTGGACGTGCCGGGGCTGGTGCTGCTGTCGGGAGGCATCGCGGCGTTTCTGTACGGGCTGGCCGAGACCAGCCAGCCCGGGACCGCGGGCGCCGTGCCGGGCGCGGCGATCGCCGCCGGGCTGGCCCTGGTGGCGGCCTTCTGTGTCTACGCGCTGCGGGTCCCCCGGCCGCTGATTGACCTGCGGCTGTTCGCCCGGCGCGGCTTCGCGGCCGCGGCCGCGGCGAACCTGGTGCTGGGCATCGCGCTGTTCGGCGCCGCGCTGCTGCTGCCGCTGTACTACGAGATCGTCCGCGGCCGCTCCCCGTTGCAGACCGGGCTGCTGCTGATCCCGCAGGGCCTGGGCGCGGCGCTGGCCATGCCGGCCGCGGGCGCGCTCACCGACCGGTACGG
Source organism: uncultured Actinomycetes bacterium (assembly GCA_963703605.1). Taxonomy (GTDB): domain Bacteria; phylum Actinomycetota; class Actinomycetes; order Streptosporangiales; family Streptosporangiaceae; genus DASXKD01. The sequence continues at coordinate 293,767 of CAVPFC010000040.1, forward strand.
CGCCCGCCCCGTGGTGACCGGCGGCGTGCTGATCGCCCTCGCCGGGACGGCCGGGTACACGCAGATCGGCGCGGCCACCCCGTACTGGTACCTGACGCTCGCGCTGCTGCTGATCGGCGCCGGCCTCGGCGCCACGATCACCCCGTCGATGGCGGCCGCGTTCCAGGCCATCGACCGGCCCACCATCCCGGCCGCGGCCGCCGCGATCGGCACGATCCAGCGCATCGCCGGCGCCGTCGGCACGGCGCTGCTGGCCGTCACCTTGCAGCACGCGGTCACCGCCCGCGTGCCCGGCTACCACGGCGGCCTCACCCAGGCCGCGGCGCTCGCCGCCGCCCATCCGTTCACCGTCCTGCCCGCCCTGGCCAGCGCGTTCGGCATCACGTTCGGGCTCGCGGCCGGGCTCACCGCCCTGGCCCTGGTGCCCGCGCTGCTGCTGCCGGGCCGCCGGGCCACACCGGGAGGCGAAACCCACTCCGCGGCGGAATCCATGCCGCACGCGAACACCTCTGGAGGCATCCGATGAACAGCCTTGACGGCCAGATAGCCCTCGTCACCGGGAGTTCCCGGGGTATCGGCGAGGCCATCGCCACCGAACTCGCCGCCCGCGGCGCCGCCGTCGCCGTCCACGGGCGCGACCAGGCCGCGGTCAGCGGCGTGGTGACCACCATCCAGCGCGATGGTCGCACGGCGATCGCGGTGACCGGCGACGTCACCAGCTTCGGCGACCTCGAAACGATCCGCGGACAGATCGAGAAGGGCCTCGGCCCGGTCAGTATTCTCGTCGCGAACGCCGGCGGCAGCTTCACCCCACCCGCGCCGCTCGAGCAGATCCCGGAGGAGGGCTGGCGGGCGACGGTGGACGGCAACCTGCTGGCCACATTCCTGACCCTCAAGTGCTTCCTGCCGGGGATGAAGGAACGTGGCCGCGGCAGCATCATCACCATGGCCTCCTCGGCGGGCAGGCTGCCGGACGCCCGGGCCCCGATCCCGTACGGCGCGGCCAAGGCGGCGATAGCCATGCTGACCCAGGACGTCGCCGCCCAGGCGGGCCCCTACGGAATCCGGGCGAACTGCATCGCGCCGGAGACGATCCTGACCGCCCGGAACCGGCAGTGGATCCCGGCGGCGCAGCAGGAAGCCATGGCCGAGCACCACCCGCTCAAGCGGCTCGGCACACCGCAGGACGTGGCCAGCGCCGCCGCGTTCCTTGCCTCCGACGCCGCCGCCTGGATCACCGGGCTCGTCCTCGATGTCAGCGGCGGCGCGGTAATGACCTGACCGCGATCGACGGAGCCGGCCTAGCACTCGATCACGTTGACCGCGAGGCCACCGCGGGCGGTCTCCTTGTACTTGTCCTTCATGTCCGCCCCGGTCTCCCGCATGGTCTTGATCGCCTTGTCCAGCGACACATGATGCTGGCCGTCACCGCGGACCGCCATCCGGGCCGCGGTGATGGCCTTGACCGAGGCGATCGCGTTCCGCTCGATGCACGGGATCTGAACGAGCCCGCCGACCGGGTCGCAGGTGAGGCCCAGATTGTGCTCGACGCCGATTTCCGCGGCGTTCTCGACCTGCTCCGGCGTGCCGCCGAGCACCTCGGCCAGGCCGGCCGCGGCCATCGAGCAGGCCGAGCCGACCTCGCCCTGGCAGCCGACCTCGGCACCGGAGATCGAGGCGTTCTCCTTGAACAGCACCCCGATCGCGGCCGCGGTGAGCAGGAACCTGACGACCCCTTCGTCGCTGGCCCCCGGCACGAACGTGACGTAATAGTGCAGTACCGCGGGGATGATCCCGGCCGCGCCGTTGGTGGGCGCCGTGACCACCCGGCCGCCCGCCGCGTTCTGCTCGTTGACGGCGAGGGCGTAGAGCGTCACCCACTCCATCGCGTAGAGCGGGTCCGCGGGGTCGGCGGTCCGCTCCAGGCTCTCCCGCAGCGCGTGGGCGCGGCGGCGTACCCGCAGCCCGCCCGGCAGAACCCCGTCCGCCTCGCAGCCGGCCTGCACGCACTCCTGCATGACCCCCCATATCCGGAGCAGGCCCGCCCGGACCTCCGCCTCGTCCCGCCGGGCCAGCTCGTTGGCCATCATCACGCTGCTGATGGACAGGCCGAAGGCCCTCGTGTGGTCGAGCAGTTCCTCGCCGGTGCGGAAGCCGAACGGCACCGGCGTGGGGTCCGGCACGATCGCCAGCGTGCCGGCCTCGTCCTCACCGAGCACGAAGCCGCCGCCGACGGAGTAGTAGAAGCGCTCGCAGATCTGGCCGCCCTGGTCGTCCACGGCGGCGAAGCGCATCCCGTTGGAGTGGAACGGCAGCCGCTTGCGCCGGTGCAGGACGATGTCGGAGTCCACATCGAAGGCGATCTCCCGGCACTCCGCGCCCTTGGGGCCCCCCGGGCCCGGTGCCAGGCGCAGCCGCCCGGTCTCCCGCACCCGGTCGGCCAGCGGCCCGGCCAGCGCCGGGTCGACCGTCTCCGGCTCGCTCGCCCGGTAAGCCCGAGCACGACCGCCTTGACGCTGCCATGCCCGTGCCCGGTGGCGCCGAGCGAGCCGAACAGCTCAACCCGGATCCCGCCCACCCGGTCCATGACCCCATCGGCGGCCAGCGACGCCACGAACATGCCGGCCGCCCGCATCGGCCCCACGGTGTGCGAGCTGGACGGGCCAATCCCGATCTTGAACAGGTCGAACGCACTGACCGTCATGGCCCGGCTCCTTCCTTCGGTCGGCGCGGCTGGATCAGGCCGGGGGCCCGCCCCTGACCCGGTCGCCCGCCGGATCGAAGGGCGGGCGCAGCGAGACCGCGGCCCCGGTTACCTCACCACCCACATTTACCTGGTAAGAACCGGTTCGCACGAATTCGGGTGTCAGCACGTTGCCGCTCGGGTCCCAGACGTAGGCGAGCCCGACCACCGCGCCCAGCGCCTCCCCCCAGGCGGCCGAGGTCACCTGGCCCACCGGCACGCCCTCGCGGAGCACCAGTTCGCCGCCCCACATGATCGCGGCCGGATCCTCCAGGACCAGCGACACCAGCCGCCGCCGTGGCCCGTCGGCCCTGGCCTTCTCCACCGCCTCCCGGCCGAGGAACGAGATGTCGGTGCGCAGCTTGCAGGCGAACAGGAGCCCGGCCTCCACCGGGCCGTAGTCCGGCGTCAGCTCCCGGCCGAACGCCCGGTACCCCTTCTCCAGGCGCATCGACTCGATGGCGTAGTAGCCGGCGTTGACCAGCCCGAACTCACCGCCCGCGGCGCGGAGCAGCTCATACACCCCCACCGCGAACTCGGCGGGCACGTACAGCTCCCAGCCCAGCTCACCCACGTAGGTGATCCGGGTCGCCCGGACGGTGTAGTAGCCGAGGCTCACCTCCCGGCTGGCCCGGAACGGGAAGGCCGCGTCGCCGAAGTCGTCCGGCGACAGCGACGCCAGCAGGTCGCGCGACCGCGGCCCCATCACCCCGAACACCGCGTACGCGGAGGTCACGTCCACCAGGCTGGCCCGGGCGCCCGGCGGCATCCGGGTCCTGATGTGGTGCTTGTCCCGCTCGGTGGTCGCCGCGCTGCTCACCAGCAGGAAGTCCAGCTCCGACAGCCGGGTCACGGTCAGGTCGGACTCGTAGGTGCCGCGCTCGTTCAGCATGCCGGTGTAGACGGTCCACCCCGGCTCGACCGCCACGTCGGCGGTGCACAGCCATTGCAGGGCCCGCTCGGCGTCCGGCCCGGTGAGCAGGTACTTGGAGAACGAGGTCTCGTCGAAGAGCGCCACGTCGCGGCGGGCGGCGCGCTGTTCCGCCGCGCAGGCCGGCAGCCAGTTCTGCGCGCCCCAGGAGTACTCGATGACCGGCTCGTCCCCGGGCAGCGCGAAGAAGTTCGGGCGTTCCCAGCCCATCCGGCTGCCGAAGCAGGCGCCCGCGCCGTGCAGAAGGTGGTGCACCGGGGACCGCCGGAACGGCCGGGCGGTGGCCAGCTCCCGGTTCGGCCAGGGCAGCGCGTAGTGCAGGCCGAGGATCTCCCCGACCCGGTCGCGCAGCCAGGCGTTGTTGCCGTGGAACCGGGCGAAGCGCCTGATGTCGGCGGCGGTGAGGTCGATGCCGGGATCCCCGGTGAGGATCGATTCGGCCAGCGCCTGGCCCGCCCCGCCGGCGGACGCGATGCCGACCGAGTTGAACCCGGCGGCGACGAAGAAGTTCCGGCACTCCGGCGCCTCGCCGATCAGGAACTGGTTGTCCGGGGTGAAGCTCTCCGGGCCGTTGTACAGCTTCTTGATCCCGGCCGTGCGCAACGCGGGCACCCGGAGCTGGGCCTCGTCGGCCAGCAGCGAGAAGTGGTCCCAGTCCTCGGGCAGCAGCTGGAACTCGAACGGCTCGGGCAGCGCGTCGGGGGCCACCCAGGGCTTGGCGTTGGGCTCGAACCCGCCCACCACCAGGCCGCCCACCTCCTCCTTGAAGTAGGTGTAGCCGTCGGGGTCGCGCAGGATCGGCAGGTCACGGGCGACGCCCTCGATCGGCTCGGTCACCGCGTAGAAGTGCTCGCAGGAATGCAGCGGCACGGTCACCCCGCACCACGCGCCGACCTGCTTGGCCCACTGCCCGGCGCAGTTGACCACGATCTCGGCCTCGACATCACCGCCCGCGGTGCGCACCCCCGTCACCGCGCCGCGCGCGGTCAGGATGCCGGTGACCTTGGTCCGCTCCCGGATCACCACGCCGCCGTCACGCGCGCCCTTGGCCAGGGCGTAGGTCAGGTCGGCCGGGTTGGCCTTGCCGTCGTCCGGCAGCCAGGCCGCGCCCACGAGATCGGAGACGTCCATGACCGGCCACAGCTCGGCGGCGCGCCGCGGCGTGATGATCTCACAGGACAGGCCATACGCTTCGGCCGCCGCGGCTGTCCTCCGCAGCTGAACCATGCGCGCCGGGGTCCGCGCGACGATGACGCCGCCGCAGCGGACGAATCCGGTGGCGAGCCCCGTTTCGGCGGCCAGCTTCGAGTACAGCTCGGTCGAGTACTGGACCAGCCGCGTTCCGCTCTCGGTGGCGCGGAGCTGACCGACCAGGCCGGCTGCGTGCCAGGTGGTCCCGCAGGAGAGCTGGCCCTGCTCAAGCAGCAGCACGTCCCGGCAGCCGGCCCGGGCAAGGTGATAGGCGACGCTGGTGCCGATGACCCCCCCGCCGATGATGACGACACGCGCCCTGGCGGGCAGGTCCGCCTCAGTCGTCACGCTGCACGTCCTCCAGGAGCCCGGCGCTCTGCTTGCCCGGGGGGCGACCCCCGGACCCCCGATGCGCGGCTCCGACGCTGCTAGTCCGCACGCTGAACCTCTTCCAGGAGCCGCGCGCTCTGCTTGCCCGGGGGGCGACCCCCGGAACCCCCGATGCCCGGCTCCGCACCCTTAGTCCGCACGTTGCACGTCCTCTAGGAGCCGGGCGAAGTCGCTGCTTGTGAGCCGTTGAGCGGCCCAGTCGTAGCGCTCCATGGCCCAGGCCCAGAAGTCGAAGTCGAGCGGGCTGGTCGCCCGCTGGATCGCCCCCCACAGCGTCCAGCCGTACCTGGCCGCGACGCCGAGCAGGCGGGCGCGGGCGATCTTGTTCCGCAGCGCCTTCCCGTAGTAGGCGGTGACCAGCTCCTCGAGGGCGTCGGTGGACATGCCGCACTCGCCCCAGATGTTGCCGAGCTCGAAGCAGGGGTCGTTGTTGCCCGAGTACTCGTAGTCGATGATCCAGATCTGCTCGCCGTCGTCGATGAAGTTGGCGGCGAGCAGGTCGTTGTTGCAGGGCACGGTGCCGCTCTCGCGCACCGCGAGCGCCCTGCGGGCGTCCTCGACGCGCGGCTCCAGGTCGTCGTAACCGGCGGGGATGGCGAACCCGTGCTCCCGGGCCACCGCCCGGTAGCGGCGCTGGTTGGCGAACACGTTGAACTCGCCGCGGAACCGCGGCCCGTCGTGCAGGCGGCGGCAGGCCAGGGCGATGCGGCCGACGTTGGCGGACACGTCGGCGTCGCCGTAGGTGCGCCCGTCGATGTAGCGCAGCACGAGCAGGCTGTCGCCGGGGTGATAGGCCAGCACCGGGGCGCCGACGCCGGCCTGCGCGGCGGCCACCGAGTTGTGGTACTCGTGATCCCGGTTGATCCCCAGCATGTCCCCGCGGGACCAGATCCGGGCGACGAACGCGCCGTCCGGCGTGGTCACCTTGTAGTTGCGGTTGGTTATCCCGCCGGGCAGTTCGGCCACCGTCCGGGGGGTACCGGCCAGGACCGGCACCCGGCCCAGGATGGCGTCCAGGTCAGCCCCGATCCCGTCCCGGTCAGCCCCGCCGGCCCCCGCCACGGCGGCCTGCCCGCCCTGCTCGCTCGCGGCCTCGGTCACGCAAAGAGGGTAGACGCTAAGGCACCTTAAGGTCTAGACGCAAAACTGTATGTAATTCCTGCGAAACATGGGGCCAGCAAAGGTCTAGACAGTAAGGCATTGGGGCGCCTACGCTACGCCTCATTCCGCGGCCCATGTACCGGAAGGACCTGCTGATGAGCACCAGCCCCGGGGTGTCCAGCAACACCGAACAAGATGCCGCCGACCTGGCCCAGTTCGGGTACAAGCAGGAGCTGAGACGCGGGCTCGGGCTGTTCAGCTCGTGGGCGGTCGCGTTCAGCTATATCTCGCCCTCGACCGGCATCTTCACGCTGTTCGCCCTCGGCCTGACCACCCTCGGCGGGGTTTTCATCTGGACCTGGCCGGTGGTGGCTCTTGGCCAGTTCATCATCGCGCTCAACTTCGCGGAGGTGACCAGCCACTACCCGGTCGCGGGCTCGGTGTTCCAGTGGACCAAATACATGGCCAACCGCAGCTATTCGTGGTTCACCGGCTGGATCTACCTGTTCGCGGGGATCCTGACGGTGACCGCCGTGGTCGCGACGTTGCCGCTGGCGCTCATCCCGGCGCTGAACGGCCTCGGCTGGCACAGCCTGGGCCTGACCCTGCACACCGAGCTGGTGTTCGCGCTGATCACCCTGGTGGTGATCATGGTGCTGAACATCTACGGCGTCAAGCTGGTCGCGCTGATCAACAACACCGGCGTGGTGTTCGAGATCCTCGGCATGTTCGTGTTCGCGATCATCCTGATGGCCTTCCACAACCACCAGGGCTTCAAGGTCGTGACCGACAGCGCGGGCTTCCACGTCGGGCCGAGCAGCTTCCTGGCCGCGATGTTCATGTCCCTGTTCGTCATCTACGGCTTCGACACCGCGTCCACGCTGGCGGAGGAAACCCGCGACCCGCGCCGGGCGGCGCCGAAGGCCGTGCTCTACTCGATCGTGGGCGCGTTCATCATCGGGGGCGTGTTCCTGCTCGGCACGCTGATGGCCATTCCGAACACGCTCAACGGCAAGCCGTTCGGCCTGACCGGGGCGATCGGGGCGAACAGCGGACTGGGCTGGTCCCCCGCGAACATCATCACCGCCAACTTCCCGACCGCGTTCGCCACGCTCTACCTGTTTGTGGTCTCGGCCGCGATCTTCGTCTGCTGCCTGTCCATCATGGCGGCGACGATCCGGCTCTGCTTTGGGATGGCGCGCGACAACCAGCTGCCCATTTCCAAGCCACTGTCCCGGGTGTCGCGAAGCCTGCACACGCCGGTCTGGACCTGCATCGTGGTCGCCTTGCTGTCGGCTGTTCCCTTCATCCAGTACTCGGGTGCCGGGATCATCGCGATCGCGGCGACCGGCATGATCTACATGAGCTACTTTCTCGGCAACATCGCGATCATGCGCGCCCGGGCCAAGGGCTGGCCCAAGGCAACCGCGCCGTTCCGGCTCGGCCGGTGGGGCCTGCTGGTCAACATCCTTGGCCTGCTCTACGGCGGCGCGATGCTCATCAACTTCGCCTGGCCCCGCGCGGCCAGCAACCCCAAGCCGGAACAGACGGCCGGCTCGCTCGACTTCCACATCGGGTTCCTGAACAAGATCCCGATCCTGTGGACGGTGTTCATCTTCATAGTTCTGATCGGGGCCATCTACTATCTAGCAGTGGGCCGCCGCAAGGAGTTCGCGCCGGTGATCGCGCCGGCAGGCGATGACGCGCCGCTGGTGTCCGGCGCGGCGAGCCGCCCAGAAGGGTGAATGACAGCTTCAATGACGTCCCACCCAGCGGCGCGGTGCCGCTTAACGACGGGCTCCCCGGACGCGGGCCAGGTTCCGGCGCCGGGTACCACGCCGTTGGCGTAAGGCAGGAAAATGGGCTGAGCATGCCGCCACTCCCCCGGTCCCGGTCCGCGCCCGCCGCGCCAGAGATTCTCGGCCCGGCCCCACCGGCGATCGTGCGGGGCCCGGGGACCACGGTGCACGCCCAGATAGAGGACTGGCTGGCCGAGCTGATCTCGGTCGGCCGCCTCGCCCCCGGCGACCGGATGCCGACCGAGCAGGACCTGGCGGCGTGGCTGGGCGTCAGCCGGATGACGCTGCGGCACGCGCTGGCCAGCCTCGCCCGGCGGGGGCTGGTCACCCGGACGGTGGGCCGCAAGGGCGGCACGTTCGTCGCCGAGTCCAAGCTGGAGCAGGACCTCACCACGCTGGCTGGCTTCTCCGAGCAGCTACGGCGGCACGGCATGGTCGCCGGGGCCAGGGTTCTGTCCGCCGCCGAACGGCCGGCCGGCCCGGTCGCCGCGGCCGCCCTGGAGCTTGCCGAGGGCGCCCCGCTGTACGAGGTACGCCGGGTCCGCCTCGGCAACGGCAAGCCCATCGCGCTCGAGCACTCGCTGTTCCCGGCCGCCGTGTTCCCCGGCATGCTGCAATGCCGGCTCGACGGGTCGCTCTACGAGCTGCTCGAGGCCAAGTACGGACGGCGCCCCTTCCGGGCCAGGGAGCGGCTGGAGCCGGTCACCGCCGGGGTCAGGGAGGCGGAGGCGCTGGAGGTGAAGGAGGGCGCGGCGCTCATGCTGGTCGAGCGGACCGCCTACTCCGACGAGGGCCTGCCGGTCGAGTTCGCCCGCGACCTGTTCCGCGGCGACCGCACCCGGCTGATCATGTGGACCTCGGAGCTGCCCGCCCGGCTCTGACGCCAAACGAGACACTGGTCACAGACCGGGCCGGGTTGGAAATACCCCAGACGGGCATCTGTTGACGCTGACCGGCACCCGACTTAATCTACAAAGCGGGTCGGAATTCTCGACTTAGCCAGACGGCTCAGCCCAGGAGGTAGCCCCCGTGGCCTTGCCGGACTTCTTCATCAGCGGCGCCCCGAAGGCGGGGACCACCGCCCTGCATGCGGCGCTGGCCGCACACCCCGCCCTGTTCATGTCGGCGGTCAAGGAGCCCAAGTTCTTCCTCACCGACGGGCCGCCGCCCACCCGCGGCGGCGGCCCCGGTGACGTGCAGACCTACCGGGAGCACATCTGGCGGCGCGCGGACTACGAGGCGCTGTTCGCCGCCGCGCCGCCCGGCGCGCTGCGCGGCGAATCGACGCCGTTCTACCTCTACAGCACCGCCGCCCAGGAGCGCATCCAGGCGCTGGTCCCGCACGCCAAGCTCATCGTGATCCTGCGCGACCCGGTCGAGCGGGCGCACTCGAACTGGACCCACCTGTGGTCGGCCGGGCTGGAGCCGGTCGGCGACTTCGTCCGGGCCTGCGCCGAGGAGGACGCCCGCGTCGCCGCCGGCTGGGCGGAGTTCTGGCACTACACGCGGCTCGGCAGGTACGGCGAGCAACTGGAGAACCTGTTCCTGCGTTTCCCCAGGGAGCAGGTGTTCATCCTGCGGTACCGCTCGCTGATCGACGCCCCGGCGGGCACGCTGGACGACATCTGCGAGTTCCTCGGCGTCCAGCCGGGGATCATCGGCCACGTGCCCCGGCAGAACGTGACCGCGCACCCGGCGCCGTCGCTGTCCCACCGGGCCGTGTGCCAGGCTGCTGCGGGGCGCCGCCACGGCAGGCCGGCACCTGCCCGGATCCGCCGAGCACGGTGCTCACCGAGCCGCTGGAGCGCTTCCTGCAGCAGAACGCGGGCCGCCGCCAGCCCCTGACCTGGGAGCAGCGGCAGGCGTTGCTGCCGTACTTCGAGGACGACATCCGGCTGCTGGAACGGCTTACCGAGGCCTATTTCGGGGACTGGTTGCAGCCGCGGGAGCGGTCCGGCGGGCTGGTGGGCGCCCGGCCGACCGGGCAGCGCCAGGCCCGCAACGGCCGGCCGCGCTCGCTAGGCCCTCGTCAGCCCGGCCTCGTCAGGCCGGGCCGCGCAGCTCGGTGCGCAGCTCGTGCGCGCCGTCGGGCCTGGTCATCTCGTAGTAGAGGCGGCGCCGGCCGTCGGGCAGATCAAGAATGTCGAGGTAGCGCAGTCCCCGGCCGGCGTAGGGCGACTCGGCGGCGGGGGCTTCGCCGAGCGCCGCCAGCGAGTCCGGCCCGGTCCCGGTGGCGACGCCGGTGCGCTCCTCGTAGTTCTCCGCCGCGGTGGCGCGCCCGTCGTAGAACGCGATGACCGTCTCGCCGTCCTCGACGACCGAGGTGACCCTGGTGCCCCGGGAGTCCCAGTACCCGGGGCGGCCGCTGAGCGCGGTGCCGTGCCAGGTCCAGTCCAGCCCGTTGGTCCCGGTCGCGTACTCGGTCACCATCTGGTCGGCGTCGGCGGGATCGGCCAGCGGGTGGCAGCAGGCCCAAAGCTGCCAGGTGCCGTTCCGCCAGCGGATCACCGGGTCTTTGATCCCCGTCTTGGCGTCGCCGGGGAGCACGACGACGCGGCGGGTCACGTCGAACTCGGCCGGGTGATCGGCTTCCATCAACTCGACCTGCCAGTGCTTGGTGCCGGGGGTGGCGCAGCTCAGGTACAGCCGCCACCGCCCGGAGGGGTCGCGGACCAGCCCGGGCCGCTCCAGCGAATCGGCACCGGTCTGTTCGCGCTGGATCGTGGTGAGCGTCTCGAACCGCACGCCGTCCACCGACCGCGCCACGGCCACGGCATAACCCCGGCCGGCCTGGAGCGGGCGGCGCAGCCGGTAGGCGAGATAGATCCCGTCGTCCCCCAGCGCCGCGCTCGGGGCGCCGGCCCAATGGCCAGCGCCGTCACCGGGCGGCGCTATGACAACCGTCGACTCATCCGGGCGCGGCAGGAGCGACGCTCCCGGCCACCCGGCTTGCTCGGCCCGCTCACTATTAATCATATCGGAATACTAGACAGTTCGGAGCCCTCCTGCCGCGGGAAATGCTGTGCCCGGTCCCGCAACCGCGTGGCACGCAGGACGAGTTCCATGGCGAAACGCGCGTCCGGGTCGTCGAGCTGGCCGCCGAGGGTCTGCTCCAGCTTACGCATCCGGTACCGCACCGTCTGCGGGTGCACGCAGAGGCGGTCGGCCATCTCGGCGGCGGTTCCCCTGGTCTCCAGCCAGATCCCGAACGTCTCCATGAGCCTGTCCCGCTGCGCCGGGCTGAGCGCGGCGAGCGCTCCGAGGCGGCGCTTGCCGAGCTGGCCGATCAGCGCCTCGTCCGCGAGCAGCCAGAGCTCGACCAGGTACTCCTCGCAGAACGTCACCTGGCCGTCGCCGATGATCCCGGCCCGGCTCAGCGTCAGGGCCCGCCGCGCCCAGCGGAGCGAGTCCGCGGCGTCGGTGAGGGGAACGCTGAGCCCGACGGCCGCGCGGCGCCCGCCGAGCGCGCTCTCAAGCGCCGGGCCGCGGCAGGGCTCCACCTCGCCGGGGAGCAGCAGGTGAGGCTGAGAGCCGGACAGGTCGGCCAGGGCGTTCGCGGGCAGCACCGACGCCCGGCCGGGGCCGGGTTCGACCGCGATGAGGGTGACCTCCTCCGGCACCTGCCAGCCGACCAGCTCGGCAAGCTCGGTGATCGCCCGGGGGGGCGCCGGCGGCCGCTCCAGGATGAGCCGCAGCAGGCGGTGCCGCCACTCGTCCTGCGACTGCGCCGAGCGGGCCTTCGCTTCCAGGTAACCCTGGAGTGACAGCGAGGCCAGCTCGTCCATGAACGCGAGCATCGCGTCCGCGACCATGGACATCACCGGCGAGGGGGCCGCGCAGCGCAGGCCCACGTCCATCACCCGCCGCCAGGCGACGTGCACGCCGGTCCGGTACGCGGCCTGGAGGCTGTCCAGGCTCCGCCCCTCCAGCGCCTCGTACTGGCCCAGCCTGCGGCACATCTGGTCCCGCTCGTCGTGCGGTGCCGAGGGATCGGCGACCGAGTCGAAGAACGAGGTGAGCGCGCGCTGCACGCCGGCCCGCAGCGCCTGGCCGTACGGCCCGTTCATCGGCCGCGCATACTCCGGGATCTTGTCCCGGATCTCGGCGATGATCTCCCGGGCGAGGTCCGGCAGCTCCGGGCGCATGATCGCGGCGAGCTGCGACGGCCGCATGACCGGCGGCTCGCCCGCCGGGCCAGGCTCGGGCGTCTTGGGGGCATGCTCTGGCACAGTTCCGACCGTAACGCCACATTGCGCCCCTCAGCGCGTCAGGGCCGCATCCGTCCAGCTTGTGGGGCCTCATTGGGCCTGGTGAGAGTCGCGGCCGGCGGCTAAAATGCCCACTTCATCCGCAGATGCCCTTGCGCGTGGATGTAACAGGGCCGTAACGTACTCGCCAGTAGCTAAGCTGCAAGAGCGCAGCATAGGAGATCCGCGCCCTGGCGACCCGGGAGCGCCAGCCGGATCCAGGCAAGGAGGAGTACCCCCTTATGCGCACACGCATCGGCAAAGTTCTCTTTACGGGCGCGGCAGCAGCCCTGGCAATCGGCTTCTGCGCCTCGACGGCGCTGGCGACGTCGGCGACGACCCTCACGGTGAAGGTCACCGGCGGCGGGTCGTACACCGCGAAGTCCACCAAGACGACGCTTACGGACAACGGGGTCAGCGTGACCTGCACCGGGTCCAAGGCGGGCGGGACCATCGCGAGCAAGACCTACACCAAGAAGACCCCGCCGGTGAAGGTCGGCACCTCTTCGAGCCTCAGCTTCACCGGCTGCACCGGCCCGCTGGGGAACGTCACGGTCAAGGTCAGCGGCCTTCCGTACAGCGTCAAGGCCGACTCCGTGACCAACAGCAAGGGCGAGACGGCGAGCATCGTGACCGGCGCGAACACCTCGGTGTCCATGACCGGCTGCTCGTTCAACGTGACCGGCGAGGCACCGGGTTACTACAAAAACAGCAACCACACGCTGAACCTCACCTCCACCCCGCCCGTCAAGCTGCTGACCGCGAAGCAGCGGCTGACGGTCAGCAACGTGAACGGCTGCGCGGGCCTGGTCAACAATGGTGACCACCCGACCTACACCAGCACCTACACCGTCAGCAGGGCCATCGTGATCAAGGCCACCTCGCCCTGACCACCGCCAGGTGACGGAACAGACCGGTAAGTGAGCCGCCGGCCCCGGGGATCACCCGGGGCCGGCGGCTTCGCCGTCCGGGCGGCCGGATCCCGGGCGGCGACGGCAGATATCCGGATAACGTTCACAGGCTGGAAGGGTGACGAAGCGCTCCGGCTGACCGAGGGCCGTGAGGAGGCGAGGGCTGGTTGACGAGCATGCTGCGGCGGAGGCTGCCTGGTACCAGGCTGACGGCTGTCGTCTGCGGGCTCGCGCTCGCGGTGGGGACACTGGTCAGCGCCTCGGACGTGCTGGCCGACCCCACTCCGACCGTGTTGCAGGCCGATACACGCGCACCTGGCCTACCGCTGCCGGTTCCCGGGGGGTCCCGGGCCCGGCCGGCGTCACGCTGGCGGGCACCCTCCCGGCCACCGCGCCCGCCGGCCAGCCCATCGAACTGTCCGGGCTGCGCACCATGGTGACGTTCCCGCGCTCCGCGGTGGCCCGCCTGCGCAGGCTCGGCGCCACCGCGGTCACCGCCCGCGACGTGCTGACCGCCACGGTGGCGGACAACGCGAACGCGGTCACCGCGTTCTGGCCCGGCCGGGTGCGTAAGCCGGTCCCGGTCCCCGCCACCGACCGGCTGCACCTGACGTTCTCCGGCAAGGTTCCGCCGGTCCGCGCGGGCAAGCCGGGCACGGTCACGTTCACCGCGGCCGGGCTCAGCATCGCGCTCGCCCTGCGCCGGGCCAACGCGGCCCAGGCCAACCAGGCGGTGCAGACCGTCACCTGCACCCTCGCCCCAGGGCAGGACGCCAAAGTAGCCATGGTCACGGTGACGCCCGCCCCTGCCCGTCTCAACCGCCCCGGCGGCGCGGACGGCGGACGGCACCTGAAGGGACGAGCCCCGTCAGCCGCCGGCCGCGTCCCCAAAGGATGCACGAAGCGCATCATCCACGGCGGCATCAGCAACCCTACGCTCGGGTGCGCCTACCTGATCGGATACGCCGACGTCCGTAAGCTCCACGAGTCGGCGCTCGTCGGCCCAGGCCGTGATGGCACCGCACGGGCGGCGTTTACTGAATGTCGACACCTACGCGACGGACACCTCGACGGTCACGGGCAGCTTCACGTCTTCGTTGCTCCGCGCCGACCTCGACTATCACAGCTACTCGAGTTCCCACCGCGCGAGGCCACCTTCCTCGAGTTCGGGTTCGTGCCGGTTTCGGCCGTTCTCCAGTTGTCCGAGACCACATGGCCACATCCGCCAATCGAGAACCGGCAGCTGCTATAAGGGATTCTGGGAAACTCCAAGCCGTTCATCTACCGAACCCCTCGTGACGGTGTTTAGCGATCTCAACGACGACGTCAGCCGCCAAGTTCCCGGTTCGTCAACATCGGGAACCACCTACCTGACCATCCACGTCTCGCAGGTGACGGTCAACGGTGTGCCACTCAAGTCGGCCCGGATTGTGGAGTAGGCAAGCCGGTGCAGGCGGTTCTCATCGGCCATGGCATGACGGGCCTCCGCCGACGGGCTATACCCTCGAGAACGGCGGTCCCCTCACCGGAATCGTCACGATTACCAAGTTCGTGCACTGCGGCGTCGGCGAGAACATCGATCCGCTTTTCAACGCCGCCATCTCCGGGCCCGGCGAATTTCCAGCTCTTGACACAAGGAACTTTGTGTACCCGAAGCAGGTCGGCAAGCCGGGCTGCCCGCCCACGATACCGAAGCCGCTGCGCCATGTTAACTCCTCAGGATGAGCTCCTCGGCTCGTGATCTCCCAATCTCGGGTTGCGCCGACACCTTCAAAGAGGGTGATCGCATTACGATTAAGTCTACCTATCCGTTCAGCATTCCGGTCAAGATCGATTCGACTTGATCGCTCCCACTCGAATAGTCCACAGGAGGGGTCGCAGATGGGACTGGTTAGAATCTTCCCGAGTTCGGGTCGCAGGCGCTGGCGCCGCTGCCGGGCTGGTGGCTTTGTGCACCGTGGCGGCCAGCGCCGGGCCGGCGTCGGCGGACGTTGTCGTGCACGCCAAGTACAAGGTGACCGGGAGCACGTTCATCAAGGCCGGGAACTTCACGGTGCCCCTCGGGCCGGGCAAGCTGGCCTCGACGCTGGACGCGAACACCGGCAAGATCACCGCGACGCTGACCCTGCCCGAGGCCACCGCGTCGTACAAGCAGGACGGGCTCATCCCGGTCACCGCGACCACGAAGTTCATCAACGACGGGCCGACGACCGGAACCCTCAACTTCAACGGCGGTGCGGTCAGCACCACGTCGAAGATCACGCTTCAGATCGTGAGCCTCTCGGCGGCCGGGGTGCCCGTGCCCGTCGGCAGTTCCTGCGAGACCACGCAGCCGGCCATCGTGTCCGTGTCGGGCAAGCCGCCGGCGTTCAACATCCTCAAGGGCGGCAACCTCACCGGGACCTACACGATCCCGCAGTTCGCCAACTGCGGGCTGGCCACGACGCTTATCAACCTGACGATCCCCGGGGCGGGCAACACGATCACCCTCACGCTCGGCAAGGCCAAGATCACCGGGTAACCGGGCCGGTCCGGCCCGGCCGGGAACGGCCGGGCCGGACCAAGCAAGGCTGCCGGTTACTCACCTTGTTACAAAGTCTTCTGTGCTACTTGCCCGAACGTGACAAGGCCGGCGACTAGACGCGCTTTCAGGGGCGGGATCCCTTGCGCGCGATGTTACGCAGCCGTAACGTACTCGCGAGTAGGGTTCGGTTTCCACCCACTGTCCCAGGTCAGCGTGCCTGGTGACAGGCGGACCCGATGCACCCGATCAAGGGAGACGGATGTTCATGGGGATACGGAAACGCGCCAGCAGCACCCTGTTCGTGGTCGCCGCGGCGGCCGCAGCCATCGGCCTCGGCACCACCGCCGCGGTCGCGACGACCGGGACGCTGACCGTCAAGGTCACCAAGGGCGGGTCCTACACCGCGAAGTCCTCCAGCACGGTGCTGACCGATAACGGCGTCAGCGTGACCTGCACGTCATCGAAGGCGAGCGGGTCGGTGCCCACCAAGTCCTACCACGGCAGCACGCCGATCACCGTCGGCACCTCCGCGACGCTCAGCTTCAGCAATTGCACCGGACCGCTGGGCAAGGTGACCGTCAAGGTCCACAGCCTGCCGTACAAGGTCCAGGTCGATTCGAAGACCAACAGCAAGGGCCAGACGGACGGAATGGTCAGCGGCGCGAACACCTCGGTGTCCATGACCGGCTGCTCGTTCGTGGTGACGGGCCAGGCACCCGGCTACTACACCAACGGCAAGCACACGCTGACGCTGACCCCGAAGCTGCCCAACAAGGCGATGAACAAGGCGCAGCTCACGGTCAGCAAGGTGAACGGCTGCGCCGGCCTGGTGAGCAACGGCGACCACCCGGCGTACAAGTCCACCTACACGCTGAGCCGCGCCTTCGTGGTCAAGGCAAGCTGATCACAGGCTTAGGCCAAAGGAGGTCACGGTCGAATCGCCCGGCAAGGGCAGCCTTGCCGGGCGATTCACCAGTCCCAATCCGCTCACTGACCCGCGACCAGCAAGGCCGGGCTGATCGCGTCGTCTCTGCCGCTCGCTGAATGATGGTTCATCACGGTTCACTGAATGGCGGTTCACCCGTAGGTTCCCCGATTAAGGAGCACAGATGAGGTTCTTCAGACCCCTCCGAGTCCGGACGACGATGGCTGCTGGCGTCGCCGCCGTGGCTGCCGCCCTTGCCGTAACCGCCACCGCCGTCCCGGCGTCGGCAACGGCCAGCACCATCAAGGCCACGTACAAGGTGACCGGAAGCACGTTCCTCAAGGCGCCGAGCGCCACGCTGCCCCTCGGTCCCGGCAAGCTTGTCGCGCACGTGAACGCGAGCACGGGGGCGGTCAAGGCGACGCTCAGCCTGCCCAACGCCACCGGATCGTTTACCGAGTTCGGGATCATCCCGGTCACCGCCACCGCGCACTTCATCAATAACGGGCCGACCACTGGAACCGTCAACCTCAGCACCGGGGCCGTCACCTCCACCTCGAACATCACCATGCAGCTTGTCAGCCTGTCGGTTGCCGGGATCCCCGTCCCGGTCGGCCCCTCGTGCGAGACCTCCAGCCCGGCAGTGGTCCAGGTGACCAGCCAGAAGGGCTTCAGCCTCCTCAAGGGCGGCAACCTCGCCGGCAGTTACACGATCCCGCAGTTCGCCAACTGCGGGCTGGCCACAGTGCTGATCAACCTGACCCTCACCGGTCCCGGCAACACCATCACCCTCCATCTCGGCAAGGCGAAGATCGGGTAGCCATCCCGCCCGCACTCCAGCGGTGAGATCCGGCGGGGCCAGCGGCAAACCTGGCCCCGCCGGATCGCCCGGTTCCTTCGCACTCAGAGATCGGTCAGTTCACTTTCAGGAATTGCCCACTCATTGGCGTCCTCGGGGGCGGCAAACGGCCCTGCTGTTTTCGCTCGCGCGGATAATGGCGTACGGTCCGGTGACACGGGCTCGTCCTGCCGCCTGGGCGCTGCCGCGTGGGCGGCGAGCCGGGAACGGGCCGGGGCCAGCCATGACAGGGTCTTTTGTCCTGTTTCCCTTGACGTCCTAGTAACGTACAGTTAATCTACTGGCCAGTAATGATCACGATTCAAGGCGCCGATCTTGAACCCGGCTCCCGTGGCTGTGCGCGCTTTATGGGCGCGCGCCAAGGCACAGGCGAGGTTTTTCCGGGAGATGCTTCTATGCCCGCAACCGGTCCGGGCGGAGCATTTCCGGCCCGCCTGCCGCGGGGCGGGGCGCCTGCCGTGATCTCGTACGCCGGCGGGGAGCGTGGCACGTAGCGGCGCCGGGTGCGAACTGGCCGGAGCCACCGCGCAGCCTCACTGAGGTCACAAGTGTGGCGTATGCCAGCAACAGGACAGTTTGACCAGGGTAGGGTGGCGTCGCTCAGCGCACCCCGGGAGGTGAGATGGGCATCGAGGTGGTCGTTGAAGGGCTGACCAAGTCCTTCGGCCGCCACGTCGTGTGGCGCGACGTCTCGCTGTCGCTGCCCGCCGGCGAGGTGAACGTCATGCTCGGGCCCTCCGGCACGGGGAAGACGGTGTTTCTCAAGTCGCTGGTCGGCCTGATCAGGCCGGACCAGGGGCGAGTCATGGTCGACGGCATCGACACCGTCCACTGCACCGAGCGGCAGCTCTACCAGGCGCGCAAGCTGTTCGGCGTGATGTTCCAGGACGGCGCGCTGTTCGGCTCGCTGAACCTCTACGACAACATCGCCTTCCCGCTGCGCGAGCACACGAAGAAGACCGAGGCGGAGATCCGCCAGGTCGTGCAGGAGAAGATGGAGATGGTCGGGCCTGACCGGGGAGGGACACAAGTTCCCCGGCGAGATCTCCGGCGGGATGCGCAAACGGGCCGGCCTGGCCCGGGCGCTGGTGCTCGATCCCGCAGATCATCCTCTGCGACGAGCCGGACTCGGGGCTCGACCCGGTGCGGACCGCCTACCTGTCGCAGCTTCTGATCGACCTCAACGCGGAGATCGACGCGACCATCCTGATCGTCACCCACGACATCATGATCGCCCGGACCGTGCCGGACAACATCGGCATGCTGTTCCGGGGCAACCTGGTCATGTTCGGCCCCCGCGAGGTGCTGCTCACCAGCGAGAACCCGGTCATCACGCAGTTCGTGAACGGGCGCAGGTTCGGGCCGATCGGCATGTCCGAGGAAAAGGACGAGGCCACGCTGGCGGCCGAGAAGGCCAGCCTCGGCAACGGCGACGGCATGGACTCCACGCTCGCGCTCATGCCGCAGCTCGTGCCGAGCCCCGGCACGCCGGAGCGGCAGGCGGTGCGGCGGCACACGGACCGGGTGATGGCCATGCTGCCCAGCCTGCCCCCAGCGGCGCAGCGCGCGATCCTCGCCGAACTCGGCACCGGCCAGCCGGGCGGCACGGTCCCCGCGCCGGGCGACCCGCAGGGCCGGGAGCGGGAGCAGGCGCAGCTCCAGTCCCGGGCCGAGGCGTGGCGGCTGGCCCGGGAGCGCGAGGCGGCGCAGCGGGAGGCCGCGGCGCAGCGCGGCGGCGCCGACGCGGCGGAGGCGGACCAGGCGGGCGAGGGGCCCGGCAGCTGGCCGGCGGACTGGCCGGGAGGCACCGGGTGACCACGCAGCAGGAGCCGGAAGCCAGGGAGCGGGCCGAGGACCGGCCGCTGACCACCCCGCCGCAGATCTCGTTCCCGGGCGCCGGGGCGCTGCGGCAGACCGGCATGCTGTTCGCGCTCGCGGCCAGCGTGATGCGGCTGACGTTCAAGCGCCCGTTCCAGGTCCGCGAGCTGACCGAGCAGTTCTGGTTCATCGCCAGCGTGACGATCCTGCCCACCGCGCTGGTGTCCATCCCGTTTGGCGCGGTGATCACGCTTCAGGTCGCGTCGCTGACCCAGCAGCTCGGCGCCGAGTCGTTCACCGGCGCCGCGAGCGTGCTCGCCGTGGTCCAGCAGGCCAGCCCCATCATCGTGGCGCTGCTGATCGCCGGCGCTGGCGGCTCGGCCATTTGCGCCGACATCGGCTCCCGCACGATCCGGGAGGAAATGCAGGCCATGGAGGTGATGGGCGTCTCGCCCATCCAGCGCCTGATCGTGCCCCGGGTGCTGGCCGCGATGTCCGTCTCGGTGCTGCTCAACGGCCTGGTGTCGGTGGTCGGCGTGCTCGGCGGCTACTTCTTCTTCGTCTACCTCCAGCACGGCACCCCCGGCTCGTTCCTGGCCAGCTTCTCCGCGCTCGCCCAGGCGCCCGACCTCTACATCAGCGAGATCAAGGCGCTGATCTTCGGGTTCATCGCCGGGGTTGTCGCCGCGCACCGCGGGCTTAACCCCAAGCCCGGCCCCAAGGGCGTCGGGGACGCGGTCAACCAGTCGGTGGTCATCGCGTTCCTGCTGCTCTTCTTCGTCAACCTCATCCTGACCGCGATCTACCTGAAGATCGTCCCGCCGAAGGGAACCTGAGCCATGGGCGTCGTGACCGGCGAGGGCGTGCCCGCAAGCGGCACGGGCCTGTGGCCAGCGCGGGTCGGCGCGTTCGGAGACCGGTGGCTCGCCTGGCTGGACATGCTCGGCGACCAGCTTGTCTTCTACGCCCGCGCACTCACCTGGACGCCGCGCGCGGTACGGCGGTACCCGAAAGAGATCGCGCGGCTGCTGGCCGAGGTCAGCTTCGGCAGCGGCGCGCTCGCGCTGATCGGCGGCACGGTCGGCGTGATGGTCGCGATGACGCTGTTCACCGGGACGGTCGTCGGGCCTGCAGGGCTACGCGGCGCTGAACCAGATCGGCGCGGCGGTCTTCACCGGGTTCGTCTCCGCGTACTTCAACACCAGGGAGATCGCCCCGCTGGTCGCGGGGCTGGCGCTGTCCGCCACCGTGGGCGCGGGCTTCACCGCCCAGCTCGGCGCGATGCGGATCAACGAAGAGGTGGACGCGCTCGAAGCGATGGGCGTGCCGAGCCTGCCGTACCTGGTCACCACCCGGATCGTGGCCGGCGCGATCGCCGTCATCCCGCTGTACGCGCTCGGGCTGGTCAGCTCCTACTTCGGCTCCCGCGCGGTCACGCTGCTCCTCAACGGGCAGTCCGCCGGCACCTACGACCACTACTTCGGGCTGTTCCTGTCGCCGGTGGACGTGCTCTGGTCCTTCCTCAAGGTCGTGCTCTTCAGCGTGGTGATCATTCTCATCCACTGTTACTACGGCTACCGGGCCAGCGGCGGCCCGGCCGGGGTCGGCGTGGCGGTCGGCCGCGCCGTGCGCACCGCGATCGTCATGATCAACATCATTGACTTCTTCATGAGCCTGGCCATCTGGGGCGCCACCACGACCGTGCGGGTCGCCCCGTGAGGCGGTCCGCCGAGTGGGTCAAGCTGCGCCGCCGGCTGGTCGGCGTGGTGTTCCTGCTGGTGTTCGCGCTGCTCATCTGGTTCTCCCTGGCGCTGTACAACAAGCAGTTCACCCCGGTGTCGATGGTGACGCTGTACACCGACAGCGTCGGCAACGAGATGCACCTCGGCGCGGAGGTGATGGTCCGCGGCGTGCAGGTCGGCGAGGTTCGGTCGATCTCCGCCGACGGCACCGGGGCCCGGCTGGAGCTGGCCATCCAGCCCAGCATGGTGTCGGAACTGCCGGCCAACGTGACCGCCGAGATGGTGCCGACCACGCTGTTCGGCGAGCGTTACGTGGACCTGCTGATTCCGGCCACGCCCAGCACGGTGCGGCTGACCGCGGGCAGCGTCATCAGGCAGGACCATTCCGCCGACGCGGTGGAGGTGGAGCAGGTGCTGAACAACCTGCTCCCGCTGCTCCAGGCCTCCGAGCCGGACAAGCTCTCGATCATCCTGACCGCGATCGCCCAGGGCTTGCACGGCCGCGGCAAGGAACTCGGCCAGACCCTGGTCACGCTCGACTCCGTGCTGCGCCGGTACAACCCGCATCTGGCCGCGCTGGACACCGACATCAGGGAACTCGCCGGGGTGGCCAGGACGCTGAACCAGGCGTCGCCGAACCTGCTCCAGGCCCTGGACAACTTCACCGTCACCAGCCGGACGCTGACCAGCGAGCGGGCCAGTTTCGCCGCGCTGTACGCCACGGTCACCACGGCGTCCAACGACATCCACGCGTTCGTCGGCGCCAACTCGGGCAACATCATCCGCCTGTCCACCGACAGCACGGCCTCGCTGCAGATCCTGGCCCGCTACTCCCCCGAGTTCCCGTGCGTCCTGAAGGACCTGGTCAACTTCGAGCCCGCCGCGAACAAGCTGCTCGGCAAGGGCACCAAGCAGCCCGGCCTGCACGTCCAGGCCAACGTCGTCCCCGAGTACGTCACCGCCCGCTACCTGCCGAATGTCGACACCCCCAAGTACGGCGACAACCTGGGCCCCCACTGCTACAGCGTCCCCTTCAAAGGCATAACCCTCAACGACGGCACCACCCCGTTGAGCGGCGGCCCCGTAGCACAAGGCACCGGATCCGGTTCGGACCAGGGAACCTCAGCCGGAGCGGGCGTGCACCGGGGCGCCGGTGCGGACCTGCACCGCGGTCAGACCTCAGCCGGAGCGGACCGGGGGACCTCAGCCGGAGGGGCCGCAGCAGCGTCCAAGCGCCGGCCCCTGGGGCCGACAGCGGGCGTAGCGTCGCGCACGGCTGCGTCAACGGCCCAGCCGCGGGCAAACGGCGGGCACCACCCCCCGACGACAGCCAGCCCGCAGAGGCCCCCGTGGGCCGGCGCGGCCCCAACCGCGACCACAACGGCAATAGCCGGGTCTCCCCTCGAAGGGGAGCTAGTTAGGGAACTGACCGGACTGGCCTTTGACACCTCTCCGCAGCAGGTCCCAGCCTGGAGCAGCCTCCTGCTGGCCCCGCTCTTCCGCGGCACGACGGTGAACCTGGTGACCAGGCCATGAAGCGCAGGAGCCTGGCCAGCCCGGTCATCAAGAGCGTCATCTTCATCGTCGTCACCATCACGGTCACGGTGATCCTCGGCCTCAGCATCGCGAACACCGGCGTGCCCGCCACGGTCGGCTACAAGGCCGTGTTCACCGACGTGACGGGGCTCAACGTAGGCGACGACGTGGACATCGCCGGCGTCCGGGTCGGCGACGTCACCTCGATCAGCGTCTACAAGCGCAACCTCGCGCTCGTCGGCTTCTCCATCCAGCAGGGCCGCACGCTGCCCGCCTCGGCCACCGTGACGATCAAGTATCTCAACCTGGTCGGGCAGCGGTATGTGGAGCTTGGCCAGGGCACCGGCCCGGTCGGGCAGTCGCTGCACCCGGGGTCGACGATCCCGGTGGCGCGGACCACGCCCGCGCTCGACCTGACCGAGCTGTTCAACGGCTTCCAGCCGTTGTTCCAGGCGCTCACGCCCGGGGACGTCAACCAGCTCTCCAGCGAGATCATCCAGATCTTCCAGGGCGAGACCCCCAACATCACCCAGCTCGTGGCCACCGTCGGGTCGCTGACCACCACCCTGGCCACCAGGGACCGGATCATCGGCGAGGTGATCGGCAACCTCAACTCCGTGCTGCACACGGTCAGCAGGCGCAGCGGCGAGCTGGCCGGCCTGGTCAACACGCTCCAGCAACTGGTCTCCGGCCTGGCCGCCGACCGGGCGCCGATCGGCAGCGCCATCTCCGCGATCGCCAGCCTGAGCAACGCGACCGCGGGCCTGCTCCAGGTCGCCCGCGCCCCGCTGCACACCGACATCGCCCAGCTCGGGCGGCTGGCCACCAACCTCGACAACAACTCCGGCACGGTCAACAGCTTCCTGCACACCCTGCCGGTCAAGATGAACGAGATCGCCAGGCTGGCCTCGTACGGCGGCTGGCTCAACTTCTTCATGTGCGATGCGCTAGTAAGCGGCGTCAAGGAGAAGTTCGGCCCGAACCCCACCGGCGTCCCCATCACCGCCGCGAGGTGCAAGTGATGGCGATGAAGCCGCTGCGCGAGCGCAACCCCATCATCGTGGCCATCGTCGGCCTGGTGATCCTTGCCGGGATCGCCCTGCTCACGTTCGACTCCGCCAACCTGCCGATCATCGGCGGCGGCACCACCTACACCGCGTACTTCGCCGAGGACGCGGGCTTGCAGGCGGGCAACGAGGTGCGCGTCGCCGGGGTCATAGTCGGCCAGGTGACCGGCATCTCGCTGGCCGGCAACAAGGTGGCGGTGACGTTCCGGGTGAAGAATGCCTGGGTCGGGGACCAGACCACGGCCGCCATCAAGATCAAGACGCTGCTCGGCGACAAGTTCCTGGCCATCGATCCGGAGGGCACCCAGCCGCAGAACCCCGCCCAGCCCATCCCGCTGTCCCGGACGACCTCGCCCTACGACGTGACCCAGGCGTTCCAGGGGTTCGGCCAGGAGGTCAGCCAGATCAACACCGCGGAGCTCGCCAAGAGCCTGGAGACGTTCTCGGCCGCGTTCGCGCGGACACCGCCGTACGTGCGCTCCGCGCTGCACGGGCTCGCCTCGCTGTCCCAGACGATCGCCTCCCGCGACGCGCAGGTCGCCAGCCTGCTCTCCGGGGCCAAGACCGTCACCGGAACGCTGGCCAGCGAGGACAGCACGTTCGCCAAGCTGCTCGGCGACGGCAACCTGTTCCTGGCCGAGCTCCAGCAGCGCCAGGCCGCGATCCATTCGCTGCTGACCGGCACGGAGGCGCTATCCAGGCAGCTGTCCGGCGTGATCACCGACAACCAGGCCCAGCTCGGCCCGGCGCTGCAGGCGCTCAACCAGGTGACCACCATCCTGGAACGCAACCAGGCCAACCTGACCAGGGCGCTGGCCCTGGCCGGCCCCTACTACCGGCTGCTCGGCAACGCACTCGGCAACGGCCGCTGGTTCGACGTGTACCTGTGCGGCATCATCCCCCACAACTACCTGCCGCCCGGAACCCCTCCCGCTACCGGCTGCGAACCCCCGAAACCCTGAGGCTGCGACTATGGCCAGATCTGACGACAGCGAGCGCCACGCCGCTGCGTTTGGCATGAAAAGGCGTGGCCGGCGCGGGTGGGGCGCGGCGGCTCGCGGGTGGCGGCGCCCGAGGTGGCCAAGGCTGCGAACCTGGCGCGAGCGCCTGGTCTTCGGCATCGGGGTGGCCATCCTCGCCGCGGGGCTGGCGGCAGGCGGCGTGCTCGTCTACGGGGCCACCCATCCGACCAAGCAGGTCACCGCCTACTTCCGCGAGGCGATCGGCATCTACCCGGGGTCCACGGTGCGGGTGCTCGGCGTCTCGATCGGCAGCGTCGACGCGGTGCAGCCCGAGGGCACGCAGGTCAAGGTCACGATGACGATCGGCGCTGGGCAGCCCGTGCCGGCCGGGGTGCGGGCCGTGGTGGTCTCGTCCAGCGTGGTGGCCGACCGGTACGTGCAGCTCACCCCCGCCTACACCGGCGGCCCGCAGATCACCGACGGGGCGACGATCCCGATCAGCCGGACGGCGGTGCCGGTCGAGGTGGACCAGATCTACGCCAGCCTCGGCAAGCTCTCCGCCGCGCTCGGGCCGAACGGGGTGAACAAGCACGGCGCGCTGAGCAACCTGATCCGCAGCGGCGCGGCCAACCTGGCCGGCAACGGCGGCTACCTGCACAACATGATCGCCCAGTTCAGCGGGCTGTCGAAGACGCTGGGCGGCTCGGCGGGCAACCTGTACGCGACGATCGCCTACCTGGAGCAGTTCACGGCCATGCTGAAGGCCAACAACGGCCAGGTGGCGCTGGCCGAGCAGCAGCTCAACAGCGTGTTCAGCTTCCTGGCCGCCGACCGGCAGGATCTGGGCGGGGCGCTGAACCAGCTGGCCACCGCGCTCGGCCAGGTGCAGACGTTCGTCGGGGACAACCGGGCCCTGATCAAGTCCAACGTGACCAAGCTGGCGTCGATCACGCACATCCTGGTCCGGGAGCGGGCCTCCCTGGCCGAGACGCTGGACGTCGCCCCGCTCGCGGTGGACAACCTGGTCAACGCCTACGACGCCACCACCCGCACCATCAACGGCCGCGGCGACCTGAACGAGCTCAGCATGGGAAAGGCCGCCCGGCAGCTCGGCGCGGGCGCCCAGTCCGTCACCGGCGCGGGCACGTCCGGGCCGGCCGGGGCGGTCCCCCTGCCGCTGTCCAAGCTGCCGACGCTGCCGCCGCTGCCGCTGCCCGCCGTCGGCCTGTACGGCACCCCGCAGGCCGCCCTCGCGGGAGGTCATTAATGATTTCTGGGGCACTACGCCAGCGGCGGGGAACCCGGCAGCGTGGCGCCGGCCGTCTCCCCGGCATCGCGGCCGTGGCGGTCTCCGCCGTGACGGCGGTGTGTGTGGCGGGGTGCAGCTCGGGGGGCTTCAACGGTATATACAGCCTCCCGCTGCCGGGCGGCGCCAGCCTGGGCAGCCATCCCTACCGGGTGACGGCCGAGTTCAGCAACGTCAGCGACCTGGTGCCGCAGTCGGCCGTCAAGGTCAACGACGTCGCCGTCGGCCGGGTGAGCAGCATCTACCTGCCGCCGCACAGCTGGATCGCGCACGTCACCATGCTGGTGAACGGCAGCGTGCACCTGCCCGCCAACGCGGTCGCCCAGCTCACCCAGTCCAGCCTGCTCGGCGAGCAGTACATCGCCCTGTCCGCGCCGCCGGGCATCCCCGCGGCCGGCCAGCTGCACAGCGGCGCGGTGATCCCGCTGCCCCGGACCACCAGCAACGCGACCGTGGAAGAGGTGTTCGGCGCGCTATCCCTGTTGCTCAACGGCGGCGGGCTGGCCCAGTTCCACACGATCACGATCCAGCTCAACGCGGCGCTGGCCGGCAACGAGCCGCAGGTCCGGTCGCTGCTCGGCGAGCTCACCGCCTTGATCAGCAACCTGAACGCGCACCGGCAGGACATCGTCACCGCGCTGGACGGGCTGAACTCGCTGTCCGCCACGCTGGCCGCCCGGGACGGCCAGATCAGCCACGTGCTCAGCCGCCTCACCCCCGGGCTCCAGGTGCTGGCCGAGCAGCGCTCGCAGCTCGTCACCATGCTCAACGCGCTGCACAACCTGAGCGGCGTCGCGGTGCACACGATCAACGCGAGCCAGGCCGCCTTCGCCGCAAACCTCAGGGCGCTTGCGCCGACGCTGCGGGAGCTGGCCAACGCGGGGAACTCGCTGCCGCTGGCGCTCCAGGTGCTGCTCACCTACCCGTTCACCGACCAGGTGCTGAAGGACATCAAGGGCGACTACATCAACGCCTACCTGTCGCTGGCCGCGGCCCCGGGCACCACGGTGATCGCGCCGGTCAAGCCGAAGGCCAAGGCGACGCCGGCGCCGACCGCCGCGCCGGCCGCGGGCAAAGACGGAGGAGGCGGGCCCTGATGCTGACCCGGGCCACCCGGCTGAAACTCGCCGCGTTCGCGCTGATCGGCGTCGTGGTGCTCGCCTACACCGCCTTCCACTACGCCTACCTCGGCCGCCTCGTCGGGCTGCGCGGCTACTACGTGGTGCAGATGAACATGTCCAGCGCGGGCGGCATCTTCCCCAACGCCGACGTGACCTACCGCGGCGTCTCGGTCGGGCGGGTGGGCGCGCTGCGGCTGACCCCGGACGGCGTCGTGGCCGACCTGAACATCAGCTCGTCCGCGCCGAAGATCCCCACGGACCTGCACGCCGCGGTCGCGGACCTCTCCGCGGTCGGCGAGGAGTACGTCGACCTGCGCCCGGTCACCAGCCAGGGGCCCTACCTGACCCAGGGCAGCGTGATCCCGGAGCGGGACACGCAGCTCCCGCTGCCGGTGACCAGCCTGCTTACCAGCGTCAACACGCTGGCCACGTCGCTGCCGCTGGCGTCGCTGCGCGCGGTGCTCGGTGAGCTCGCCACCGGCTTCGGCGGCAACGGCGTCAACGTGCAGGCGCTCATCGACGGGCAGAACAAGCTGGTCCGGGCGGCGAACTCCACCATCTCGCAGAGCATCACGCTGACCGAGGACAGCAAGCTCGTGCTCGCCACCCAGAACGCGGAGTCCGCCGCGTTCACCTCGTTCGCCGCGGACATCAGGCTGTTCGCCGGGCAGCTTGCCGCGTCCGACTCCGACCTGCGGCGGCTCGTCGCCGTCGGCCCGGCTGCGGCGACCCAGGTGGCCGGGCTGATCACCGACAACACGCCCACCCTGGGCGCGCTGATCGCGAACCTGCTGACGACCTCCGAGGTGACCCTCACCCGCGGCCGCAACCTGGACGAGCTGCTGTCCGCGCTGCCCGCGGCGATCGCCGCCGGCTCGACCGTGATCACCACGAAGGGGGCCCGGTTCGGCGTGGCGCTGACCTTCTTCAACCCGCTGCCGTGCACCTCCGGGTACCAGGGCACCAAGGTCCGCAACGGCCTGACCACCTCGCCGGGCCCGCCGGTGAACACCAAGGCCAGGTGCACCTCGTCGCCCGGCTCCGGGACGGACGTCCGGGGCTCGGCGAACGCGCCGCCCGGTGGCGGCGTGCCCCCCGCCGCGGCCCCCGGCATGGCCGGGCTGCTTGGCGTGGCGCCATGAACCTGGCCAGACCGGCCGTTCCGCTCGCCGGCATCGCCTAGCATTTCTGCACGTGACAACGGCCAGCACCGACAAGACTCCTTCCGGAGGGATGGACGAGGCTCCTCCCCCGGCGGACGAGGCTGGCCGTCGCGGGTGGCGGTCCGACCCGCTGTTCGTGACCGCCGTGGTGCTGGCCGTCCTGGCGGCCGCGTTCGCGGGCTGGGGCGGCTGGTCCTGGTACAGCGCCGCGCACTCGGGCCCGCCGGCGTCCGCCCAGCTCCGCGACCGGGTGCTCCAGGCCGGGGAGCAGGCGGTGCAGAACTTCAACACGCTTGACTACCGGAAGGTGGCCCAGGGCCTGGCGCTGTGGGAACAGTCCTCGACCGGGCCGCTGCACGACGAGATCGTGGCCGGCCGCGCCACGTTCGAGCGGGAGATCGAGCAGACGAAGACGGTCACCACGGCGCGCATCCTCGACGGCGCGCTGACCTCGCTGACCGCCCACACGGCGAGCCTGATCGTGGCGGTGCAGATCACGGTGACCCCGGTCAGCGGCACGGCACAGACCAAGCAGAGCCGCCTCGCGGGCCAGCTGACCCTGACCCCGGCCGGGTGGAAGCTGAGCGCGCTCGGCCAGGTTCCGGTGAGCGCCGCGTCGGGCAGCAGCGGAACGGGGCCCACCGGTGGCTGACGAGACGGGCGCGAGCGCGGAAGAGACCGCGGCGACCGCCGCCGAGGCCCCCGGGTCCCCCGAGGCGGCGCCCGATACCTCCGGGGCGCCGGCCGAGACCGCCGAGACAGCCGAGACAGCCGGGGCGGCGGCAGGGGCCGGCCGGATCCGGCTGGCCGCCATCGTCCTCGGCGCGGTGACCGTCGTGCTGGCCGGCTTCGGCGTGTGGGCCACCGTCGCGGCGCACAACCTGCGGGCCGGCGCCGCCCCGCAGAACGTCGCGGTGACCGACGGGCCCGCCACCAGCGCGGTCCGCCAGCAGATCGCCCGGGCGGTCGACACGGTGTTCTCCTACAACTACGCCAACACCGCCGCCACCAGGCGGGCCGCGCAGAGCCTGCTCACCGGCGCGGCGATCCACCAGTACGACACCTACTTCCAGCTGGTGACCAGGGACGCGCCCGCGCAGAAGCTCGTCGTGACGACCAGGGTCACCAACAGCGGAGTGGAGCTGCTGACCGGCAACCAGGCGCGGCTGCTGGTCTTCGCCAACCAGCAGGACACGCGGGCCGGGACCAAGCAGACGAGCTACGCCGGTGCGCTTTTCGCGGTAACCGCGGTCCGCCAGGACGGCCGGTGGAAGATTGAGAACATCGACACGTTCAACGGGCAGCAATAGGGACCGCGGGTGAGACTCTGGCTGGTGGCCGTCGCCGCGGGCCTGCTCACCGTGGCCTGCTCGACCGGGGCGCCGGTGGCGGTCCAGCAGCCGCCCTTGTCCGAGCCGACGAGCTCCGGCATCACGCCTCCGGCGGTCCCCGGCGCGAGCCCGTCGCGATCCGCCGGCCCGGCGCCGGCCGCTCCGGGCAAGCCCCTTGCCGGGAAGATAGTCGGCATCGATCCGGGCCACAATGGCGGCAACGGGGCGGACCCGGCGTATATCAACAGGCTGATCTGGAACGGGCGGGAATCGGAAACGTGCGACACCACGGGCACGCAGACCGCCGGCGGGTACACCGAGGCCCAGTTCAACTTCAACGTCTCGACCTATCTGAAGGCCGACCTCCAGGCGCTCGGCGCCCGCGTGGTGATGACCCGGCATAACAACCACGGCGTCGGGCCCTGCGTGACCCGCCGGGCCCGGATCATCGACGACGCGCACGCCAACGTGGCGATCGACATCCACGCCGACGGCGGCCCGGCCTCGGGCCGGGGGTTCACCGTGCTCGAGCCCGTCGCGGACGGCCCGAACAACCAGGTGATCAAGTCCTCGGACCGGTTCGGCGCCGACGTCCGCGCCGCGCTGCTGCACCACACGAGCATGCCGGAGAGCGACTACTACGGCAGCAACGGCATCCAGGCCCGGGACGACCTGGCCGGGCTGAACCTCACCACGGTGCCCAAGGTGCTGGTCGAGTGCGGCAACATGCCGAACCCGACGGACGCCGCGCTGCTCACCACGCCGCGCTTCCAGCGCCGGCTGGCGGCGGCGTTCGCGGGGGCGATGGTCACCTTCCTCACGAAGCGTTAGGCGCTGCATCGTGCTGGGCCGCGCCGTGCCGGGCTGTGTGCCAAAGGTGACCGTGAATAACCAGTTACGGGATTCTGAAACCCAATGTTCGTTAGGGAAGGGATTGCCGTTACTTCTGCCCGCGTGATGGCATTGGTCCTGCCCTGATTCCGCCCGCCTGGAGGGACCGTGACGACGAGGCCGCGCTGGGCCAGCCGCACTCGCCTTACCGTGATCGTCACCGCCGGGGCACTCGCCTCGGGGCTGTTGCTGCCCGCGGCCGCCAGCGCCGGTGCCGCCCCCGCGGCGTCCGGGCTGGGCCCGCCGAACACCTGGGTCGGGACCGGGCAGATGAGCGCGGCCCGGGCCGGCCAGACGGCAACGCTCCTGCGCAGCGGAAAGGTCCTCATCGCCGGCGGCGGCAAGTCCGGCGCTGAGCTGTACAACCCGGCCAGCCGGACGTTCTCCCGCACCGGGCGGATGCCCGTCGCGGTGACCAACGCCACGGCGACGCTGCTGCCCGGCGGCAAGGTACTGGTCGCCGGCGGCGCGCAAGGACGCCATCAGGTGGCCAAGGCCGAGCTGTACAACCCGGCCACCGGAACGTGGTCGGCCACGGCATCGATGAGCGTGGCCCGGTCCGGGCAGACCGCCACCCTGCTGCCCAACGGCAAGGTGCTCGTGGCTGGCGGCGGCTGCAACGGCACCGGGCACGGCTGCAACGCCAGCACGCTCGAGGCCAGCCTGCGCAGCGCGGAACTGTACAACCCGGCCACCGGGACCTGGTCGGCCACCGGCTCGATGGCGGCCGGCCGCCAGTTCGCCACGGCCACCCTGCTGAAGAGCGGCAAGGTCCTGGTCGCCGGCGGGTTCACCCGGTGCGCCGACAGCTTCTGCACCGACACCAGGACCGCGGAGCTGTACAGCCCGGCCAGCGGCACCTGGTCGGCCACCGGCTCGATGCACGACGCGCGGGAACAGCACAGCGCCACGCTGCTGCCCGGCGGCGACGTCCTGGTCGCCGGCGGGCTCAACCAGGGCGCGATCGGCAGCGGCCCGGTCCGGTACTCCAGCGCCGAGCTGTACCACCCGGCCACCGGTAAGTGGACCCGCACCGCGCCGATGGCGGCCAGGCACGCGGGCCAGACCGCCGCGCTGCTGCGCAACGGCTGGGTGCTGGTCGCGGGCGGCGGCACCTCGGTCGCCGAGATCTACGAGCCCAAGCCGGCCATCTGGGTCTCGCCGGGCGCGATGACCACCGTCCGCACCGGCGCGGCGGCCGCGCTGCTCCCCGGCGGGCACGTGCTGGTGACCGGCGGCGACGGCCCGGACGGCCAGCCCCAGGCGAGCGCCGAGGAGTTCCTCGCCGGGCGCGGCCCGCTGGTGATGATCAGGCCGCGCTCGCTCGCCTTCGGCGGGCAGCTGGTGGGCACCGCCGGCGCCGCCCGCGCCTACCAGGTCATCAACGTGGGCTCGGCCAGCCTGGTGGCCACCGGGGTCGCGGTGACCGGCGCGAACCCGGGCGACTTCCGGGTCCGCACGGACTGCGGCGGCGCCCCGCTCGCGCCGGGCCTGGCGTGCACGGTGCGGGTGAGGTTCGCACCTACGAGCACGGGGCTGCGCACCGCCACGGCCGGGCTGTCCGACAACGCGCCGCTGAGCCCGCAGGGGCCCACGGTCGGCGGCTACGGCGGCGGGCCGAACGCGTGGGTCCCCGTCGGCTCGATGACCTCGGCGCGCGAGAACTTCACCGCGACCCTGCTGCCCAGCGGCAAGGTGCTGCTGGCCGGCGGCCAGACCGCCACGAACCACCCGCTGGCCAGCGCCGAACTCTACAACCCGGCGGCGCGCTCGTTCTCGGCCACCGGGCCGCTGCGCGGCGCGCGGGCCTACCCGGCCGCGACGCTGCTCCGGGACGGCAAGGTGCTGATCACCGGCGGCCTCGGCAGCAAGTTCGCCGCCTTGGCCACCGCCGAGCTGTACGACCCGGCCACCGGCAAGTGGGCCGGCACCACCCCGGCGAAGGCGGCCGGCTACGCCGAAACGTCTACGCTGCTGCCCAGCGGCAAGGTGCTGGTCACCGGCTTCGCGGGCAGCGCGGCCACGACCGGCGAGGTGTACGACCCGGCCAAGGCGGCCTGGACCAGCACCGGGCCGATGCCAGCCGCGCAGCCCTCCGGCACCGCCACCCTCCTGCCGGACGGCCAGGTGCTGCTCGCCGGCGGCGGCAGCGCGGCCGCCGAGCTGTACAACCCGGCCACGAACGCCTGGAAGGCCACCGGCTCGCTGAACACCGCCCGGCAGGACGCGGACGCGGCCCTGCTCCCGGACGGCGACGTGCTGCTCACCGGCGGACTGCCGCCCGGCGGCGAGGGCAACGCCCTGCCGGACGCCGAGCTGTACAACCCCTCCGCCGGCGCGTGGACCGTAACCGGGCCGATGAACACCGGCCGCAACGGCGCGACCGCCACGCTGCTGACCAACGGCACGGTCCTGGCCTCCGGCGGCTGCACCGGCGGATGCGGCAACCAGCCCGCCTTGTCCAGCGCTGAGTTCTACTCCAGCGGCATCTGGTTCCCGGTCGACTCGATGACCCGGCCGCGGGTCTTCCAGACCGCCACGCTGCTGCCGGGCGGGAGCGTGCTGGTGGCCGGCGGCGGCGCCACCGCGCAGGGCCCGGCCACCCGGACGGCCGAGCTGTACACGCCGGCCCTTGCTTCGGCGAAGCCCACCAGCGGCCGGCCCGGCTCGAAGGTCACCCTGTCCGGCAGCGGCTTCTACGCGGGCGAGACGGTCTCGCTGCTGTGGGACGGCACCACCAGCCTCGGCCGGGTGACCACATCCAGGTCCGGCGGCTTCACCACCAAGATCACGGTCCCCAAGGGAGCGACGGCCGTCAACCACCAGATCTCCGCCCACGGCGATCGCAGCGCCGTCACCGCAACCACCATCTTCACCGTCACCTGACCGGGCCCCCGGCGCCGGCGCGTTCCCAGTGCCGGTGCGTTGTGTTAGGACTGGTTGATGGCGCGTCAGCGGGGCGGCGATGATGCTCAAGCGCCGGCCACGGCGCAGGAAACCGCCCCTGGACCGCCCGGCCTGCTGAAGTCGGTGCCGTTGCTGGGCGGCCCGGGCGGGTCGGAGAGCCGCACCACGGTGCTGGTGGCCTTCGCCGCGAACGTGCTGATCGCGATCGCCAAGTCGGCCGCCGCGGTGGTGACCGGATCGGCGTCGCTGGTTGCCGAGGCGGCGCACTCGTGGGCCGACACCGGCAACGAGATCTTCCTGCTGATCGCCAACCGGCGCGCCGCCCGCCCGCCCGATCCGGCGCACCCGTTCGGTCATGGCCGCGAGGCCTACGTGTGGTCGTTGTTCGCGGCGCTCGGGCTGTTCGTGGCCGGCGCCGCGGTGTCGGTGACGTACGGCATCCTGGAACTCGCCCGCCCCGAGCCGGCCAGCTACTTCGCCGTCGGGTACGCCGTGCTGGCGGTCT
This sequence comes from uncultured Actinomycetes bacterium, assembly GCA_963703605.1. GTDB lineage: Bacteria > Actinomycetota > Actinomycetes > Streptosporangiales > Streptosporangiaceae > DASXKD01. The sequence continues at coordinate 327,737 of CAVPFC010000040.1, forward strand.
CCTTCGTTTTCGAGGGAATCTCCTTCCGGCAGTCGGTCCGGCAGGCCAGAGCCGAGGCGCAGGTCATGGAGCGGGACCTGATCGAGCACGTGCTGGCTACCTCTGATCCCACGCTGCGAGCGGTGTTCGCCGAGGATTCCGCCGCCCTGGCCGGGCTGGTCATCGCCGCCCTGGGCCTGGGCGCCCATCAGCTGACCGGCTCCGTGGTTCCGGATGCTGTGGGATCGATCCTGGTCGGCGTGCTGCTCGCCGTGGTCGCGGTCCTCCTGATCAACCGGAACCGGCGGTCCCTGGTCGGCGAGGAGGCGGACCCGCGGGTGCGGGCGGCCGTCGTCCAGGCCCTGCTCGATTCGCCGGAGGTTGCCCGGGTGACCTATCTGCGGCTGGAGATAGTCGGCCCGCGGATGGTCCTGCTGGTGGCGGCGGTGGATCTCACCGGCGATGACGCCGAGTCGGCGCTGGCCCTGCGGCTGCGGGCGCTTGAGGTGAGGATCAGCGCGTCACCGGCGGTGGCCGGGGCGGTGCTGACCCTGTCCGCGCCGGACGACCCGGCTCTCATGCCGGAGACGTGACCGGCGCGGCACGGCTGGCCCCCGGCTGGGACGGCTACGCCTGGGGGGCTGGCCCGCCGGTGGCTGCCCGCCATCCCGGCTTGCGGAGCCGGTCCAGCAGCAGCGGCGGGACAATCCCGATGGCGAGGACCCCGGCGAGTATCACGGCGGCGTAGACGAGCGGGTTGGAGTGGCCGAACTGCGCCGGGGGGATGAACCCGATCGCCAGCGCGGCCACCGATGACAGCGCGCCGAGCACGCAGAGCAGGCCCAGCGCCGGAGCCCGGTAACCGCGCGGGTGATCCGGTTGCGCGCGGCGCAGTCGCATCGCCGCGAGGAACATCAGCACGTACATGATCAGGTACACCTGCGTGGCCATCGCGGCGAAGATCCAGTACGCGTGCGAGACGCTCGGTATGAACGCATAGAGCACGCCGATGACCGTGATGACGCTGCCCTGCGCCGCGAGAATGCGCACCTCGATGCCCTTGCCGTTGACCCGCTGGAAGTAAGGGGGAAGAAAGCCCTGCTGGCGCCCGATCAGCAGGAGCCCTTCGGAGGGACCGTCCAGCCAGGACAGCATCCCGGCGAGGGCCCCGACCGCCAGCGCGACCGCGATCAGCGGCACGGCCCACCCGAGGCCGAACTGAGTGAAGAGGCTGTCGAAGGCCTGCATCACGCCGGCGGTGAAGCTGATCTGGTGTGCGGGAATGACCCAGGAGATCGCCAGCGTCGGGAGGATGAAGACGGCGAGGACCAGCGCCATGGCGAGGAAGATGGACTTGGGGTAGTCGCGTCCGGGGTTGCGGAGCTCGTCGACGTGCACGGCGTTGACCTCGACGCCGGCGTAGGTGAAGAAGCTGTTCACGACCAGCACGATGCTGCCCACCCCGGTCCACGCCGGCAACAGATGGCTGGCGGTCATCGGTGCGGCCGAGTGGTGCCCGTGCAGCAGATAGGCCACCCCCAGGCCGACCAGGATCGCCGCGGGGATCAGCGTCCCGATCAGGGTCCCGCCGGAGGAGAGCCCCGCCACGAGCGTCATCCCGCGCGAGGACACCAGAACCCCGCCCCAGAACAGGACGATGATGACGACGGCGTTGTAGACGCCGTTGCCGGCGAGGCCGGGGTCGATGACATAGGCGAGCGTGCCGGCGACGTAGGCGAGCAGCGCCGGGTAATAGAAGATCGTCTGGGCGAACTCGCACCACACCGCCAGCAGCCCCATCGGCGCGGAGATGCCCTCTCGCACCCAGTTGTAGACGCCGCCCTGCCAGCCGGAGGCCAGCTCCGCGGCGACCAGCGACACCGGCACCAGGAACACCAGAGCGGGCAGGACGTACAGGAAGACCGAAGCGAGCCCGAAAACCGCCAGCGCGGGCGCGGACCCTAGGTAGCCGACCGATCCCACCGTCAGCATGGCCAGCGCCGGCCAGGTGATGAACCGCCGGGCCGGTGCCCGGCCCTTAGCCGGGGCAGCGCCCCCGGCGAGCGCCGCCCGCGGCTGCCTGCGCCTGCGCACCCACATGACGATGGATCATGTCACAGCGGGAGGGTCCGGCCCGCGGCGATCGCGGCCAGCTTGTCCGGGCTGGCCACGAGCTGGATCGCGGTGACGAGGCCGCCGGAGACGACGAGCGTGAGCGCCGCGATCGGCCGGCCGCCGGCGGTGACCACCGTGCCGGGAGTTCCGTTGATGCCGGTCACGGTCACGGTCATGTCGGCGATCTGCACGCCCATGTAGGGCCGGTGGGTGATGGCCACGAGGAACCTGGCCACCTTGTCGGGCCCGATGATCGGCCGCAGCGGGGCGCGCGCCTTGCCGCCGCCGTCGGCGAGCAGCGTCACGTCCGGGGCGAGTACGGTCATCAGGCCGACGATGTCGCCTCCGGCCGCCGCGGCGAGGAACCGCTCGGTCACCTCGCGCTGCTGCCCGGAGTCCACGTCGAAACGCGGCCGGCGCGCCTGGACGTGCTCGCGGGCCCGGTGCGCGAGTTGCCGCACCGCGGGGGCGGAGCGGCCGAGCGCGGTGCCGATCTCGGCGTAACCGAACCCGAACACCTCCCGCAGCACGAAGACCGCCCGCTCATCGGGTGTGAGCGACTCCAGCACCACGAGCATGGCCAGCGACACCGACTCGGCCAGCTCGGCGCGCTCGCCCACGTCCGGGCCGGTCTGGGTGAGCAGCGGCTCGGGCAGCCACGGGCCGATGTAGGCCTCCCGGCGGGTGCGCGCGCTGCGCAGCCGGTTCAGCGCGGTGTTCGCGGCGATGCGGACGAGGTACGCCCGCGGGCTGGCCACGCCCGAGCGCGGCTCCGCCGACCAGCGCAGCCAGGCGTCCTGGACCGCGTCCTCGGCGTCGGCCACCGTGCCGAGCATCCGGTAGGCCACCGCGAACATGAGATCGCGGTGTGCCTCGAACACCTCTACTATTCCCGCCCCCGCGCTCTGCCCTTCCCACCCCCGCGCTTCGCTCCCGCCCCCGTCCTGCGCCCGCCCCCGTCCTGCGTCGTTCACCCCGCGCGCTGCCGGCCAGCCGTCCCGGCGCCGGCGGCGGGCCGGCCGCGGCCGGGATCTCACACCGCTCCTTGAAGCCCTGCGCGGTCAGGCCAAGCGCGGAGTTGATCCGCGAGCGCAGGTTCTCCACCGCCACGATCGCGGTGAGCTCGACCAGTTGCGCCTCGCTGAGGTGCGCGGCGAGCCGGTCCACCAGCTCGTCGGTCACCTCGGGCGGGGTGGCCGTCACCGCCTCGGCGTAGTCCATGACCAGCCGCTCCAGCTCGGTGAACACGTCGCTGTCCCGCCAGCGCGGCACGGCGCGGATCTTCTCCGCCGGGACCCCGTGGTTCGTGGTGGCCTCCCAGTACCCGAAGTCCATGCACCAGGCGCAGCCGATCCGCGCGGCGGAGGCCATCACGGCCAGGTCCTTCAGCCCGTGGTCGACGCTGTGCCACCGCTCGACCATCAGCTCGAAGATCCCGTAGGCCCGGCCTACCTGCGTGTTGTGACCCACGGCAGCCACCGGGTCGGGGACCGTGCCATACCTGCGCCGGGCGAACCTGGTGGCCATCCGGTAGGCCGGCGTCTTCGGCGGGTCAAGTGAGATGCGCGCCATGACAGTGTCCTTTCCTCGCGTTGCCGCCCCTCAGACACGCCAGCGCGCCGAAGTGTGACAGCCGCGGGCCCGGCAGCTCCGCTGCCGGGTGCTCTCAGGCCGCGTAGGTGCGCAGGACGCTCAGCGCGGCGGGGCCGTGCGGGCCGGGGCCTGGCGGGCCGGGTCTGTGGCTAGCCGGGCTGGCCGGGCGCGGGCGCCCGGACCTTCGCGGCCAGGGCGTCGAGCCGGGCCGCGGTCAGGTCGATCCAGCGCAGATCGGCCTCGAGATGGAACAGGTCGTGGTCGGCAAGGAGCAGATCCACCAGGTCGCCGGACTGCTTCAGCTCGGTAAGCTCGCGCATCCGGTGCAGGTGCGCTCCGCGCTGGGTGTCCAGGTACTCCCCGGCCGGGCGGCCGAGCATCAGCGCCAGCACCACCTTGGCGAACAGCACGCTCTGTAGCTGCGACTCGGGCTTGACCGGCTCGGTGAGCCAGGTCTCGAACTCGGTCACCCCGGAGTCGGTGATCACGTACCGCTTACGGTCGGGCCCGGCGCCCGGCTCGACGTCCCCGACCGCCACCTTGCCGTCCCTGGCCAGACGGCTCAGCGTGGCGTACACCTGCCCGAACGAGAGCGGCCTGCCCCGGCCGAAGTAGGTGTCGTAGTCCCGCTTCAGGTCATAGCCGTGGCTCGGCTCCCGCTCGAGCAGGCCCAGCAGGGTCAGGGGTACGCTCATGACGCCGAGCATACGCTGAGCGTATACTCTGCGTCTATACTTCCTTGCTGCGGACCAGGTCCGCCGGGGGCCCGGGCTAAGCCCGGTCACCCCCCGTGAATAGGGCATTCGTGCGATTCGCTGGGCCCCGCCTTACTGCGAGTGTCGTAATGCGGCCGCGGAAGCGGCCGCAGCGAGGAGAGGACCATGAACGGGATCAAGCACCGTACCGGGCGCCTGGCCGCGGCCCTGCGGCGCGCGGTGCGCCGGTTCGTCAGCGTGCTGGCCGAACTCGACTACGCGCAGCGCCGGGCCAACGAGCTGTTCCTGACCAGGGACGGCTACCTGATCGGGCCGGCCACCCCCGCCGGAACATACCGGGAGTTCCTCGACCGGACCGCGAGGCCGCTGGTGCACGAGCCCTCGGCCGCCGCCAGGCTCGCCGGGCAGCCCGTCGCCGACTACAGTCCCGGTCATGGGACCGGATGGCGGCACGCCGGCCGCTGACGCAGCGGGCGCCGCGGACGAGCTCGCCGCGGCCTTCGCCGCCGACGGCGTGGTGTGCGTGCGCGGCGCGCTGGACCCCGCCGAGGTGGCCGTCGCGGCCCGGGGCATCGACGCGGTGCTGGCCAGCACCGGCCCGCTCACCGTGGTGGCCAGCGGCGCCGACGATCCCGGGATGTTCACCGAGGACTTCTGCCGGTGGCGGGACGTGCCCGAGATCGGTGAGCTGGCCCGGCGGTCCCGGGCGCCGCGGATCGCCGCCGCGCTGATGGCAACGCCGCAGGTCCGCTTCTACCACGATCACGTCCTGGTGAAGGAGGGCGGGACCAGGCAGCGCACCCCGTGGCATCAGGATCAGCCGTATTACAACGTCGACGGGCGCGGGGTCAGCGCGTGGATCCCGGTGGACCCGGTGCCCGAGGCCGGCTGCCTGGAGCTGGTCGCCGGCACGCACCGCGGGCCCTGGCTCATGCCGCGGACCTTCCTGCGCGGGGAGGCGCGCTGGTTCCCCGAGGGCAGCCTCGCCGAGCTGCCCGACATCGAGGCCGACCGCGGCGCATTCGACATCCGGCGCTACGCCCTGGCTCCCGGCGACGCCATCTTCTTCGACTTCCTCACCGTGCACGGCGCGCCGGGGTTCCCCTACCAGGGCCGCCGGCGGGTCCTGTCGTTGCGCTACCTGTCGGCGGCCGCCCGGCACGCGCCGCGCCGGTGGCGCACCTCACCGCCGTACGAGGGCCTGGACGCCGAGATCCCCGCCGGCGCACCCATGGACCACCCCCTGTTCCCCGTCGTCTGGCCCCGCTAGCCGTCAGCGCCTGGCCGCCGTCAACGGCCCCGCTCCCGGCGCGGCCTTCCGTCAGGACTCCAGGTACTTGAGGGCGGCGATGACGCGGCGGTTGTCGTTGTCGGAGGGGGCGAGGCCAAGCTTGGCGAAGATGCTGGCCACGTGCTTCTCCACCACCCTTGGCGAGATCACGAGCGCGTCGGCGATGGCCGCGTTCGACCGCCCCTGAGCCATGAGCGACAGCACCTCTCGCTCCCGCGGCGTGACCGTGGCCAGGGTGTCGGCGCGGCGGCTGGCGCGCAGCAGCTGGCGGACGACCTCCGGGTCGAGCACGGTGCCGCCGTGGGCGACCCGGGAGATGGCCTCGATGAAGTCGCTCACGTCGGCGACGCGGTCCTTCAGCAGGTAGCCGACGCCCGCCGGCGCCCCGGCGAACAGCTCAGCCGCGGACCGGGTCTCGATGTACTGGGAGAAGACCAGCACGCCGACGCCCGGATGGTCGGCGTGGATCGACTGGGCGGCCCGCAGCCCCTCGTCGGTGTGGGTGGGCGGCATGCGCACGTCGATGATGGCCACGTCGGGCAGGTGCTCCTCCACGGCCTGGCGCAGCGCCACGGCGTCGGCCACCGCGGCCACCACCTCGTGGCCCCGCCGGGTGAGCGTCTGGGTGAGCCCGTCTCGCATGATCGCCGCGTCCTCCGCGATCACGATGCGCAGCGCGGACATCAGGCGTGCCCCGGCAGCTCGATGGTGGTGACCGTCGGGCCGCCGGCCGGGCTGTCGACGGCGAGCCGCCCGTCGACCGTCCGCACCCGTTCCAGCAGCCCGGCGAGCCCGCCGCCGGGGGCCATCCGCGCGCCGCCGGATCCGTCGTCGGTCACGGTCATCAGGAATCTCCCGTCTTGTTCCCGCACGCTCACCGTGGCCCGGTTCGCGCCGCTGTGCTTGGCCACGTTGGCCAGCAGTTCGGCCGCGCAGAAGTACGCGATGGCCTCGATCGCCGGGGACGGCCGGTCGGCGATGCTGACCTCCAGCACGACCGGAACCGGGCTCGTTTCCGCCAGCGCGGCCAGCGCGGTGGGCAGGCCGCGGTCGAGCACCGGCGGGTGGATGCCCCGGGCCAGGTCGCGCAGTTCGGCGAGGGTCTCCTTGGCGTTCCGGTGCGCCGCGGCGACCAGCATGCGGGTCCGGGCGCCGTCATCCGCGCCGTCGCCGGCACCGTCACCCGCACCGGCGGCCGCGTCGAGGCCTTCCTTGATCTCGCCGAGCGCCATGGCCAGCGCGGCGAGCCTGACCTGGGCGCCGTCGTGCAGGTCACGCTCGATCCGGCGGAGCCGGGCCGCCGACTCGTCGATCACCCGGGCGCGCTGTTCCTGCAACTCGCGGGCGCGCTCGGCGGCCTGCGCGATCCGCACCTGGGCGTCCCGCTCGGCCTCCAGCCGGGCGGCGCGTTCCTCCAGCGAGGCGTAGTAGGAACGCCGGTACCGGTAGGCCACCGAGTCGCCGAGCACCCACGCGGTCAGGGAAGCCCCGCCGAGCCCGACCGCCGCGGCGAAGATCGCGCCGCCCGAATGCGCCGTGTGCGCCGGGGCCCACCGGACGATCGCCGCGGCGGAACCAAGCAGGCAGACGGCCAGGCCGGTGATGGAAACCTGCCGCGAAGTGTGCGCGGCCAGCGTGTAGAGCAGCACCAGGATCGCCGCGTCGGCCGCGGTGGGCTGGAGGGTGGCACTGAGCTGCGCGCCGGCGCCGGGCAGCACGGCGGCCCCGCCGGCGGGCTGCACGCCGATGGCGATCGTGGCGGCCCCGATCACGGCCGCCACCGCGAACGCCGCCACCGGGTACCGCCGGCGCGGCACCACGGTGACGGCGAGCAGCACGCTGACCGCCGCGGTGCTGCGTGCGTACTGGCCGTGCCACTGGCCCGAGCTGGCCGCGACGAGCAGCAGCGCGAGCAGGCCGTCCGCTCGCCACGGATGGCGGCGCAGCCAGCCGATCACATCGAGCACAGGCCCAGCGTAGGCGCCTGCCCTCGGCGCGGGCACCTGGCTGCCTGACCTGCTCATCTCGCCGGTTCCGGGCTAGGCGTCGCGGCGGGCGAACAGCACCGCGCCGGCGGCGAGCAAGATCACCGTGTAGGCGCCGAACACCGCGAACTCGCCCCAGGCGGAGAACATGTTCGGGCTGAGACTGCTGGCCCGGGTGCTCGTGATCGCGTTCACGACGTCGCCGCCGGGCAGCCACCGCACCACGTCCGCGTACCACTGGCTCGGCAGCGCCTTGGCCAGCTGCGGCACCAGGAACAACAGGCCGTAGGCCGCGGCCATCGCGCCGGCCGTGCTGCGCAGGATCGCGCCCAGGCCGAAGGCGAACAGCCCGCACATCGCCACGTACAGGCCCGCGACGGTGACCGCGCGCAGGACGTTGGGCTGGGACAGCGTCGCGGCCGCGTGCGTGCCCGACAGCAGGGCCTGGCCGATGAAGAAGGCGGCGAAGCTGGTCAGGAGCGAGACCACCAGGGCGATCGCCGTGAACACGGTGGCCTTGGCCGCGTAGAGGACCCGGCGTCTGGGCATCACCGTCAGCGACGTGCGGATCATGCCCGTCGAGTACTCGGACGTGATGCAGAGCGCGCCGAGGACCACGATCACGAGCTGGCCGAGCAGGGCCAGCCCGACGATGCTCGACTGCGCCGGGTCGAAGCCCGCCTTGTCCTGCGCCGCCAGGTGCGGCCACCGGGCCGCCTCGCCCGCGCAGAACGCGACGGACCAGGCGATGCCGGCCACCACGGTTAGCAACAGAGACCAGTAGGTGGACCGCACCGAACGGATCTTGGTGAGCTCCGAGCGGAGCGTGCCCGCGAGGCCCGCGGGGCGGTGCCGGGCGGGCGCCGCGCCGGTGCCGGCCCGGCCGGTGATAACCGCTGCCATGTCATGCCTCCGTTCCGGCGTGCGCCGGCGCCCCTGCTGGCACCTGCGCGTGGTAGTCCACGCTGTCCGCGGTCAGTTCCATGAACGCCTGCTCCAGGGAGGCCCGGGACACCGCCAGGTGGTGCAGCGGGATGCCGTTGGCGAAGGCGATGTCGCCGACCCGCTCCTCGGTGAGCCCGGATACCTCCAGCTCGGCCGGCCGCGGCCGCCGCGGCTGTGCTAGCCACGACCCCGCCACCCCGTCCAAGACCCCGCACGCTGCCGCCGGCGGCCGTGACCGCCCTGGCCAGCGCGCCGGGCTGCGGCGTCCGCGCCAGGACGAGCTGGCCGGAGCTGCGGGCGATGAACTCGGCCATGCCGCAGTCCGCGATGAGCCTGCCGCGCCCGACGACCAGAAGATGGTCGGCGGTGTTCTCCATCTCCGACATCAGGTGGCTGGACACCAGCACCGTGCGGCCCTCGGCGGCCAGCGACCGCATCAGGGTGCGGATCCACAGGATGCCCTCGGGGTCGAGCCCGTTCACCGGCTCGTCGAACATCAGGATCCCCGGATCGCCGAGCAGCGCGGCGGCGATCGCCCAGGCGCTGGCTCATGCCGAGCGAGAAGCCCTTGGACCGCTTCCTGGCCACGTCGCTCAGCCCGACGATGCCGAGCACCTCGTCCACCCGGCGCCGGGGAATGTCGTTGGTCTGGGCCAGGCACAGCAGATGGTTGTGGGCGCTGCGGCCGCCGTGCACCGCCCGGGCGTCCAGCAGCGCGCCGACCTCGTGCATCGGGCTGGCCAGCTCCGCGTACGGCGTGCCGTTGACCGTGACGGTCCCCTCGGTGGGGTAGTCCAGGCCCAGGATCAGCCGCATCGTGGTGGTCTTCCCGGCCCCGTTGGGGCCGAGGAAGCCGGTCACCATGCCGGGCCGGATCGTGAAGCTGAGGTCGTTGACCGCGAGGGTGGAGCCGTATCGCTTGATGAGACCACGGGCCGCGATCATCACGCATTCTCCCTGGGTAGCGTCGCTTCCATGGCGTTGACGCTACGGACGGGAGCGGGCCGGCGGCAGCCGGCCACCACCCATCTTCGGGTGGGTGGTAGCACCCGGGTAAAGCAGGAGCCGGGCCACGCCTGAGGGCGTGGCCCGGCCGTCCGGCCCGGCGAAGGGCAGGGTCTGTCAGCCCACCGGCAGCGGCTCTCCGGTTTCCAGCAGGGTCTTGAGGCTGGCCATGACCTGCGGCCAGCCGCTGCTGACCATGCCCGCCATGGTGCTGCCCGGCTCGAAGCCGTCGTGCACCACGGTGAGCTTGACCATCTCCCCGGCCGGCTCGATGTCGAAGGTCACCTTCGAGCGGGGCTCGGCGGCCAGCTTGCCGCTTAGCTCGCCGTCCCAGCCGAAGCGCTCGGCCAGTTCGGGCGTCACGCTGTGCCAGGTGTAGGACAGCCGGCGGTAGGGGTCGGATTCGAGCACGACCTGCCCGGGATCGGTGATCATCACGCCGTGGTTGTCCCAGGTCATGGAGGACCCGGCGGTCCAGTCCGTCTTGAAAGCCGTGTTCCAGTAGCGCTGTGTGAAGACCGGTTCGGTCAGCGCCCGCCAGAGCTGTTCCGGCGTGGTCTC
>CAVPFC010000041.1:0-169005 GCA_963703605.1 uncultured Actinomycetes bacterium
TCTTCTAGTGTCAGAATCTTGAAATTGAGAGTCAGGTATACCTCATACGTAAACGATGAATGATAAACTTCCTCAGGGTACTCTGTAGCGATGAAATGTGCCTACTACGACCTGTGGAACGGGCCATACAAGGCTGCTCTAGAAGCGAGATCCTCTTGAGAGGTTTTTGACGTTTTTGCGGGTTTTGGAAGGTGAAGAAAAAATTGGACAAATCCTGTGCTTGGTCCAAAATGTCCCAAATGTCGAAAATCAAAATCATATTTGAGTCCCCCCCTATTGATGATCAGCTCAGCTCAAAATCGCCGAAGATCTCTGTGAGCATCAACGCTATCAAATGCAATTCATCAGAATCGGCTTGAAAAATTGGTAATATTCCAACATCGTAATTCTATTCCAACTCCATCATCACTTTAGATGATACAATAAGTTATCCCCGTCGAAAACAACACCTTCCCCTCTTCTAAATTTCCCTCATCTACTTTTACACGGACGTTGCGATTCTGCAATAATATCGACCATTTCCTTTCCCGCTCCATTATTTCCAGGAATTTCACAATATCCGCCGATCATCATCATCACCGGGTTGATTTCTCCATTGACCGTCCATCGTTCAAACCGCTTGACCATTCAATTCACCGTTCAATCCACCGCGCAGGGCGATTTTTTAGGGCTATATTACGTAATCAAATCATCCTCTTCAGCTCCTTCACAAGAACATGTTTCTTTTCATACTTCAATCGAGTATCATAATTATTATATGAACTCTATGCTCCTTGAATTATCTAGAGTCTGACTATCAAAACGTAGAGTCAGTTTATCTCTCACACGTCTTTGCAAATCGATGCCGAGCGGCCCTAATTTGTCTATAATTCTGGGATTTTCGAGGTTGCTCTGGAGCTTACATTTTATGCAAGCCACTTGTCCCAAATTCGCTGGGGATACAGCGGAATCGCCACTAGTTAGAACGACCGGGATTGTCTAAGATGCTAGTCTCCGTGCACGTGAACTCGAAAATCCCCATAATTCTCGTGACTCGCAGTAAGAACCACAATATACGGGATGACGAAGACTGCCGCCTGATTTAATTTCTAATTGGTTTTTAAATTGCACAATGAACTTTGCCAAGTTATGACGAGGATCAACTTAATTTTCGCATTACTGATTTTCGCATTACTCAATTGTGAGTGTTTTTCATAGTTGACTGATTCAGCTCATGATTCTACCTCTTGCCTGTATCTACATACACTTTTGCGTGTGCTCTCACTGATTTTGACCGAAATAGGGTGAACGACATCAAGACTTGTGTCAAACGCTATGTATTCATGACCCACAAGGAATAAACTTTTGCCATGCATGCAGCCGCTATCACTCTTAGTTCCTGTGCGCGTGGTTCATTTTAGGGAAAACTCCAAATCTACCCCTACTCTTTAATTTGACACTTACCGGGCCGCCATATATAAGCCATATTAAATGTCCATATCGGATAGTCTCGAATAACTCAGTCAATTTTACATCAATCATCCAAATTTTCTACATTTCCCAATAGCTTATGACTAGATCTATAACATACTCCATCTGGATTTTTGAGACCATAAACGTCAGAATGAGTGAAAATCATCGATTATTTCAAATTTGACTGGTAAATCTGGGATTTATTCAAAGAGTAGGGGTAGATTTGGAGTTTTCCCTTCATTTTATTTAAAGTATTTTATAAGAAATGAGCGGAGCCGGAAACAGGCTGAATTCAGTCAGCCAAACAAATTTTATCTTAATTTCCCCCTTCTGGTAACGCGCCATTTTTACTGGTTGAATTAGCGGAAGGCGATGCGAGATTCAAAGACAAAATGATAAGAGCCTTGGTTACATAATACTATAATGATCACAGGACTGGTTTGGTTTTAGGTTGCTATAAACAAATAGAACTAGCGTTTGTAAAAGCTCCCTCATGACCACCGTCTGTGAATAAATTAATGAACGCCGCCACATCATCCGGCTCTTTTCACACCATGCTTCCAGCAACACCTGTCTTGATTATTCGAGTCGTTCAGATTCTTTTCGCTTTTCTAGGTATGATTGATGGGAAACTTTTAATTCTTGATTAGTCCTTTGCTTATCAGCTGCTGCCGTCAACAAATTGCAATTTTTTGCATTGATCTTTGGCGGATTGCCCTTCCTTCTGTTCTGCGTAATTTGCCAAATATACATCGGGTTTGCAGTCTATTTTTCAATTTTGCCCACTCTTTATTTGGTCCTTTCACCGAATCTTCGCCTCAAATTCAAAACGTCCATATCAACTGTATGACTCACTTTGCTTCTAACTATAGTAATCCTTCAGATGGTTAATGCCCTCTTTTGATTGCGGGTACAGATTCAGAGAAGAGTATGCACTAATACTTCAGCTTTATTGCCGATGGTGCAGTTGGGTGCTACGTGCAGTTTAATTGACCAGGTGGATTTCTCCTGGGGCCTGACATATGATATTAGACCTCGTGTGACTGCAGCAGAGCGGCTTCTGCGTTTGGTGCATTCTCTTGGTATTCCCTTCATCAATCACTCTCACAATAATTACAGGCTTTTGTGGATGGCCACAGCGATCCGATATCCATGGCCTCTATTCGAATAGACAAACGCGTCCCGCCCGATGAGTAGATGGTAAAGGAATGCCTCTTGAGTCATTTCAACCCAACGACCAGCAACAACATTGAAGGACCGATAATCGTGGAAGTAAGTTGTGTAAGGGTGATTTATCGTTCTCTCCCTGTTTATTCTTTCGTGTAGATTCTCTAAGGCGGAGGAAAAATATTTTGAGCAGAGCTACGTGTGTAATGCTATTTTTCATTAAATATGACTCTCATTGACGCAGTAAGTCCCTGTCTGCTCATGGATCCTCTTACAAGACAGATTCACATTCCATTTGCCTAACAACAGCGGTCGATATCGCTTCCACATTGTGAACTTAAAGTTTGATGATAATTCACCGAGGTCGTTTTCATTTCTAATGAGAAAGAATCCTAAGACTGATATTTGCTACTCAGTCAACACATAACGATCAATGTAAGCTGAGAAAATCTGCCTTTATATTTACACATTGATATATCCAACTTGGCCACTTTCACGTATATATCTGTCCCCTGACTAGTCTATCCAATTGTTCTTTCGGATTCATTTCAATATGATTTGCTTCTCCTGCATCACTCGAAGAAGCGAGTTCTGGCGAATCTTCTTGAATCAGTGTCACATGGATCGCTCAAGGGACACAACAGATTCCCATCGAGGACGAAAGATCTCTTCCTATTTACCTACGTGATTTCGGGAAAGAATGAGAAGTTCGGAATTTGAATGTGCATACACATCGCAGCACGAGTGACCATACTAGCGATAATAGCGAGTCTGTCAAATGTATCTAAATATTCAACAACTCTCTCTACCCTTGAGACATAATCTGATTGATGCGGTAATTTCTTTGTCTTCGAACTTCTCTCTAATTTTTAGATTCAAAAGGAATACCCTACTCTTAACGGCGCACAGAACTATCCCATCATATCGTCTCTAGGAGGCTGTAGCTTGGCTTCCAGCTCAAGAAGGCAAGTCATATCATCCCCAAACAATTTCATAACTTCATCCGCTGTTCCATCCCCGATGCATTCCATTGGAAGCAATGAATCTTCCGGATAATTCGACATCAATCTCAGTGATAATGACATAATTCGAATCTCCTATATCTTGAATCCCAAGCTTCCTTTCCTGCAAAAATTCTCCAATACTTTCGCACGGTCACTGCAATCCTGCACAATGTCAGCAGGGAGTGTTGAGGCCACGGACTGCAGTATGCTCGAGGTTTGATAAGTTATGAGAGAGTTGAAAGCTAAGGATAAAAGGACATACGGGGGACTATTTATATACGAAACAACTGGCACATGATGGCCACCATGGCTATATATAATTATATTATATATGACATTTGCATCGGGGTGGCTACCGCGGTGTCCGTTCTTCTAATTTGGGTACGTTGGGGCTCGACCGTGATCTTTTCGTTGGGGCGAGGTCGTGACCAGACCGTGACCATTGTATACGGTTCATGACAAACAACTATTAGAAATGAAAAGAAATTCGTACTTCCTCAGCGCAAAATTGAATCCAGATACCATGCAAACCATGAACTTCGACATGAATCTCAGTGCGGAGACTGTCGCGAACGAGTTACAAAAAGTAATGATTCATGTCGAAGTTCATGGTTTGCATGGTATCTAGATACAAATTTGCGTGAGGAAGTACGAATTTCTTTTCATTTCTAATAGTTGTTTGTCATGAACCTTATACAATGGTCACAGTCTGGTCACGACCGCGCCGACCGCGCCCCAACGTACCCAAATTAGAAGAACGGACACCGCAGTAGCCACCCCGATGCAGATGTCATATAAATATAATTATATACAGCCATGGTGGCCATCATATGCCAATTGTTTCGTATATAAATAGTCCCTCGTAGCTCCTTTTATCCTTAGCTTTCAACTCTCTCATAACTCATCAAACCTCGAGTATACTGCAGTCCGTGGCTCCCACACCCCGTCCTGACATTATACAGGGATTTTGCGGTGACATACGAATATATTCGAAATTTTTGCAGGAAAGGAAGCTTGGGATTCGAGATATAGGACGTCGAATTATGTCATTATCACTGAGATTGATGTCGAATTATCCGGAAGATTCATTGCTTCCAATGGAATGCATCGGGGATGGAACAGCGGATGAAGTTATGTTGAAATTGTTTGGGGATGATATGACTTGCCTTCTTGAGCTGGAAGCCAAGCTACAGCCTCCTGAGACGATATGATGGGATAGTTCTGTGTGCCGTTAAGAGCAGGGTATTCCTTTTGAATCTAAAAGTTAGAGAGAAGTTCGAAGACAAAGAAATTACCGCATCACTCAGATTATATCTCAAGGGTAGAGAGAGTTGTTGAATATTTAGATCTCATTTCACCTGACAGACTCGCTATTATCGCTAGTATGGTCACTCGTAGTCCTGCGATGTGTATGCACATTCAAATTCCGAACTTCTCATTCTTTCCCGAAATCGATTTCGCTCAAAATGCGTAGGTAAATCAGAAGATGCTTCGTCCTCGATGGGGAATCTGTTGTGTCCCTTGAGCAATCCCACATCTGGGGTTATTCGTAGAAGATTGGCCAGAACTCGCTTCTTTGTGGGTGTACGAGAGAGTGATGCAGGAGAAGCAAATCATATTGAAATGAATCCGAAAGAACAATTGGATAGACTAGTCAGGGGACAGATATATACGTGAAAGTGGCCAAGTTGGATATATCAATGTGTAAATATAAAGGCAGATTTTCTCAGCTTACATTGATCGTTATGTGTTGACTGAGTAGCAAATATCAGTCTTGATTCTTTCTCATTAGAAATGAAACGACCTTGGTGAAGTTGTTCATCAAACTTTAAGTTCACAAATGTAGGAAGCGATATCGACCGCTGTTGTTAGGCAAATGGAATGTGAATCTGTCTTGTAAGAGATCCATGCCAGCGAGCGGGACTTACTACGTCAATGAGAGTCATATTTAATGAAAAATAGCATTACACACGTAGCTTTGCTCAAATATTTCCTCACCTTAGAGAATCTACACGAAAGAATAAACAGAGAGAACGATAAATCACCCTTAGCACAACTTCCTTCACGATTATTGGTCCTTCAATGTTGCACTCCGTCGTTGGGTTGATATGACTCAAGAGGCATTCCTTTACCGTCCACATCCATCGGGCGAGGCGGAGGACGCGTTTGTCTATTACGATAGAGGCCATGGATATCGAGAATAGCTGTGGCCATCCACAAAAGCCTGTAATTATTGTGAGAGTGATTGATGAAGGGAATACCAAGAGAATGCACCAAACGCAGAAGCCGCTCTGCTGCAGTCACACGGAGTCTTAATGTCATATGTCAGGCCCAGGGAGAAATCCACCTGGTCAATTAAGCTGCACGTAGCACCCAACTGCACCGCATCGGCAATAAAGCTGAAGTATTAGTGTATACTCTTCTCTGGGATCTTACCCGCAGAACCAAAATAGGGCATTAACCATCTGAAGGATTACTATAGTTAGAAGCGAAGTCAGAGTGTCATACAGTTGATATGGACGTTTTGAATTTGAGGCGAAAGATTCGGTGAAAGGACCAAATAAAGAGCTGACAAAATTGAAAAAATAGACTGCAAAAGTCAATGCTATTATATTTGGCAAATTACGCAGAACAGAAGGAAGGGCAATCCGCCAAAGATCAATGCAAAAAATTGCAATTTGTTGACGGCAGCAGCTGATAAGCAAAGGACTAATCAAGAATTAAAAGTTTCCCATCAATACATACCTAGAAAAGCGAAAAGAATCTGAACGACTCGAATAATCAAGACAGGTGTTGCTGGAAGCATCGTGTGAAAAGAGCCGGATTGCGAACTGGGAGGAAGATGTGGCGGCGTTCATTAATTTATTCACAGACGGTGGTCATGAGGGAGCTTTTACAAACGCTAGTTCTATTTGTTTATAGCAACCTAAAACCAAACCAGTCCTGTGATCATTATAGTATTATGTAACCAAGGCTCTTATCATTTTGTCTTTGAATCTCGCATCGCCTTCCGCTAATTCAACCAGTAAAAATGGCGCGTTACCAGAAGGGGGAAATTAAGATAAAATTTGTTTGGCTGACTTGAATTCAGCCTGTTCCGGCTCCGCTCATTTCTTATAAAATACTTTAAATAAAATGAAGGGAAAACTCCAAATCTACCCCTACTCTTTGAATAAATCCCAGATTTACCAGTCAAATTTGAAATAATCGATGATTTTCACTCATTTCTCAACGTTTATGGTCTCAAAAATAAAAGCCATGGAGTATGTTATAGATCTAGTCATAAGCTATTGGGAAATGTCGAAAATTTCGATGATTGATGTAAAATTGACTGAGTTATTCGAGACTATCCGATATGGACATTTAATATGGCTTATATATGGCGGCCGGGTAAATCTGGGATTTATTCAAAGAGTAGGGGTAGATTTGGAGTTTTCCCTAAAATGAACCACGCGCACAGGAACTAAGAGTGATAGCGGGCTGCATGCATGGCAAAAGTTTATTCCTTGTGGGTCATGAATACATAGCGTTTGACACAAGTCTTGATGTCGTTCACCCTATTTCGGTCAAAATCAGTGAGACAGCACGCAAAATCCTATGTTCGATCTCCCGCAAGAGGTAGAATCATGAGGCTGAAGACGTCGACGATTTATAAAACACTGGCGAATTAGTAATGCGAAAATCAGTAATGCGAAAATTAGAGTTGATCCTCGTCATAACTTGGCAAAGTTCATTGTGCAATTTAAAAACCAATTAGAAATTAAATCAGGCGGCAGTCTTCGTCATCCCGTATATTGTGGTTCTTACTGCGAGTCACGAGAATTATGGGGATTTTCGAGTTCATGCTCTCTAGCGGAGCTCACGTATTTTGACAATCCCGGTCGTTCTAACTAGTGGCGATTCCGCTGTATCCCCAGCGACTCGCATTTTCCGTTGGGACAAGTGGTTTGCATAAGGAATTGTTAACTCCAGAGCAACCTCGAAAATCCCGGATTTATAGACAAATTAGGGCCGCGCGGCATCGATTTGCAAAGACGTGTGAGACTCTAGAACTGACTCTACGTTTTGATAGTCAGACTCTAGATAATTCAAGGAGCATAGAGTCCATATAATAATTATGATATTCAATTTGCTAGCTGAAGTATGAAAAAGAACGTGTTTCTTGTGAAGGAGCTGAAGAGGATGATTTGATTACGTAATATAACCCTAAAAAATCGCCCTGCGCGGTGGATTGAACGGTGAATTGAATGGTCGGCGGTTTGAACGATGGATCCGACGGTGGACGGAACGGTGAATCAACCCGGTGATGGTGATGATCGGCGGATATTGTGAAATTCCTGGAAATGATGGAGTGAAAAGCGGGAAATGGGTCGATATTATTGCAGAATCGCAACGTCCGTGTGAAAGTAGATGAGGGAAATTTCAAAGAGGGGAAGGTGTTGTTTTCGACGGGGATAACTTATTGTATCATCTAAAGTGATGATGCAGTTAGGAATAGGATTACGGTGTTGGAATATATATCAATTTTTCAAGCCGATTCTGATGAATTGCATTTGATAGCGTTGATGCTCACAGAGATCTTCGGCGATTTTGAGCTGAGCTGATCATCAATAGGGGGGACTCAAATATGATTTTGATTTTGGACGTTTGGGACATTTTGGACCAATCAGAGCACAGGATTTGTCCAATTTTTTCTTCACCTTCCAAAACCCGCAAAAACGTCAAAAACCTCTCAAGAGGGTCTCAGCTTCTCAAGCAGCCTTGTATGGCCCGTTCCACAGGTCGTAGTAGGCACATTTCATCGCTACAGAGTACCCTGAGGAAGTTTATCATTCATCGTTTACGTATGAGGTATACCTGACTCTCAATTTCAAGATTCTGACACTAGAAGACATGTAGTTGGAGATGATAATGAGACTCTTTTCAAAGGTGGCATCATAAAATGGCTTCTCAGGGATCTTGCATCTACTAGATCAAAGCGCTATTACTCACGTCCGCCTCATTATCGAATAAGAGCATCTCCAAATTGGGTTTTTGATCAGACACTTCTATCGGATCGAGAATTCAGAGCATCATATCGTATGGAACGCAGGTATTTGTCTTTCGATAATCCTGATTTCTATTGCTTATCATTGTAGATCATTTCATATCCTTTTAGAACGTATTTCTCAGCATCCTGTCTTCCTTTCAGCAGGCCATCGTCCACAACGTCCTCCCATATTTCAGTTACAAGTGGCACTGTTCTATCTCGGTGGAGGTCATGATTCTCGTGTTCGAACGTCTATCCATTTTCAAATTGCTGAAGGCACTGTTGAGAATTATGTTCGTCGTGTTACGGCTGCAATCTTATCTCTTCAAGGAGAATTTCTGAGTCAATGGCCGGCACCGGATTCTGAAAATTACAAAGCCATTGTGCAACGACATCAATTACAATATGGATTTCCAAATGTGCTTGGATTTGTTGACGGCACAATTGTTCCTGCTTATCGCAAGCCAATCAACCAAGGAGAATCATATTATACTCGTAAATCGTGTTATGCAATACACACTACACTGATAATTGATTCAACTACTCGAATCCTCTTTGTCTATGCCGGGCGTATCATCTATTATCTCTATTCACTCTAACGTCACTAGATCCTGGGTCGGCACATGATAGTGATGTGCTTAATCAATCTGACTTGTACCGTAACGAAGAACGGCTTTTCGAAGATGCTGCAGGATGCCTTCTTGGAGACAGTGCATATCGTCTTACAAATCGTGTTATAAAGCCATATTCAAAAGGGGCAGTGAGACGGGATCAGACTGAACGGCTTGCTCAATTTAATGTACACTTTTCATCAGCTCGTGTACGGGTTGAATATGTCTATGGATATATGAAAGGAAGATTTCCAATTTTAAGAGCGATTCCAATTGAGCTTGGATCTGTAGAAGGAAACACTCAAGTTGTTGACATTATCTACGTGATATGCATATTGCACAATTTTCTGTTGAAGATAGAGGGAGAAATTGATGAATGGAATGATGAGAATCGTATGAATCATGCTGAAATTGGGCAGGAATTATTTCATGTCTATCATCGTTTGTTGAATTCAGAATGGTATACTGAGATATCGCAAAGAGGAGATGACCGGCGTGAAAAGACACAGGCTAGATTGGGGCGACTCAAACGAGAATGGTTAACTGATTATATATTGGAATGGCTTAATGCTTGAAGCTAATTGACTCATCTCATTCTGCTTTCCGCTGTCCTACTACCATGCGTACAGTCTCCAACAATTCCGTCATTATTTTAGATTGAGTAGCATTTCGTTCAGCATCTCCATTCAGTCTTTTTTCTTCCAAACGTGTTCGATTGTCCATCTCTTCTTTCTGAAGTCTTAAACGCTCTCGTTCCAATTCATATCTCCTTGCCGATTCATCCTTTTCATGGTCCAATCATTTCTCTTCCAAGTCATATTTCTTGGTTTGTATATCGTACTCTTTAGTTGTAATAGAGTCTAAGTCAAGCAAGTCTTGGCTATCTCGATTCTGGTGTTTTTTGAACCGTCTTGGAGTCACAGTATTACTTGCCTCCAATGGTCGTTTTAAAGATGTTGTACGACGTTGAGAGGAATTCGATGGCTGAGAGCGTGAACCTGGTGGAGATCGCCGCACACTGGCAGTGTCAGTAGTCTGGTCCGATTGACTTGCATCGAGTCCAAGTCTATTTCGTACTTTTTGTTCGGCTTCTCGAACTGGAGACGAATCTCTTTCAAATAGATAATCTCCTTCTAATTGTGGACTGGCAGCAGGTTGACTTCCATTCAAAGATGCTTCCAAGCCCGGCAAATTGCCATCATCACTTCCAAATTCATCATCATAATCTAAAATTAATAAGATAGCTAATATGACAGTATACTGGATGTAAAGGCTGTTGACTCCCAATCAGTCTGAGCTGGAGTTATTGGGTAAGTAGTTCTGGCAGTAACTTGCTGAGTAGACTGTCGAGCATGTAAAATACTAATACTATGATCGCCATCCATGAGCTGTGCCATTTGACTGTAAAATGGAAAAGTAATATGAACTGCATCTAATCACCGTCATTAGCAGATAATTCTATAACTCAGATAGATTGCAACAGCTTTACCTCGAAGACTCTTTGCACCCATATCTCATTCCTTCTTACTGGGCCCTTCTCCAGTCTTATTAAATCGTTCTTTCTGCTGTTTATAAGCAGATTTCAATTGATTCAATATATAATCAATAGAACGCCATTGTTGAGATTCTTTCAATAAATGAAATCCTTTGTCATTTGGAAGTTCCTTTAGAATATGAAGGCATTTGGATCGTCTGTTTGATAGTTTATCCTGAAATAATTCAGGATTGTCAATAAGGAATTCGACTAGCTTTTCTTTCAATCCGGGAGTCCATCGAAATGAGATTGAACTTGACTTGACAGATTTCCGAGTAGATCCAGCTGCAGCACAACGTGATGGCGATGACCAGGAACGGGTCGAAGACCACCGAGTAGAAGTAGAACTCGGTGCGGTGGTCGTGCCAGTAGAACCAGATCCACGGCAGCCAGCCGACCGCGATCAAGAGCAGCAGCGCACCGGGGCGCCAGTCGCGGCGGGTCAGCCACCAGGCCAGGCAGACCAGCAGCGCGAGGCACGCCCCCCACCAGATCAGCGGCGTGCCGATCGCCAGCACCTCCTGCTCGGTTGACCCGGCCCCGCCGCAGCCGTTTTTCGGCAGGCACACGGAGTAGAACGCGGTCGGCCGGGCCAGCACCAGCCACCCGAGCGGGTTCGACTGATAAGGCGAGTACGAATGCAGGCCCAGGCCGAAGCCGAGCATCGACTTGTTGTACTGAAGCCAGGCCGCGAGCGTGGACGCTGGATGGCCGCCATTCAGCGCCGCGCCGTTACGGTCGTAGCCGTAGCTGGTGGCGAACCAGCCGGTCCAGGAGATCGACGTACACGACGGCCGGGACTACGCCGAACCAGACCGGCAGCCACGCGGCGTCGCTGCGCAGCACTCCGGCCCACCGCGGCCCGAACCCGGCCGCCCGGCGCGCGCCCAGGTCCCAGGCCACGACGAGGCCGCCGAAGCCGAGGATGTACCAGACGCCGTTCCACTTGCTGGCGATCGCGCAGCCCAGGCAGACACCCGCCAGCAGCAACTGCCACCGGACGCCGAGCCGCGGGCCGCCGGTCGCGGGTGTCAGCGGGTTCCGCCGCCGCGGCCGCGGCCAGCACCGCCCGGGTCCGGTCCCGGTCGATCACGATGCAGGCCGAAGGCCGCCAGCACCCAGAACATCACGAAGATGTCGAGGATCGCGGTGCGGCTGAGCACGAACTCCAGCCCGTCCAGGGCCAGCAGCAGGCCCGCGACGCAGCCGAGCAGGGTCGAGCGGGTCATCCGGCGGGCGATCCGCGCGGTCATCAAGATGGCCAGCGAGCCCACCACGGCGACCGCGAACCGCCAGCCGAACGGCGTCAGCCCGAAGATCCACTCCCCCACCGCGATCATGATCTTGCCGAGCGGTGGATGGACCACGTATTCACCGTTAACGCCCGCGAAAATATGGGTGCTGCCGCGTGTAAGCAGCGCATTCACGTTTTTCACGTGATTGATCTCGACACCGTGCTTAAGGATTCCGTAGGCGTCGGGAACGTAGTACGTCTCGTCGAAGAGCACGGCATGCGGAAGGCTCAGCCGGTCGAAACGCAGAAAGGCGCCGAAAAGGGTGACCAGGACCGGACCGGCCCAGCCCCAGAACACGCTGCCCGTCATCGGTGGGACCAGCCGGCCCCGCAGCCGCGCCGTCTGTGCGGCGTCCGTGCCCTCCGCCGCCAGCACAGCGCTCGGCTGGCCCGCCGGGTCAGCTCTCAACCCGTGCCTCCTTTCCGCTCACGCCATCCTGCTCCAGCCGGCGTCGCGCGGCCAAACGGCGCCGGCCGGCGCGCCGGGGCGTCCCCCGCCTGGTAAGGAAGGGGACCCAGTGACGTCAGGTTTTCTTGCTTCGTGCAAATCAGGCTGGCTATCCTTGAGTATGGTCTTCTCCAACACGAAGAGTGGTGCCCGTTTGGGCGCATTGGTGGGAATTGCGTGTCTTGCGCTGGCCGTCGGCTGTAGCAGCTCCTCCTCCCCGACACCGTCGTCGTCGCCGAAGGCTGCCAAGCCGTCAGGCACCGCGAACGTCGCCTACGCGTCCTCGCTCGAGTACCTCAACGAGAAGGTCGCCGGTCCCGCGTTCACGAAGGCCACGGGCTATGGCTACTCGGGACACTCCGGGGCCTCCGGCGAACTGGAGTCGGACATCGCCGGCGGGGTGCTCTCCCCGAACGTCTTCGAAAGCGTCGGCGGCGACAACATCACGCCGCTGTTCCCGAAGTTCACCAAGTGGTACGTCCAGTACGCGGCCACGTCGATCGTGGTGGCCTACAACCCCAAGAGCAAGTACGCCAGCCAGTTCAAGGCCTTCGCCGACGGCTCGAAGCCGCTGAAGGACCTGTTCAAGCTCATGGAGACGCCCGGCTTCAAGCTGGGGCGGACCGACCCCAACATCGACCCCCAGGGCCGCTCGTTCATCTACATGCTGCAACTCGCCCAGGCCTACTACCACCTGCCGAGCAACACGGTTTCCAAGATCCTCGGCACCTCGGACTGGGGGACCGCGAACTCGCCGCAGATCTACGCCGAGGCGTCGCTGCCCGCCACGCTGCAATCCGGTCAGCTGGACGCCTCCAGCGCGTACATCACTCAGGCTGTCGAGCTGCACGAGTCATATATCGTGCTTCCGGCCGCCATCAACCTCGGCAGCGCCGCCCTCGCCACGCAGTACGGCAAGGCGCACATTACGATCACGGTCAAAGGTGTCAAGACGCCCAAGACCGGTTCGCCGCTGGTGATCGACATCACGACGATCGGCAAGCCCAGCAGCGCGGGGACCGCGTTCGTCAAGTTCACTCTTTCCCCGGCCGGCCTGGCCCTGTACAAGGCGGGAGGATTCACGCTGATCAAACCAACAGCCTTCGGCACAACCAGCGCAATTCCCTCAGCCATAAGCAGTGAGCTGGGCTAGCGGGGCACCGGCTTCCGGCACCGCGGCCCTGGGGGGTCCCCCGGGGCCGGGGTCACGCGGGTCCGGGTTGCTGGTGCCCGGCCCGCAGGCGCTGCGCAGGGCGTCGGCGGCCGCCTCGATCATCGGGGCGGCCATCATCTGGCTGGCGCTGCTCGGCCCGGTCATCGCCCTGCTCACCCACCTGTCCGCGGGCGCGATCAAAAGCTCGCTGACCGCGCCCGGGGCACTCCAGCCACTCGTTACCTCGCTCGAGTCGGGGCTGGTGACCCTCGGCGTCCTCGTGGTGTTCTGCACCCCGCTGGCCTGGCTGCTCGCCCGGGGGAGGCTGCCGTTCCCGCGGATCTGGGAGGCCGGGATCCTGTGCAGCCTGCTGCTGCCGCCGCTGGTGATCGGGCTGCTGCTGATCTTCCTGGTAGGCCCGTACACGGCCATCGGCCAGCTGCTCAGCCACGTGAACCTGTCGGCGACCAACACCTTCCTGGCCCTGGTCATCGCCCAGGTCTATGAGTCGGCGCCGTACTACGTGCTCGGCGCGCTCGCGGCGTTCAGCGGCGTCGACCCGCGGCTGGAGCAGCAGGCCGCGCTGCTCGGTGACCGGCCGTGGCGGGTGATACGGCGGGTGACCCTGCCGCTGGCCGCGCCGGGCCTGGCCATGGCGCTCGCCGTCGCGTGGGCCAGGGCCATGGGCGCGTTCGGAGCCGTGGTCATCATCGCCTATCACCCTTACGGGCTGCCGTTGCAGATCTGGGTGACGCTCCAGGAGACCGGGCTGGCCTCCGCGTTGCCGTTCGCGCTTGTGCTGCTCGTCGTCGCGCTGCCGCTGCCGCTGGCCGCCTACATCTGGAGCGCGCGCGCCCAGGCCCGCCGCCGCGGCTGACCCGGCCCGCCGCCGCGGCTGACCCGGCCCGTCGCCGGGGGTTGCCGGCCGTTGCTAGCGTCGGACGGGAATGACAACTACTGACGGCACGCGGCGGGCGGGGCGATGGGCCCGGTGGACGCTACGGTGGCTGGCGGGACTGCTGATGCTGATCGTGCTGGCGGCGGCCGCGATCGCGGTGGCGCTGCTGGTGACGCCGATGCAGACGGTCACCGTCGCCGGGCAGCAGATCCAGGTCGGTGCCACCGCGCCTAGCCTGAGCTGGTCCGGCCCCGGGGAGATCGACCTGTTCGGCCAGAGCCTGCCGACCGACCTGCGGTTCACCGGCCCGGTGCGGCCCCGGCTCCAGCTCTCGCAGATCTCCATCAACAGCGAGCTGACCACGTTCGTCGAGGGCCACGGCGGGGCCGGGGCGGAACGCATACTCGGCGCCCGGCTGGCCGACGGGTGGAAGCAGTACTTCGCCTGGGAGGCGGTGGTCGCCGGGGCCGGCGCGGTGATCCTGGTGGGGGCGGTGGCGGGCTGGCGCCGCCTGCGGCTGCCGGCCACCCTCAAGCTGCTGGCCGCGGGGCTCGTGGTGGCCGAGGCCATCAACCTCGGTGCCGTCACGGCCACCGGCTACACCGCGCTGGGCCAGCTGCGCCAGGTCCACTCGCTCAACGACCTCGTCGGCACCGAGACCCGGCTGCCGCACATCCGTCCGACCGGGCGGCCGCTGCGCCGGATCCAGGCCGTGGTTCTCGGTGACTCCACCGCGGCGGGCGCCGGGCTCGCGCCCGTTCCCGGCGCGTCCGGTACCGACCGGGCCTGCGGCCGGAGCGCCGACTCCTACGCGGCGGACCTGTCGGCCACCAACGGCTGGCGCGTCCTCAACCTGGCCTGCGACGGCGCGACCATCAGCCAGGGGCTGCTCGGGCCCCAGCAGCGCGGCGGGCAGCTGCTGCCGCCGCAGCTCGCGGTGGCGGAGCGGGCGAAGAACGCATCGGTCATCATCGTCAGCGTGGGCGCGGACGACCTGAGCTGGGCAACGATGTTCCGCTACTGCGCGATCACGCCGCGCTGTAACGACCGCGCCACCGCCGCCTACTTCCAGCAGCAGCTCGCCTCGTTCAGCAAGGACTACCTCGACCTGCTGAGCCGGCTGGCGGCGCTGCCGTCCCACCCGCAAGTGATCATCAACCGCTACTACGACCCGTTCGGCGCCCAGCCCGGCTGCCTCGGCCAGGCCGGGCTCACCGCGGCGAACCTGCAAACGCTGAACTCCCGCCTGACCACGCTGAACGCGGTGCTGGCCAAGGGCGCGGAACAGTTCAGGTTCTCCTCGCCCCAGCCCGACTTTACGGGGCACGAGCTCTGCACGCCGCAGCCGTACGTGCAGGGGCTGCGCTCGCCCGCCCCGATCCACCCGACCGTGCTCGGCCAGTTCGCCATCGCGCTCGCCGACCAGGCCGCGCTGGATCAGCCCGGCGCGTTGCCGGGCCAGCCCGGGGCCTAGCCCGGGGCCTAACCCGGCCGGTCAGACCGCCTCGGCGAACGCGTGCGTCAGCATGATCGCCGCGCAGAAGCTGCGGTAGACCGCGAACCTCGGCCAGCAGCAGCCGCCGCCCGGCGGCCGCCTCCGGCCCGTCCCCGACGCACTGCTGCCAGTCGACTACCCCCGCCGTGCCTTCCATGTCGCTGGACACGAAGACCTTCATCCGCGGTCGCCTGCTTTCCGCGTTCGCCTGGTTTCTCCGCTGATCAGCGGGGGGATGGGGGCCGGCACGCACCTTGCGTAAAGCCTAATATCGCCTGTGACGAAAGGGAGGGATCATGACCCCTGAGGTAGTCCGGCGAACGCTCAGCCTGGGCGGCAACGACGTCCCCGTGATCGAGCTGACCGGCGCCGGCGACGGCCCGCGGCTCACCGTCATCGCCGGCGTGCACGGCTGCGAGTACGCGTCGATGGCGGGCGTCCGCCAGTGGGCCCGCGCCCTGGCCGGGCGGGACCTGCGCGGCAGCGTGCGCGCGGTCCCGGTGCTGAACCAGTCCTCGTTCTGGGGGCGCACTCCGTTCGTGGTCCCCGAGGACGGCAAG
Organism: uncultured Actinomycetes bacterium; assembly: GCA_963703605.1. GTDB lineage: Bacteria > Actinomycetota > Actinomycetes > Streptosporangiales > Streptosporangiaceae > DASXKD01. The sequence goes on from CAVPFC010000041.1 coordinate 16,646, forward strand.
AACCTCAACCGGTGCTTCCCCGGGAACCCGGCGGGGACCGCGGCGGAGCGGCTGGCACACGACGCGTTCACGCAGCTCATCGTCGGCTCCGACGCCTACGTGGACGCGCACGCCGGGGACATGGTCGAGGCCCTGGAGCCGTTCGCGCTCTACGACGCGGGGGCCGGTGAGGCCCGGGCCGCCGAGATGGCCACCGCCTACGGGCTCGGTTACGTGATCCGCCAGGAACCCGGCCCCGACCGCCCGATCAGCGGCACCAGCACCTCGGCCGCCGCCGCGATCGGCATTCCCGCGATCACCGCCGAATCGGGCCAGTGCGGCCTGGTCGAGCCGGCCGCGGTGGCCCGGCACGTCCGCGGGCTGAACCGGGTACTCGCGCTGCTCGGCATGGCCGACGACCCGGACCCGGTCCCGCTCCCGCCGCCCACCCGGCTGCGGCGCTTCCTTTGGCTGTACTCCACCAGCGCTGGCTGGTGGGAACCGGCCGTCGGCACCGGCGAGCAGGTCGCCGAGGGGCAGGTCCTCGGCACCGTCAGCAGCCTCGACGGCGCCGAGGTGTTGCAGACGGTGCCCGCGCCCACCGCGGGCGTGCCCATGTTCATCACCAGCTCGCCGGCCGTGGCAGCCGACGGCCTGCTACTAGGCCTGGCCGCGGTGTAGCTGGCAGCAGCGGCTCACGCCCGCCGGGTCAACGGCCCGCCGATCTCCTGGCCGGTCAGCCAGCGGAGCTGGTCGAACTCGTGCACGCCCATGTCGATGAGCACCTCCGCGTGGCGGATGACGGGCGGCCGGGTATGCGGGAGAGTCGGTGTGTGGCGACCGCGACGCAAACCCTGCACTGGCTCACGTGCCTGGAACCTGAACCGCCCTGGGACCGGCCGGGCGCCGACCCGCGGCTGGTCCAGGACCTCCAGACCAACGACATGGCCCGGTTCCCGTGGTTCTTCAAGCGGTACGGGCCACGGCTGCCGCGGCTGCCGCTGCCCCGGGACCTGCCGGAAACGACGAGAGCGGCCGTTGCCGTGCTGGCGGGCACCGCCGGCGTCGGCCCGCCGGACTGGACCTGCCGCAGCTTGCCCGGTCGCTGTATCTGTCCGCCGGGGTGGTGCGCACGATGGAACGGCCGCGGGGCACCGGGCTGTTCCGGGCCGCGGGCTCGGCGGGCGGCCGTTGCCCGCTGGAGCTGTACGTCGCGGTCCCGGAGGGCGTGCCGCTGCCCGCCGGTGTGCACTGGTACAACCCGCTCGGCCACGAGCTGGTGCGGATCGGCCCGCCGCCGCGCGCCGGTGCGCCGGCCGTGGTGGTCACCGGCGTCCCGTGGCGCACCGGGTGGCGTTACCGCGAGCGCGGCTACCGGCACGTGTACTGGGACGCCGGCACGATGCCAGGCCCTGCCGCGCGACGCCGCGTTCGTGGTGATTGCCACGGCTGACCTGAGCGAGGCCGGCGACCGGGAGTACCGCGACGTGCACCTGGCGGCCGGGCTGGCCGAAGGGCGGCTGCACCTGGCCGCCTACGCGCTCGGCGCCAGCGCCTCGGGGATGACCTTCATCGACAGCCGCGTGCCGCCGCTGCTCGGTGAGCCGCTGGACCCGCTGCTGTTCACCTGCGTGGGCGTGCCGGCGTACCCGAACGCGGCGGGCGGGCCGCCCGGCGCGCCGGCCGCCGTGCGCGCGGCGCCGTCCCGGTAACCGGCTTCGGCGTACCGTGCCTGGTAGTTGGCGGCCCTCGGCGGGCGAGGAGGACGTGGGCATGGCGCAGATACATGGCTGGTGTGCGAGGCAGTTCGAGGCGGTGCGCGGGCTGCTGGAGCGGTATCTGGACTCGGGCGAGGAGCTTGGCGCGTCGCTGGTCCTGGACCTCGGCGGGGAGATCGTCGTTGACATGTGGGGCGGCTTCTGCGACGAAGCCCGGACGGTCCCGTGGTCCGAGCACACGATCACCAACGTCTGGTCATCAACCAAGACGGTGACCAGCCTCGCCGCGCTGATGCTGGCCGACCGGGGCGAGCTGGACGTCGACGCCCCGGTGGCCCGGTACTGGCCGGAGTTCGGCGCGGCCGGCAAGCAGGACATCAAGGTCCGCCAGGTGATGTCGCACTCCTCCGGCGTCTCCGGGCTGGACCAGCCCGCCGTCCCCGCTGACCTGTACGACTGGGACAGGGCTACCTCGCGGATGGCGGCCCAGGCGCCATGGTGGGAGCCGGGCACCGCGTCCGGCTACCACGCGCTCAACCACGGGCACCTGCTAGGCGAGGTGCTGCGGCGGATCACCGGCAAGACGCTCAAGCAGTTCGTCGCCGAACAGATCGCCGGGCCGCTGGGCGCCGACTTCCAGATCGGCGCGGTGGAGAGCGACTGGCCCCGGATCTCGGACGTGGTACCGCCGCCGCCGCTGCCGTTCGATCTGGCCGCGCTCGACCCGGCCAGCCCGGCGGTCCGGACGTTGACCGGGCCGCTGGTCACCGCCGAGGAAGCCAACACGCCCGCCTGGCGGCGGGCGGACATCGGCGCGGCCAACGGCCACGGGAACGCGCGCTCGGTGGCCCGGATCATGTCGGTGGTCGCCCGCGGCGGCGCGGTCGACCGGGTGCGGCTGCTCGGCCCGGACACCATCGACCTGATCTTCGACGAGCAGCAGAACGGCATCGACCTTGTGCTTGGCGTCCCGCTGCGCCTCGGTATCGGCTACGGGCTCCCCCAGCGTGAGCTGCTGCCCTGGTTCCCCGAGGGAAGGATCTGCTTCTGGGGCGGCTGGGGCGGCTCGATGATCGTGATGGACGTCGACCGGCGCATGACGATCTCTTACATGATGAACAAGATGGGGCCGGGCATCGTCGGCTCCGACCGCAGCACCGCCTACGGCCGGGCGATCTACGACGCTCTCGGCTAGCCGCGCCGGGATCTGGACAGCCCCGGGCTCAGCCCGTGGCTGGCCCGGGGCTGTCCCCTGCGTCACCTGCCCAGGGCCGGGGGGAGGCCCGGTGCAGGTGACGGCAGGATCGTGGTTAGCCGCACACCGGCCAGGCACCGATGCCCTGGCCGGCCAGTACCCGCTGCGCCACGGCGATCTGTTGCGACGGGCTGGCTTGGTTGGCGGAGGAGGCGTACTGGCCGCCGCCGTAGGCGTCCCAGGTGCCCTGGGTGAACTGGAGCCCGCCGTAGAAGCCGTTGCCGGTGTTGGCGCTCCAGTTGCCACCGGACTCGCATGCCGCGATGGCCTGCCAGTTCGCGCCGCTTGCGGACGGCAGCGAGGACGGCGAGACCGCGGCGGGCGGGCTGCTGGCCGTGGCGCTGGACGGGGCGGCGGTGGTCGACGGCGCCTGGGCGGCCGAGGCCGCCGCGGCACGGGACAGCCCGCGCCGCACCTGATGGCTGTCCGGCAGCCGCAGCCGCTGGCCCGCGGAGATCAGGCCCGGGTTCGGCACCTCGCCGCGGTTCACCCACCACACGGCCGGCCAGTCGGCCGCCTTGCCGTACTCGTGGCGGGCGATCGCCGACAGGGTGTCGCCCGGCCGGACGCGGTAATTCTCGTGGCTATGGTGAGCCGCCGCTGGATGCAGCGAAACTGTGACCGCCACCAGCGCCTTCGCGAGTCCGGCAGCTGGAATACTGGACATGTCGGGGTTCCTCCCAAGGTTGTTCCGACGAAAGGTCCCGGCCGCGTGCTGCAACACCTGGCCGGGACCGTAATTTGGCTAGCGGGCAGTGCCGGTGAAGGTCACCTCCTGCCCCCACAGCGTGAGGGTGTGTCGGAAGACAACAGGGCGTCCTGCGTCTCGTCCTCGGCTAGCCACGCAGAGAGCATAAGCACAAACTCCGGCGTACCGTCGGCAAGACATGACGAAAACTGTTACGCATGTGACTGCTGTGCAGTGTTGACATCTTATGGGGCTTTTGAGCCTTCTGAGGCATATCTGGGCCGCAGATGAAGGCGATGCAGCGCCTCGCCCCGTGCGTGGTGGCCCGCGGGCGCCGGGCCTACTGCCCACATATTGAGATGTCCATGCAGGTCCGCACGGCTTTTCCCGCGCGCATCCCGGCACCGAAATGACTCCCGAACCCACAGCTACGCGGCGTGCACGTGCCGATGCACAATCCGCCCGGTCGGCCGCCGCGGGCCCCGCCTGGTGTTGCATACGTCACATTGACCAAACGCGCGTTGCCCGACGTGCCGTCGGCATCGATTCCGGGAGAGCTGATGCGGGTGGGACTTATGCGAACAATGGTGTCCTCAAACCGGTCCCCGAACTGACATAGCGTCCGGTTAGGGCGCCTCCGGCTCGGCCGGGCGATCGCCCATCTCCTCGGCGACCGTCCGGATATACGGCAGGAACAGCTCGGTGAGGCGGTCCGGCGCGGCAGCCAGCTCCCTCGCGGCGGCGCGCATGTCTTCGTCGGTCGCGGTGCCGAGCAACTCGGCCTCCTCGTCGGTGAACGGCCTGCCATCCCGGTGCACGAACCGTTGCTGGGAGCCGGCGCGCTCCACCTCGAAGTCGGTAAGCAGCGCCACTACTTCGGGTCGCGTGGCCATGACGGATGTCCTTTCGCTGCGGTGCGCTCACCGTCGAACGTAGTGTGCTGATAGGCGCCGGCGGCGCGGCGGCCGGCGCCACGGCCACCACCGCCGGCGGCTTCGCCGGCCGCCTTGACCAGGCCCCAGCCCGGTCCCTCCCGGCCCGCATACTGAGCTTTTCGCTCGTCACGGCCCGTCCGACCAGGGCTTTCAAAGATCGGTCAGCTGACCGATGTCTCGCACTGAAAGTTGCAGCAGTATTTGTGTTGCAACCGCACGACAGGGTCGTCAGTTCGACCGGAACCCCCGGGGCCCCTCCCCGACCCGGCCCGGACCGCCGGCCTGGCAAGGAAGTCAGATGGACACGTTGGCGCCGATCCGCCCGTTCGTAAAACGCGAGCGGCGTATCGCGCTGACGACCGGACCGGCCGCTGCGGCCGCAGCTCGCAGCCAGGTCCGGGCGGCCATCTACGCGTGGGATGTACCCGTCGACGAATCCGTCGCGGTCCTGCTCACCAGCGAGGTAGTGACCAATGCCATCAGGCACGAGGCAGGCGAGAGTGTCCTGCTGGTCATCACCCGTGGGCGCAGCCAGCTGCGTGTCGAGGTTCACGACACGTCGCGTGCTGTACCGGTGCTGGTGGATGGGCCGGCCGACGCGGAGACCGGGCGGGGCCTGCTGTTGGTCGCGAGCTTGTCGGCCGACTGGGGCTTCTGCCGGACCCTCGCGGGCAAGGCCGTGTACTTCACGCTGACCTTCCAGGCCGACTGAAGACCAGGGCGTGTCCGGTGGATCGTGATCCCCGGCTCATCCGCCGGACGCGCCCTGCGCCCTGTTCCAGTGCCGGTTGCGCCGACCCGGCGTTCCGCGAGGCTACCTCGCGCGATGCCGATCAAGACCAGGGCGTGTCCGGTGGATCGTGATCCCCGGCTCATCCGCCGGACGCGCCCTGCGTTCTCCTCCAGTCCCGTCCACGATCACTTCGACGCGGCGGTCCGCAGGGCCGACTCGCGGGCGATCTCGGTACGCGAATGGACGTCCAGCTTCCTCAGGATGTGCGAGACGTGGGTCGCCACGGTCCGCCGGGACAGCAGCAGCTTGGCGGCGATCTCCGGGTTGGACATCCCGTCCTCCACCAGCGCCGCGACCCTGGCCTCGGTGGGGGTGAGGCTGTCCCAGCCGCTCTGCGCCCGGCGGTGTTTGGCGTGCGGGCCGCGGCGGATCCCGTGCGCGCGGAACGTGGCCTTGAGCCGGGCGACGTCCATGGCGGCACCGAGTGAGGTGTAGACCTCCACCGCCTGGGTGAATGCGGCCCGCGCCTGGTCGCGCTCGTCGGCGTTGACGAACTCTATGGCGGCCGCCTCGAGCGCCTTGGCGGACAGTAGCGGCCTGCTGGCCTCGCCGTAGCGCTGCGCGGCGGTGAGCAGCCGGGCGGCATCGTGCTCCAGCAGCCCGCGGCAGTACAGCGCGTTGGCCTGCCGGTGCGGGATCTCCGAGCCGGCGGCCAGGGTCGCGGCGTGCCGCGCGAGGGCCTGCGCGGTGCCCAGGTCGCCGGTCGTCGCGGCGAGACGCACGGCGTCGGCGAGCACGTCCTCCATCTCGTCGAGCTCTTCGGTGTTGTCTGCGAACCCGGAGGTCAGCATCGCCAGCGCCTCGGGCGGCGCGTCGGCGTACTCGCGGTCCAGGCTGCGGGCGAGGGCCAACTGGCTGACGACCCGGTTCCCGACCCGCTCGGCGTGCGGGACCGCGGCGGCGAGATAGCCGCGCGCCGCGGTGATCTCGCCGCGGTGGAAGCAGATCGCGGCGGCGATGCCCAGGTCACAGCAGGCCGCGATGGGCTCCTTAAGTTCCTCCGACAGCGCCTCCACCTCGGCCATGGCCTCGGCCCACCGGCCGGTGTCGAAGAGCAACTGGCCCAGGGCGCTGTGCGCCTGAGCCAGCCGGATGAGGATGCCGGCCTGGTCGGCGAGCTGCTGCGCCTGCCGGGCCGCGGCGAATGCCTCCTCGTACCGGTCGAGGTTGCCCAGCGTGATGGCCTTGTTGACCTGCAACAGCAGCCGCAGCTCGGTCAGCGCCGGGTCGGCCTGCGTCACGGTCAGCGCTCGGTCGAACAGCGGCAGCGCGTCGGTCTCCCGCCCCTGCACCGCGGTCACGATGGTGAGCACGTGCAGCGCCCAGCCCATGGCCCAGTTGTCGCCCGCCTCCGCCCCCACCTCCAGCGCCTCGGTGGCGACCTGGCCGGCCTTCTCGACCTCACCGAGGCTGCTGCGCATCCGCGCCGCGAGCGCGAGCAGCCGGGCCCGCGGCCGCGCCGAGATCCCGGGGGCTTCGAGGGCCCGGTCAAGGGTGGCGAGGGATTCCGCGGACCGGCCTGCCCGCAGCCGGCAGGTCGCCAGGGTCCAGTGCAGGTCGACGAGGAGATCGGGCTCGACGACATGCGCCAGGGCCCGGTCGGCCACCCGCTCGGCCTCGGCCGTATCGCCGACGCAATACAGAGCGTCGGCGAGCCTGCCCGCGAGGAAGTCATGCTGGGCCGAGCCGACCGGGGAGGTGTCCACCGCCTGGCGCAGGAGCTCGACCGCTACCTGGGGCGCCTGGGCGACCAGCGGCTCCGCGTTGCCGGCGAGCCAGCTAAGCATCCACTCATCGGTCGGCTCGGCCAGGCGACCCGGCCCGCCCGCGGCCGATAGCAGCTGCCGGGCCACCCGGTCCGTCGGCGCTCCGGCCGCGGCGAGCGCGCGCCCGGCGTCACGGTGCCAGGCGGCGCGGACCGGGGCCGGTATCTCGTCGTACAGCGCCGTACGGATCAGCGGATGCCGGAACCCGAGGCCGCCGCCGGACTCGGCCAGCACCCCTGCGTCGCACGCCTCGTCGATGGCCGGAACCAGGTCCGCCACGCCGCGGCCCAGCACGATCGCCAGGTCCGGCACGGCGAAGTCCACGCCGAGCAGCGCCGCCGCCCGCAGCACCTCACGCACCGGCTCGGTAACAAAGTCAAGGCGGTCCGCGATGGCGGCGGACAGGGTCTTCGGCGCGGAGCGGGCGGTGAGGGTGGCCGCCCCGGCATCGGTGATCGTCACGTTCGAGCTGCGGGCCAGCGCGGCGACCAGCTCGGTGACGTACAGCGGGTTGCCCGCGGCCCCGGCGGCGAGCCGGAGCAGCTCTTCATCGGGCTTGCCGCCCACCAGCGCCGCGACAAGCTCGGCGACCGCCCCCGCGGGGAGCCGGGTGAGCCGCAACCGGGCGGTATCGCCCACCGCCCGGCGCAGCGCAAGCAGGTCGGCCCGCTTCGGTACCGGGCGCATCATCCCGATCAGCAGCAGCGGCACCTGCCGCGCCGACCTGGCCAGCCGTCCCCAGAGCGTGATGCTGGCCTGGTCCGCCCACTGGAGGTCGTCGACGACCAGGATCGTCGGCTCGACGGCGCACTGCTCGATGATGAGCGCCAGCAACTGCTCCGCCAGCGCGGCCGACGCGTCCATACCGCGATCGGCGCTGACCTCGCCCCGCAGCAGGCGCACGATCGTGTTCCGCCGGGGGTTGGCGGAGGGCTCGGTGACTCGCAGCGCCTCCAGCAGCGGCAGATGTGGTAATGCCTGCCCCAGTTCGTCTCCGGCGCCCCAGAAGACCTGGCAGCTCGGCTCGTTCTCGGCCGCTTCCGCCAAGGCCGCCCGCACCAGCGTGGACTTGCCGATGCCCGGCTCGCCCTCGATCAGCACCGAACCGCCCCGCCCCGCTGCGACCTCCGCCATCAGCTTGACCAGCGCCGCCAGCTCGCTGTCGCGGCCGATCAGCGCACCGGCCGGGGTCACGGTAGGCACGGAGCGAATTGTACCTCTGGAACATTAGGGCAACAAGCGGTACTTTTCGGGTAGGGGCCCTTTACGTAAAAGCGTCCACCTGGTAAATAATAACAGCATTCGTGGTTTCCGCAATCGCGTGCTGCAACTTGCCCAGCATTTTGCAGCTCATATTCTACGGATATTTGCGTGCAAGGGATACGTGCAATCGAAAGCGCAGGTTTCAGTATTCAAAAAATTCCGATATTGGTGTTCGGTCGCGCATATATGGGAAAAAACTCGGCATGAACTAGATGAGCCGGGGAGATCAGCTCGCCCCGGGACAACCAGCGCGCTGACCTCGGGAGTCACCATGGAGGAGTCATGCGCATCGGGCGGTCCATCATCATTCCCGCTATTCTAGCGCTGGGCGTGGCCGGATCGGCCTTGTCCGTCCCAGCAATGTCCGTGGCGGCGGCGGCAAGCGCCCCCGCTCATGTACATTTCCGTCCTGCGGTCAGCGGCGTTTACTATCACGGCTGACCAGCCGACCCACGCATTGCGACGGCGCGGATCCAGCTAATCCGCTTCAGGGCGATCTTCCGGTTATCACCGGACCCGGATACGGCGGCTGAACGGCCGCGGCCGACCGGGCGGCCGCGGTCCTGGCGCCCCGACCCCCGACTGCGGCTCCCGTCCCTCACGAACTCCCTCCTTGCGGTCTCCGGCCCCTCCCGGCCCTGTGGCCACACGACGGCCGGCGAACCCCCCGGGTAACCGCGAGCGGCAATACACCGCGGGCGCCGGCGCCGGCCGGGGCGCGCCGCCCGCGCGGCCTTCTGCCCCGGACCATCCCTGGCCCGCCCGCCCCGCCCCAGGCCCGCTCACCAAGCTCCCGGACCCCGCCCCGGCCGGCAGGCCGCCTTTCGGTCCCCGCCGTCCGAATGCCGGCCGTACCCGGCCGCCGGTGCTTCGCCGCGGCCTTGGGTTTTGGCCGGCAATTGGCCGGGAGGCAGAGTCTTCACAGATGTCTCACCAACCACACGCCTTACCGTAATCCCGGCGCCAGGCCGTCTTCGGCGAAGGCTCCGCCGCCGATCGATCCGTCGCCCCGCCCGCGGCCACTGGGTAGCCGCGGATGATCTCAGTGTGCGATGGGTACAAGTTTCAATAGACTTTGCCTGGAAAACCTCTTTGCCTGTCGCACCGGCCCCCCACGCGGCACCGAGAGGAGGGTGAGGTATGACCCTTCCGGGGAGTCCCACGGTACGGCGACGCCGGCTTGCCGCCGAGCTGCGTGGGATCAGGGAGAGCAAAGGCAAAAGCGGCGACGCCGTGGCCGCCGCGCTGCGGTGGTCGCCTTCGAAGATCAGCCGCTACGAGCGGGCCAAGACCGGCCTTCAGCCGCGGGAAGTGGAAAGGCTCCTCGACTACTACGAGGTCACCGGATCCCGCCGCGAGCTTCTGCTGGCGCTGGCCGAGGATGCCGCGCAGAAGGGCTGGTGGGAGCAGTTCGCGGATGCCCTTTCCGAGGACTATCAGCAGTTCATCGGGCTTGAGCATGAGGCAAGCGCGATCGCGGTCTGGCACGTCGACGTGGTCACCGGCCTGTTGCAGACCGAGGCCTACGCCAGGCACATCATCAGCAGCTACTCAAGGGTCGAGCCGATCGCGCCTGGCGCGATAGAACGGCTGGTCAAGGTCCGGATGCGGCGCCAGCAGGTACTGGACCGCGAGCCGGGCCTCGAGCTGTCGGTGGTGCTGGACGAGTCGGTCCTGAAGCGCCGGATCGGCACGGAGCAGGTGATGTACGAGCAGCTTCTGCGGCTGGTGCGGGAGGCGGACCGGCCGAACGTGGAGATCCGGATCCTGCCCCTCGACACGCAGCACACGGTCTTCGGGGAGTCATTCGTCATTTTCCGTTTCGGGCCGGACCGGGATGCGATGCTGCAAGACGTGGTGAGCGCCGAGCATCTGAGAAACGGCTTCTCGCTGGAAGGCGAGCGCGAGACCTACCTGCACCGGATCGCCTTTGACATGCTCGCCGATGCGTCGCTCGACCCGGCGGCGTCTAAAGAGCTCATCCTCAAGACCGCCGAGTCGCATTGGTCCGGAGGCCAGCGGGCCAGCTAATGGCCTGCACGGCAATACGGGGAGCTGCATCGACCTTTCAGTGGGCCGCCTGATGGCGGGCTTGATTCCTGCCTGAGCACCGGGCACACCAGATGATCTTCGCTGTGGGATGGTCCGCGTCCCCGCAACGGCAGCCCGTGCCGCTCCGGAGCCGGCCAGGGGTGCCGGCCCCCGCCCACTGGCCCTCCCGGGCTCCGGACCGAGCCGGCCGAGGCCCCAGTAGGGCCAGGTCAGCGGAATTACATCGATGTAACTTCACCGATCGTCAACGGCGCGTCGCATTCTTGTAAACCTGCCTTCTCAGTAAGCTACCCCTAGCGTTCAGGTACCTCAGTAGTCTCCTATCGTCATCAGAGACACCAGACGGCAACGATGTCCGTCGATTTGGCAGCGCTCACCCCATGTAATTGCTAGGCTACTTTCCGCAGTAGCAACTCTAGGAGGTAAAGCCGTGGTAAGACCATCCGGGGATGGCCAGGGACGGCCGGGTTCAGATCCTAAGTGGATTAAGAGTTCGCTTAGTTTCTCTAACGGCAACTGCGTAGAGGTGGCAAACCTGCCAGCTGGTGAGATCGGCGTCCGGCACAGCAAGGACACCGAAGGTCCGATGCTGCGGTTCACACCGGACGAATGGCATGCATTTCTCGGCGGAGTGCGAAACGGCGAATTCGACAGTTTCGGCAGAAACTGACCACATCGGGCAAAGCGCCGCGGCGCTTTGCCCGGGCTAACCCGCCGATCCATCCGGGCTGGCCCGCCGAGCAGAACCGGGGGTGAGAGCCCCGCCAAGCGGCAGCGGCTCTCACCCTCGTGTTCGTCTTGGGACAGCGGCGGTGCGCTCGTGGGCAGCGGTCGCGATGAATTCGGCCGCCTTACCTCGTCTAGGTGATGCGGGCAACGGCCCGCGGCGCAGACCGAGAGGACGAGGGCATGGCGAAACCGGAGATCGTGTCGGCCGCAGGTACTGCCCCGGCTGCACCGGGTTCACCAAGAACGTCACCGACCTGGCCGACCTGACCGACTCCGGGGTCACCTGGGTCACCGTGTCGGACATGCCGCTCGCCCAGATCGAGGCCTACAAGGCCCAGATGGGCTGGACGCTGCCGTTCGTGTCCTCACACGGCACGTCGTTCTCGGCCGACTGTGGCGCCAGCAACGGCTTCATGCTGAGCGTCTTCCTGCGCGACGGCACCGACGTCTACCGGACCTACTGCACCACCGCCCGCGGCGTGGACCGGCTCATCTTCGTAACCAACGTCCTGGACCTGTGCCCTTACGGCCGTCAGGAGGACTGGGAGGACTCCCCGCCCGGCTGGCCGCAGCGGCCCACCTACACCGATGAGCAGGTCGAACTCCTGGAACGGATCACCAGCGGGCAAGGCGGGTAACGCCTGCCCATCACGCCCTGCCCGGCCCGGGCCGCCGAGCTTGTCCCACTGGGCGGCGGTACGCTACGTGGACCGAACGGCGCTGGAGGTAGGCGGTCACATGGCGGGCGACGGCCCCGAGTTCATGGTCGACGGCGGTCTGCCGCCGTTCGACACGAGCGTGGCGCACGTCGCGCGGGTGTACAACTACTGGCTCGGCGGCAAGGACAACTTCGCCGCCGACCGGGCGGCGGGCGAGGCGGCGATCAAGGCGTTCCCCAACATCGTGCTGTCCGCGCGCGCCAACCGGGCTTTCCAGGCCCGGGTGGTGCGCTTCCTGGCCGACGAGGCCGGCATCCGCCAGTTCCTGGACGTCGGGACCGGAATTCCCTCGGCGAACCACACCCACGAGGTCGCGCAGTCGGTGGCGCCGGATTCCCGGGTCGTGTACGTGGACAACGACCCGATCGTGCTCACCCATGCCCGGGCGCTGCTGGCCAGCCACCCCGCGGGCGCCACCGACTACATCGACGCCGACCTGCGCAATCCGGAGCAGATTCTGGCCGACGCGGCACGGCTGCTGGACTTCGGCCAGCCGGTCGCGCTGATGATCATGGCGGTGTTGCAGCACCTCGACGACGAGGACGACCCGTACAAGGTCGTGGCGACGCTGCTGAGCAGACTGCCCTCCGGCAGTTACCTGGCCCTGTCCCACCCGGCCAAGGACATCAACGCCGAGGCGATGGCGAAGATGGCGGACAGCCTCAACCAGACGATGGCCGAGAAGGTCACGTTCCGCGACCGCGCGGGGGTGGCCCGGTTCTTCGACGGGCTGGAGCTGGCCGAGCCGGGGATGGTGCAGGCGTCGAAGTGGCGGCCCATCAGCGAGGCCGAGGCGGCAAGCCCGGCAGCCCTCTGGGCCGGTGTGGCGCGCAAGCCCGACACGGAAACCTAGAGCGCATGCCCGGGCGTCCGCCCTACCGTGTCGTCATCATCGGTGCCGGGTTCGGCGGGATCGGCATGGCCATCGCGCTGCGGCGGGCGGGAATAGCGGACTTCCTCGTCGTGGACCGGGCCAGCGACCTCGGCGGGACGTGGCGGGACAACACCTACCCCGGCCTCGCCTGCGACGTGCCGTCGCACCTGTACTCGTTCTCGTTCCGGCCGGGCAGCTGGAGCCGGCGCTTCCCGCCGCGGCAGGAGATCCTTGGCTACCTCCAGACGCTGGCCGCGGAGTACGGGCTCGCGCGCCACCTCCGGTTCGGTGCGGGCGTCGCCGCGGCCGACTTCGACGAGCGCCGCGGCGTATGGAAGCTCACCCTCGACGACGGCGGCACGCTCGAGGCCAGCGCCGTCGTTTCCGCCGTCGGGCAGCTCGGCAGGCCCGCCCTGCCCAGCATCCCGGGCCGCGACGACTTCGCCGGGCCGTCGTGGCACTCCGCCCGCTGGAACCACGACGTCGACCTCACCGCCCGGCGGGCCGCCGTCGTGGGCACCGGGGCCAGCGCCATCCAGTTCGTGCCCGAGATCGCCAAGGTCGCCGCGCACGTCGACGTGTACCAGCGCAGCGCCCCCTACGTGCTGCCCAAGACGGACGGGCCGTACCGCGGCGCCAAGCAGGTCGTGTTCGACCGGCTCCCGCTGGTGCGCAAGGCCGACCGGCTGCGCATCTTCCTCTACGGCGAGCTGCTCACCAGCGGCTTCGTCCTGTCCCCGAGGCTGCTGGCCGGGCCGATGGCGCTGTGGCGCCACCAGCTCCTGACGCAGATCGCCGACCCGCGGCTGCGCGCCAAGTGCATCCCCGACTACGTGATGGGCTGCAAGCGGGTCGTGTTCTCGACGGACTGGTATCCGGCGCTGGCCCGCCCGAACGTCGAGCTCGTCACCGACCCGATCGAGCGCATCACGCCCGGCACCGTGCTCACGGCCAAGGGCACCAGCCGGCCCGCCGACGTGATCATCTACGGCACCGGGTTCCAGACGCTCGACTTCCTGGCGCCCATGTCGGTGACCGGCCTCGGCGGGCGCGCGCTGCACGAGGTCTGGCGCGACGGGGCGCAGGCGTACCTCGGGATCACCGTCTCCGGCTTCCCGAACTTCTTCATGCTCTACGGGCCCAACACCAACCTCGGTGGCAACTCGATCATCTACATGCTCGAAGGCCAGATCGGCTACGTGCTCGGCGCCATCCAGGCCCTCGGCGCCGACGGCCTCGACTGGCTCGACGTGCGCCCCGGGGTGCAGCGGGCGTTCAACGCCTGGGTGCAGAAGGCCAGCCGCACCTCGGTGTGGGAGAGCGGGTGCCACAGCTGGTACACGACCGCCACGGGACGCAACACCAACAACTGGCCCGATCACACCTTCCGCTACCGGCACCGGGTCCGCCGGTTCGACCGGGCAAGCTACCGGGCCGGCGCCGCGGCGGCAGAGTCGCGGGCAATCGCGTAAAGAACCGGGAAAGTGTGCCGGGGCAGTGCCGGGCGTTCCTGGCCTGCGCGCCCGGCCTGATTCGCGGCCGGGCAGCGGCCGAGGCCCGGCGGCCTTGACGAATCGGATGAACGTTCTTTTAATTCTTTCATGGGGCGCATCGCCGGCGTCACCGCTGGACAGACCCGGGAGCGGCTGCTGCGCGCGGCCGCCGACGTGTTCGCCGAGCGCGGTTATGACGGCACGCGGGTCGCCGACATCGCCGCGGCCGCGGGCGTCAGCAACGGCGCCTTGTACGCGCACTTCGGCTCGAAGGCGGAGCTGCTGGTGGACGCGCTGCGGACGCACGGGCGGCGGCTGCTGGCCGAGGCGTTCGCCGCCGACCCCGGCGGGTCGATCACCGACGTGCTGCTGGTCGTCGGCCGGTGGCTGCCCCGCCGCCGGGATGCCCGCGGCGACCTCATCGTCGAGGCGCTGGTCGCGGCCCGCCGCGACCGGGACGTGGCCGAGCCGATGCGCGACTACATGGGCGAGCGCGCCGACCGGCTGGCCGACCTCATGAACATCGCCCAGGCCGACGGCGAGCTTGACCCCGCGCTGTCACCGGACGCGCTGGCCCACTTCTGCCTGCTGCTCTCGATGGGCAGCGCGCTGGTGACGCCGGACCTGCACGCGGTCGACGACGGGGCGTGGGCGGCGCTGCTCGGCCGGATCGTGGCCGGCCTGGCCCCGCCGGCCGGCCCCGCCCAGAGGGGAGCGACGCGGTGAAGGTGCAGATCAACCCCGAGCGCTGCCAGGGGCACGGCCGCTGCTACGACCTTGCCCCGGGCCTGTTCGGCGAGGACGACGAGGGCTACGGGACGGTCCTCGGCGACGGCGCCGTGCCGCCGGGCCTGGAGCAGGACGCCCGCCTGGCCGAGCTCAACTGTCCCGAGCATGCGATCGAACTCCTCGAGGAGGGCTGACATGGCCGCCGATAACCGCTTCGGCCAGGACTACCAGGACACCGACGAGGACGAGTACATCGGCACGCGCAGCGAGATCATCACCGGCCCGGTCTCCGACTGGGCGGCCGACTTCTCCCACCTCGAGCCGGAGTGGGCCGCTGACCCCTACTCGATCCAGGACGACCTGCGGCAGCGCTGCCCGATCGCGCACACGAACCGGTTCGGCGGCGGATGGCTGCCGACGCGATGGGAGGACGTCGCGGCGATCGCCTACGACACCGACCGGTTCTCCTCGCGGTCGATCATCATGAGCAACTTCCGGCCGCCCCGTGACCTGGCTCCGGTCGGCGGCTCACCGCCGATCTCCTCCGACCCGCCGTTCCACCACGACGCGCGCAAGCTGCTGCTCGGCGCGTTCACCAAATCAACGATCGGCAGGCAGGAGCCGGCGACGAAGGCGTTCTGCCACTCGCTGATCGACGGGTTCGAGGGGCAGGATGTGGTCGACGCCGCCCGCGACTACGCCCAGCACATCCCGGTGCGCGTCATCGCCGACATGATGGGCTTCCCGCCCGAGGACGGCCCGCAGTTCCGCGAGTTCGTCGCCGACCTGCTCGAAGGCATCAACCTGCCGCCGGACGAGCGCATCGAGCGGGTGCGCCGGCTGTTCGACTACCTGGTCGTGCAGGTCCACGATCACCTGGACCATCCGCGTGACGACCTCACCATGTACCTGCTCGGCGCGGAGATCTTCGGGCAGAAGCTGACCCCGGACCACGTGGTCGGCGCGATGGCCCTGCTGCTCATCGCCGGCATCGACACGACCTGGAGCGCGATCGGCGCCTCGCTATGGCACCTGGCGAAGACGCCGGCGGACCTGGCCCGGCTCGTCGCCGAACCCGGGCTGCTGCCGGTCGCGATCGAGGAGTTGCTGCGCGCCTACGCGCCGGTCACCATGGCGCGGCTGGTGAAGGAGGACATGCGCTGGCACGGCGTGGACATGCAGGCCGACGACTGGATCCTGCTGTCGTTCCCGGCCGCCAACCGCGACCCGGCGCAGTTCGACCGGGCCGGTGAGGTCGTCATCGACCGTGCGGTGAACCGGCACGCGGCGTTCGGCCTCGGCATCCACCGTTGCCTGGGCTCACACCTGGCGCGGATGGAGCTCCGGGTCGCGCTCGAGGTCTGGCTCAGCCGGATCCCGGAGTTCACCCTCGACGACCCGTCGGCGGTCCTCTGGTCCACCGGCCAGATCCGCGGCCCCCGCGCCCTCCCCCTCCGCATCCGCTGACCGCGCTAGCCGCGTTGGTTAACCGGGCAGGGCGCTGTCCGAGTCGAAGGTGGCGGCCAGGGGGGCCGGGGCGCGCATCCGCCACGCGTCGGTCACCAGCTCCGCCAAGCGCGCGACGTCCACCTCGGCCAGCCGCAGCATCACCAGCGGCCAGCCGTTGTAGCCGGGCGTGGTGAAGAAGAGCGCGGGCTCGCCGAGAAGCAGCGCTTGCTTCTCGGCCTCGTCGCCGACGAACAGCACCGCGATGTCGGTGCGCAGGATCCTCGGCTTGCCCGGCTGGCGCTCCGGGTAGGACCAGACGAACCCCTTGCCGCCCACCCGGAAGTCGAAGCCGTCGCAGTCGATCTCCTCCACGTGCGGCAGGGCCAGCGCGAGGCGGCGCACGTCGTCGGCGTCGGCCATCCAGGCTCCTCCCAGGCGCGGCAACCGGATAGGCAAAGGCTAGACGCCGCCCCGGACGCTGCGGCCCGGTGCCCGGCCACCGGCCGGCCCCGGGCCTTACCCCGTGGTTCCGCTCGGCTGGTAGACGTGGATGACCGTCCCGTCAGGAAAGCTCCTGGCCTCGGTGAGATCCACGCGCAGCGGCTTGGCCAGGTCCTTGAACAGCGGCAGCCCGTTCCCCAGGGCGACCGGGAGGATGACCAGACGGTACTCGTCGGCCAGGTCGGCGTCGCCTGGCAGCCCGCCAACGACACCAACCCCGTCGTCCGGGACTTCGTCCGCTGCTGCCTGGACAACAGGCCGTCACAACCAGCCTGACCAGCAGTATCAGGAGGACTTATCCTCGGAAACGCGCGGTTCTGCGCCCGGTTCGTGCCTGTTTGTCCGCGCGGAAACGCGGAAACGAGGATAAGTCGGCAGCGCGGCCCGCGTTGGCGCGGATGGGGGTGGCTGCCCGCGTGCGGCGGGCAACCACCCCTGGTTCCGGTGCGGCCTGGTGCTGGCCCGCTCAGCCGGTGCTGGCTGAGCTGGTGCCGCCGGCACCGGGCGGCGGCGGCGCGTGCGGGAGGCTCACGCAGCGGGGCGCGGGCCCGGAGATGATGCCCCCTGCGCCGCTCGTGGTGGCGCCCGGCCTGCCGCTGCCGAAGAACGCCAGGATCATCGTGTCTCCCTTGGGGATGCCGCCCTTGCCCACCTTGACGGTGACGGAGCGGTGCCCGTTGCTGCCCACCCTGGCCCCGACCGACACGGCCGGGTGCGGGGCCGGGTGGGGGCGCGGCAGTGACCCGATCGGCGGGCAGCCCGGCCGCACCGGGACGACCACCACCCGGGCGCGGAGGCGGCGCAGGGCCGCGTTGGCGCCGGCCACCCCGGACAGGCGGCTGACCGAGACCGTTACGGAGCCGTCGTGCTGGGTCACCGAGTAGGCGGCGGAGGCGGGCGCGCTGCCCAGCGCCATCACCGCCGCGGTGACCGCGGCCGCCGCGCCGGCCGCGCCGGTGGCCAGCCACACCGGCCGCCGGGCCCGGCGCCGGCCCGGCGCCGGGCGCTCCGCGGCAGGCAGGTGGTGCCCGTGCTCGGCCACCAACTGCCGCAGCAACCGGTCCTCGAACTTCGTCATGTCTTCACCTCTGGCTCACTCGCAGGGTCGGTGCCGTGCGCCAGATCCGGGCTAGCCGCCTTGCGCAGCCGGGCCCGGGCCCGCATCAGCCGGATCCGCAACGTGCCCGGCGCGACGCCGAGCACGTGGGCCGCTTCTTTGGCCTGTAGGCCCGCCAGGTCCACCAGTTCGACCACCGCCCGGTCCGCGGGCGGCAGCGTGGTCAGCCCGGTGACCAGCGCCCGCCCGGCGCGTTCGGCATCGATCCGGTCGATCAGGTCCCCGACCTCGTCGGGGGCGAGTTCCCGGCGGCCCGCCAGGCGCTCCACGCTGCTGCGCTGTTGGCTGTGTGCTTGGCAGTGCGCGGCGTAGATCCGCCGGGCGATGCCGAACACCCAGGCACGCGGCGTGCCTTTGCGCGGGTCGAAGGTGGCGAACGACGTGATGGCCTGGACGAAGGTGTCCGCGGTCAGGTCGGCCACGGTCTGCGGCTCCGCGCTGCGCCGCGCGAAATAGGCGGTCACCGCCGCCACGTTCGCCCGGTACAGCGCCTCGAACTCAGCGATCGCGGCATCAGCCGGGCCGCCTTCCCGCGGCGCCGGGCGTGACGGCGGTGAGTTCAGCGACGACGGCGTTATCTGGCTCACACCCCTAGTTGGCCCGTTGCCCCAGCCGCGTTACACCCCCGGCCACGGCTCCCGGATCCAGGCGCCACCCACGCCCGGTGCCCCTGCCTGCTGATTCTCCCCCAGGACGGCCGTGACCGGGCTGACAGCGGGATGGCAGCGGACGGTGCGGTTCCCGGCAGTGGTGTGGCCAACGATGGCGGGTGCCACGACGGAAGAGGGGAACCATGACGAACGCGATCGAAGCCACCGGCCTGGTCAAGCGCTTCGGCAAGACGACCGCGCTGGCCGGGGTCGACCTGGCGGCGCGCCCCGGCACCGTGCTCGCCGTGCTCGGGCCGAACGGCGCAGGCAAGACCACCGCGGTCCGGATCCTCGCGACGCTGCTGCGGCCCGACGGCGGGCAGGCGCGGGTGCTCGGCTACGACGTCGCGCGCCAGGCCCATGAGGTGCGCCAGCTCATCGGGCTGACCGGCCAGTACGCCTCGGTGGACGAAGGGCTGTCCGGGACCAACAACCTGATCATGATCGGCCGGCTGCTCGGCGAATCCCGGGCACAAGCCCGCGCCCGCGCGGCCACGCTGCTGGAGCGGTTCGATCTCGCCGACGCGGCGCAGCGGCCGGTGAAGACCTACTCCGGCGGCATGCGCCGCAGGCTGGACCTGGCCGCCAGCATGGTGGGCCGCCCCCGGGTGCTCTTCCTGGACGAGCCGACCACCGGGCTGGACCCGCGGAGCCGGTCCGACGTGTGGGACATGGTCCGCGGCCTGGTCGCGGACGGCGTGACGGTCCTGCTCACCACCCAGTACCTGGACGAGGCGGACCAGCTCGCGCACGACATCACGGTCATCGACCACGGGAAGGTGATCGCGACCGGCACGCCGGACGAGCTCAAGGCCAGGGCCGGCGGGCAGGTGCTCGAGGTGCTCCCGGCCAGCCGGGGCCGGCTGGCCATCGCCGCCGCGGTGCTCGCGGGGCGGACCGGGTCGGCCCCGGACGCCGATGCCGACTCGGGCCTGGTGCGCGTGCCGGTGAGCGACGCGGGCGTGCTCCCGTTCATCATCCGCGACCTCGACGAGGCCGGCGTGGAACTCGCCGAGTTCACGCTGCGCAAGTCCAGCCTGGACGAGGTCTTCCTGTCCCTCACCGGCGGCCTGGGCCAGGCCACGCCCGCCGGCGGCGACGCCCATGACGACGCTGGCGACGACGCCCGCGAGCTGGAAAGGAGCTCACGATGACCGCGGCTGCCCTGCCCTACCCTCAGCCGGCGCACCGGCTCGGCCCGGTGGCCGCGCTGCGGAACGCCTTCACGCTCACCTGGCGAAGCGTGCTGAAGCTCAGGACCAACATGGAGGACCTGGTCGGCCTCAGCCTCCAGCCGATCATGTTCCTGCTGCTGTTCACCTACGTGTTCGGTGGCGCGATCGCCGGCGGCACCCACGCCTACCTCCAGTTCGAGCTGCCCGGCCTGCTGGTCATGACCGTGGTGTTCGCCACCCTGGGCACCGGGCTGATGCTCAACCAGGACATCTCCGCCGGGGTGTTCGACCGGTTCCGCAGCCTGCCGATCGCCCGCTGGGCGCCGCTCGGCGGCGCCGTGCTCGGCGACATGGTGCGCTACCTGATCTCGGTCGTGATCACGCTCGGCTTCGGGATGATCCTGGGCTTCCGGATCGGGACCGGTCCCCTGCCCGCGGTCGCGGGCTGCCTGCTGCTGCTCACCTTCGCGCTGGCCATGTGCTGGGTGTCCGCGCTCATCGGGATGCTGGTGAAGACCCCGCAGGGCGTGCAGATGTACGGCTTCCTGGCGATGTTCCCGCTGGTCTTCGGCAGCAACCTGCTGGTGCCCGCGCACACGATGCCCGGCTGGCTCCAGGCGTTCGTGCGGGTCAACCCCATGACCGCGCTGACCAGCGCCGAGCGCGGACTGCTGGTCGGCGGTCCGGTCGCCACGCCCGCGGTTCACTCCCTGCTGTGGGCGCTGGGCATCTTCGTGGTGTTCGCGCCGCTCGCGGTCCGCGCCTACCGCCGCCGCACCTGAGGCGCCGGGGCCTCCGCGAGCGCCGCGGCGGCCCGCTCGGCCAGCGCCACGGCATCGGGGTAATCAAGGTCGCGGCCGCGCCGGTAGGCGGCCGCGAACGCGTCGTCGCGGAGCGTCTGGCGGGCGGCGTCCCGGACGACCGGGGCGTCCAGGCTGCTGTGATCGAACGCGCCGCGGATCGAGTGGGCGGCGCCTAGCAGCGCCACCGCCTGCTCGGCCGCGGAGCGGCCGCCGCCGGAGCGCCCGGTCCACAGCGCGGCGGCCGCCAGGCCGTCCACCACCACGGCGACGGCCGACCGCTCCTGGCTGTCGCGGCCGAGCCGGAGGGCGGTGGCCAGGTCGGCGCACCCGGCCGCGACCTGGCCGGCCCGGATGTCCGCCAGCGCGGCCCGGGTCAGCGCCTGTGCCCGGAAGGGCCAGATCATCGGCGAGTCCTTGGCCGCCATCCGGGCATCGAGCCGCCGGGCGATGCGGCCGGCCTCGGCGATGTCACCGCGCAGCCAGGCCAGCTCGGCCCGGACGTAGGTGATCCACAGGTCGCTCTCCGACTCGCCTTGCTCGCGGGCGGCCCGGTCGGCGCGGGTCATGTCGGCCAGGGCCGCGTCGTAGTCGCCCAGCCGGCTGTGGCACTTGGCCAGGCTGGCGTGCATCTGCGCGGTGTCCTCCCAGTCGGTCAGCTCCCCCGCCAGCTCGACCGCCTGCTCCAGCGCGGCGATGGCCTGGTCGTAGCCTCCGTCGAGGGTGACAAGCTCGGACTGGCACACCAGCGCCAGGGCCATGCCCCACCGGTCGCCCAGCGCCTCGAACCCGGCGAGTGCCTCGGTGCACTGGCGGGCCACGTCGCCCAGCCGGCCCAGGTGCACCGACGTGAACGCGTGCATGAGCCGCGCGCCCGACCGGATCCACGGATCGGCGGAATCGAAGTGCGCGGCCAGCAGCCGCAGCGCCCGGTCCGGATCCCGCTGGTCGTACTGCGCGAGCATGGCCAGGCCGACGACCACGAGCGGATGCAGCGGCCGGACGGCGCGCCCGTCGTCCCCGCCGGCCCCCGGCTCCCGCGAGATCAGGACCTGCGCGTCCGCCAGCGGCTGCCTCACCCCGCTGAGATCCCAGTTCGCGTTGAGCGCGGTCAGCGCGCAGAGGGCACGCGCGTGCACCACGTCGAGGCCCTGCTCGCCCGCGCCACCCGGGCCGGCCGGCTCGCTGATCGCCAGGATGTCCCTGGCCATGGCGCCGCTCTCCCGGCGCAGCCCGCGCAGCAGCCAGAACCAGGCCAGCGCCTGCCCGAACCGCAGCGCCAGCGCCGCGTCGTGGCGATCGACCGCCCAGCGCACCGCCGCGTGGATGTTGTCCTGCTCCTGCGTCAGCCGGTGCATCCAGGTGTGCTGCCCGGCGCCGCGCAGCATCGGCTCCGCCGTCTCGGCCAGCCGCAGGAAATGCGCGGCGAACGAGCGCCGCACCTGGTCCTGTTCGCCGGCCTCGGCCAGCCGCTCGGCGCAGTAGGCCCGGATCGTCTCCAGCATCCGGTACCGCGGCTCGCCGTCCTCGGTGACGGTGAGGAACGACTTCTCCACCAGGCCGAAGATCCCGGGCAGGACGGCCTCCGGCGGCAGCGCGGGGTCCTGGCACACCTGTTCCGCCGCGGTCAGCGTGATCCCGCCGGGGAAGATGGACAGCCGCTGGGCCAGCACCCGCTCGGGTTCCAGGAGCAGTTCCCAGCTCCAGTCCACGACCGCGCGCAGGGTCTGGTGCCGCGGCATGGCCGTCCGGCTGCCGCCCGTCAGCAGCTCGAACCGCGCATCGAGCCGCTGCGCGAGCTGGGCGGCCGACAGCGTGCGCAGCCGGGCGGCGGCCAGCTCGATGGCAAGCGGCACTCCGTCGAGGGCCCGGCAGATCCGGGCCACGTCCGCGGCATTCGCGGTATCCACCAGGAAATTTGGCTTAACGGCTGTCGCGCGGTCGGCCAGCAGCCGGACCGACGCGTATCCCGCGACGGGCCCGCCGGCTTCGCCGGCCGAGGGGGATGCGGAGGCGGGTGGGACCGGCAGGGGCGGGACCGGCCAGAGCGCTTCGCCGGGGATCCGCAGCGGCTCGCGGCTGGTCGCCAGCACCCTGACGCCGGGGCAGCCGGCCAGGATCTGGTCGGCGATCTCGGCGGCGGAACCCACGATGTGCTCGCAATTGTCCAGAATAAGCAGGCCGCCCCGCTGCGCCAGCGCGGCCATCAGCCGCTCCACCGGGTCGGCGAACGTGCCGAACTGGCCGGTCCCGCTGTGGCCGAGCACCGGGCTCTCCCGGATCCCGAGCGAGTTGAGGATCGCGTGGGGTACCTCGCCGGGTTCGGTCACCGGCGCCAGCTCGACGAGCCACACCGGGCAGCCCGCCCCGGCCGGATCCCGCCCCTGGGCCGCCACGGTCCCGGCGGGCCCGGTGGGCGGCTCCGCCGCGATCCGCGCCGCGGTCTCGATGGCCAGCCGCGTCTTGCCCGCCCCGCCTGGCCCGGTCAGCGTGACGAGCCGCCCCTCGGCGAGCATCTTCAGCACCCGCGACACGTCTTCGTCCCGGCCGACAAAGCTCGTGAGGGGTTTGCGCACCCCGGTCAGCCGGGGGGCATCCGGGTCACCACGCGCCAGCCGTTCTGCTGGATAAGAAGGGGCACCGGCGCCGCCGGGAGAATCGCCGTCGGGCGGCGGCGGCCCCGGCGGCCCGTCCTGGATGTCCTGGCGGAGCACGCTCAGGTAGACCTGCTCGAGCTGGGGGGAGGGGTCCACGCCCAGCTCGCTGGCGAGCAGCTCGCGGGTTTGCGTGTACACCGCGAGCGCCTCGGCCTGGCGCCCGGTTGCGTACAGGGCCCGCATGAGCAGCCCGCGGGGGCGTTCTGCGACCGGATCGGCGGCGATCACGGCGCGCAGCTCGCCGACCAGGCCGTCCCCCTCGCCCAGCGCGAGGCCGGCCTCGATCAGGTCAAGGGTGGCCTGGGTATGCAGCTCCGCCAGCCGGGCGGCCGGGCCGGCGGCGAACCGCGTGCCGGCAACGTCGGCCAGCGGGGGCCCGCGCCACGCGCCGAGCGCCTCCCGCAGCGCCTGCCGGGCGATGGCCGGATCACCGCCGGCCAGCGCCTGGGCCCCGCGCCGCGCCAGGGCCTCGAACGTGACGGCGTCGACCGCGCCGGGCGGGATCGCGAGCCGGTAGCCGGCCGGATGCGACTCGATCACCTGGTCGCCCGGGCCGGCCTGGCGCAGCGCGGTGCGCAGCCGGGACACCAGCGACTGGAGCGAGTTGCCCGCGTTGGCCGGCGGCTCGTCCTCCCAGAGTTGCTCGATCAGCGACGAGGTGGGCACCACCCGGCCCGCGTCGAGGGCCAGCAGGATCAGCAGCACGCGCACCCGGTGCCCGCCGACCCGCACGGGCCGGCCTCGTCGTGCACCGCGAGGGTTCCCAGTAGCCCGATCCGCACCGCTCCTGCTCTCCGGTCTGCCCGCTCGCCCGCCGACGAATGGTGACTTCCCGCTGAACTCCATTGTCGGATGCCGTCCCGCCCGGAACGAACCGAGGCCCGGCGCGGCGGGCGTCTTCTCCGTCGCCCCCCTTCGGCCGATACCCGCCTGCGTGCGGCTAGGCTGCGCCGGTGACGACAACACCGGCCGCTGGGGCCGCCTCCAGTGTGGCGGTGCAGCGGCGGCTGCGGGCCAGCCAGGGTGCGTTCGTGCCCAAGCCGGTGCTGCCGATCATCGACGAGATCGTCGCGACCGTGCTGTCGCAGCACACCTCGGACGTCAACTCCGAGCGGGCGTTCGCCCAGCTCAAGGACAGGTTCCCGAGCTGGGAGGAGGTCGCGGACGCTCCCCCGGGGCAGGTCGCCGACGCGATCCGCTGCGGCGGCATCGCCGAGCAGAAGGCGCGCCGGATCCAGCAGATCCTGGTGGCCATCGAGGACCGGGAGGGCCGCCTCGACGTGGACCGCCTGCGCGATCTCGACGACGCGACGGTGGAGGCCTACCTGCGGTCCCTGCCCGGGGTGGGACCGAAGACCGCCGCGTGCGTGCTGACCTTCTCCATGGGCAGGCCCGCCTTCCCGGTGGACACGCACGTGCACCGGGTCGCCATCCGGCTCGGCTGGATCCCGGCGAACACCACCGCGGACAAGGCGCACCAGTTGCTCACGCCGCTGGTGCCGCCCGGCATCCGGTACGACCTGCACGTCGCGCTGATCGCCCACGGGCGCACGGTGTGCCGGGCGCAGCGGCCACGCTGCGAGATATGCGTGGTGCGCGACCTGTGCGCCTACGGCTCGGCCAGCGAACCGGCATCGGCCCGCTGACCAGGCCGGCCCGCGGGGCCGGGTTGCCGCGGGCTAGCGGCCCTACGGTGCGCGGACGTCGCCCCAGGACCACCGGAACCCGACGACGGTCTTCTCGATGGACCGCAGAAACCGGTGCACCTCGAACTGGCCACCCAGGGACACCGGCTCCCGCTCGACGATGCCCCCGTCGAGGCCGTCCCAGACCCCCCACCAGACGCCGGCCGGCAGCATGTCCGGGTGGAACTCCACCCGCATCTCGAAGTTCTCCAGCCGCCTCATGACGGCGCGGCGGAACTCCCGCTCCTGCGGGTCGTCGAGGTTCCCGGGGTAGGCGTAGGTCGTCACGTACTCGAGGCTGCTGGTCTCGCCCGCGGACAGCTTCTGGGCCAGCGGGATCCTTGCCGCGTACACGTCCTCGCTGATCTGGTAGAGGTCGCCCGGGATGTCGCCGCACCCCTGCCCGACCTCCAGCGTCACGGCGCTCGTGTCGTACAGGTACGGAATGTGATCGAGGTCGTCGGCCAGTGCCTCGATGACCTGAAGCGTGCGGGTCCGGGCGATCCGGCCGTCGGGGCCGACGTAGACGTGGTCGTGCAGGGATACGGTCTGGTGGCGGTGCGGGCCGAAGGCCGAGCGCAGGTCCGTCTCGGTTTTGGCACCCATGGCCCGCGGCCCGGACAGCACGCTGATCCTGCCCGAGCCCGCGCACAGCCGCCACAGCCGGTCGGCGTCCGCGTCGGAGATCCGGAACGCGTCGATGAACAGCGCAAGCGTCGGCCGGCTGAGCAGCGTCCCGGAGAGCGCGCGGGCGACGGTGTCCTTGAGCTGGCGGGGCAGCACGTCCGCGTCGCCGGTAGCGCGCGGATGGTTCCACAGATACCGGGCCAGCACCTCGGCGACGGCGAGCTGGTTGATCTCCGCGGACCGGGAGCGCAATACGTTGCGTTCCCAGCGCCGGCGGTAGGGGCCCTCCTGGGCTAGTAACGCGTGGAGGTACCTCGCGGCCGCGCGGCGGCCGGCCGAGTGCGGGGCATCGGGCACGTGCCTTCGTTCCTCATGCTTTTTGCGAACTTACTGAGACATGTACCAAATACCTTACGGATGGGGGTCCTGCTTGGGGGGACGGCCCGCCGCTCCGGCGGCGGGCCGGAGGACCCATGTG
This sequence comes from uncultured Actinomycetes bacterium, assembly GCA_963703605.1. Classification (GTDB taxonomy): domain Bacteria; phylum Actinomycetota; class Actinomycetes; order Streptosporangiales; family Streptosporangiaceae; genus DASXKD01. Next base: position 42,778 of record CAVPFC010000041.1, read on the forward strand.
CGCTAATTCCCTGGCATCCCGCGCTCCAGCAGCCCGGGAGCCCGCCCCGCCGGCGGAGTCCCGCGGCGTGAGACAGCTCAGGCCGGGCTCCGGCCAGGTGGCGCCATGAGGGTGAAGACGACCGGGCAGGCCTGCCTCATCGCGCGGGCGGCGGCGCCACAAGGCTCACGTCGATCACCTCGAGCCCGAAGCCGGTGATCCGCTCCATCAGCCCAGAGAGCGCCCCCTGATCCGGGAGATCGGCGCGAAGGGTTGTGGTGCCCGGGCCGACCGTGACCTCGCAGTCGTCGAACTCTGCCCGGAGCCTGGTGCCTGCCTGGCCCATGAAGGTGATCTCATAGGTATTTGACCGCATGGGTTACGCCTCGCAGTCCGTTGCTTTCCTGCGTCTGGCCAGCCTGCCGAGAAGCCGGGCCTGCCGCATCACCCACCCGAGGGTGACCGGGTTCCGCAGGGCGCGTCGAGCACCGCCAGGCACAACGCCATCTTGGTCAATTCTTTACTATTACATTACTAATTTTTTGCCATAACGGGTGATGCCGTTCGCCTGCGCCATCGCTAACGATGGACCTACGGGACGGCCCGCGATGGGGCAGGCGCTAACGGACGGTCACAGGATCAGGAGGGCCTGCGGCCATCGGTGTAGGGGGGCGCGAACCGCGGGAGAGGTGTGGCTGCACAAACGATGACTGAGCGCGGCGCCCTACGAGGCGTTCGGTTTGCGCTCGCAAAGTTCCGCCCTATGACATTGCCCGCGACCCTGGTCACCCGGCCGGTACTGCACGAACAGCTGACGGCCGGAGCCAGCCAGCGCCTGACCGTCGTGGTGGGGTCGGCGGGCGCGGGCAAGAGCGTGCTGCTGTCGAGCTGGGCGGCGGCACGGCCACCCGGCGTCACCTCCTGGCTGTCCTGCGACAGGGCCGACATCAACCCGGCCCGCTTCTGGGCCGCCTTCATCGAGGCCCCCCGGGTGATGGCGCCGGACTTCGGTTCCGACGCCGCCAATCTGCTCGCCATGGATGGCGCCGTGTCGGCCGACGTGACCGCCTCGATCGCCAACGATGCCGCGAAGCTGCCCGTGGGCAGCGCGGTCATCGTGGACGACTTCCATGACGCGGCAGCGGCGGCGGCGGCGGGCATGGCCGATCTTGTGGAGCGCTGGCCGGCCGGGACCGCCCAGCTCGTGCTGTCCAGCCGCAGCGACCCTCCGCTGCGGCTGCACCGGCTGCGAATGTCGGGTGAGCTGTGCGAGCTTCGCGACCATGACCTGTACTTCTCCCTGGCCGAAAGCCATGACCTGCTGGAGAACTTCGGTGTTGAGGTCGCCGACAACGAGCTGGCGCTGCTGCACCAGCGAAGCGAGGGGTGGGCCGCGGCCCTGCAAATGGCGGCGATGGCGCTGCACGGCAGCACGGATCCGGCGCGCATAGCACGGGCGCTGGACATCCGCAGTTACGCGATCGCCGAGTACTTCGTCTCCGAGGTTCTCGAACAGCAGCCCCTGGACCTGGTCCAGTTCATGCTGGACACGTCCATCCTCGGCCCGCTCACCGCCGGTGCGTGCACGGCCGTCACCGGCCGGGACGACGCGGCCGCGCTGCTGCGCAGCATCGACGCGGCCAACCTGTTCATCGTGCCGGTCGATGACGAGCGAACGACGTTCCGGTACCACCACCTGGTCCGCCAGGTGCTGCGCACCGAGCTGCGGACCAGGTACCCCGGCCGCGAGCAGGAGCTCCGGCTGCGGGCCGCCGAATGGTATGAGTCGGCCGGGGAAACGCGGCACGCGGCACGCTACTACCTCACGGCGCGGGATCCCGGCCGGGCGCTGGCGCTGTTGCAGGCCCGGGTCGTGGCCGACTTCATGAGCGACCCGGCCATGCCAGCGCCGCTGGATCTCAGCACGCTCGATCCGTCGCTGCTGGCGCAAGCCCCCGAGCGGCTGCTCGGCCTGGCCACCGACCTGCTGCTGTCGGGCGACACGGTCCGCGGCGGTGAGTACCTCGACCTGCTCGAACGCGCCGAGCCGCCGGTCCCGGCCGACTCGGAGGTCGCGGCCGGGTACGCGACGATGCTGTCGTTCCACCACGCGCAGACGGGCCGGCTGGACGAGGCCGTGACCGCGGCCCGGGCGGCCCGGGACATCCGGGAGCGGACCGGGCTCACCGACCAGTGGAGCCCCGCCATTCCGCTGGTCCTCATGCGCATCTACACCAGTCTGGAAGACCTCCCGGCGGTGGAGCGCGAGGCGGCCGCGGCCCGGACCATGCCGGAGCTGAGCGAACCGGCCAGGCGGGTGATGGTGCCCGGGGGACAGGCGCTGGCCCGGTTCCAGTACGGCGACCTGGCCGGCGCCGCCGACGCCGCCGAGGCGGCCAACGCCGACGCCCGGCGGCTCGGCTTCGACCAGCACTTCTTTGCCGTCGATCACCTGCGGACGCTGGCAGGCCTGGCGCTGGAGCGGCGGGACCTCGACACCGCGGAGCGGCTTACCGAGCGGGTGCTCTCAATTACCGAGCGGCGGCGGCCCATCTTCGAGTTCGTTGCACGCCTCGACCGGGCCAGGATCTGGGCCGCCCGCGGGCATGTCCGCGAAGCGCTGGCGACCGTCGAGGCGGCGCGGCTCCTCCTCGCCGGGACCAGGTCCGCGCTGCTGGCGCGAGCCGACGCGCTGGAGGCGCTGCTGCGCCTGTCGCTGCTGGACCTGCACACCCCCGCCGAGATAGCGGGCAGGTTGTCGCCCACCCGGCGCGACATGCTGCTGGCCAGGATCGCGCTTGCCGCGGGTAACCACGCCGCCGCGCAGGAGCACCTGCGGTCACCGTCGCTCGGCGAGCTGACCCCGCGGCAGGCACTGATCCATCAGCTACTGCTGGCCGCGGTCGCGATCGAGCGCGGTGACCCGATGGCCGCCGGGGTCCTGGCCGGGGCGCTCGAGTCGGCCCGCCGCGGGGGGTTCTTCGACGCGGTCGTCTCGACCGCACCCCAGGTGACGGGCTACCTGATCGACCACGCGCCGCAGGTGCGGCTGAACCCGTTCACCGGAGAGCTGATCGCCGCGGCGATCGAGGTGCACGCCATACAGCCGGACCCGGCCCATTCCCGCCAGGTGCTCGCCGAGCCGCTGACGGCCGCCGAGCTGCGGATCCTCAAGCTGCTGCCGACCAGCACCTACCTGCAGATGGCGGACTCCCTCTACATCTCCCGCAACACGGTGAAGACCCATCTCCGGTCGATCTACCAGAAGCTCGGCGTGACCTCGCGCCCCCAGGCTCTGGAGCGGGCCGTCCAGCTCCGCTTGCTCTGAGCCAGCGGACACCAGCACGGCCGTGGCTACGTGACGGCCGCGCGGTTCACCCCACCGGGGTGATGTGGCCACGGCACCCGGCGGATGAACCTGAGCCTGGTAGCTGACCTCAGGGAACGGGCAGTGCGATGACGGGATGGCCGACCCAGCCGGTGATCTACGAGGTCAACACGGCGGTCTGGCTGGACTCGCTGTCCCGGGCCGCCAGGCGGCGGCTGACGCTGGCCGACGTGGCGGCGGCCGACTGGGACGCGGTCACGCCGGCAGGCGTCGACGCGGTCTGGCTGATGGGTGTCTGGGAGCGGAGCCCGGCCGGGCTGGCCCTTGCGGTGGCGAACCCCGGACTGCGGGCGTCGTTCGCCGAAGCGCTGCCAGATCTGCGGCCGGAGGACGTGACCGGATCGCCGTATTGCGTGCGACGGTACGTCGCCGACGCGGCGTTCGGAGGCCCCCAGGCACTGGCCGCGGCGCGCGCCGCCCTGGCCGGCCGCGGCGTCCGGCTGCTGCTGGACTATGTGCCCAACCACGTCGCTCCGGACCATCCCTGGGTAACAAGCAGGCCCGAGTTGTTCGTGCAGGGAAACGAGGGGGACATCGAGGCCGACCCCGCGGGCTGGCTCGCCGTTGGCGGGCGCGTGCTTGCCCACGGCCGCGACCCGTACTTTCCGCCCTGGCCCGACGTCGTGCAGCTCGACGCGTTCGCACCGGCCATGCGCGCGGCGACGGCCGAGACGCTGGGGGACATCGCCAGCCAGTGCGATGGGATCCGCTGCGACATGGCCATGCTGCTGATCAACGACATCTTCGCCAAGACCTGGGGCGGCCGGGCGGGACCTCAGCCGGCCGAGGAATTCTGGCCGGCCGTGCTGGCTGAGCTGCGTACCCGGCACCCGGACACCGTGCTCGTCGCCGAAACCTACTGGAACCTGGAGTGGGAGCTCCAGCAGCAGGGATTCAGCTTCTGCTACGACAAGCGGCTCTACGACCGGATCATCGATACGGACGCCGCCGCGGTCCGCGACCATCTGCGGGCCGGCCTCGGTTACCAGTCGCGGCTGATGCGTTTCCTCGAGAACCACGACGAGCCACGGATCGCCGCCCGCCTGCCGGCCGCCGCCGAGCGGGCCGCCGCCGTGACCATCGCCACGCTGCCCGGTGCGACCTTGTGGCACGAAGGGCAGTTCGAGGGCCGGCGGGTCCGGCCGCCGGTCTTCCTGGCGCGCCGGCCGGACGAAACGCCAGACGAGGACCTGGCCGGCTGGTACCGGCGGCTGCTCGCCGCCGTCGCCGACCACCGGGTGCGGGCGGGGGTGTGGCGGCTGCTCGAAGCCAGTGGCTGGCCCGACAACCAGTCCTGCCGCAACCTGCTCGCCTGGTCCTGGGCGGGCGACGGCGGCATCGACCGGCATCTGGTGGTGGTCAATCTGTCCGGGCAGCCCGCGCAAGGATTGATCTCGCTGGACTGGATGGACCTGCGCGGCCGGCCCTCCCGGCTCACCGACCTCCTCGGCGGGAGCGTGTTCGAGCGGGACGGCGACGAGCTGGGCAGCCCGGGCCTGTTCGTTGCGCTGGAGCCGTGGCAGTCCTACCTGCTCACGGTGCAGTGACCCGCGCCGCATTTCACCCCGCCACGGGTGATGCCGCCCGGCACCGCCGGCGCGACCATGAGGACAGGACCGGTAGCGCTCGCCGAGGACCCGGTGGGTGAGTGGTGTACATCGTCATGGTGGCGTCCACGGGGAAACAGCAGTTGGGAGACCGGGAATGGGTACGGAGAGCGACCGGGTAGCCGGGTTTGGGCGGCTCGAGGACGGGTTGCGGCAGGCCAGCGACTGGTACCTGTGGGGGCCATATCTCAGCGAGCGGCAGTGGGGGACGGTCCGCGAGGACTACAGCGCGGACGGTGAAGCCTGGGATTACCTGCCGCATGACCACGCCCGCTCCCGGGCCTACCGCTGGGGCGAGGACGGCCTGGCCGGCTTCTCCGACATCGAGCAGCGGCTCTGCGTCGGGCTGGCGCTGTGGAACGGCCGCGACCCGATCCTCAAGGAACGGATCTTCGGGCTGACCGGCGCGGAGGCGAACCACGGCGAGGACGCCAAGGAGTACTGGTGGTACCTGGACGCGCTGCCCAGCCACGCCTGGAACCGCTGGCGCTACCACTACCCCCAGGCGGCGTTTCCGTACGACGATCTGAGGGCGGAGAACGGCAGGCGGGGAAAGACAGACCCGGAGTATGAGCTTCTCGACACGGGTGTGTTCGACGGCGACCGCTACTGGATCACCGAGGTCCAGTACGCCAAGGCCGATCCCACGGATTTGCTGATGCTGGTGACGGTGACGAACGCCGGGCCGGACACCGACACCGTGCACATCCTGCCGACGGCGTGGTTCCGGAACACCTGGTCCTGGGAGACCGGCGCCGTCAAGCCGGTCATGGCGGCCACCGGGCCGGCGGCGGCCCTGGTGGAGCACCCCTACCTCGGCACCCTGGAACTGGTGGCCGGCAACGGCCCGGACGGCACCGAGCCGGCGCTGCTGTTCTGCGAGAACGAGACCAACACGGCCCGGCTGTTCGGCACCGAGCCGATCACCCCGTACCCCAAGGACGGGATCAACGACCATGTGATCCACGGCGCGGCGACCGTCAACCCGGAGCGGCGCGGCACCAAATGTGCCTTCTGGTACCGGCTGGAGGTGCCGCCGGGAGGCACGGCCGAACTGCGGATCCGGCTGCGCCCGGCGGGCGCGCCGGCGAAGGCGCCCGCGGCGCCCAGCGGGGACTTCGAGCGCGTCATCGCGGCCAGGCGCAGCGAGGCCGATGAGTTCTACGCCGAACTCACACCCGAGACGGCCGGCGAGGACGAGGCCCTGGTCATGCGGCAGGCCTTTGCCGGGCTGTTGTGGAGCAAGCAGTTGTACTACTACGACGTGGGCCGGTGGCTGGACGGGGATCCGGCCCAGCCGCCGCCGCCCGCATCCCGCCGCCACGGGCGCAACGCGCGGTGGCGCAACTTCAACTCGTTCGACATCATGTCGATGCCGGACAAGTGGGAGTACCCGTGGTTCGCCGCGTGGGACCTGGCCTTTCACTGCGTGGCGCTGGCTCACGTCGACCCGGCGTTCGCCAAGTACCAGCTCGTGCTGCTCTGCCGGGAGTGGTTCCAGCACCCGAACGGGGCGCTGCCGGCCTACGAGTGGGACTTCGGCGATGTGAATCCTCCCGTTCAGGCCTGGGCCGCCCTCGAGGTGTTCGCCATCGACGGTGCCCGCGACCTCGGCTTTTTGTCCCGCGTCTTCGACAAGCTGCTGGTCAACTTCACCTGGTGGGTGAACATGGAGGACGCCGGCGGCAACAACGTGTTCGAGGGCGGCTTCCTCGGGCTGGACAACATCGGGCCCATCGACCGGTCGCACCTGCCGGTCGGCGGCATCCTGGAGCAGTCGGACGCGACCGGCTGGATGGCGTTCTACGCGATCGCCATGGCGTCGATCGCCGTCGTGCTCTACTGGAGCGGCCGGCGGCCGGAAACCGATCTGGCCCTGAAATTCCTCGAGCACTTCACCGCGATCACCGACGCCATCGACGGCCAGGAATTGTGGGACGAACATGACGGGCTCTTCTACGACCGCCTCGTCACACCGGAAGGAGCCCATGTCCCGGTCCAGGTCCGGTCCATGGTGGGAATCATCCCGATGCTGGCGGCCGTCGTCGTTGACGAGCAGATGCTCGAACGGTCGGTGACGATCAGCAGGCAACTGGCGGACTACGCCGAGCGCCGCGGCCTGAACGACATCGAGAAGCTCCGCCAGACCGGGCAGATGCGCGGGGAGCCCGGCGATCAGCGGCTGCTGCTGAACGTGGTCGGCATCGAACGCCTGGAGAAGCTGTTCACGAAGCTGTTCGACGAAGGGGAGTTCCTGTCCCCCTACGGGTTGCGGGCGCTGTCCGCCTGGCACCGCGACCACCCGTACGTGCTCGATGCCGAGGGCGTGCACGCCGCGATCGACTACGAGCCTGCCGAGTCCACGACGGACATGTTCGGCGGCAACTCGAACTGGCGGGGCCCGCTCTGGTTCCCGCTCAACTACCTGATCTGTAGTTCTCTCGAGCGCTACCAGCGCTTCTTCGGCGACGACCTGACCGTCGAGTACCCCACCGGATCCGGCCACCGGCTGCCGCTGGGCGCCATCGTCGCCGACCTCCAGGGCCGGCTCGTCTCGATCTTCCTGACCGGCCCGGACGGCCGGCGGCCCTGTTTCGGGTGGACCGACCGGCTCCAGCAGGATCCGGCCTGGAAGGACAACCTCGTCTTCAACGAGTACTTCCACGGCGACAACGGCGCCGGGCTCGGCGCATCGCACCAGACCGGCTGGACGGGCCTGGTCGCGGACCTGATCCGGCGGCGGCATGGGGCGGTCCGCGAGGTAGGCGACGTGGTCCGGGACTTCCGGAAGCAGGCACTCGGCGCCACAACCGCTCCTGGCGCTCCCTCGTGACAAGCAGAAAGCTGGCCGCAATGCAAGAAGACCCGACGCCGCGGACGGACCACCCAGCGGAAGGTGTCAATCTTCCGCTGCCCGGCATCCAGACGGCGCACGACATCCAGGACTCGCAGGAGCACCTCTTGACCGAGGGCGCCGACCTCGAAGGCAACGAGCTGCACGCCAGCGGGCGGACGTGCGCCCGCTGCGGGCAGGCCTTCGGCCCGGCCGACGATGTGCGCCGCACCGCGGGCGGCGCCTACCAGCACGAGATCTGCCCCCGCCGCTGACGCGGGCGTGGCGGGAGGCCGGCCACGGCCGGCGGCGGGCAGGCCCGCAGAGTAAGCGCGCGTCAAGCCCTTGCCGGGGCGATATCGCAAGATCAAAAGGCCCACCGCGGCAAGATCAACAGGGTAATCTGAGGCGCGTCATCGGCCCCGCCACTCGAGCCAGGGCCCCCTCCCCGCGTACTGCGAGACGTGCCCTGTGCAGTCCCTAACCTACGAGATCACCTTCGCTGGCCAGGCGGGAGAAGCGCTGCGCGCCGAGTTCGACGACTGCGAGATCGCGATAGGCCGGGGGACAACCACCCTCCGCGTCGACCTGCCCGATGCAGCGGCCCTGGCCGGGTTCGTGCTCCGGATCACCAGCCTCCGGCTCCAGGTGACCCACCTGCACCTCGTGGCGCCACCGCCCGAGCCCCAGCGAAGTTATCCGGCTCCGTAGCGCGACGCGAGCCGCTGCGGCCGGCCGGGCCGCACGGTGAGCCCGGTGCCGGGCCTAGCGCGCGGGCCAGCCCCCGCCCTGCTCGAAGTCGCCAAGCGCACGCCGCAACTCGGGCACGAGCGAGCGGAACGCGCGGCGCCTGGAGATCGCATACCACCGGCCGCGCCTGCTCGTCCGCCACCAGAAGCGGCACTCGCAAGCGGCGATCTGCCCGGGCCGGCCGGCCCTGAGCGGGCACCGGCAGCGCATCCGCCATATCGGAGGGGTCGGTTCAAATGCCGGAAACCGGCGAGCGAGCTGATCGAATGCACCCATAGGAGGCATGAGGCTACCCGACGGGGCCAGCCGCATGCCCTCACTTCAGCAACCTCTGCGCGAACCTCCAGCCCCGCCCCAGCGGGTTCGCCGGGCGGCTTTCGGGCCGGGACAAACCGGGAACAACGACACCACCGGCCGCGCACCGTCATGGGATGGAACGGGCCGGACCGGCGTCCCCGGGCCTGCCACGACCGAAGGTAAGCGGGTGCAGCATGCAGTCATCGGTTCCGGTAGTCGATCTCGCCCCCTGGCTGAGCGGCGACGAGGGCGGCCGCGCGGGCGTTGCCGCACAGGTCGACGCGGCGCTCCAGAGCGTGGGCTTCTTCCTGATCACCGGGCATGGGGTGCCCGGCGAACTGCGCGCCCAGGTCCGCGCGCAGGCGCGTGCGTTCTTCGCGCTGCCGCACGAGGCGAAGCAGCGCTACGCCGTCACAGTCGGCGGCCGGGGCTGGCTGCCGACCGGCGTCGAGGCGAACGGTTACGCCGAGGGCACGCAGACCCCGCCGGACCTGAAGGAGTCGTTCGCGGTCGGTGCCGACCAGCCGACCGGCGACCCGGACGTGGACGGGTACTGGTTCCAGCCCAACGTGTACCCGGCCGAGGTGCCGGGGCTTCACCCCGCCGTCGTCACCTACCTGGCCCGCATGCGCGAACTCGCCGACGAGCTGCTCGTGGTGTGCGCGGCGGCGCTGGGGCTGGAGGCTGACTTCTTCACCCGGCACACCGGGCACGCCACGCACACGATGAACATCAACTGGTACCCGCCGATGACGGTGGCCGGTGAGCCCGAGCCGGGCCAGTACCGGATCGGCCCGCACACCGACTTCGGCACCGTCACGGTCCTCGACCGGGAACCGGGCCGGGGCGGCCTGCAAGTGTGGACCGAACAGGACGGCTGGGAATACGTGCCCTACCACCCCGGCTCCTTCACGATCAACACCGGTGACCTGCTCGCCCGCTGGAGCGGCGGCCGGTGGAAGTCCAACCGGCATCGCGTGCTGCCGCCGCAGGCGGAGGCGCCGGACGAGGATCTCGTCTCGCTCGTCTACTTCTACGAAGCCGACCACGACGCGGTCATCGAGGCGCTGCGGCCGCCGGTCGGCAGGCCGAACGACTACGGGCCGGTCGTATCGGCGCAGTTCCTGAAGAAGCGCCTGGACGCGATCACGATGGCCGGCGAGGGCCAGCCTCGCTCACCGGGCGTTTCGCCGCGGTGCGGTCACGTCGAAGCGGCTGGGCGCAGCCCGTCGAGCGCGGCCCGCAGGATGGGCTCGAGGTAGCCGGGGTCGCCCTGGATCGCGGCGATGGCGATGATCATGTCGAGGATCTGTTCGAGGGTGAGGTCGTCGCGGACTTCGTGACTGCGTTGCGCGGCGGCGAGGAGGGGCCGGCCGGCGAGCACCCGGTCGCGATTGCCGCTGAAGAAGGCCCTGCTGGCGCCGGAGTGCTTGAGCAATTCGGAGCCGACGTGGCGCTTGGTGTTGTAGAACGCGAAGAACCGCTTCAGCCAGGCCACGAGCGCAGCGCCGGGCGTCTGCCCGCCGGCGGTCCCGGCGGCCGCGCAGACGGCGTCGACCTCGTCGGTGTAGAGGGCCTCGAGAAGCTCCCGCCGCCCGGGGAAGTTGCGGTAGAGGGTCGCCATGCCGACCCCCGCGCGCCGCGAGACCTCGGCCATCGACACCTCGGCCCCTGGATCGGCGAACGCGGCACGGGCGGCCGCGAGGACCTTGCCGCGGTTGCGCTCGGCGTCGGCGCGTCTCGAGGGCGACCGCACCTGGTTCGTGGCCATGCTTTCCCCAATGGAGTGGCTATCCGTCACAGTTGAGCGGACAAGCTATCCGTTTCATTGTGCCAAATGTTACGGCGTGGCTGCACCAGGCGTGCGAGGCGGCCTTCGTCACGCACCGACCGGGCGCGGCATCAGCGGGCCGTGGTCGAGGTGCGGCAGCACGTGCCTGGCGAACAGGTCGCCCTCCGCGGCGTGCGGATAACCCGACAAGATGAACGCCTCCATGCCGAGGGCGGCGTAGGCCTTCAGCTTGGCGAGCACCTGGCCGGGGTCGCCGACGATGGCGGCGCCGGCTCCCGCGCGTCCCCGGCCGATGCCGGTCCACAGGTTCGGCTCGGCGTAGCCCTCGTCATCGGCCGCCTCGCGCAGGTCGTTCTGCCGCATGGAGCCCGCGGACGTGGTGTCCAGGGACCGGCTGCGGATCTGTTCCCCGGCCTGCGCGTCGAGCCGGGAAACCAGCCGCTGCGCCGCGGCCCGTGCCTGCGGCTCGGTGTCGCGGACGATGACGTGGGCGCGGTAGCCGAAGCGCAGCTCGCGGCCATACCGGGCGGCCCGCGCCCGCATGTCGGCCAGGACCTGTTCGACCCGCGGCAGCGTGTCCGGCCACATCAGGTAGACATCCGCGGCCTGCGCGGCGACCTCACGGGCCGGCTCGGACAGGCCGCCGAAGTAGAACGGCGGGCAGCCACCGGCCGGGCGCAGCCGCGGCGGGTCGATCGCAACGTCGAGGAACTCCCCGTGGAAGTCCACGCTCTTGCCGTCCAGCAGGTCCCGCAGCACCCGCATGATCTCCAGGGTGCGGCGGTACCTGGGCGCGGATTCCATCGCCTGGCCGGGCGGCTCGGAGGAGATGATGTTGACGGTGAGCCGGCCGCCGAGCATCTGATCGATGGTGGCGAGCTGGCGGGCAAGCTGGGGCGGCCACAGCTCACCCATGCGCACCGCCAGCAGCAGTTGCATCCGCTTCAGCAGCGGCGCGATCCCCGCTGCGAACGCCACCGGGTCGATTCCCGACGCGTAACCGGACGGCAGCAGCAGGTTGTCATACCCCGCCTCCTCCGCGGCGAGCGCGATCCCGCGGCAGTGCTCCCAGCTGGACACCAGCATCGGGTCCGGCACCCCGAGGAACTCGTAGTCGTCGTCACACAGCGCGCCGAACCAAGACACCTCGCAGCCCATGCCGTCAGTATCCACCCTCCGCTACGGCCGCCACCCGAGGCGAGCACCGCCAGCACATAGCCCGGCCCGGTGGCGGCGGGAGCAGTCTTGTCCACCCGGTCACGGTAGCGGGCGGGCCCGGTGCCGGGACGTCACCCCCAGCGGGTCATGACGAAACTCACCGGCCCGGTCATCACGGTCGTCACCGGCCGAGCCGGCGCGCCGCGAAGCTAGCTGCCGGGTATGAAGCCGAGCCTCTTGTCCACGACGTTGGCCAGCGGTTCCCCCGCCCGGTAGCGCCCGAGCTGGCCGAGGAAGAGGTCCACAAGAGCGCGCTCCCAGCCCCGGAAGTCCCCGGACATGTGCGGCGACACGATCGCGTTGGGCAGCGTCCACAGCGGCGAGCCGGCGGCCAGCGGCTCGCCGGTGAAGACATCGAGTGCCGCGCCCCCGATGGCGCCGCGCTGAAGCGCCTCGATGAGGGCGGGCTCGTCCACCAGGGCGCCCCGGCCGAGGTTGATCAGCCAGGCGTCGCCGCCCATCCGGGCAAGCTCGTCCGCCCCGACGAGGCCGCGCGTGCCGCCGGTGAGCGGCAGCACCAGGATGACGAAGTCGGCGGCCGGCAGGAGGGCGCTGAATTCCGATACGGGAGCGATCCAGCCCAGCTCGGGATCCTCCCGGCCGTGCCGGCCGAGGGCCTTGACCTCAGCGCCGGCCCTGGTCAGCAGGCTGGCGATCGCCCGGCCGATCCCGCCGGCGCCGGCGACCAGCACCTGACGGCCGGCCAGGCGGGTTATCTCCCGGTGCACCCACCGGTGCTCGTGCTGGAGCCGGATCGTCGTGTGCAGGTCGGCGCAAATGGCGGAAACCAGTGTCAGCGCGTATTCCGCCATGGCGCCGTCGAAGACACCGGCGCTGTTGGTAACGACGATATCGCTTTCCACAAGCGCGGGGAAAAGCAGCCAGTCGACGCCGACGGTTGACGTCGCTATCCAGCGGAGCCGTTTGCTCCATCCCCATTCCGTGGCGAGCCAATCCAGCCGCGGCGGCCAGACGAAAGCGACGTCCGCATCCGCCGCCACAGACGCCAGGCTTTGCGAGTCCGGGATAAAACGCAGTTCGCATCCGGCCGGTGACCGTTCCAGACCGGGCGGAGGGGCGCCGGCCGGGGCACCGAGCACGGCCACCACGCACGGGCCCGCATCGCGCATGCCCGCTAGCATATCCACAGCGTGTTGGCCCGCAGTGGCGCTGGCACCCGGCACAATGACGGCCGAACGGCCGGCGGTGACGGTCAGGTGGAGGGCGGCCCATGGCGATGAACACAGCGGACCCGGCGGATGAGGCTGCCCGGGCCGAGGCGGTGCTGGCCGAGGCCGAGGTCCTCATGCGCCTGGCCGCCGAGCGGTCGCTGACCGTGCGGCTGACCGGGTCGCTGGCGATCCGGGCCCAGTGCCCGGTGAACGCGCCGCTGCTGACGGCGCTCGGCCGGCGGCCCTACCGGGACATCGACCTGATGGCTTACTCCAAGCAGAAGCGCGGGATCTCGGCGCTGTTCGAGGAGCGGGGCTACGTGCTGGACCCGGCGATCCGCCAGGCGCAGGAATTCGGCATCAAGCGCTTCGTTTATGAGCATCCAGGGAACGGCCTCAAGGCCGACGTCTTCCTCGACGAGCTGGTGATGGCGCACACCATTGATTTCTCCGGCCGCCTGGAACTGGACACGCCCACCATCGGCGTCACCGATCTGCTGCTCACCAAGTTGCAGATTCACGAGTTCACGGCCAACGACCTGATCGACTCCATCGTCCTGCTGACCGAGCACGACCTGGGCCGGGCCAAGGAACAGATCGACAGCGAATACATCGCCGGGATCATGCGAAAGGACTGGGGGTTCTACTACACGACCCGGGCGAACCTGAACAAGATCACCGACTCGCTGGCCGGCTACCCCGCCCTTCCACCGGATGCCGCCGACAGCGTGCGGGACCGGGCCGGCCGGCTCGACGACGCGATCGAGCAGGCGCCGAAGACGCAGCGGTGGAAGCTCCGCGCCCGCGTCGGCAACCGGGTCAAGTGGTACGAGGACGTCGAGGACGTCACCCGTTAGGGCTGTCGGCCCGCTCGACGTACGCGGTTACCCGGTCCCGGGCGTTCTCGAGGTGCTCACGGAAGGCCGCTTCGGCCGTCGCCAGATCGCCGAAGCGCAGCGCATCGAGCAACTGCCCGTGCTCCCCGGCGATCGAATTCGGCTGGTGGCCGAGTTTCTCCTCGTCGAGGCGCAGCAGCGTGAGCAGTTCGGTGGCATGACGCACGAAGACGCCGTGCAGCCGGGAGTTCCCGCTGGCCGCGCAAACCGCCCGGTGAAAACCGAGGTCCGCCTCGGCCGCCGCCGCCGCGTCCCGCCCGCCTGCCTTCATGTCGTCGATCGCCCGCTGTAGCTGCCGGAAGGGCTCCACCTCGGAGCGCTGCTTGATCAGCCGGACCGCGGCTATCTCCACGGCGATGCGCAGGTCGTAGATATCACGGACGTCCTTGGCGGTGAGCTGCGCGACGAAGGTTCCGCGCCGCGGCTCGTCGCGGACCAGGCCCTCCCCGCGCAGCAGCCAGAGCGCGTCGCGCACCGATCCGCGGCTGATGCCAAGCTGCTCCGCGATGCGCGCCTCGATCAGGTGATCGCCCCCGGCCAGCCGGCCGGTCGCGATGAGCCTGCGGATGGCGTCGGCCGCCTGCATCCCCAGCGTCTGGCCACGCAGCGGCTCCAGCGTGGCCATGGCCTCGTTCCGGGGCATTTCCTCCTCGCCCATCATTGGCTCAAGTCACGGCCGTTCCCCGGCGGCGAACCGCCGACAGGCTCATCATTTCGAAGGCCAGATTAGCCGCAAGCGTCGCGGTCACCCCGCCAGGGTCGTAGGAGGGAATCACCTCCACGACGTCGAACCCGATGAAGTCGATGCCGTACAGGCCGCGGATCAGCTCCAGGGCCTGGTATGACGACAGCCCGCCGGCCTCGGGCGTGCCGGTGCCTGGCGCGAACGCCGGGTCCACGACGTCGATGTCGAAGCTGATGAAGGCCTGCTTGCCGCCGACCCGGTCCCGGATCCGGGCGCAGACCGCGTCGACGCCGTCACGCATGAGCTGACGGCACGTAACGTAGTCCAGGCCCAGCTCGTCGGAGAGCGAGGTCCAGTCGCCCGGATCGTAGAGCTGGCCCCGCAGGCCCACCTCGATCGAATGGGCGGCGTCAACCAGCCCTTCCTCGATGGCCCGGCGCATCCACGTGCCATGGGTGTACTTCTCGCCGAAGTAGGAGTCCCAGGCGTCGGTGTGCGAGTCGAACATGACGACCGCGATGGGCCCGCGCGCCCGGGTCGCCCGCAGGTGCGGCAGCGTGCAGGAATGGTCGCCGCCGATAAGCATCGGGATGACCCCGGCCTCGACTACTGGCAGCAGGTCCCGCTCGATCGCCTCGTAGGACCGTTCGATGAACCCCGGCACGATCGCGATGTCGCCGTAGTCGACGCAGGAGAGAATCTCGAACGGGTTCACGTCCTGGGCCGGGTTGTAGGGGCGGATCATCACCGACGCCGCCCGCACCGCGTTCGGGCCGAACCTGCCGCCGGTACGGTACGTCACCGCGGTGTCGAACGGAACCCCGATGACCGCCAGGTCCACGTCGTCCAGGGTGCGTACGTACGGCAGCCGCGCGAAGGTGGGAATGCCGGTGAACCGGGGCGACTTAAGCGAGTCTTCGGGAACGTACCGGGGCATTGCTGACTCCTCCCAAGATCTTCCGGCACAGGCGGAACAGGACCGGTCCCCGGCCGGGAGACCGGCCCCCAGCCGGTGGGGGGCCGGTCCGCGGGATTGCTACTCGATCGGGATCTCCTTGTAGCGCTGGTCGATGTTGACGCCCTTGCTGCGCCGGTAGGCGCGGGCGACGTAGAACACGATGGCCCCCACGACCAGCACGATCAGCCCGCCGAAGTCGCCGAAGCCGAGGTTGGGCGTGTAGGTCTTGTCGACCAGGATCCGCGAGATCGCGAAGACCACGAACACGGTCGACACGACGCCGATGATGCTGATCACCGGTATGCCCCGCACCCGCCACGCGACCGGCGAGTTCTCGAACACGTCCTTCTTGATGAAGGGGAAGACGATCGCGGTCAGGCTCACCGCGAGGAACGAGAACGTGAAGCCGAGGAACCCGGAGATCGGGCCGAGCAGCTTGGTGAAGGCGAACAGCCCGAGCCAGACCTCGGCGATGATGGCGGACACCAGGATCGCCCAGTGCGGCGAGTGGTACCGCTCGTTGACGTCGCCAAGCCGCTCGGGGGCGATCCCGTCGATGCTCCACGCGAGCATGGCGCGGGTGGAGTACACCAGCGTGGTCGCGCCCACGAAGAACGCGATCACGAGCACCCAGCCGAAGGTCAGGACCGTCAGCACCACGTTGTTGCCGGCTATCGCGGTGAACACGTTGACGTACGGCGGCGCGGCGAGGTGATAGTGCGGCGAGGTGGACGAGGAGAGCAGGAACGCGGTACCGAACGCGTGCCGGTAGAGGAAGCACAAGACGATGGTGGCGATGCCCATGGTGATCATTGCCCCGTTGATGCCGATCATCTGGCCGCGCTGGACGTTCTTGACCTCGCCGCTGAACGACACCGCGATGACCGCGAACCAGATGGAGAACGCGGGCCAGATCATGAAGTTCAGCGTCTCGTGGAACGAGCCGGCCGGAACGTGGGTGCCCGCCACGATGTGCTGGTAGGCGCCGCTCCCCGCGAGGCTGTTGAAGTTCGACTGGAAGTCGAACACGCCGGTCGCGGCCAGCGTCAGCACGATGATCGTGATGATGAGGCTGACCAGCGCGATGTAGGACCCCCATCGCTGCCAGCGGAAGTACCGGCCGATCCCCCGGCCCTGGAGGATGGCGAAGAAGATGATCATGAAGCTGCCGGCGATGAAGATGCCCCAGTCGCTGCTGAACCAGGTCGAGATGTTCAACAGCGCGGAACTGTGCTCCTGCACGCCGAGCACCCCGAAGAACGGCGACAGGGCGTAGATCGCCAGGAAGGCGCCGTTGACGCCGTAGTAGAAGATCTGCCAGAACGCGAACGAGAAGCTGACCGCGTACCCGACGCCGGGATGGATGATCCGGGAGATGAAGACGTACTCCCCGCCGGATCTCGGGTACACGGTCGCGAGCATCGCGTAGCAGATGCCCATGGCGACGCCGCCGATGGTGGCCAGCGCCGCCGCCCATTCCATCGACGCCCCCGGATAGGCGCTCCAGGCGAGGACGATGAAAATGAGGTAGCTCAGCGCGATCTGCTGCCAGCCGTAGAACAGGACGTCGTCGGTCTTGACGTTGCGGACCAGGCCGGAGCTTGCGCGGGTGAATACGCCGGTAGGAGCCGGCATGCTGGCGGGAATGCTTTTCTCAGCCATGTCGTCCTTCTTCACTAACTCCAGGCCTAGCCGGTTACCAGCTGGATGCCGCGCAGGCCCTTCTTCGGGTGGATGTCCACGAGCACCCCATCCAGAATTCCCTCGCCGTATTCGCTGCCGGGGTTGGCGATCGGGATGTCACCGAGCTTCTTGATGCCCTTGGACTCGTGGATATGGCCGTGCAGGCCGATCAGAGGACGGTACTTCTGTATTGCGTCGCGGGTCGCCGTGCTGCCTACCGGGATCATTTCCGGTCCCCCGCCGCTCATGACCATCCGCAGGTCCTCGTCGAGCCGCGGGGCCAGGTCGAGCCCGCTGCCGAGCGGCGGCACATGCAGGCTGAAGATGGTTTTGCCGGGGTTTCTTACGCCGGCGGCGGCCTGATCGATCCGGGCCGCCAGCTGGTCCTCGGGGATGTCCCGAGGGCACGGCCACGGGGTAGGGTTCCCGTAGCCCATGCCGAGGATCTCGTAACCGTGATCTAGCTCGATGACCCGGCCGTTTGGGTCCTCGATGACCTCGGACTTGCGCAGCGCCTCGTCGACCACGAAAAAGTCGTCGTTGGCCCCGCTCACCATGCACCGGATACCGGTGCCCCGGAGCTTGGTGTCCGCCTCCTCCAGCCATTCGGCCACGCGTTCGAGCACCAGCTCCTGGAACAGCCCGTCGATACGGACCTGGTCCTCGGCGTACCAGGCCTCCTCGTCCGGGGTCATTTCCCGGTAGTACTGGCCGGTGTCCGCAATGCGGATCTTGAGCTTGGCCATCTCGTCGGGCGTCTCGACCCGCCGCGTCACGCCGAGGAACTTCGCGGTGAAGTGGCCGCCGGCCTGCTTGACGATCGGCACGACGAACTTTCCGGTGATATCCCCGCCGACCACGATGATGTTCGCATCGTAGTATTTGGCGGAGGCCAGGAACTTCTTCCAGCATTTGCGGGACGCGTGAATGTCGGAGCAGAAGTAAATCCGCATCAAGATCCCTGCCCCTCGGGAAATTCGTGATCGAGGACCGCGGTGAGCCGCTCGATCAGCAGGCCGGTGAGGGATTTCCCGATCTGCGGGGTCGCCCCCTCGGCGCTGTAGCCGATGCCGTTGGGCCACAGGATGTCGGCGGGCGCCGGGAAGATGTCATAGCTGACCAGGCGCTCGGCGCCGCCGGCCTGCTTGTTGTCGGTGCGGACGAGTTCCGGCGCGAACGCCTCCAGCATCGACGTCTCGGTGATGGAGGCGTGCTCGGTCGCCCACCCGGGGAACGTGTCGCCGAAGATGTTCCGTACGTCGTCGTCGGTCACCTGGTCCCACCAGTTGACCAGGAGCACCTTCGACGTCTCGTGGTAGGGCTCGCTCGCCTGTTCCGCGCCCTCCAGCAGGGTCCAGGCGTTCTCGAAATGACCGTTGAGGATGACCACCTTATGGAAGCCCTGGTGCAGGAAGTCGTCGACCACGAACCGGACCACCTGCTCGAGCACCCGCCCCGGCAGGCCGGTCGAGCCGGGGAAGTGCCGGCCGCCGCCGCTGCGCGGCCGGGAGTAGGCACCGTAGAACATGGTCGGCGCGACGATGAGCCTGCGCCGCGCCGCCACCTCCTCGGCGATGTGCCGCGGGATGAAGCCGTCGGTGCCCAGCGGAAGGTGCGGGCCGTGCTGCTCGATCGCGCCCACGGGCAGCACGATGGGCGTTCCCGCCTCAATCTCCGCGCGCACCTCGAGCCAGGTCATTTCCTCCAGGCGCCGCGGCGCTGCCTGCGATTCCATGCTCCCGGCCTCACAATCCGTACCAGCAGGTGGCACCGCCGTCGACCACGAACACGGCGCCGGTCATGTACGACGACGCATCGCTGGCCAGGAAGAACGCCGCCTCGGCGATCTCTTCGGGCCGCCCGAGCCGCCCGAGGAGCAGCGGGGCGACCTGGGTCCGCTCCAGCTCGGCGGGATCGCCGGTCTGGAACCAGGCGCGCAGCATCGGGGTGTCGATCGGCCCCGGGCACAGGCAGTTGACCCGGACCCCGAGCGGTGCCGAGTCGATCGCCAGCGCGCGGGTCAGGTTCACCACGGCGCCCTTGGACGCGCAGTACGCCGCGGCGCCGCTGGCACCACGGATGCCGATCTCCGACCCGGTAAGGACCACCGAGCCTCCCCCGGCGCGGGCCAGCGCCGGGATCCCGTACTTCGCCAGCCGGAAGCAGCCGCCCAGGTTGACGTCGACGGCCAGCTGATAGTCGTCTTCGGAGGTATCGGGCGCGGATCCGACGGGCATCACCCCGGCGCTGGCGTAAAGCACGTCTATCCGGCCCCAGCGCCGTTCGGCGGCGCTCACCAGCGCTTCGACATCAGCGGGGTTGCGGACGTCGGTGTCCTGATAGAACGCCTCGCCCCCCGCGGCGGTGATCTCCCCGGCGACCTCCGCCCCCTGGTCCGGCTGAAGGGCGCCGATCGCGACCTTCGCGCCCGCGGCCGCGAACCGTTTCGCGCCCGCCCGGCCGAGGCCCGAGCTGCCCCCGGTGATGACTGCCACCCGGCCGTCAAGCCCGCCGGGTGGTACGGGGTTCACCGTCACCGTCCCCCCTCACTGCCAGCCTGGAACGGCGCGACCGCTGCCGGGGAGGAACACATCTCGTCAACTGTCGACCGTCAACGCACGGTATCCGTGCGCCGTAATTGCCGTCAAGACGGCAAATGCGGACTTAACGGGCGGAAACGGCGAGCGCAGGCGCCACCTCAGCCGCAAGGGCCTCAAGGTGCGCCAGCGCCATCCCGAGCGGCACGCCGGGCAGCCGTGCCCAGACCACGAACTCGTCGAAGGGGTACGCCTCGCGCAGCCCCAGCAGCCGCTCGGCGACCTCGGCCGCAGGCCGATCAGCATCTCCCGGCGCAGCGCGGCCAGATCGCCGGAGAAGGCGTAACCGCCCGCCGACGGGACGCCGCCCTCCCACTCGGCGTACTTGCGCTGCTGGTAGCGGAACGCCGGGCCGACCACCTCCCGCCACTCCCGGTCGGCGTCGTCGCTCGCCCAGATCACCGAGGCGACGATGAGCCGGAAGTCCCCCGGGCCGCGGCCGTGGCGGTCCAGCGCGGGCCGTATCACGTCGCGGTAGAGCCGCGGCAGTTCGCGCTCCGGCGCCAGGTATTCGTAGGCGAAATGACCATCGGCGTGGCGCGCCGCGCGCTCGACCGGCGCCCGGCGCATGCCGCCGAGGACCAGCGGGACCGGCCGCTGGACCGGCGGCACGTTGACCCAGGCCCCGTCGGGGAGCAGCCCGCCGGACAGGCCCGCCTTGATGAAGGCGACGCCATCGTCCATCGCCCGGGCCCGGTCCGCCAGGTCGGCGCCGAAGATGCGGAACTCGTCCGGGTAGTTGCCCGCGCCGAGCCCCAGGGTGAGGCGGCCGTGGGAGAGCACGTCGACGAGGCACGCCTCCTCGGCCACCCGCCGGGGGTGCGTGAGCGGCAGCAGGATGACCGCGGCGCCGAGGCGGATCCGGCTGGTCTCCCTGGCCAGCGCGGCGAGCATCGGCATCTGTGCGGGGAGATACCCGTCGTCGACGCCGTGCTGCTCGGTCGTCCACACGTGCCCGAACCCGAGGCGATCCGCGGCCTGCACGAGGGTGATGCCGTCATCGAAGTCGGCGGCGTCGGGCGGCTCGCCGGGCCTCGCGCGGAAATCGCAGTAAATGCTCAACTGGCTCACGGTCTTCTCCTCCCGTCGCGGGGACGGTAGCATTCACCAGCCCAAACGGCCTGGTCAGCAGGGAGGCTCGGATGGAATGGGACGGCCGCGTGGTGCTGGTCACCGGAGGGTCGCGGGGTATCGGGCTGGCCACGGCGCAGCGGTTCCTCGGCGGCGGCGCGTCGGTCGCGATCACCGGGCGTGACGCGCAAACACTTGAGGCCGCCGCGGCGCAACTGGGGCACGGGGACCGGCTCAGGACCATAGCGGCCGACGTCAGCACGGCGGCGGGCTGCTACGTCGCGGTCGACGGCGCGCTCGCCGCCTACGGCCGGATCGACGTCCTGTTCACCAACGCGGGCAGCTACGAGTCCGCGCCGCTGGCCGACGTCACCGAGGAAATGTGGGACCGCACGGTCGACACGCACCTGAAGGGCACGTTCTTTTGCGTGCAGGCGGCCGAGCAGCCGCTGCGGGCGGCGCGGGGCTGCGTCGTGACGATGGCCTCCGACGCC
Organism: uncultured Actinomycetes bacterium; assembly: GCA_963703605.1. Classification (GTDB taxonomy): domain Bacteria; phylum Actinomycetota; class Actinomycetes; order Streptosporangiales; family Streptosporangiaceae; genus DASXKD01. Next base: position 64,198 of record CAVPFC010000041.1, read on the forward strand.
GGCGTGCTCGGCATGCGGGCCGGGTGGGCCGCCTACTGCGCGGCCATGGGCGGCGTGGTCAACCTGACCAGGCAGCTTGCCACCGACCTCGCGCCGGACGTCCGGGTGAACGCGGTGGCGCCGGGGCCGGTCGGCACCGAGCACCTGTACGCCGACCTGTCCGCCGCGTCGTACGGGGGTTTCGAGGGGGTCGCCGATCCGGTCCAGGCCGTCGCCGGCACGCTGCCGCTGCGCCGGATCATCGAGCCGGACGAGGTCGCGCGGGCGGTGTGCTTCCTGGCCGGCATGCGGTCGATGACCGGTTCGGTGCTGAGCGTCGACGGCGGATCGACGATCGCCCTGCCGTGACCTGCGGGGCCCTGACCCGCGGGCCAGCAAGGCGGACAGCCATCCCTCCGTCGTGGCGCGGCTGGTTTTGGGCATTACGCCGGTCCGTGCCACCCTGATCCGGCCCGGAACCGTCACCGGCCGAGCCCGAGCACGAACAGGCCGGCGATCGTCAGGCCGATGCCCAGGAACTGGACCTTCCGCAGCCGCTCGGCGGCTGCCGCTGCGGGGGCTGCCGCTGCGAAGGCCCCGCGTGCCGGGCGCCGCGCGCCGGAGCCCGGGTGCGCCGCGGCCGCGGCCGCTCACACGCCGAGCCGGTCCGTCTGGCGCGTTGCGGCGTCCGCGCTGGCCTGGTGCGCGGCGGCGAACTCGTCCAGCAGCTCGCGGTAAAGCTGGCGGTAGGCCACCGAGTAGCGGTCCGCCCGCACGTGCGCCTGGCCGTCGAGTTCCAGCGGGGCTTCCGGCGGGTCGAGGGACTCGACGATCGGGACGTCCTCGGCGAAGACTCGGCTCTCCAGCTCGACCTGGTCCGCGACGTCGCCGTAGTGCGCCCGGAAGGGGGCGTTGGCCGCGACGAAGAAGAACACGCGGCAGCCGGCGGCCCCCGTGGTCAGCGGCGCGGCTACCTGGCACACGATGCGCTTACCGCCGCCGGGGTGCTCGGTGTAGACGTAGGACAGGCTCCCGGCGCAGAAGCGGTAGTTGATGAGCTGGCTGGAGGCCACGCCGGCGTCGAGCGGATCGGCGTCGGTGCCGCCGAAGCGGTACTTCGAGCCCGTCCCAGCGCCGCCCTCGGTCTGCCACTCACCCGCGTACCTCAGCACGAATTCCCAGGCGAGCCGCCAGCCATCCCGGCGCACGGTATAGCCGGGGATGAGCGGCGAGACGTCCCCGAACGTCTGTTTGTGCACGAACGCGAAGTGGCTCGAGTCGCGGAAGTTCTCGGTGATGGCCCGCAGCCCGCAGCCGACGTCGAACGGCTCGCCGTGCCCGATCTCCCACTCGTCGCCGGGATCGGCCATCTCGCCGATTTCCGGTGGCGCCAGGAACGGCTCGTGAATCGATACCCAGACGAACCCGAAGCCGGAATGCACGGGAAAGGTCTCCAGCCGCGCGGCCGGATGAGCGCCAGGCTGCGAGGGCACCAGCCGGCACGCGCCGTCGCGGTCGAAGCGCCAGCCGTGGTACGGGCATTCCAGCTCGTCGCCGGTGGTCCGGCCCAGCGACAGCCGCGCCCACCGGTGCGGGCAGCGGTCCCGCGCCGCGGCGATCCCGCCCGAGGCGCGGTAGACGACGATCTTGCGGCCCAGCAGCTCGGCCGCGACCGGGCCGGCGTTGACGTCGGCTTCCCGGGCGACCGGGAACCACAGCCGCTCGAGCATCTCGGTTTCATACGGATACAAGCGACCCCCCGGGCAGGAGCTTTGCCGACGGTCGACAGTTGACAAAGTACGGAGGTCCACCGGGACGGGTCAAGATAAAAGCCGCAGACCGGGCCGGGCCCGGCGACCGCCGAACTGGGCCCGGGCGCTGGCCCCTAACCGGCCGGCGGCGCCTGGTATACCTGCAGTTCCAGCGGCGTGATGCCGCCGGTGCTGATGCCCACGATGTCCATCGGGCAGCTCGACAAGACCACGAGGCAGTCCATGGCCGCCTGGAAGGCGATGTAGTCGCCGGGCCGGGTGGAGGCCTGATGGGTGGTAAGCGTGCCGTCCGGTTCGACCCTGATGTCCATGAAGATGTTGAGCGGCTGCGGAACCACCGGCAGGCCGAATCCGTGCTCGTGCAGGGCCTCGCGGAGGTTCTCCGCGCAGGAACGGTGCGACGGGTCGGCGCCGAGCAGCGCGTAGCGCGCCGGGTCGCACGCGGCGTACAGCAGGTCGTGCCGCCCGGGTGAGGCGTCCGCCGTCACGGACAGGATCGGGCGGCGCCGGTTGGTCAGCACGGCGTCGCCGGGCCGCGGAAACAGCTTCCTGATCGCGACCCTGGTGTGCCCCGCGCTGGCGTACTCGCCCGGATCGGCGGCGGCGAACGCGAACAGGTCGCCGACCTGGCCGCCCTCGACGTCCACGGCGCGGACGTGGTGGCCCTCTTTGACGAGGACGGCGCGGCCCTCGCCGGGCGGCACCAGCACAGACTCGGTCACAACGTCATCCTCCACCACAACCGGCCGCCCCCACCACTCTCGCCTCTGGCATTCCCCGTTCGGCGAGGGCCACCCGCAGCGCGCCCAGGGCGTAGTAAACGCGCGCCTTGACCGTGCCGACCGGGATGCCGAGGGCCGCGGCCGCGTCGTTGACGGTGCGGCCGCGCAGGATCGTCTCGTTCAGGACCTGGCGGTGCGCCGGTGACAGCGTTCGCAGCGCCTCGGTCACGGCTGCCCTCCGCTGGCTGTCCTGCGTCGCGCCGCCGGCGGGGATGCCGCCCGGCACCCGCGGTGGTGTGGCCCGGCGGTCAGGGACGGGCGGAGCACGCCCGGCGGGCCCGGCGGCTGCCGCCCGATCCGCAGCCCGGCCGGGGACGGCGGGGTGCGGCGGAGCCGGCTCAGTGCCCCGGCCGAAAGCCATGACGGTGACCGGGCCGCCGGCAGGCGGCGGGGACTCGAGCGCGATCCCATGAAGGGGTGGGCATGGGCGGTCTCCCTCCGTGGCCTTGGATCTTGTTTTGACCAAAACCGCCTATACTCCTAACAAGGCTAGGGGTCCGGCTGTTTGGAGTCAAGTGGACTACGGTTCTTACACCGATGCATCGGTGCGCCTCATGACCGAGCTGGCCAACAGCTACGACCCCCGCCAGGACCCGCCCGAGCGGTTGCCCGACATCGCCGCCGTCACCGGCTTCCTGCGCCGGCACCGCATGCTCGGGCCCAACACCGTCGGCGTACGCGACGTGATCGAGCTGCACCGGCTGCGGGCCCGCATCCGCCGCGTCTTTGAAGCCAGCGACGAGTCGGTCGCCATCGCCGAGCTGAACGTGCTGCTCGCCGGCGCCGGCATCACCCCCTGGATCGCCCGCACACCCGCCGGCCGGGAGATCTTCTTCGCGCCGCCGGACGCCCCGCTGGCCCGCCGCGTCACCTGCGACGCGGGCCTCGGTCTGGCCATGATGATGACCGACCACCCCGGCCGGCTGAAGATTTGCGCCGCCCCGGGCTGCATCAACGTCTTCGTCGACGAATCACGCAACCGGTCCCGCCGCTGGTGTTCCGACCGGTGCAGCGGCCGCGTGAACGTTGCCGCGTCCCGGTCAAGGAAACGGGCCACGGCCACCCGCTCCTGACGGCACCGGTGGGGTTACGGTCAAACCGGAAGGCGGAGGATCCTGGCGGCGTTCTCGCCCAGGATCGCGTCCTTCTCCGGCTGGGAAAGAACCGGCAGCGACAGGACGAGCTCCGCGGTGTGCTCGGGTTCGTACCACGGGTAGTCAGACCCGAGCACGACGCGCTCGGGGCCGATGTCGCGGATGAGCCTGGCCAGCTCCTCCGGGGTCGGCGCGTTCGGCGCGCCCGTCCATTCGATGATCTCGCACAGGTCGAACACGGCGTTGGGATACGCGCGGGCGACGGCGAGCGTGTCCTGCCACTTGCCCCCGCCCAGGTGCGCGAGCAGCACCGTGAGGCCGGGGAACTCCGCGAGCATGGGCGCGAACGCCGGAACCTCGGCGAAGCGTTCCCCGCCCCGGGCCGGCCCGGTGTGGGACAGCACGGCCAGTCCCATCTCCACGCAGGCCCGGTACACGGGGTGCAGGCGCGGGTCGTTCGCCTCGAACCGCTGCACCACCGGGTGCAGCTTGACGCCCCGCGCGCCGCGCTCGGCCATCTCGCGCAGGTGTGCCACGTTCCGCTCCGGCGACAGCGCCCACGGATCCATGGCCACGAACCCGCTGATCGTGGGCACGCCGGCCAGCGTGTCCATGAGCCACCGGTTGAAGGCCACGTACCGCTCGCCGACGGTGCCGTCGAACTCCGCCAGGGCCCGGGCCCGTTCCGCCGGGTCCCCGCCGGGCGGCAGCGTGGATTCGTACTGGAGCCGGAACAGGTCGGCCGCGAAAAGGTTCATCACGACCCCGTGGGCGAACTCGCCCCGCCCGAGCGCCGCGACCGTCTCCCCGAGCGTGCCGGCGTCGCCGCTGAAGTGGACGCCGTCGCGCTTGCCGTACTCCCAGATCTCGTAGCCCGACTTCCACCACTCCCCCTCCTCGCGGGAGGCGTACAGGTGGATGTGCGTATCGATCTTCAGTGGCCCGCTCACGTTTGCGTCCTCTCCCTCCATCTCGGCTGGGCGCAGATCCGCGCCAGGAACTCCACGATCGTGTGCGCGGCAAGATAGGACGTCACGCCCGTCCCGACGTCCAGCATGGGATTCACCTCGACAAGGTCGAAGCCGATCACGTCGGTCCGTTCGGCCAGGGCGAACAGGGCCGCCCGCAGTTCCTCGTAGTGCAGGCCGCCCGGTTCCGCGGACACGCACCCCGGCACGAGCGGCAGGTCGAGCGCGTCGATGTCGATGCTCACGTACACCCGGGCGTTCTCCGGCAGGGCTTCGACGAGCCCGGCGACCCGCACGTCGCGTAGTTCTTCCATGGTGACGACCCGGTTTCCGTCCCGCAGCGAGTCCGCGAGCATCTCCTCGCTGCCCCGGATGCTGCGGATCCCCACCTGGGTGATGCCGGCCACGTTCGCCATCCGCCGGATGTGCCGGAACGCGTGCTGGTTGGTCATCGAGATGCCGTGCACGAACGGCATGTAGTCGAGGTGGGCGTCGAAGTGGACCACGTGCAGCGGCCCAAACCCGGCCTCGTCGAACGCCCGCACCACGGGGAACGTGACCGCGTGATCGCCGCCGATGACGACGGGCAGGGCTCCCCGGTCCAAGATCGCCCGGGTGGCGCCGGTGACGTTCAGGAACGTATCGGCGGGGTTGGTGGGCAGGATGTCGGCGTCGCCCACGTCGGCGATCCGGTTGTCGCGCATCTCGCGCTCCAGGTAACGCCTGCGCTCCTGCGGGTCGTAGTAGCCGGGCGGATCGGTGACGAACCGCAGCGAGTGCTCGCGGATCGACCGCGGGCCGAACCTGGACCCGGGCATGAACGGCGATCCCTCGTCCGTGGGCACCCCCAGGACTGCCACATCCGCGTCGAGTTGCCCGAGATCCTGGATCAGCGGGGAGCGCAGGAACGAGGGAATGCCAACAAATGGGAAATCGAGACGACCCGTATCACGGCCTTCAGGCATGCGCCATCGCCACCCCTCCAGGCAGTCGGTGATCTCCTTCCGCCATGACAGCGATGCTGGCACTCAAGTTGCCGCAGCGTCCAGGGGGACCCATGAGGCCCGGCAGCCTGCCGCTGGCCCGCCGCTGGCGGAGTGACCGGGATGGGAGCCGTCACCCCTCGCCATCTCGCTGCCCGCCCGCGGCCCGCATGGCGGGGGCGAGCTGCGCGAGAGCCTCGCGGAGCACGTCGCCGAACGGGACGCCGGCCCCGGCCCGCTGCCAGTGTTCGACGGCGACCCGTGCCGCGGCGGCCACGGCGGCGGCCAGGACCTTGGGCGCCAGGCCGGTGCGCGGGTCGGCGCCGGTGCGGTCGGCGACATGGACTTCTGAGGCCGCGAGGGGCGGTGCATCATTAGCGGATGCCACTGTTTGCTTTCGAGGGCCGTACGCCGGAAGTCAGCCCCGCGGCGTGGATCGCGCCAACCGCCACTCTCGTGGGCGATGTGCATGTCGAGGCGGAGGCATCCATCTGGTACGGGGCCGTGCTGCGGGGCGACTTCGGGCCGATCGTCGTACGCCGGGGGGCGAACGTCCAGGACGGGTCGGTGCTCCATGGCGGTGCCGACCCGGTGACCGAGATCGGCGCGGGCGCGACGATCGGTCACCTCTGCGTCGTCCACGGCGCGGTCATCGGCACGGAGGCGCTCGTGGGCAACGGCGCCACGGTGCTCGACGGCGTTGTCGTCGGCAGCCGCGCGCTGGTCGCGGCGGGCGCCACCGTGCCGCCCGGAATGATCATTCCCGATGGCATGCTCGCCGCCGGGGTCCCCGCGCGGGTCATCGGGGAGGTCTCCGGAGGAGCCAAGCAGTGGGTCGATACCAACCCCGGGCTCTACCGTGAGCTGGCCCGGCGGCACGCGGCCGGCACCGAGCCCGTCACCGGCTAACGCTAGCGAGGGCGCGGCCCGCGGAGCACGGTCACCGACCGTGGGCCGACGGTGATGCGGTCACCCGGTAGGCGCGGCGGTGTTGCCGCGGGCGCGGATGGGTCCGCGGATGGGTCGTAGCTGTCCATCTCCGCTTGCCACGTCTGCCCGTCACGGGTGCCGGGGACCACGAACTCCAGCGGCCCCCACCAAGCGTTGAAGAGGACCAGGAAGTCGTCGTCCAGCAGCGCGGTCCCATCCGGCGCGCGGTCGGGGTCATCGGAACCGTCGAGGTAGATGGCCAGGGACAGCGCGCTGGGATCTGCCCAGTCGGCCGCGGTCATGGGCGTGCCTGCCGGGGTGAACCAGCCAAGCTCGGTGGCCTCCGTCCCGGCGAGGAACCGGCGGCGGCGGAAGACCGGGTGGTCTTTGCGGAAGGCGATCAGCCGCCGGGTGAAGGCCAGCAGTTCATCGTCGGCCGTGGACCAGTCGAACCAGGTGATTTCGTTGTCCTGGCAGTAGGCGTTGTTGTTTCCTCGCTGGCTGCGGCCGCGCTCGTCGCCGCCGAGCAGCATGGGCACGCCGAACGACAGCAGCAGCGTGGTGAGCATCGCCCGCGACTGCCGGCTGCGCAGCGCCACGATGGCCGGATCGCTGGTGGGGCCTTCGGTGCCGCAGTTCCAGGAGCGGTTGTCGTCGGTTCCGTCCCGGTTGGATTCACCGTTGGCCTCGTTGTGCTTGCCGTCGTAGGAGACCAGGTCCGCCAGGGTGAACCCGTCATGCACGGTGATCAGGTTCACCGAGGCGGTCGGGCGCCGGCGTTCCGTGCCGCTGTAAAGGTCCGCGGAGCCGCTGAACCGGGTCGCGAACTCGCCGATCCCAATCTGGTGACTGCGCCAGAAGTCACGCATGCTGTCGCGGTATTTGCCATTCCACTCCCGCCACAGCGGCGGGAAACGCCCCAGGTCGTAGCTGTCCATCTGGCCCACATCCCACGGCTCGGCGATGAGCTTCGCGCGGGACACCACCGGATCCTGGGCGACGAGGTCAAAGAACGCCGACGCCTGGTCGAACCCGCCGTCCTGGCGGCCCAGCGTCGGCGCAAGGTCGAAACGGAACCCGTCGACCCGCATCTCCGTGAGCCAGTACCGCAACGAATCCATGATGAGCTGAAGCGCCACGGGCTCCCCCGCGTTCAGCGAGTTGCCGCACCCCGTGGTATCCACGTAACGGCTCGGATCGCCGGGTTGCAGCCGGTAGTACGCGGTATTGTCCAGCCCACGGAAGCACAGCGTGGGCCCGCCCGGGCCACCTTCGGCGGTGTGGTTGAACACCACGTCCAGCAGCACCTCCAATCCCGCCGCGTGCAGCGCGTCCACCATGGCCTTGAACTCGGCGACCTGACCGCCGGGCCGCCCAGCCCGCACCTCCGCCGAGTAGCCGCCGTGCGGCGCGAAATACCCGATGGTGTTGTAGCCCCAGTAGTTCGTCAGCCCGCGCTGCACCAAGAACTCCTCGGGCACGTTCTGGTGCACCGGCAGCAGTTCAACGGCGGTGACGCCGAGGTCCACCAGGTAACCGATGGCGGCCTCGTGCGCGAGTCCGGCGTAGGTACCGCGCAGTTGCGCGGGCACTCCAGGGTGGGCCATCGTGAACCCCTTGACGTGCACCTCGTAGATGACCGTGTCGGAGTAGCGCGGACTCACCGGGCGGCGGCCGGCCCAGGCGAACTGCGGGTCCACGACCAGACTCCGCGGCACGTGCCCGGCGGAGTCGAGCGTGCTCGGCGCTCCGGAGTTGCCTATCGCGTAAGCCAGCACCTCCGGGCCGAACGCAACCTCACCGCTGATTGCCCGGGCATAGGGGTCGAGCAGCAGCTTCGCCGGATTGCAATGCACGCCCCGCCTGGGATCGTAGGGCCCCGTCACCCGGTACCCGTATGCCTGCCCCGGCCCCACCCCGGGCACGAAACCATGCCAGACGCCGGCGTCGTAGTCCGCCAGCGGTATCCGGGTTTCGGTGCCCGCGTCGTCGAACAGGCACAGCGTGACCGCGTCAGCCACGGCGGAGGCGACGGCGAAGTTCGTGCCAGCGGCCGAGGGTGTCGCACCAAGCGGGAACTGGCTGCCCGGAAGGGCGCCCAGCGTCCCGGATTCCGATATGGCAGCCACCGCAGCGCTACCTCCTGCCCCGTCAGTGAACTGCTCGGATAATAGCCGTCACCTTCAGCGAGCGTTACTACCGTGGTGCGAACTACCACGGTATCCTTGGACTGTGAAGGTGGACAAATTGAGCATCTCGTTCGAGCCGGAACTCGGCGACGCGGTCCGGTCGGCGGCAGCTCAGGCTGGGAAACCGCTGTCAGCCTGGCTCGCGGAGGCGGCGGCGAGCAAGCTCCGGGCCGAGGCGCTCGCCGAGTTCCTGGAAGGCTGGGAAGCCGAACACGGCGTGCTCACCACCGAGGAGGTCGCCAGGGCCGAGCGTGAGCTGGGCTTGGCGGCTGGCGATAACGCGGCGTGAGCGCGCTGATCCTTGACGCGGGCGCGCTGCTGTCGGTAGACCGCGACGATCGCGCGATGATTGCCAGGCTCCGGGTCGCGCACCAGAACGGGCTGGAGTTGCGCAGTAACGCGATGGTCGTGGCTCAGGTGTGGCGTGACCGGCGCGGCCGCCAGGCGAACCTGGCCCGGGTGCTGCGGGCGGTCGACGTGCGCGCGGTGAGTCACAGCGATGGCCGCGAAGCAGGAGTACTGCTAGCCGAATCGGGCACCACCGATCCGATCGACGCAACCGTGGCACTGCTTGCCGCGTCCGGCGACCGGATCCTCACCAGCGACCCCGAAGACCTGGCCCGGCTTGTAGCCGCGGCCCGCAACCGCGCCGTCATCGTCCCGTGCTAAATGTGGCGCACGGCTGGCGGCCGCCGGTCAGGCCAGGTACCCGATCAGGGCTGGCAGGCCGGCGAAGGACTCAAGGACGTGGTCGGGGGTGCCACTGGCGTTCCGGTGGGTGCTGGGCAGGTACTTGCCGGTCTTGACCAGCACTCCGGTCAGCCCGTGGCGCTGGGCGGCGAGCACGTCGGACTCGATGTCGTCGCCCACCATGAGCGTGTGCGCCGCGTCGGCGCCCAGGTGGGCCAGCGCGGTGGCGAAGAACGCCGCGGCGGGCTTGCCGACCACCTCGGCCCGGATGCCCGCCGCCCCCTCCAGGCCGGTCACGAACGCCCCGCTGTCCAGTTGCAGGCCCTCGCTGGTGCGCCAGTACCAGCCACGGTGCATGGCGACCAGCGCGGCACCGCCGTGGAGGTGGCCGAACGCCCGGTTGAGCGCCTGGTAGCTGAACTCCGGGCCGGCCCCGCCGAGCAGCACCACGTCCACCGGATCAGGGTCGTCGCCGCGGACGAGGGTCACGCCCGCCAGATCCTCCGTGATGTCCCCGCTGTTGAGCAGCAGGCACCTGGCGCCCGGGTAGTGGTCGTTCAGGTAGGCGGCGGCGATCGCCGGGGCGGTGAGGATGTCCCCGGCGCCGACCGGGAAGCCGGCCTCGGCCAGAGCCGCCGCGATCGATGCCCGCGGGCGGGAGGTGGTGTTGGTGACCAGCGCCAACGGCAGGGCCGCCGAGCGCAGCGAGCGCAGCGCCGCCACCGTTCCCGGCAGCGGCCGCCACGACACGGTCAGCACACCGTCGATGTCGATCAGCACCGCGCCCACGCGCATGCCGTGACCATAGCCCCACCCGCAGCACCAGCCCAAGACGGCACAATGGCGCGAGACCAGCAGCGGGACCGGCGGACGGGAGGAGAGGCGATGCGGTTCGCGGACACGACGGTCATCATCACCGGGGCGGCGGGCGGGCTGGGGTCCGCCATGGCCGAGGCGTTCGCCGCCGAGGGCGGGCGGGTTGCCATCGTCGATCTGCCCGGCAGCGCGGGCGCCCGGGTCGCTGACCGGATCAACTCCTCCGGCGCACCCGGGAGCGCGTTCTTCGTGGCCTGCGACCTGACGGACCTGGCCGGCGCAGGCGAGGTGATGCGGGGCATCGCCGCCGACGGCGGCGTGGGCGTGCTGGTGAACAACGCCGCGATCTACCCCAGCAAGCCGGCCGCGGACTTCTCGATCGCCGAATGGCACGCCGTGCAGCGGGTCGACGTGGACGCGGCCTTCGTGTGCGCCCAGGCGGTGCTGCCCGCGATGCGGGCAGCAGGCGCTGGCCGCATCGTGAACATCTCCAGCAACACCTTCTTCGGCGCGCTGGCCCGGCTCGCGCCGTACGTCACCGCCAAGGCGGCCCTGGTGGGGCTGACCCGCGCGCTGGCCCGCGAGTGGGGCGAGGACGGGATCACGGTCAACGCCATCGCGCCCGGGGCGTTCCCGACCGCCGCCGAGGAGATCCACCCCGACCGCGAGGGCTACAACGCCTACGTGCTGGCCCAGCAGTCGGTGAAGCGGCGCGGCGTACCGGCGGATGTCGCCAACGCCGTGCTGTTCTTGTCCGCGCCGGAAAGCTCCTTCATCACCGGCCAGCTCCTGTGTGTAGACGGCGGCTGGATAATGCACTAATCCAACGGCCGCAGCGTGCATCATCGCTATATGAGCACTGCGCCGCAGGATCAGCGGGGAAATCTGGCGGAAGCTCTCTCGCCGACGGAAAAGCGGGTGTGGGCAGCGTTCCCGAGGGGCGTGCAGGTGGACCTGCGCGCGGGTAATCCGCTGTCGGACAATCCACAGGACACCAGTTCATGGAGCGAGTCGAGGCGGATACGTGGCGAGGTCCTGGCGGCGCTGCTGCTCGGCGCCTGCGATCCGGTACCCGGGTGCGCGCCCGCACTCCGGCTCATTGGTGCTCTCGTGGTTGGGGACATCGACCTCAAGCAAGCGGTAGTGCAGGCTCCGCTCGAACTGACCCACTGCCGCATCACCGATGTGGTCCGCCTCAACGCCGCGACGCTGCGCAGCGTGGATCTCAGTAATACCTACTTGTCGTGGTTCAATGCGGAATCCGCGACCATCGATGGGTATTTGTCGCTGGTAGGGTGCCGGTGCGATGGCGAAATCCGGCTCATAGGAGTACATGTCACCAGCAGTCTGGTGCTGACTAACGCCGAGCTGAGCAGCACGTACGGCCTGCCGCTCACAATGGATAGCGCACAAATCGACGGGGGGATCAACTGCGTGAACGCCAGCATTGCTGGCGAAGCCCGCCTCCTCGATGTGCACATCAGCGGCCAACTGGATCTCACCGGCGCAAAGCTGAACAGCCCGAACGGACGGTCGATCAGCCTGGATCGCGCAAAGCTCGACGGGGGAATGTACTGCTCAGGCATGACGGCAACCGGTCAGCTCCGGCTTCTGGGAACGCAGGTCGCTGGTGAGTTGACAATGAACGGGGCATCCGTAGAGAATGCCCAGGGCGTGGCGATCGAAGGGTTCGGCCTGTCGGTAGCTGGCAGCATGTTCTGTCAGCGTTTTCACGCTCGGGGAGAGGTGCGCTTTGTAGGCGCCCACATTACCGGCCAGCTCGATTTCAATGGTGCAAATTTTGAAAACCGGGGGGGCAATGCACTGGCAGCGGATGGCTTGACTGTCGACGGCGGCACCTTCTGCGGAGCCGGTTTTCACGCGACCGGTGCGGTCAGGCTGCCGCATGCCCAGCTGAGCAAACAGGTAACGATGAGTGGCGGCGCGCATTTCGAAAACCCCGGCGGTGTCGCGCTACAGGCCCAGGGCTTGACGCTCAATGGCGACCTCGTAGGTGAAGGTGCCCAGGTGGACGGGGAACTGCGGCTGGCCGGCAGCACCATCACCGGACAGCTTGATCTCCGCAATGCCAAACTTGACAACCGCGGCGATACCGCCGTGGATCTTGATGGCTCGGTCGTCGGCCAGGACGTACTGCTCACCAAGGCGCACCTGATTGGTGAACTCCGTCTGCTGGACGCCCGACTCGGCGCCCAGCTATTGCTGACCGAGGCGGAACTGGAGAACGACGGGGGCGTCGCCCTGCTGGCCGACCGGGTGGCTATCGCGGCTGGGTTGTTTGGCCATGGCCTTCGGGTCACCGGCATGGTCAGAGTCGGCGCGGCTCATATCGCCGGGCAGCTATCCCTGACCGACGCACGGCTGGAGCAGCGCCGCGACGGCACAGCGCTGCACGGGGAGCGGCTCAGCGTCGGTGACATGCTCTGCCAAGGTACCTTCCACGCTGTCGGTGAGATCCGGCTCGTGGGTGCTCAAATAGCCGGTCAGCTCGGCATGCAGGGCGCGCACCTGGAGAGTGCGAACTACCCCGCGCTGAATTTCCAGCAGGCCACTTCGGATTCACTCTGGCTGGCCGGAGTGACGATAACCAGCGGGATCATCGACCTGACCGCGGCCAAGGTCGCCACCTTGTACGACAAGCCACCGGACTGGCCGTCGGCCCGTAAGGACGGCTTCGAGTATGCCGACCTGCAACCTTCCGTGGCGGCCAGCGGCGAAGCCGGGCGCCTGGAGTGGCTCTCGCGCAGCCCCGAGGGATACCGCCCGCAGCCGTACGAACAACTCGCGGCCTACTACCGCAAACTAGGCAACGACCAAGAGGCCCGTACCGTGCTGCTGGCCAAGCAGCGGCGACGCCGCACGGAGAGCCCGCTGGCCATCAGGCTGTTTGGGTATGTCCTCGACATCCTGGTCGGCTACGGCTACCGCCCGTTGCGCGCGTTTGGCTGGCTGGTCTTCCTGCTTGCCTTCGGCAGCCTGTACTTCGCGGCGAACCATCCGGCCCCGGTCGACCCGGCACATCACCCTTACTTCCAGCCGGTCCTGTATGCGGCAAGCCTGATCATCCCGGTCGTCAATCTTGGTGAGAATGACGCCTGGAACAACTCGGGCCTGCCCCAGTGGGTCGCCGCGTTCCTGATCGCCATGGGCTGGATCCTGGCAACGGCTGTCGTAGCCGCCATCACACGGGTCCTGACTCGTAACTAGCCAGCTCATCTGCGGCGGGCACGCATACGTGACCGCGTGGCACGGCGGCATTGCGCCCTTGAACGCGGTCGCTCCTGAGAGGCGATGAGCCGACCACGTCGAATCAGCGGGCCCGGGGGTGTCGTAAGGGTGAGGACATGCAGGCCGTAGCGGAGGCAGATGCGCCGCGAGGGCGCGCAGCTCGAAACGCTGAAGAAGGTGCTGGAACAGGCCATACGGTGAACCCGCCGCTGGCCACCCCGGCCGCGGCCGGCCCGGTCAGCCCGGCGCCTTGGGGTGGAACACGCCCAGGGGCTGGGCCACCAGGCGGGTGACCGCGCCGGTCTCGTCCAGCTCGAACTCGGCGGTGATGCCCGGGTGGCCCTTCACCTCGAAGCGCAGGCCGCGTCCCGGCAGCAGCTCCAGGGGCGGGGCGCCGGGCGCGGTGACGGTCAGCACGTGGCCCGCCCGCTGCGTGACCACCACCTCGATCGGGCCCATGGCGTGAACCAGTCGAATGGCTCAAGGCCGAGCAGCTCGTCGAGCATGCGGTAGGCGACGACCGGCGCCATGGCGCTGGAGGAGGTGTTGGTCAGCACGGCGACGCCGATGCCGTCGTCAGGCAGCAGCATGCACTCGGCCTGAAACCCGTCGATGCCACCGGCGTGCTCCACGAGCCGATGGTCGCGGTAGCGGCCGATCAGCCAGCCCAGCCCGTAGGCGTGCCGGGTGGACGCTGGGAAGGTGCGGTTCTCCGGCACCACCATGTGCGGCTCCTGCTGGCGGCCACGGTGGCCGGCGACATGACGGCCCGGCCGTCCACCTGCCCCCCGTTTAGCTGGGCCAGCAGCCACCGGGCCAGGTCGGCGGCACACGAGCTGAGCCCGCCGGCCGGCGTCATGGCCGGCATCGGCCGCGGCGGGAGCGGCGCGACGACGCCCTGGCGGCGTTCGTAGCCGGTGGCGTGGTCCGGGTCCGCGCTCAGACCCTCGGTGGAGGTGCTGGACCGGCCCATGCCCAGCGGCTCCAGCAGCCGGGAGCGCAGGTAGTCCTCCCAGCGGGTCCCGGAGAGCGTCTCCACGACGTGCCCCGCCACCAGGTACCCGAGGTTGCAGTACTGGAATTCCTGGCGCAGATCCTTGCTGAGGGGCAGGAAGCGCAGCCGGCGGACCAGTTCGGCACGGGACAGGTCCAGGTGGCCGACCCACGCCAGATCGTGCCGGGGCAGGCCGGACCGGTGCGCGAGCAGATCGACGACGGTCAGCCGGTCGCTGACCACGAGGTCGTGCAGCCGCAGGTCCGGCAGGTAATCGCGGAGCGGGCGGTCCCACTCCCACTCGTCCTGCCGGTCACGCGGTGAAGGTCAGGACCGTCTTGATGTCGTCGGGCCTGCGGGCGTAGGCGTCCGCCCAGTGGGCCAGCGGAACCTGACGGGTGATCAGGCCCGCCAGCCAGTCCCGGTCCGCCTGGGCAAGCGCCTTGGCGGCGAGCTCGTAGTGCTGCCGGTTGGCGTTGACCGAGCCGAACAGGACCGAGTTCTGAAGGACCATGTTGCGGTTGAGCAGCCCGGGGTCAACGGTGGACTCGGTCCCCGACGCGGATACCCCGGTAAGGCAGGTGATCCGCTGCCGGGGGTGCAGAGGGTTCGCCTCCAGCAGCATCTGGACGTGGCCGGTGCACTCGATCACGACGTCCGCCTTGGCGGCCGCCTCGCCGATGTCGCCGCGGTGGACGTAGCTGGCCCCGAGCCGGCGCACCATGTCCGGCTTGCGGCCCTCGGTCACCAGGTCGAGCACGTAGGTGGCGTAGCCACGCTGGACGGACAGCAGCGCGGCCAGCAGCCCGATCGGCCCGGCGCCGGTGACGAGCACCGTCCTGGGCGCCCAGGTGGCCCGCTGGCCGATCTTCTCGATGTGGTCCCAGGCCTTGGCCACCACCGTGGCCGGTTCGAGCAGCACCCCGAGCGTGCCGAGGCCGGGGTCCACCGCGACCAGGTATTCGGGGCGGATGCGGTAGCGCTCGCTGGCGTAACCGTGGCGGGCCTTGATCCCGCGTTCGGTGTACCCGCCGTTGGTGCACATGTCCCAGTCCCCCGCGGCGCACGCCGGGCAGGGCACGGGGTCCGGGCGGCGGACGATGCCGACGACAAGGTCCCCGGCGCGAAATCCGGTCTCCGGCGGGGCCTCGATCACCCGGCCCAGCGATTCGTGCCCCAGGATGAGGCGTTCTTGCCCCGGAGGTGCCCAGCCGTAGTCGCCGTCGATGATCTCCACGTCGGTGCCGCAGACGCCCACCGCCAGGGTCTCGGCCAGGACGGGCCCGTCGTCGTGCGGTGGCTCCGGCATGTCGGTGAGGGCGACGGAACCCTTCCGGCCGGGAATCACGGTAATAGCGCGCATGGCCCCAACGTAAGGAAGCGAAAGTGGCGGCAGCCGGGCCAGCACGTGGCCTGCCGATACCGGCTGGGGCCATCACCCTATTTCGGCGCCGCCGCCGTGAGCCTCCCCCATCCGGAGTGATGACACCCTGCTTACCAGGAGGTTAGCCTCCGCCGTGGGGAAAGCTAATCCGCCGGCCGTGGGTGGCTGCGACCGGGCGCCCGGCCGGGCCCGGATGGCTTCTGCAAGATCATCGCCGACCGGGCCACCCGCACCATCCTCGGCGGGCACGTACTCGGCGAATACTCCGCCGAGACGGTCCAGGTCGTCGCCACCGCCATGAGCGCGGGCATGACCGTCGAGCACCTCGCCGAGATGCAGTTCGCCTACCCGACCTTCACCGAGGCCATCAGCATGGCCGCGCAGAAGATCTGCCGCGACATCGGCATCGGCCAGTTCCTGCCGTCCTGGAGCTACCTCGGCTCCCAGGAATGAGGACGCTCAGCGCCGCGCCCGTGCGCGGCAACCGCCTTGGTCCGCCACGAGCCGGTCATCACCGTCGCGGGTCAATGACGGGGCGGGCGATGGCTAGTCGAACAGGTGCAGCCGGTGCGCCGTGGCGGCGGCCTCGCCGCGCGTGGTCACCTGGAGCTTGGCGAGGATGTTGGACACGTGCACGCTGGCGGTCCTGGGTGAGATGAACAGCTCGGCGGCTATCTCACGGTTGCCCCGCCCGGCCGCCACCAGCCGCAGCACCTCCTGTTCGCGTGCCGTGAGGCCGAACGGCATCGGCGTCTCCCCGGCGGCCTGCGCGTCGCCGGGACCGTCGAGCGGGATCCGCGCCCGCCGGGCAAGCTGGCCGATCTGCTGCCGCAGCGGCGCGGCGCCAAGCTGATCGGCCAGGACCGCCGCCCGGCGCAGCCGGGTGGCGGCCGCATCCCGGTCCCCCTCGGCGGCCGCGGCGCTCGCGGCCCGCGCCAGCGCGTAGGCCAGCGGATAGGGCTGGCCGATCGCGTCCCACGCGGCCGCCGCGGCGTCCCAGCCGGTCAGGTCCTGGACGCCGGCCGCGCGGGACACCTCGGCCGCGAACACCGCGGCGTGGGCCTCCTGGACCGGGCTCTGCCGGGCGAGGCGGGCAGCCCGGGCCGTCAGCGCCTCCTGCAACTCGGCTATCTCACCCGCCTCCCGCGCCAGCCCCGCGGCGCGGGCGTCCGCGCACGCCCGCATCGCCGCTGCCACCAGCGGCCACGGGTAGCGCGGGTCGCCGGACAGGTTGGCGCCGAGCACCTCACGCGCGGCACCGAGCGCGGCGGCAAGGTCGCCGACGGCCAGGCCGTACCCGATCTCCAGCTCGATCAGCGGGAGCAGCCGCTGGGTCTCGGCGCGCACGCCCGCGGGCAGCGCGCGGAGTTCCCGCAGCGCGCGCGCCGCCGCCTCATGCTCCCCCCGGGCCAGGGCGATCCGGCCGCGGACCTGCACCGGATTCTGGCGGCCCAGCGGCGGCTGGTCGAGGCTGAGGATCTCGTCGACGATCTCCAGCGCCTCATCCCAGCGTCCCGCGGACGTCAGCGAATCGGTGAGGTTCCCGGCGATCCGCGCGGCGATCTGCCGGGCCAGGCCAAGCTGCCTCGCCCGGGCCAGGCCATCCCGGCCGGCCTGAATGGCGGGCTCGTGACGGCCGAGTTCCTCCAGCACGTTGGTGAGGGTGAGGTACGCCCATGCCTCGAGGCGCCCCGACCCGATGGCCACAGCGTCGGCCAGGATGCCCTGGAACGCGGCAATGGTGTCCTCGCCGACACCGGTGTACGCCCCGAGGGCGGCCAGCGCCAGCGCGGCTTCCACCTGGTACTCCCGCTCGCCGAGCTGGCCGGCGAGATCACGCAGCTCCGCGGCGAGCTTCGCCGCCTCGCCGTACTGGTCCTGGCGCATGAAAGCCCAGCACAACTGGGCCAGAATCGCCGAGCGCGCCGGGGTGGCGGCGGGTGCCAGGGCCAGCGCCGCCCGCAGGTCGGCGATCTGCCCGGGGCGCAGCAGCTCCTGCAGCAGCCCGGCGCGCCGCCGCAGCAGCGACGCCCGCTGCCCGGCGTCCGCTTCCCCGCCGGCCTCCGCGAGCGCCGCCTCGACCAGGGCCAGGCCGCGCTCCGGCTCCCCGGCCCAGCAGGCCGCGTCGGCGGCGAGCATGAGCACGCCGAGATGGCCGGTGCCGGTGTGCCGTTCCGGATCGGGCACCTGATCCCACAGTTGCAGCACCTGTTCGGCCATCATCAGCTGCTCGGCGTAGGCGAAGGATGCGCCGGCGCTGGCCGCCGCCCGCCATGCGGCGGTCATCGCGCGCTCGATGTCGCGGGCGCCGAGCCAGTGCCGCGCCACCTGGGCCGCGGCGGTGCCGTCCGGGCTGAGCGACGGGCCCGCCGCCAGGGTTTCGGCGAAGCGGCGGTGCGCCTGCGCGCGCTCACCGGGCAGCAGGTCGGCGAGCACCGCCTCGCGGATCAGCTCATGCCGGAACCGGTAGCCGTCGGCGTCGGCGATCAGCACGTTGGCGGCGACCGCCGACCGCAGCATGGCGGTCAGGGCGGCGTCATCGGACCTGGTCACGGCGGCCAGGAGGGCGTGGCCGGCCCGGTGCCCGCCGACGGCGGCGGTGCGCAGCAGCTGCTGGGCCTGGTCCGGGAGGTCCTTGACCGTGGCGAGCAGCAGCTCGCGTAGCGTCCACGGCAGATCGGGGCTGACGGTCCCGTCCGGGTTCAGCAGGGCCTCGGTGTACAGCGGGTTCCCGCCACCGCGCTGGTGCACGGCGCTGATCACCGCCGGTGCCGGCGGGTGACCGAGGATGCCTTCGATCTGCGCGGCGACCTGATCGCGGGACAGCCTGGGCAGCTCCAGGCGGGTCACCCCGTCCATGCGCTCCAGCCTCGCCAGCACCCGCCGCACCGGGTGACCACCGTGCAGGTCATCGGACCGGAAGGTGACCACGAGCAGCACGGCGGCGTCGCGCAGGTTACGGGCCACGAAGCTGAGCAGGTCGCAGGTCGGCTGGTCGGCCCAGTGCACGTCCTCGATGATCAGGACCACCGGCCGCTGCTCGGCGAGCGCCTCTAGCAGCGCCAGCAGCAGCTCGAACAGCCGGGCGCGGGCGGTCTGCGGGTCGGCGTCCGGTGGCGGGGCACCAAATCCGGGCAGCAGCGTGGCCAGTTCGCCGGCGCCCGGGCCGGGAAGCAGCGCGGTCACCTCCGCAACGCCGCGCTCGCGGGCCAGTTCGCGCAGCGCGGCGGCGAACGGCGCATAGGGCAGGCCGGGCCCGCTCAGCTCCACACAGCCGCCGGACAGTACCTGCGCGCGGTCCCGCACCCGGCCGGCGAACTCGGCGGCCAGCCTGGACTTGCCGCCGCCGGCCTCCGCCCCGAGCAGCACGATCCGCGGCGTGCCACCCACCGTCCCGGCGAGCGCGCCGGCCAGCTCCGACAGCTCGGCCTCGCGTCCCGCGAACGCCGGGCTCACCATGCCGTTGTTCACAGCCACCAGGATGCCAGCGCCGGCGCCGGATGCTTACCCGGCACCGGCCGGGCGCCGCGAGATACGGCGGCCGTCCCGGCGCAGGTACGTCACCTGCACGATCCGGCCCGGCGGGGCTTAGCCGCAGCATCAAAGTCAGTGGATCCCCAAGCCACGCGGCGGGCCGGCCCAGGCCGGTCAGGAAGGAACGACATGGACGGGTTCGACCCCAGGACCAGCTTCGGCTACGAGGTGTCGCGACGGTATGACACCCAGCCCAGAGGCGACGAAGACCAGACCGTTGCGTTCCTCGCCAAGCTCGCCGACGGCCGGGACGCGCTGGAGTTCGCCATCGGCACCGGGCGGATCGCGCTGCCGCTCACCCGGGCGGGCGTGCGCGTGGACGGCATCGAGCAATCGCAGGACATGGTGGACCGGATGCGGGAGAAGCCCGGCGGCAACGCCATCGAGGTGACCATCGGCGACATGTCCCGGGCGGTGACCGGGCGGCGCTACGGGCTCGTCTACCTGGTGTACAACACGATCGGCAACCTGCTCACCCAGGACGGCCAGGTGCGCTGCTTCAGCAACGCCGCCCGCCACCTGGACCGCGGCGGCGTGTTCGTGCTGGAGTGCCGGGTGCCGGCCGCCCCGGCACGGCCCGGCCACCAGTACGTCGACCCCGCGCACATCGCCGCCGACGAGGTCACGCTGGACGCCGGCCGCTACGACCCGGTGACCCAGGTCCTCGACCTGAACCACGTCCACATCAGCGCGAACGGCATCTTCCTCGCACCGGTCAGCCTGCGCCTCGCCAACCCGCCCGAGTTCGACCTCATGGCCCGCATCGCCGGGCTCCGGCTACGGGAACGATGGGGCGGCTGGAACGGCGAGACCTACCAGGCGTCAAGCTGGCGCCACATCAGCGTCTACGAGCGTTCGGGCGGGTGGTCGTGATGGGTGGCCGCGAGCCCGCGTCCTGCCACGTCGTGATCAGGGCGATCAGCGGGTGCCGCGGACGGTGACGTTGGCGATCTCGGCCTCGAAGAGGCCGGTGGACCCGGCCGTCTGAGGCGGCAGCCGGGTGAACCAGATGAGCACGAACCGGCTCTCGGCGGCGGGGCGCGCGGAGAACCGGACGGTGCCGCTGACGTCCCTCTTGCGGGCCACCGTGGTGAAGGTGCGCAGCGTCGCCGGGGCACGGGCGTCGCTGTTCCCCACTTCGACGCGCACGTTCGCGCCCGGGACCGGCCCGAACGTGACCGTCACCGAGGACACAGCGACCGGCTTGCCCATATCCAGGATCAGGCCGGTACCGCCCTTGAGGCCGCCGAACCGGGGATTGCCGAAGTAGTACTGCGTATGCCAGGCGGTGCCCGGGCTTGCGTCTATGGCGAACCGGGCCTGGCTGGTGTTTTCGTCCCCCGGGTCGCCGGCCGCGCTGGACAGCGGGTCGAACCCGTGGGCGGCCACCGGGATCAGCACCTGCACCGGCGCAACGGCCGGCGGGGGGTGGTGCGTGGCGGTGTCGTGCCGGGCCCTGGTGGCGCCGGGCAGGCTCAGCGTCCACGCGCCGAACCCCACGGCGGTCACGAACAGGACCGCCGCGATGCTGGCCGTGACGCGGGCGGCGACCGGCTGCCGGCGGTGAGGCTGGCCAGCCGCCCGCGGGCCGTAGCCCGTCACATCCAGGCCGCGCCCGGTGCCGCCGGGCAGCGGTGCACGCGACGGGGCCGGCGGTGGGGCCGGCGGCACGGTCGCGGCCCCGTTCAGCATCGCCGCGAGCGCGGCCGGGGTCACGAGCGGCGGCCCGTGCGCCGCACCGGGCAGCAGCACCCGGCAGCACACGTCGTCGAGCCTGGCCGGCACGCCGGCGCGCACCTGCCGCGGCGACAGCGGGCGCCCGTCCATTTCGGGCGCGGGCGGCAGGCCAGGCCAGTCCCCACCCGGCGAGCGCGCCGTCAGCGCGGCGTACAGGAGCCTGCCCAGGCCGCGGGTGTCGGCGGCGGCCGAATCATCGGCGCGCACCCCGCCGAGGGCGGCGTCGATGCCCAGCCCGGTGACCTTCGCAAAGCCGCCCGGCATCCACCGCAGGCACCCCGGGGTCAGGCACAGGTGCGCCACCCCCGCCGCGTGCGCCGCCGCCAGCGCCTCGGCGCCCTGCTCGATGATCTCCCGCGCCTGCCCCGGATCCAGCGGCCCGCCGGCCAGCAGGTCCGCCAGCGAAACCCCGCCAGCCCACTCCGTCACCACGTACGCGTCGTCCGGATCGTCCGCCGCGTCGAAGATCCGGGCCAGCCGCGCGTCGCTCAGCCTGCTCGCCGCCCGCGCCGCCGTCACGACATCGGCGATCCGCGGAAAGCCGGCGCCAAGCCGCAGCACAGTCACCGGACGGGCTAGCGTCTCATCGGCCGCCTTCCACACCGCCCACCCGCTGCCCGCACCGACCTGGTCCTCGAGCCGGTACCGGCCGTCAAGGCAGACGCCCGGCTCAGAGATCAAGCTGGTCATGCCGGCCGCGGATGCCATCGCCGCCCGGCGGGCGTCCCGCCGCCAGATACCCGGCAGCGAAAAACGCCAGCAGGACCAGTCTCTTCGTCAGCCGGTTCATGCCCAGTCCTCCCGTCACCCTCCGCGGCGCCGCCGGTCACGCACCGCCAGCGCCCAAGCCGTGCGGCCGCGGCAGCAGATACGGTGTAATCTGCGCCGGGCACGGCGGCGATTCATCCCCCCGACGGGATGAATTCGCCGCCCAGGCCGGAAACGCTTACCGGCCCCCGGGAACGGTGGCCGGCTCAGGAATACCCGTGGGCCAGCTTGTCGATCCGTTTTCTGGCGACGTTGCCGATGGCGATGCCGATGACCAGCGCGGCCAGGCTCGCGGTGATCACCGCCGGCATACCGGTGAGCCGCGCGAGCTTCCGCTTGCTGCTTTCGCTCAGCGGAGCCTCATCGGGCGGATCCTGCTCGGATGGCTGGTCGGATGGCTGGTCGGGCTTCACCGAAGCTTCGGACATGGGAACCTCTCCTGAACCGCGGCAGCAGACACATGTAATCTGCACCGGGCACGGCGGCGATTCATCCCCCCGCGAGGATGAATTCGCCCGGCCAGGCCGGATTCACGTACCGGCTCCTGGAATCGCCGAGCCACGGCTGGTCACCCGAGGGTGGCGACGAGGATCGCCTTGATCGTGTGCAGGCGGTTTTCGGCCTGGTCGAACACGATGCTGGCCGGTGACCCGAACACCTCGCCGGTCACTTCCAGGCCGGAGGTCATGCCGGTGTGCTCCATGATCTCCCGGCCGACGGTGGTGTTCGGGTCGTGGAACGCGGGCAGGCAGTGCATGAACTTGACCTTGGGGTTGCCGGACTGGCGCAGCAGTTCGGCGTTGACCTGGTAGGGCTTGAGCACCTCGACCCGTTCGGTCCAGACGTCTTTGGGCTCGCCCATCGACACCCACACGTCGGTGTGGATGAAGTCCACCCCGTGCACGGCGTCGGCCGCGTCGTCGGTGATGGTGACCCGGGCGCCGGTTTTCTCGGCGACCTGGTGCGCGAGGTCCACCACGTCTTTGGACGGCTGCAGCTCGGCCGGGCCGGCCAGGCGCACGTCGCTGCCCATCAGCGCGCCCATCACCAGCAGGGAGCGGCCCATGTTGAACCGGCAGTCGCCGACATACGCATACGCGATCGCGTCGTAGGGCTTGTTCGACGCCTCGTGCATGGTGAGGAAGTCGGCGAGCATCTGGGTCGGGTGCCACTCATCGGTCAGCCCGTTGTAGACCGGCACCCCGGCGTGCTCGGCGAGGGCTTCCACGTCGGACTGCTTGTTGCCGCGGAACTCGATCGCGTCGTACATCCGGCCGAGGACGGCGGCGGTGTCGGCGATCGATTCCTTGTGCCCCAGCTGGGAGCCGGACGGGTCGAGGTAGGTGACGTGCGCGCCCTGGTCATAGGCGCCGACCTCGAACGCGGACCGGGTCCGGGTGGACGTCTTCTCGAAGATCAGCGCGATCTCCTTGCCCGCCAGGTGCTTGGTCTCGGTGCCGGCGTACTTGGCGGTCTTGAGCGCCTCGGACAGCCGCAGCAGGTAGCGCAGCTCGGCCGGCTCGAAGTCGATCTCTTTAAGGAAACTGCGGTTGTGCAGGTTGAACGACACGGCCTCTCCTCGTTCAGGCGTCGCGTTGGATGGGACAGGTCATGCAGTGGCCGCCGCCGCGGCCCTTGCCCAGCTCGAACCCCTCGATCGTGATCACTTCGATCCCGGCCTTGCGCAGCGCGGTGTTGGTGCCGGAGTTGCGTTCGTAGGCGACGACCACGCCGGGTTCGAGAGCGACGACGTTGTTGCCGTCGTCCCACTGCTCGCGCTCGGCCTCGAAGGTGTCCCCGCCGGTCTCGATGACGCGCATCTTGTCCACGCCCAGCGCCTTGGCCATCAGCTCCGGCAGCGTGCCGTGCAGTTCCTCGCTCACCGGCTGCTCCGGGGAGTCACCAGGCTTGATCGCCCAGATCCGCGCCCCGTACACCACCTGCGGGAACAGGGTGACCAGGTCCCGGTCGCACATCGTGATGACCGTGTCCAAGTGCATGTAGCTGCGCGACTTGGGCAGGTGCACGGCCAGCACCTGCTTGGCCGCCCCGGCCTTGAACAGCGACCGGGCGATCCACACCACCGCCTGCGGTGTGGTGCGCTCGCCCATGCCGATCATCACGGTGCCGTTGCCGATCGGCTGCACGTCCCCGCCTTCGACGTGACAGCGGCCCCAGTTCTCGTCCGTGCCGCCGAGCCAGACCGGGAACTCCTCGGCCGCGAAGATCGGGTGGAACCGGTAGATCGTTTCCATGATCATCGTTTCCGGCATGCGGGCCGGCTTGGTCATCGGGTTGATCGTGACCCCGTTGAAGATCCAGCACGACGGATCCCGCTGGAACAAGAAGTTCGGCAGCGGCGGCAACAGCATCGTGGTGGGGTCGGCGGACTTCCACAGCAGGCCAGCGTCTTGGTTGACGTCGGCCCGGGTCATGCCACCGATCAGGAATTCCGCCACCGTCGGCGGGTCCGCCGTCCCGACCCATTCGCGGGCCCGCCGCGAGCCGGTGATCCCGACCTGCCGCTCGCTCAGGATGTGGTCGCTGACCCAGTCCTTGGCCTCGGGCTTGACGAGCGCCTCGGCCAGCAGTTGCTCGGCGAGGAAGACCTCGATACCCCGCTCGCGCATCACCTCGACGAACATGTCGTGCTCAGCCTTGGCCCTGGCCACCCAGATCACGTCATCGAACAGCAGTTCCTCGGCGTTCGACGGGGTCAGCCGCGTGTGCTCCAGGCCTGGCCGGTGCACCATGACCCTGCGCAGCCTGCCTACTTCCGAATACACTCCCAGCGCCATCGCGGCCTCCTCGCTCCTCAACTCGACGGGCCGGTCCGTGGGTTTTGAGCGTGCCTGGCGGCGGGAGCCGTGTCGTCACCCATTCCTGGGTGATCCGCCGGCGGATCACCCAGGAATGGGTGACGACCTCCCGGCAAGGCCCCTCCACGCTGGAAGGGTGGTCAAGCTCGCGCGCGGCCTGAGCCTCTCGTCGTTCCGGCGCGAGTGGCTGGCCAAGGACGTCCTTGCCGGGGTCGTGCTCACGACCCTGCTGGTCCCGCAGGGCATGGCCTACGCGGAACTGGCCGGCCTGCCCCCGATCACCGGCCTGTACACGTCCATCCTGTGCCTGCTCGGTTACGCGGTGGCCGGTCCGTCCCGCATTCTGGTGCTTGGCCCGGACTCCTCGCTCGGCCCGATGATCGCCGCAACGATCCTGCCGCTGATCGCCGCCAAGGGGGATCCGAAGCGGGCCATCGCCCTGGCGTCGATGCTCGCGATCATGGTGGCGGCGATCATGATCGTGGCGGGCGTGGCGAAGCTCGGCTTCATCGCCGACCTGATCTCCAAGCCGACGATGATCGGTTACATGAACGGCCTGGCGCTCACGATCCTGGTCGGGCAGTTGCCCAAGCTGTTCGGGTTCAAGATCGACGCCGAGGGCCTCATTCGCGAGTTCGCCGAGTTCGTCAAGGGACTCGCACACGGCGAGGCGGTTGCCGCCGCGGCCGTGGTGGGGATCGCCGGAATCGTGCTGATCCTGGTGCTGCAACGCTGGCTGCCCAAGGTCCCGGCCGTGCTCATCATGGTCGTGCTGGCGATCGCCGCCACCTCGGTGTTCGATCTGGCCTCCCACGGCGTGAGCCTGGTGGGGGTGCTCCCCAAAGGCTTCCCGCCGCTTACGCTTCCGCACGTAGGCCTGCACGATCTCGGGCCGCTGATCGGCGGGGCGCTGGGGATCGCCCTGGTCTCGCTCGCCGACACGATCTCCACCGCGACGGCGTTCGCGGCCCGTACCGGGCAGGAGATCGACGGTAACGGCGAGATGATCGGCATCGGCGTGGCGAACCTGGCCGCCGGCCTCTTCCAGGGCTTCCCGGTCAGCACGAGCGGGTCGCGAACCGCGGTGGCGGAGCGGGCAGGTGCGAAGACCCAGCTCACCGGCGTCACCGGTGCCGTTCTGATCATCCTCATGATCGTGCTGGTCCCGGGCCTGTTCCGTAACCTGCCACAGCCCGCGCTGGCCGCCGTGGTGATCACCGCGTCGCTGTCCCTCGCCGATATCCCCGGAACGGTGCGGCTGTGGCGGCAGCGCAAGGCGGAGTTCCTGCTCTCGATCGCGGCCTTTCTCGGCGTCGCCCTGCTGGGGGTGCTGCCCGGGATCGCGATCGCGGTCGGGTTGTCGATTCTCAACGTGTTCCGGCGAGCGTGGTGGCCCTACGACACCGTGCTCGGGCGGGTGGACGGGCTGGCGGGTTACCACGACACCCGCACCTATCCCGGCGCGAGCCAGCTACCGGGCCTGGTTATCTACCGGTTCGACGCTCCGCTGTTCTTCGCCAACGCCAAGACGTTCCGCGACGAGGTCCAGCGGCTCGCCGCGGCCGAGCCGAAGCCCCGCTGGATCGTCATCGCGGCCGAGCCGGTGACGGACGTGGACACCACCGCGTCCGACGTGCTGGAGGACCTGGACGAGGCGCTGAACGCCCAGGGTGTTTCCCTGGTGTTCGCCGAGCTCAAGGACCCGGTGCGGAGCAAGATCGAGCGCTACGGGCTGACCCGCACGATCGACCCCCGCCATTTCTTCCCGACCGTAGGCGCCGCCGTCAGCGCTTTCCGGCAGGAAACGGGCGCCGAATGGGACGCCGGCCCCAGCCAGCCACGCGATATCCCCGCGCCGTAGGACGCCTTCTCCCGGCCGCCGCCGGGCGGGCATGATTGCCGCCTCACAGCGGCCGGTGCGGCGTGATCTGTGGGAGATCAGTCATTGCTCGGGTGGGCGGGCCACCAGACTCACGTCGATCACCTTGAGCCCCAGGCCACTGATTCGTTCGATGAGCCCGGAGAGGGCTCCCTGGTCTGGCAGGTCGGCACGAAGGGTCGTGGTCCCCGGGCCGATGATGATCTCGCAGTCGTCGAACTCTGCCGATAGCGTGCTGCCCGCTTGACCCAAGAAGGTGATCTCATAGGTCTGTGATCGCACTGGGGTGATGCCTCGCAGTCCGCTTGTTCGTTGCGTCCTGCCAGCGTTGCGCCGGACATGACCTGCGTCATCACCCATTCGCGGGTGACCCGTTAGTGACCAGGGAGCGACCGGCAGGCGGCCGGGGCCAACCGGCACCCGGCACCACCGCGCGCGCTGGCGCCACGACCGCCGCCGCCACGTGGACGCCGCGGCGGGGATTCGAACGGGATTTCTTCACCGTCGGCTAGCTGCGCGTTCTTACCGGCCTCGCCCGGACGGCGGCATCGCGGGCCGCGAACGGGGTTCACCCTCCGAAGGGTGACGACACCCCCCGCACGGGTCAATCACGATACGGGCACCGCCTCCGACAGGGAGCGGCAGCCAACGACGGCCTATGCAGTACGGCGGCCGGGGGAGAACGATGACGGACAAGGTCCAGGTCTCCGGGGCTCCCCCCGGAACTCCTGGCAAGCCAGCCGAGGGAGAACAGCCGCATCAGTTCGGGCTGACCGCGGCGATGGCGCTGATCGTCGGCCTGTTCTACATCTCCAGCGCCAACTTCCACCCGTGGAACGTCAGCGGCGAAAGCACGATCTCCGCGATCGGCGGCGGGATGGCCATCGCGCTGTTCAGCTACCTGGGGGTCGAGACCGCCGCGGTGGCCGCCGCGAAGGTCCGCAACCCCGACCGCAACATCCTGGGCGCGAACGGCCCGACGGTGTTCACCACGCTGGTGCTGATGACCGGTATCACCTCGGCGATCCCGTACGCCTTCTCCGCGCTGGCGCAGCTCAAGTGGCGGTGGATCGACCACAGGACGCTGCAAACGCCGCGGTTGGCCCGGGACATGATCGTCGCCGCGCTCGCGCTGGTGTTCTCGATTCTGTTCATCGTCTACTCGCGCAACACCGGCCACAGCTTCTGGGTTACCCGGGAGGCTTGACATGCGAATAGTCATCGCGCTGGGTGGTAATGCCCTGTTGCGGCGCTCGGACCCGATGACCACGGAGGTTCAGCGGAAGAACATCAGGATAGCGGCGCTGGCTATCGCCCCTCTGGCCGTAAAGCACAGCATTGTCGTTGTCCACGGCAATGGCCCGCAGGTTGGCTTGCTGTCCTTGCAGGCCGAGTCCTACCGCGGCGCCGAGCCGTATCCGCTGGACGTCCTGGACGCGGGTACCCAGGGGATGATCGGCTACCTGATCCAGCAGGAGCTCAGGGGCCTCCTGCCGTCGGAGCGCCAGGTGGCGACGCTGCTGACCATGATCGTGGTGGACCCGGACGACCCGGCGTTCACCCGGCCGACGAAGTTCGTCGGCCCGATCTACCCCAAGCAGGCCGCCGACAAGCTGGCCGCCGAGAAGGGCTGGGCGTTCCGGCAGGACGGTGACAGCTGGCGGCGAGTGGTGCCCTCGCCCGAGCCGCGGCGCATCGTGGAGATCCAGCCGATCGGCTGGCTGCTGGAGCGGGGCGCGGTGGTCATCTGCGCGGGCGGCGGCGGCATTCCCACCACGTACCCGTCCGGTCCCGGCGCACTGACGGGCGTCGAAGCGGTCATCGACAAGGATCTGGCCAGCGAACTGCTGGCCGAGGACATCGGCGCGGACCTGTTCCTGATGGCAACCGACGTGGATGGCGTCTACCTCGACTGGGGCACGCCGGAGGCCAGGCGGCTGGGCCAGGTGACCCCGGAGGAACTGGAAAGCCACCAGTTCGCGGCCGGGTCCATGGGCCCGAAGGTCAAGGCCGCGGTCCGGTTCGTGACGAAAACCGGCAGGCGGGCGGCCATCGGGTCGCTCGACGACATCGACGCGATCGTGGCGGGGGCCGCGGGCACCATCGTCGCGCCCGGGCAGGTACCGGGCGGCGATCCCTCCGACGGCGCCCGGCGGGGAGATGCTGCGCCGGCGGACGGCGCCGGAAGGGCCAGACCATGAGCCAGGACGTGGGCCCCGGCGGGGGCGGGCCCACGGCCGCGCAGGGCAGCGGGCCTGCCGCGGACGCGACGCCGGTCAAGCACCTGAACGTGCGCCAGGCGGCGTTCATCGGCGTGGGCGCGATGGTGGGTGCGGGGATCTTCGCGCTGCTGGGCGCGGCCGGTGAGGTGGCCGGGTCGGCGGTGTGGCTGTCGTTCCTAATCGCCGGGATTATCGCGGGGCTGCAGGGCTACTCCTTCGCCAAGCTCGGCGCCCGGTACCCCAGCGCCGGGGGGCTGCTCGAATACGTCGCCAAAGGATTCGGCGACGGGCATTTCACCGGGATCACCGCCTGGCTGACCTACTGGGCCAACGCCATCGTGACCGCGATGGTCGCGGTCTCGTTCGGCAGCTACGCCAGCTCCATGCTCACCGGGGGAGAGAGCGCCGTCTGGATCAAGGTGTTCGCGGCGCTGATCATTATCGTGATGACCCTGGTGAACATCGTCGGGTCGCAGCTCGTCGCCAGGGCGCAGACGGTGATCGTCTACATCGTGCTGGGGATCCTCACCCTGTTCGCGGTGGTCACGCTGGCCAACCTGAACCCGCACCTGCTGGCGCCGTCAGGGTACCCGCCGCTGAAAGACATCATCTCCAGCGTGGCGCTGACGTTCTTCGCCTTCCTCGGCTTCGGCATCATCACCTTCACCGCCAAAGACCTCGCCAAGCCCTCCCGCCAGCTGCCACGGGCGATGTACCTGGCGCTCGGGATCGCCACCGTCATCTACATCGCCATCGCCCTTGGCGTGTTCGGCACGCTCACCGTGGACAAGGTGATCTCCTCCGGCGGCACCGCGCTGGCGGTCGCCGCCGAGCCCGCGCTCGGCAAAGCTGGCTACTGGCTGATGAGCATCACGGCGCTGTTCGCCACCGCCGGGGCCACCAACGCCGGCCTGTACCCGGCACCGGGGCTGAGCGAGCGGCTGGCCGAAACCGGGCAGTTCCCGCCGCTGATGGCGCGGAAGTTCGGCGGGCGCGCCTCGGCCGGGCTGCTGCTCCAGGCCGGGGTGTGCCTGGTGCTTGCCGTCGTGTTCAAGCTGGACTCGATCGCCTCCATCGGCAGCGCCGTCGCCCTGCTGATCTTCACCCTGATCACCGTGGCTCACCTGCGCATCCGGACTGAGACCGGCGCCAGCACACCGGTGCTGGTGATCGCGATCGCCGCCGCCGCCGTCGTCCTGGTGACGTTCGTGTTCACCACCCTGATCCACGAGCCAGCCTCCATCGTCGCGCTGCTAGGCGTTCTTCTGCTCAGCATCGGCCTGGACTACGGCTGGAAACGGATCCGGGCCGGCCGCACCGGACATGTCCAAGTCGCGCATTAGTTCATGGGAGCAGAGATGACAACAACCAAACCTCCCTCCGAGCACGTCGCCTGGTACGCGCTCTCAACCGACGAAGCGGCCAGGGCGCTGGACGTCGATTCGGGCCAGGGCCTGGACGCCGGTGAGGTGACGCAGCGGCTAGCCCAGTACGGGCCCAACGAGCTGCCGACGGAGCCGCCGCCGAGCGTCTGGGTGGTGGCGCGGGGGCAGCTGACCAACCCGATGAACATCATGCTGCTGATCGTTGGCGGGGCGAGCATCGCCATCGGGCAGGTGCCAACGGCGGTGGTGGTGCTGGCACTGGTGACGTTCAACGTCGTCATGGGCTCGAGCCAGGAGCTCAAGGCGCGGGCCAGCGTGGCGGCGCTGGCCGGGCTCCAGGTGCCCCGGGCCCGGGTCCGGCGATCCGGCCAGGTCGAGGAGGTCGAGTCCGTCAAGCTCGTGCCCGGCGACATAGGCCTGATCGAGGCCGGTGATGTCGTCCCGGCGGACGGGAGAATCCTCTCCTCTGCCACCCTCGAGGTGCAGGAGGCCGCGCTCACCGGCGAGAGCGCGCCGGTGTCCAAGGACCGGCTGGCGCTGCCGGAGGGTGAGGTCCCGCTCGGGGACCGGACGAACCTGGTGTTCCAGAACACGCAGGTCACCCGCGGCTCGGCGATGTTCGTGGTGACCGCGACCGGCGCGACGACCGAGATGGGCCAGATCGCCGGCATGGTCACCGCCACCAAGCGGTCCCGTTCGCCGCTGCAGCGGGAGCTTGACGGCATGACCAAGGTGTTCGGCATGGTCGCCTGGCTGGCCGTGGCGGTGATCGCCATCTTCGGCATCGTGCGGGGCCAGGACCTCGCGACGCTCGTGCTGTTGTGCGTCTCGACCGCGATCGCGTCGATTCCGGTGGGCCTGCCGACCTTCGTGCAGACGATGCTGTCGTCCGGGGCGCAGCGCCTGGCCGAGTCGAAGGCGGTGGTCAAGTCGCTGTCCGACGTCGAGACCCTCGGCGGGACGACGGTCATCAACAGCGACAAGACCGGCACGCTGACGATGAACGCGATGACGGCGACCACGATGCTGGCCGGCGGAGAGTGGTTCAAGATCGAGGGTCCCGGCTACAAGAAGGCGGGCGCGGTCCTAGGCCCGGCGGGCGCGGCGGCGCCGGACTTCCACCGCCTGGCCCTGGGCCTGACATTGTGCACCGACGCTACCGTCGGCGACGACGAGTCGGTCATCGGTGACCCTACGGAAGCGGCATTCGTGGTGCTCGCCGCGAAAATGGGCGTCGACGCCGGGGAGACCCGCGACGCTATCCCCCGGCGCGCCGAAGTGCCGTTCGATTCCGAGTACAAGTTCATGGCCACGTTCCACGACCGCCCCGAGTGGGGCGCCGGCGGGATCCTCAGGCAGCCGCACTTCGCCACCGTGAAGGGCGCGCCCGACGTGGTCGTAGACCACTGCAGCCACGTGCTGTGGCACGGCGAGCAGGTGCCGATCGGTACCGTCAGGAACGAGGTCCTGGCCGCCAACCGCCAGCTCTCCGAGCGCGGGCTGCGGGTGCTCGCGTTCGCCGCCCGTGACCTCGGCGACGCCGAGATGTCCGCCGCGATAGCCGACCCCATGGCCGCCGTCACCGATCTCACCCTGGTCGCGCTGGTCGGGATCATGGACCCGCTCCGCACCGAGGCCAAGGACGCGGTACAGATCGCCCTCAAGGCCGGCATCGACGTGCGGATGATCACCGGCGATCACACCGTGACGGCACGCGCTATCGCGGACGAGCTCGGGCTCGGGCCCGGCGTGATCACCGGCACCGAGCTGCAGCACCTGCCGGATCCCGAAGTGGTCGAGCGGCTGCCAGCGCTGCACGTGTTCGGCCGGGTGGCGCCCGAGGACAAGCTGCGGCTGGCCCGGCTCATGCAGGAGTCCGGTGAAGTGGTCGCGATGACCGGAGACGCGGTCAACGACGCCGCGGCGCTCAAGCAGGCCGACATCGGCGTGGCCATGGGCAGCGGCTCTGAGGTCTCCAAACAGGCCGCGAAGATCGTGCTGACCGACGACAACTTCGCCACCCTGGTGCGCGCCGTCGACCTGGGCCGCGACATCTACCGGCGGATCACCTCCTACGTCAAGCTGCAGCTGACGATCCTGTCCTCGGTGCTGCAGCTGATGGTCTACGCCACGATCTTCAACATCAACTCCGGCATCGCCCTGTTCCCGCTGCAGCTGCTGTTCTGCAAGTTCTTCATCGTCATCACGGTGGTGATCGGCTTCATCGCCGACGTTCCCGACCCCAGCGTGATGCACCGGCCGCCGCGCAAACCCGGCACGAAGATCGTCAACACACCCCAGCTCATCCGCTGGTTCGTCAGCGGCCTGCTGACGTCGGTCATCGCCCTCTGCGTGCTCGCCTTCGGGCCCGGCAATCCAAGCACGAAACACGCGTCGGTCTCCATGACCATGGCCTTCGCCATCGTCTCGCTGAGCGCGGTCAACCTCGGGCTCGTGATGCGGCGCGAACGCGAGCCGGCCTGGTCGCCGCCGGTCTTCCCGTACCTGGGCTGGATCATCCTCGGCTGGATCCTCACCTGGGCCGCCGTGGAACTGGGCATGCTCCAGCGCCTGCTGAACACCGAGTCGCTGACCGGCAGGCAGTGGCTGGTCGTGCTCGGCCTGTCGCTCGTCACGCCGCTGGCGGTCGGGGTGGACAAGGCCATCCAGCTGCGCAGGGACGGGAGAAAGCAGAGCACCCAGGCGAGCCAGGAAGTCAACGCCAAGCCAGTTAACCAGGCAACTGCCGGATGAACTGGGCGATGTTCGGGGAGTTCGTCCTCGCCGTGCTCGTCACCCAGATGGACGTCTTCCACCGGCTGCTCGGTACCACCGACATCAACACGCAGCAGTTCGCCTGGGCGCTCGTGCCCGCCGTTGCCCTGCTGGTGCTGTGGGAGCTGGGCAAGCTCATCGTGCGGCGGCCTGCCGCCGCGCCGAGCGGTGCCTGACGGTCAGCGGCCCCGCGCGGTCCGCGGGGAGTTGCCGCGGTGAAGGCCGGCCGCTGCTTTGTGCAGACCGTGGCCATCCTGGCGGCCTTCACCGTCGCGCGCAACTACGGCCTGCTGGGCCCGGAGCCGGTCGCCATAAGCCTGCTTACCGCGGCCCTGGCGCTGGTCGCCTGGAGCGCCGGGGCATCGCGTGACGACCTGGGTCTCGGCCTGGCGGACACGCGCGCGGGCCTGGCCTACGGCGCCGGTGCCGCGGGGATCGTCCTGCTGGTCTTGCTGGTGGCCGCCCTGATCCCGGCGGCGAGCGGATTCCTGCACGATTCGCGGGCGCAGATCAGCGGCGGGCGGCTGCTGTTCGTGCTGGGGGTGTCGATCGTGCTGCTTACCGCGATCCCGGAGGAGTTCGCCTTTCGCGGTGTCCTGCTGGGGTCGGCGCTGCGGCTGTGGGGGCCGTGGCGCGCCAGCCTGGCCACGTCGGCGCTGTTCGGCCTCTGGCACATCGCGCCGACCCTCGGCACGATGTCGGACAACCACGAGTTCAGGGGCGCGGCGGCCAGCGTCACCGGGCAGGTGCTGCTCGTACTCGGCTCGATCGCGGTGACGTTCGTCGCCGGCCTGCTCTTTTGCTGGCTCAGGCTGCGGTCCAAGAGCCTGATCGCGCCGGTCATGGCGCACATAGCAACCAACGGGCTCGCCCTGACCGTCGCGTGGTTCGCGATCCACCACTGCCGGGGAGCCTGCTAGGGGATTACCGCACCTTCCCGATGATCGTCCTGAGGCTGGCCAGTTGCTGGGAGGTCAGGCCCGCACGCATCACGGCATTAAACCCGTCGACGTATTCGGCCGAGTACCTGTGACCATGCCCGTCCGGGACGCCGGTGGCGAACGGAAGGTCGGCGGTGACCTGCCAGAACGTGATGACCGGCATCCAGAACATGGTCTTGAGCACGTCCTTGCCGGGGGCCTCACTGATCCAGTCGGGCTGGCTCCAGATCAGATGAGGGCTCCACCAGACGATCGGGTCGGACGGGTGCTGCAGGTAGAGGACCCGGGTCCCGTCCCAGGGCTGGTCTTTCGGCGGGATCGCCGTGGCCGCATCATTGGCGAACCGTACGATCCGCCCGTCCTGGTAGACGGGCTGGATCTCCGGGCTGCCTGCTTGGCGGTTGCTGGTGAATTGCGTCCACAGGGTGTTGAAGTTGGGCGGCCCGGCGAACAGGATGCCGCTGGTGGTGTTGGCCATGTCGTTGGCGCCGGTAAAGGCTGCCTCGCCGCCGAACGACCCCAGGCTTTCCCCGGCGATGTACAGCTTGGGACGCTGTCCTTGGGGAAGCTTCGCCCACGCGCCGTAAACCGCGTCGAAGAGCGCCCGGCCCGCCGCGAGAGCCTTTGCCTGGTCGACCAGGTAGGAAACCCACGACGGCAGGTAGGAGTACTGGATCGCCACCGTCGCGGAGTCGCCGCCGCTGATGTACTCGAACGAGTCCACCAAGGCCGGGTCAACCCAGCCGCTGCCGGTCGTCGTCACCACCAGCAGGTTCTTCCGCTGGAAACCGCCCGCGCGCTGGAGGTCCTTGACCGCGAGCGAGGCTTGGGCCTCCGCGCCCTTGGCCGACGCCAGCCCGGCGTAGATCCGGATCGGCTCCATGGCCGGCTTGCCGCTGAAGTTCGCGATATCGCTCACCGACGGGCCCTTGCCAATGAAGTTGCGCCCTTGATAGCCCAGCGAGTCCCACGGGATGATCGAGCCCGGCCCGCCGGACCGCAGGCTGGTGGTGGGCTTGTGGACCCCTTCGGCGGTTGTCGTGTCGCGCAGCCCGTACGCGTAGTTCATGAGGTTCACGAAGCCCTGGAGCAACAGGCCGCTGACCACCAGGTAGGTGAGACCGACGACCAGGACCCAGCCAACACCGCGGGCCGCACGCGGCCCGATCCAGCGGTTGAGCAGTTTCGCGGCCCACCGGTACAGGCCGCGAAGACCGCGTCCGATCAGCAGGAAGAGGGCGAAGACCGCCGCCGCGATGAACGGCGAGGCGACGACGAGCGGGATGTTGTAGTCCGTCACCCCCATCAGCTTGCGGATCTCGTACTGCCAGTACTGGCCGAGCCCGAAGGCCACCGCGAAAAGGACGACCGCGCTGATGATGAACGTGCGCCACGCCCAGCGCCGGGTGGGCCGCGGGTCCCGGTCGGCGAAAGCCCGCCATGCCGACGCGGCGAGCACCCCGAGCCCGTAACCGATGGCCGCGGTGATGCCGCAGATCACGCCCTGGATGAGGCCGCCGCGCGGAAGCAGCGACGGGGTGAAGGAAAGGCATGCGAAAAGGAGCGCACCCCAGCAGCCGGGGAGCGTGAGGTACAGCAGCTTCCGGGGTTTTCTGGACGGCGGCGCGGGTTCGCCGCCGACGGCCGGCGTCACCGTCGCGGGGGCTCCGTCGCTGGCCGGGGTAGCGGTGGTGTTATCGCGCGCCATGACTGCCTCTCCCTTGCAGAACGGCATGGCCGCTCCGCGGCTTGTGTCAAATGCTGTTCGAGCGGTCCCGGGCGCGCGTCACCCTTTCTTGGGTGATTCCCCGGCGGCCCGGGTGCGGCCGGATTGCCGCCCGGCGGATGACCGCACCGAGCAGGTCACCCACGGAAGGGTGATGCCAAAGGCCCGGCAGCTCACGCATGCTGCGGGACATATGAACCAGCAGACGGCCCTGTCGGCGCCGGAATTTCGGCGGCTGCGTGGGCCGCACCCGATAACCGCGGGCATCGCGGCGTACCGGGAGCATGCCGGCGATCCGCCGTCGGGCCGGCGCCAACCATCTATCGGAGGCAGGCGAAATGGCCAAGAAGGGTAAGCAGGCGCGGCGCGAGGCGCAGGCGGCGGGCAGCGGCGGACCGGGCAACGGAGCGAACCCGCCGCCAAAGATGAAGCGCAAGGAGTACGAGCGCCAGATGACGCTCCTGCACGGCGAGCTGGTCGCGATGCAGGAGTGGGTCAAGGCATCCGGCGCCAAGATCTGCATCGTGTT
This sequence comes from uncultured Actinomycetes bacterium, assembly GCA_963703605.1. GTDB lineage: Bacteria > Actinomycetota > Actinomycetes > Streptosporangiales > Streptosporangiaceae > DASXKD01. Next base: position 100,343 of record CAVPFC010000041.1, read on the forward strand.
CGAGGGCCGGGACACCGCCGGCAAGGGAGGCACGATCAAGCGGATCACCGAGCGGGTCAGCCCGCGCGTGTTCCGGGTCGTCGCCCTGCCCGCGCCCACCGAGCGCGAGAAGTCGCAGATGTACGTGCAGCGCTACATCACCCACTTCCCGGCGGCCGGCGAGGTGATCATCTTCGACCGCTCCTGGTACAACCGGGCCGGCGTGGAACGGGTGATGGGCTTCTGCAAGCCCGAGGAGACCGAGCGGTTCCTCGAACTGGTGCCGGGCGTGGAGAAGGCCATGGCCGATTCGGGGATCTTGCTGCTCAAGTACTGGCTGGAGGTCAGCCCGGACGAGCAGACCCGGCGCCTGGAGAGCCGCATCCACGACCCGCGCAAGATCTGGAAGCTGTCGGACATGGACCTGAAGTCCTACAGCCGCTGGTACGACTACTCCCGGGCCAGGGACGCGATGTTCGCCGCGACCGACACCGCGTGGGCGCCCTGGTACATCGCGAACACCGACGACAAGAAGCGCGGCCGGCTCAACATCATCAGCCACCTGCTCAGCCAGGTCCCCTACAAGCCGCTCCCCCACCAGGACATCACGCTGCCCAAGCGGCAACGGCCGGCGGCTACGTAGAACCCGACCTGCTGCCCAGGCGGCACATCCCAACGCCCTTCTGACGACGGGATGGGCGGGCGCCGAAGCGGGCATCCGGGCGCCGCGCCGGACGATCGTCACCGAGACTTCGGGTATGACATCGCCGGCGGATAGGCCGTGTGTGTTCTGCGAGATCATCGCCGGGCGGGCCGAGTCGAGCCTGGTCTATGAGGACGAGCAAGTCATCGCCTTCATGGACATCAGGCCGCTGACGCAAGGCCACCTGCTCGTCGTCCCCCGCAGCCACGCGGACTACCTGGAAGATCTCGATGAAGACCTGGGCGCGTGGCTGTTCCGGGCCGGGCACCGGCTGGCGCGGGCGCTGCGCCGCTCCGGCCTGCCGTGCGAGGGGGTGAACCTTTTCCTCGCCGACGGGGCGGCCGCCTTCCAGGAAGTGTTCCACGTGCACCTGCACGTCCTGCCGCGAACTCCCGGTGACCGGTTCCGCATCAAGGCGGCACCGCGCCACCCCGGCCGCGCGGAACTGGACCTGGCGGCCGGGAAGGTGCGCCAGGGCGTGCGGGCGTTGTCGTCCTAGGGCCTCCACTGGCTGGCTCCGCCGCATCATTCCTGTGGCGGCCGGTCCCCGGGCTCGATCTGGCCCCGCCCGGTGACCACGGCATACCAGTATTCGGCGCGGCTAAGCAGGTCATCGGTGAAGTATTTGAGGAACCGGCCCGTGTCGGCGAGCCGGGCGCCCGCCGGCGTATCCGGGCCGAGTACCTCGGCGCCCTCCAGGGCCGCCGCGGCGAGCAGCTTGTTCGTATGGCCGCTGGCGATCGATGCCCGGTACCACACGTCGTCATCGACGACGTACCGTTCGCGCCGGCCGTCCCGTTCCCGCCGGACGAGGTGCTGCTCCTCCAGGAAACCGATCGCCTTGGAGATGGATGCCGGGCTCACCCGGAGCCGCCGGACCAGCTCGGCCGAGGTCATGCTGCCGGAGTCCGCCGTCATCAGGCAGGTCAGCACCCCGGAGATCATTCTCGGCAGGCCCATCTGCATGAGCACCCCGGTGAGCCGCTGCTCGTACTCGCCCACCGCGGCCGGATCGCGCCCGTCCGCGCGAGGACCGGCCGGGGCCGCGGCCGGCGGCGCTGGCGCCGTGTTGCGGCGGCGGGCCCGCTGCCGGGTGGCCCGCTGAGCCTGATCCGCCTGATAGCCCGCCGGGCCACGGTTGCGGTTGACCTCCCGGGTGATCGTGGAGGTCGGCCGGGACAGCCGCCGCCCGATCTCGGCGTGCGAGAGTCCCTCGGCCAGCCAGGCGGCTATCCGCCGCCGGTCCTCCTGGGTCAGCCTGCCTCCGGGCATCGCTGCTCCTCCCGCGCGTCTCGTTGCAAAGTATGCCTCAACCAGCAGGATCATTGCAACGTCCGCCAGCGGTCATTGCGTTAAACAACAGCAATCAGCGCAACGATTCTGCGGCATCTACCTGTAGCTATGCATGCTGAGCGACGAATTAATGTTGACTGCTCCTGAAACGCAACGTAGCGTTTGCAGGGCTTGAAATATTAAGTATAAAGGAAAGCAACTTGGAGGCGACATGAGTTCCCCGACTCCCCCGGCGGCACCGGGGACGGCGGCGATAAGGGTGTCCGGCTTGCGCAAGTCCTACGGCGAGCACGTGGTGCTGGACGGGATCGACCTGACGGTCCAGCAGGGCACGGTCTTCGCGCTGCTCGGCCCCAACGGCGCCGGTAAGACCACCACGGTCCAGATCCTGTCCACGCTGATCCACGCCGATGGCGGCCAGGCCACGCTGGCCGGCCACGACCTGAACACCGAGCCGGCCAGGGTCCGCGAGGTCATCGGCGTCACCGGTCAGTACTCGGCTGTGGACAAGCTGCTGAGCGGCCGGGAGAACCTGATGCTGATGGCGGACCTGTACCACCTGGGCCGGGCCAGGGCAGCGGCTCGCATCGAGGAGCTGCTCGAGCGATTCGACCTGGCCGAGGCGGCGGGCAAGCTGGCTGCCACCTATTCCGGTGGCATGCAGCGCAAACTCGACCTGGCGATGACGCTGGTCAGCGATCCGCAGATCATCTTCCTCGACGAGCCGACCGCCGGCCTGGATCCGCGCAGCCGCCGCACCACGTGGCAGATCGTCAGGGAGCTGACCAAAAGCGGCGTCACGATCTTCCTCACCACCCAGTACCTGGAGGAGGCCGACCAGCTCGCCGGCCAGATCGCGCTGCTCGATCACGGCACGCTGATCGCCCAGGGAACGCCGGACGAGCTCAAGCGCATGATCCCCGGCGGGCACATCCGGCTCAGGTTCGCCGACGCCGGCACGCTCAGCAAGGCCCAGGAGGCCATCGCGCGGCCCGCCAGGGCCGACGAGGGGGCGCTCACGCTGGAGGTCCCCACCAGCGGCGCCGTGCCAGAACTGCGCGGCATCCTCACCCGCCTGGACGACCAGGGCATCGAGGTCGCCGAGCTGACCGTGCACACCCCCAACCTCGACGACGTCTTCCTCACCCTTACCGGCACCAATGCCTAAGGAGAGTTTCCGATGACGACCGCACTGGCCGACTCGGCCATCATGTTGCGCCGCAACCTCAAGCACCTGCTCCGGTACCCGTCGGTGACCCTGTTCATGGTCTTCATGCCGGTGGCGTTCCTGCTGCTGTTCGTCTACGTCCTGGGCGGAACGGTCGGCGCGGCCGGCCACACCGGCCGGGCCGCCTACGCCACCTTCATCACCCCCGGCATCCTCGCGCTCACCGTGGTGGGCGTGACGACCGCGACCGCGGTCTCCATCGCCACCGACATGACCGGCGGCATCACCGCCCGGTTCCGCACCATGCCCGTCGCCCGCGTGGCCATGCTGTTCGGCCACGTCGGCGGCGCGGTGATCCAGACCGTGCTCGGCATGGTGGCCGTGACCGCGATCGCGCTGCTCACCGGCTTCCGCGCCACGACAAGCGCCACGAACTGGCTCGCCGCCGCCGCGATCCTGATCCTGTTCGCCTTCGCCTTGATCTGGTTGTCGGTCGCCCTCGGGCTGGCCGCCAAGACCGTCGAAGCGGCAAGCAACGCGCCGACGCCGCTGATCATCCTGGCGTTCCTCGGCAGCGGCTTCGTGCTGACGCGCTCGATGCCGGCCGCGATCCGCTGGTTCGCCGAGTACCAGCCGTTCACCCCGGTGATCAACACGGTTCGCGGCCTGCTCATCGGCGGCCCGATCGGCAACAACGCGGTCATCGCGATCGCCTGGAGCCTGGCGATCACGCTCGGCAGCTACCTGTGGGCCAGGAGGCTGCTGCGCCGCGACCCGGCACAGGCCTGAGTATCCGGCCTGGATCTCGATGAATTTCAGCCGGGGCGCAGGTCATATCGCTGCACCTGCGCCCCGTAGGTGCCGAACGAGAGGAGAGGCAGCGATGCCGATCGCGGAACTGGCGACCGTCCCCATGTGGTACGACGAGCGGGGTCAGGGGGATCCGCTGGTGCTACTGCACCCAGGCGGCGCCGGGGTCGACTCCCGGGCCCTGGCCCCGAACCTGGCGGCGCTATCCCAGATCTTCCATACCTACGCCCCCGAGCAACGGGCACACGGGCACACGCCCGACGTGGCCGGCCCGGTCAGCTACGACGTCATGGCAAGCGACACGATCGCGTTCATCGACCTCATCGTGGGCCGGCCGGTGCACCTGTTCGGGTGCAGCGACGGGGCCGTGGTGGCGCTGACGGTGGCGCTGCACCGGCCCGACCTGGTGCGCCGGCTCGTCCTCGCCGCCGGGGTCTTTCATCACGACGGATGGGAACAAGGGGTCCTGGAGGAGGAGCCGCCGGAATTTCTCCGGCACAGTTACGCGGAGGTCTCTCCGGACGGAGCCGGTCACTACGGTGCGGTCGCCGCCAAGCTGGCGGACATGCACGAGCGCGAGCCCACCCTGACCCAGGCCGACCTGCGCAAGGTCACCTGCCGGACCCTGGTCATGGTCGGGGACGACGACCAGGTCCGCCTGGAGCACACGGCCGAGATGTTCCGGAGCCTGCCGCAGGCTGAGCTCGCCATCGTTCCCGGCACGTCACACGGCCTCCTGGTGGAGAAGCCAGACCTGTGCAACCTGCTCATCGAGGACTTCCTGACCAAGGAGCCGGTGCAGACCTTCGCGCCGATCCGCCGGGCCGTGCCCTACGGATGAACCACGACCTGGCCGGCCCGATCGGCCCGCACGACCGGGGTCAGGGCGGGGACTTCCCCGATAGCCCCGGCTGGCCGCCCGGCGGGAGGGTGGAACTCCCGGCTACAGGAGGTCCCCGGATGCTGCGTAAAGCCCGAAAGTCGCTTGTTGTGATAGCCGCCGCGATGGCGGCGCTGGCCCTGGCCGGTGCCGCGCGGCCCGCGGCGGCCGGCGCCGGTGCCGGTGCTGGTGCCGCGCTGCCGCGGCTGCACTCGCGGTACGTGCGGATGCCGGACGGCGTGCGCCTGGCCGTCGACGTGTGGCTGCCGCCCGGCACCACCGGCGCCGCGCGGCTGCCGACCGTGCTGGAGATGGACCGGTACTGGCGCGCCCGGGCGTACTCCGGCGGGTACAAGAACAACCCGAACTACCTCATCGCGCAGCCGTGGAACGCCCGCGGTTACGCGTACGTGTTCGCGGACCTGCGCGGCACCGGAGCCTCGTTCGGCACGCTCACCGCCGAGCTGGGCAAGGCGCTGGTCGGCGACGCCGGGCCGCTGGCCGACTGGATCGCCGCCCAGCCCTGGTCGAACGGGCGGGTGGGGGTGACCGGCGTGTCCTACGCGGCGGACGTCGCGATGTCGTCGCTGGCGCTGCGCGACCCGCACATCACCGCGGCCGCGCCGATCTCCTACGACTTCGACCCGTACGAGGACCTGGCCCGGCCCGGCGGGATCCTGATCCAGCCGCTGATCGAGCCCTACGGGCTGTTGCTGCGGATCCTCGACAAGGCCGGCGGCACCACCTGCTCGACCAGCGCCGCGACGCGGGCGCTGTGCAAGCAGACCGGGCTGACCGGCGCCGCGCCCGAGCCGGTCGACGGGCCGGACGGCAAGGCGCTGCGCGCGGCGGCGCGGGCGCAGCACTTCCGCAACGCCAACCTGGTCGCCCTGGCCGAGGCGGGGGTGTACCGGGACTACACCGACGGGCCGCAGAGCTGGACCGTGGCCAGCGTCGGGCCCAAGACCACCGCGATCGGCGCGGGCGGGGTGCCGATCCTCACCTTCGCCGGGTGGCTGGACGCCGGCACGTCCAACGGCGTGCTGTCGGAGTTCGAGGGCCTGCCGAACACGCAGGAATCCTGGATCGGGCCGTGGAGCCACGGCCAGGGGTACCTCGCCGACCCGTTCCGGCCCAGCCGGCTGCTGACCGCGGCCGAGCACCGGCAGCTCAACGACCGGGTGCAGGAGTTCTTCGACCGCTACGTGAAGCACGACGACCGCCCGGACGGCACCCGGGTGCTGCACTACTACACGCTTAACGCGGGCACCTGGCACACCACCACCCGCTGGCCGGTCGCGGGCACCCGGATGCGCCGGCTCTACCTGGGCGGCGGCCACGCGCTGACCGCGCGGCAGCCGGCCCCCGGCTCGAACCTGCTGCACCTCAACCCCACCGCGGGCACCGGCCACCTGGACCGGTGGAACACCAACCTCACCGGCGGCCCGGTCGTGTACCCCGACCGCGCCTCCGTCGACCACAAGCTGCTCACCTACACCAGCGCGCCGCTGGGCCGGGCGACCACGGTGACCGGCCTCGGCCGGGTGAGGATGGATGTGACCGGCATCCGCGGCGCGGCGCACGGCGCCCTGTACGCCTACCTCGAAGATGTGCAGCCCAGCGGCCGCGTCGTCTACGTGACCGAGGGCGAGCTGGCGCTCGCCGACCGCGCGATCGCGCCGAAGCGGGACAACCCGCCGTGGCGCAGGCTGCGCACCCCGCGCACCTACGCGAGCGCCGACGCGTCGCCGTTCCCGCTGCACCGCCCGGAGCAGATCAGGTTCGACCTGCTGCCCACCTCGGTGCAGTTCCACGCGGGCGACCGGATCCGGGTCGCGATCGCGGCCGCCGACCCCGACTCCTTCCAGCTCATGCCGGCCAACGGCAACGCGGTCTACCGGATCAGCCACGGCGCCGGCAGCGCTTCGTTCGTGGAGCTGCCCGTCATCCGGTGAGCGGCGGCCGGTGCACGCCGGCCCGGCGCGGCGTACGGTACCGGTCCAGCCCGATCACTGCGGGAAGGCCACCGCAATGAGCAGGCCGCCGCCGGGCCGGGGCTGGGCGGTGATCGTCGCGCGGTGGGCGCGGGCGATGGCCTGGACGATCGACAGGCCCAGGCCATGCCCGTCGCCGCGCCCCGTGCGGTCGGCGGAAAGGCGCTGGAACGGCTGGAAGAGCCGGTCCATCGCGGCCGCCGGGACCGGTGGCCCGGTGTTGGCCACGGTGAGGACGGCGTGGGAGCCCTCGGTCTCGGCGGTGACCTCGATCCGGCCGCCGGGCAGGTTGTGCAGCAGCGCGTTGTCGATCAGGTTGGCGGCCAGGTGCTCCACCAGGCGGGGGCTGCCCACCGCCGGTGCCGGGCTGAACGTCGTGTGCAGGATCAGGTTCTGGCGCCGTAGCTCGGATTCGCGGCTGGCCAGGATCTTGCGGACCAGGTCAGCCACGTCAAAGGACTCGTGGCTGGTGAGGCCGGCCTGGCCGTGCGCCAGGGTGAGCAGCGCGTCGATGAGCTGATGCTGCTGGGCGCCGGATGCCAGGACCCGCTCGTGAGCGGAGCGGAGCGACTCGACGGTGGCACCGGGGTCGGCGAGGGCGACCTGGCTGATAACCCGCTGGCGGGCCAGCGGGGTGCGCAGTTCGTGCGCGGCGTTGGCGATGAACTGGCGCTGGGCGGCAAAGGCGGCCTCCAGGCGTGCCAGCAGACCGTCGATGGTGTCGGCGAGTTCGGTGAGCTCGTCGCGGGGGCCGGCGAGGGCCAGCCGCTCGCTCAGGCTGGCGGCGGAGATCTGGCGGGCGGTCGTGGTGATGGAGCGCAGCGGTTGCAGCGCCCGGCTGGCGATGAACCAGCCCAGGACCACCGAGAGCGCCGCCACCCCGGCGAGCGCCAGCGCCGAGCGGGACACAAGCTCGCTCAGGACGGTGGCGTGCTGCTGTACCGCGATCGCGCGCGCCTGCTGCGCGCCGATGACGTGGCACCCGGTGCCTGGTGCCCGGCAAGACGCATTGCCCGCGGAATTGCCGGCGAAGGCCTGGACGACCAGCCCGTAGGTGACCGTGAGCAGCACGGCGCCCGACAGCAGGAACAAGCCGCCGTACCAGGCGGTCAGGCGCAGCCGCACCGTGGCCCGCGGCTGCCAGGCGCGCACCGTCGCCGCGGCGATGTCGCGGGGGGTCACGGCTGCGGCCCGATCACGTACCCGGACCTGGGCACCGTGTCGATGAGCGGCGGGTGGCCCAGCTTGGCCCGCAGCCGGCCGACGGTGATCTTCACGGCGGCCGTGAACGGGTCGGCGTTCTCATCCCACACCCGGTCCAGCAGTTCCTCGGCCGAGACCACCCGCCCATGGGCGGCGAGCAGCAACTCCAGCACCCCGAACTCCTTGGGCGCCAGATCGAGCGGCCGGCCTGCCCGCCAGGCGCGGCGCCGCCCGGTATCCACGACCAGGCCGCCGCGGCGCAGCACCGGCGGGATGGCGGGCTGGGCGCGGCGGAACAGCGCACCGATCCGGGCCACGAGCACCGGGAAGTCAAACGGCTTGGCCAGGTAGTCATCGGCGCCCAGGCCCAGCCCCGCCACCAGGTCCTCGGTCGCCGCAGCGGCGGTGAGCATCAGCACCCGGCTGCGGCACCCGGCCGCCACCAGCCGGCCGCAGACCTCATCGCCGTGCATGCCCGGCAGATCCCGGTCCAGCACTATCACGTCGTAGCCGTTGACCAGCGCCCGTTCCAGCCCCGCGGGGCCGTCGAGCGCCACATCGACGGCCATCTGGGCCTGGCGAAGCCCGGTGGCCACCGCCTCGGCCATTTCCCGGTCGTCCTCGACCACCAGCACCCGCACGGCCACCTCCCTGCGCGCATGTCCCATCAGGATGCCCCGCGCACGGGTATCGGCGCGGTATCGGACCTGCTCGCGGCGCACCGCCTGGTGCCCGTGGGGCCCTGGCCTTCGGGGGCGGGAGCCTGGCCGCCGCCGATACCTGCGCGATACCCCCGGTCGCCTAGACCTAATGACATGACGCGCGGGAGAACAGCATCCAGACCAGGCACGAGCGACGCCGCCAGCGGCGGCCGTCACCCCGGCCGGCGGTTGCGGGAGGGCGTCCTGGCCGCCGCGCTCGCCGGGATCGCCGTGCTCGCGGCGGCGTGCGGGGCCGGCCCGGCGGGCGGGCCGGCTCCGGGGAGCGGGCAAGCGCCTTACCGGCAGGCGCTTGCCTACGCGCGGTGCATGCGCGCCCACGGCGACCCCGGGTTCGCCGATCCCAACAGCCAGGGGCTGTTCCCGCACCCGGCCGGGCCCCAGTATCGGTCAGCCACCACGGCATGCGGGCACCTGCTGCCCAGCCAGCCGCTGACGGCGGCGCGGAAACAGGAGCATGTCAGCCAGGCCTTGAAGTTTTCCGCGTGCATCCGCTCCCACGGGATCCCCGGCTTTCCCGATCCCACCGTCGCCGACGGCGGCGCCGCCATCGGCCTCGGGCCGGGCCGCATCGACCGGAGCTCACCGCAGTTCGTGGCCGCGGTGCGCGCCTGCCGCGAACTCGAGCCCGGGATGGCCGGGGCACTGGCCGGCGGCGCGTAGGCCCGCGGGCGGCCCGGGCGGGGCCCACGCTGGGCGCCATGACCGGACGGATGCGAGCATGGGCTGTGGTCACCGTCTCCCGCCGGGCACGTCAGGGCCGGCCAGCGCGCGACCGTGACCGCTCACCGGCGTGATCTACGGGCTGGTCGCGGCGGCCGGGTGGGGCCTGTCGGCCGTGGCGGCCACGCACGCGGCCCGGCGCGCCGGCACCTACCTCGCGGTCCTGGGTGGCCAGGGCCTCGGTGTCCTCGTGCTGTTGCTGCTGACCGCCGTCCTGCGTCCGGCGTTCGCGCCGGTCAACGGCCACGTCGCGGCCGTTCTCGCCAGCGCCGGCCTGGTTCTGATCGGCCTGGGCTGACGGCCACGGCGCCCTCAGTGAGCCTTGTGCACCGGGGCCAGGGAGTTGCCGGGCGGGATCTGCGCGCAGTCATTCGGTGTGCCGATTCCGGCGAAAAGGCCGTTGAGCCAGGCCAGGGCGGCGGGCGACCAGACCGGGAAGGTCGTGACGTGGCTCAGGCTGTCGTATTGCGTGTAGTCCACCGCGGTGCCGGAGGCGCAGAAGTCCCGGGCCAGCGTGCGGACATCGCCGGCGATCATCACCCCGTCACCGGGCCCGATGCCGGGCTTGTTGCCGGGGGTGCCTTCGAGGGTGCCGTCCGCCCCCTGGCCGATGAACATGGGAATGGTCGGTGAGCCGCGGAGGCCGGCATCGAGCTCGTTCTCGACCTTGACCAGGACGGGGATGCTGTCGGGATTGGCGTAGGGCGGCTTCACCAGCTTGGCGAACGTAAGCCCGGGGTACTGGCCCAGGACGTTGATGATCGAGGCCTTTTGCAGCTTGCCGTAGAGCAGGCGTCCGTAGCTGTTCAGGTACGGCGTGATGTCGATGTGGAAGCCCCGGGCGATCCCGATGATGGCCATGGGGATGATGCCCGCCCAGATGCTGCTGCCGTCCACGTAGGTGAGATTGTGGGCCGGGTCGGCCAGCACGCCGCCTTCGGCCGCGCCGACCAGCTGGCGGTTCACATCCGGGGCGTAGGAGGGCGCCATCTGGGCGGCCCAGTCGGTCGCGATGGCGCCCCCGGAGTAGCCGAACAAGCCGATCGGGGTGGCCGTGGTGAGCCCGGTGAGCCGGGAGCCCGTCGCGGCCCGTATCGAGTTGAGGGTGTTTCTCCCGTACTCCGGCCCGCTGGCGAAGTCGGCCCGCTGGCCCTCGATGTCGGGAACGATGACCGTGTAGCCCTCCTCGAGCAGCGGGGCGATCACCACCGACTCGGCGTCGGCCACCAGCCCGCCCAGGGTGACGTCGCCGGCGATCTGGACCGACGGCTCGTCGGCCGGGTTCAGCGAGTCGTAGAACGACTGGTAGGAGACCGCACGGGGCCCGCTGAGGGACGGCACGGGCGGCTCGAGCACCGACGTGACGTTCGCCGTCGGCTGGCCCAGCGCGCCGGCGGAGCGGTACAGCAACTGGACGACCCGGACCGGCAGCGGTATGCCGGCGACGTGGTAGGACAGCGTCCGGGTCTTCAGCACCGTACCCGGCCGGATCCGGGCCAGCGGGACGCCGCCCGTGTAGTGGTAGAACGAGCCCGGGGCCGGCGCGCCCGCCGCCCGCGCCGCCGCTTGCGCCGCCGGGGGCCGCGCCCCGGCCAGGAGCGCCACCGCCAAGGCCACCACCGTCGCCGCCGCCACCGCCGCCTTGGACCAGATCCGCACGCACATCGGCTTTCTCCCGTCGGCCCGGGCTCCCAGCGGTATGTTACCCACTAGTAGGTATCCGGCACTACCCCCCAGTAGCCGGGCCCGCACCGGCACACTGGATACCCAGATGGACGTACTGGGCAGGGACGCGGAGCTGGCCCAGATCGACGGCTGGCTGCGCGCGGGGGCGGGGCACGCGGACGCGCCGGCCCCGCCGGGCGGCGGGCCGGTCACGCCGGGCGGCGTGCTGGTCATCGAGGGCGAGCCGGGCATCGGCAAGACCACGCTGTGGGGCGAGGTGGTGCGCCGTGCCCGGCTGGCCGGATGGCAGGTGCTGTCCTGCCGGCCCGTTCCCTCCGACGCGGGGCTGCCGCATGTCGGGCTGACTGATCTGCTCCGGCCGATCCCGGCGAGCACCTTCGAACGCCTCCCCCGGCCGCAACGCCGGCCGCTCGAGGTCGCGCTGCTGCTCCAGGAGGCGGGCGAGCGCGACCTCGAGCCCCGCGCGGTCGGCACCGGGCTCACCGCGCTGCTCGCCGCGGTGGCGGAGGCGGGACCGCTGCTGCTCGCGATCGACGACGCCCAGTGGCTCGACCCGGCGTCGGCCCGGTCGCTGGCGTTCGCGCTGCGGCGGCTCGACCGGTCGCCGGTGCGGGTGGCGGCCGCGGTCCGGATCGACGCGGCGCCCGAGCCGGCCGCGGCACAGGGGCCGCGGGCGGGCGCCTTCGCCGGGATCGAGGCCGCACTGGGCGGCCAGGCGCTGACGCGCCTCCCGGTGGGACCGCTCAGCCTGGCCAGCGCCTACCACATGTTCCGCCGCAGGCTGGACGTGTCGTTCCCGCGGCCGGTGCTGGTGCGGATCCACCAGGCCTCGGGCGGCAACCCGTTCTACGCCCTGGAGATAGCCCAGGAGATCAGCCGAGTCGGCGTCCCGCCGGCGGGACGGCCGCTGCCGGTTCCCGCCAATCACCGCGATCTGGCGCTGCTGCGGCTGCGCAGGCTGCCCCGCGCCACCAGGGACGTGCTGACCGAGATCTCCGCGATGCCCAGCGCGTCCGCCAGCGACGTCGACCTGCCGGCGCTGGCGCCGGCCGAACGGGCGGGCATCGTGGTGGTGAGCCACGAGGGCCGGGTGGAGTTCGGGCACCCGCTGTTCGGGTCGGCGCTGTACTCCTCGCTGCCGGAGGCGGACCGGCGGGGCCTGCACCGCCGCCTGGCGCGGCGGGCGGGCAGCCCGGAGGAGCGCGCCAGGCACCTGGCCCTGGCGGCGGACGGCCCGGACGGCGCGACCGCGGCCGAGCTGGACCGCGCCGCCGCGGTGGCCAGCGCGCGGGGCGCCGCCGACGTGGCCGTCGAGCTGAAGGAACTGGCGTGCCGGCTCACCCCGGCGGCGGACCGGCCGGCCAGCGTCCGGCGCGGCATCGAGCTGGCCGAGCGCCGCTACTTCGCCGGCGACCCGGGCGGCGCCCGCGGGGAGCTGGAAGGGTGGCTCGGCACGCTGCCACCCGGCGACGACCGGGCCAGGGTGCTGCTGGAGCTGGGCAGCATCAGCACGGTTCAGGGCGACGGCGAGGCCGGCCGGGAGCTGATGACGCAGGCCCTGGGCGAGGCGGGTACCCGGGGGCTGCGCGCCCGCATCCACGCGCGGATCGCGGCGGAGACCGACGACTGCGACTTGGGAGTCGAACACGCCGAGGCCGCGCTGGCGCTCCTCGACGAGCGCGACGACCCGCAGCTCTACTCGTTCGCCCTGCACAACTTCGCCCTGTTCAAGCTCTACTCGGGCCGGGGTGCCGACGACGCCGCGATCGAGAAGGGAATGCGCCTGCAACGGGAGGCGGCGGCGTGGGAGATGAGCAGCGTCCCCGCCATGTGGGCGCGCAACCTCGACGACTTCGGCACCGCCCGCACCCGGTTCGGCGACCTGCTCCGGGTGTGCCGCGAGCAGGGGGACGAGGCGACGGTCTCGGCCCTGCTCACCCACCTGGCCAGGCTCGAGGCCATGACCGGGCATATCGACCGGGCACGCGGCCTGGCGGAGGAGGCGCTTGAGGCGGCCGGCCAGACCGAGCAGGGGCTGCTGATCACGATGGCGCTGTGCGTCCGGGGGCACGTCTGCGTGTACGCGGGTGAGCTGCCGGAGGCGCGCGCCGCGATCGGGGAGATGATGCGCCGGCTCGGCGACCAGCCGGACATCATCCTCGAAGGGATGGCCAGGATGGTGCTCGGCGCGGCCGCGCTGGCGGAGGGGGACCTCGCCGAGGCCGACCGGCAGCTGTCCCGCTCCGACGAGATCGAAGAGCTCACACACCACCGCGAGCCGGCCACCAACCGCTTCCAGGCCGATCACGCGGAAGCCGTGATCGGGCTCGGCGACCTGCCCCGCGCCGAACTGCTGGTCCAGCGGCTGGAGGCCCGCGCGCAAGCCCTGCCCCGCCCCTGGACCAACGCGGTCTCCGCCCGCTGCCGCGGCCTGCTGAACGCGGCCCGGGGCAAGCTGGACGCCTCCCTCGCCGACTACCAGCGAGCGCTGGCCGCGCACAAATCGCTGGATATGCCCATCGAGCTGGGCCGGACGCTGCTCGCGCTCGGCCGGCTTCACCGCCGCCGCCACGAGCGGCAGCGCGCACAGGAGTGCCTGGCACGCGCCGCGGCCGTGTTCGAAGCGTGCGGCGCGCCCGGCTGGGCCGCGGTCACCGCCACCGAACTCGGCCGCGCCCAGGGCCGGCGGGGCAGTCACGCCCAGCTCACCGCCACCGAACGGCAGATCTGCGAGCTCGCCGCGGCGGGGCTGCGCAACTCCGAGATCGCCGCCCGGCTGTTCCTGTCGGGGAAGACGGTAGAGGCGAACCTGTCCCGCGCCTACCGCAAGCTCGGCGTCCGGTCCCGCACCGAGCTGGCGGGCCGCCTGGCCGCGGCCACCAGCGATCCGGCCAGCAGCGATCCGGCCACCAGCGATCCGGCCACCGGCGATCCGGCCGGCAAACGTAGAGCGCGCTTACTCCCCGCGCCACCGGGCCGCGTCGTGGGCCCGAAATATATGGAGGCTCCCTCCGGTTGCTGCTACACTGGAACTACCGGAGGCTCCTCCGGTTCTGGGATAGCGGCAGACGGCCACCGGAGGATCACCGATGACGGCAACCGGACAGGGAACGGACTCCGCTCCCCCTTTCCCCCCCGCGCTCTGTTTTTCCCGCCCCCGCGCTCTGTTTTTCCCGCCCCCGCGCTCTGTTCTTCCCGCCCCCGCGCTTCGCGCCCGCCCCCGGCCTGCGCCCGCACCCAACCTGCGCCCGCCCCCGGCCTGCGCGCGCCCGGCGGGACCGCGAAGCTGGCGGACCGCACGGTGGCCCGGATCGGGTTCGGGGCGATGCAGCTGGAGAGCCAGGCCGTGGGGCGCGACGCGGCGGTTGCGATCTTGCGCCAGGCGGCCGGTGCGGGCGTCAACCACATCGACACCGCCGATTTCTACGGTTCGGCCAACGCGTTGATCCGCGGCGCGCTGGCGCCCTACCCGGACGAGCTGGTACTGGTCAGCAAAGTGGGGGCCGCCAGGGACGCCGGCGGCAAGCTCGTCCCCGCGCAACGGCCGGCGGAGCTGCGTGACCAGGTCGAGGCCAACCTCGCCACGCTCGGCGCCGGCCAGGTAGGCGTGGTCAACCTGCGCCGTCTTGACGCCCGGCCCGGGCTGATCGCCGAGGGCAGCCAGCAGGTCGGCCTGGATGATCAGCTCGCCGAGCTGTCCGCGCTCCGGGACGCCGGCAAGATCGGTGCCATCGGCCTGTCCAACGTCTCGGCCGCCCAGCTCCGCCAGGCGGTGCCGGCCGGCATCGCGTGCGTGCAGAACTCCTTCAGCGTCCTCGACCGCTCCGCCGAGCCCGTGCTCGAGGCGTGCCGCGAGCACGGCATCGCGTGGGTCCCGTTCTTCCCGCTCGGCTCCGCCCTCGCGAACCGGCCCAAGGTAACCGGCAACCCCACCGTCGCCGCCGTCGCCGCCGGCGCGGGCGCCACCCCGGCCCAGGTGGCGCTCGCCTGGCTGCTCGCGCACTACCGCGACACGCTGCTGATCCCCGGGACCGCCGACCCCGCCCACCTGGCCGAGAACATCGCGGCCGGAGACCTGCACCTTTCCGCGGCGTCCATCGCCGCGCTGGACCACCTCGCCGATCCCGCGGCCATGGATGCGCGATGACGGCGCTTGGTTCACGTCGATTTAGCCCGCGGGGGCAGCCACGTTCTGCTACCAATTGCTTTCGTGGCGGCAATCGTGTTTATGGCAAAGGGCGGAATTCGGGTCTCGGGATCGGCCTATATCAATGTCCGCCAGCTCAATCAGGCACTCCAATCCGTGTGGAGGTCCCGGTGAACCAGCCGCTTACTCTTATCCACGCACCCGCAAGGGGACGCCTTCTCCCGCCGGCCCCGCCAGCCACCGCCGGCCCCGTCTGCCGCGCCGGCCCCGCCGGCACCACAGGCACTCACCACGCCCTCGGCCTGCCAGCCGATCGCCCGCATCCGCCGTCAGGCCCCGGCGGTCGTCAGCGGCACGATCCGGTCCGCCGGGACCGTCATTGTCGGCAGCGGGCCCGCCTTCCACCTCACGCTGGTGGATGGCACCGGTGAACTCGACGTGCTGTTCCTCGGGCGGCGCGAGATATCCGGACTGCTGCCCGGCTGCCGCGTCACGGTCGAGGGCCGGGTCGGGACCTACCACCGCAAGCTCGCGCTCTGGAACCCGCGGTACAAGATCGAGGCCACCGGCTGAGCCCGAAGCGGAACTCCTGCCGGTCATCGTCAGCAACTCAGCATGAAGCAACTACCTCAGCCATCACCAAGGCGCTCGCGGCGGTCCTCGACCTGCCCACTCGGGTACAACCCGGCCAGGTTCTCTTCCTTAGCCGGAGGTAGGCCCCTTACGCTATAGCGTTTATGGGACGGCTTGAGCATCGGGTCGTGCTGGTCACGGGCGCCACGTCCGGGATCGGGCAGGCGATCGCCAGGCGCTGCGTGCTCGAAGGCGCCAGCGTCGTGGCCACCGGGCGCGACGAGGACCGGCTTGCCGAGCTGAGCCGCGAGCCGGGCTCGGTGACGGCCGTTGCGGCGGACCTCACCAGCCCCGCGGCGGCGGATGAGTGCGTCGCCGCGGCGCTGCGCAGTTACGGCCGGCTTGACGGCCTGCTGCACGCGGCCGGCATCGTCCGGCGCAAGGAGGACCTGCGCGAGACCACCGACCAGCAGTGGGCGCACATGCTCCAGGTCAACCTGGACGCCACCTTCCGGCTGGCGAGGGCCTGCCTGCGGGCGATGGAGCCGCGGCGGTCCGGCTCGATCGTGCTGGTCGGCAGCCAGCTCGCGCACGTCGCCGCGCCCGGCTACGCGAGCTATTGCGCCACCAAGGGCGGCACCGAGGCGCTCGTGCGCGCCCTGGCGGTCGACTTCGGCCCGTCCGGGATCCGGGTGAACTCGCTGACTCCGGGCGTGGTGCACACCCCGCTCGCCTACGTGGACCGGCCCGACTTCGACGACCTGATCGAGGCGACCGCCGCGCGGATCCCGCTGCGGCGCATCGGCCAGCCCGAGGACATGACCGGGCCGGCCGTGTTCCTGCTCTCCGACGAGAGCTCCTGGATGACCGGGCAGAGCCTGGTCGTCGACGGCGGGTACACGATCCAGTAGGCCCGGCAGCGGCGCGGCCATGATCATCGCTGGCCGCCCCAGGGTCGCGCGGCCGGCTCAGCAGTCGATGATGCTCGCGGCCAGCGTCGTGTCGAGGCGCCCGCCGCCGGCCAGCTCGATCGCCTCGCCCGCCGCCACGGCGGCCGCGAGGTTCCCGCCGGCCGTCCACGGTTCGACGCCAAGGCCGTAGGCCCCGCGCAGCGGCATGGCGCGCGCGCCGCCGTACGGCTGCCAGGAGATCAGCCAGCGGAACACCGCGGGATCCCAGTCGAGCCGGAAACCGGCCGCCACGGCCGGGTTCCGCACCTCGGCCCACCCGGCGTCGAGATCGGTGAGGTAGACGTCGTCATGGCTGCCGGCCGCCGGCCCGGGAACGCGCGAGACGTCAACGTCCCGCCCGCCTCCCCTCCCCCCTTCGCTCCGGCCGCGCGCGACCGGCCAGCCGGACCGCTGGCCGGGCGCCAGCCGCGCCGTGTCCTCCCACAGCTCGGGGAGCGTCACGATGGTGCGGCACGGAACACGAAGCTCGGCGCCCGCGGCCACCAGCGGCGCGCCGAGAACGCAATGGTGCCCCCAGACGAAATGGGCCGGCTCCGCCGAGGTGTTCCGCACCGACTCCTCGAGCACCAGCCTGCGTTCGCCGCGCGGCAGCCGCATGAGGCGCTCGAGCCGGAACGGCGCCAGCTCGCAGTCCACCGCGAACCGCACGGCGACCGCGTCGGCGCCGCCGGTCTCCACCGACCAGGACCAGCGCCGCGTCGCCACCTCGCCGTGGAACGGAAGCGGGGTGCCCCGGTACGTGCACGCGTCGTTGGTGTTGGGGAACAGCTCTTGCCACGAGCCCTCGTAGTTCTCCAGGAACTTCGCCCCCGCGCTGCCCTCTCGCGGCGGCGAGCCCGGCGGCTGGAGCCCCCACGGCGCCTTGAACAACGGGTCGAGCCCCGATGACAGGTCGACGATCGCGTAGATGTCAGCGCCCTTGTCCGGCAGCACCGTGACTTCGAGCTTGTCCGACGTCAAGATCAGTGCGCGCCAGCCGTTGAGCATGGTCTCGCGGAGCCCGGAACGTACCTGCACCATGGGCCCTCCAGCCGGACTTGACGCATCAGATGCTATAGCGTTTACTTCGGGCATGGAACCGGGTGCGGCCGTGGCCATGGTGACCGGAGCGGCCAATGGCCTGGGCCGCGCCGTCGCGGCCAGGCTCCGCGACGACGGGTTCGAGGTCGCCGGCGCCGACGTCGAGCCGGTCGCAGCGGGGAGCGGGATAACCGCTTACGACCTGGACGTGGCGGACCTCGGCGCGCACGACGGCCTCCTGGATCGCGTCGAGGAGGAACTCGGGCCGCTCTGCGTGCTGGTCAACGTCGCGGGGATCTCGGTGCCGGAGCCGATCGACCGGCTGACCCTGGCCGCCTACCGCCGGCAGCTCGCCGTCATGCTCGACGGCCCGGTGTGGCTCGCCCGCGGCGCGGGCCTGCGGATGGCGTCGCGCGGCGCGGGCCGCATCGTCAACGTCACGTCCGTGCACTCGACCGTCAGCGAAGCGGGGTCGCTCGCCTACGACTGCGCCAAGGCAGGCCTGGAAGCCGCCACCAGATCGCTGGCGGTCGAGCTTGGCCCCCGCGGCGTGCTGGTCAACTCGCTGGCCCCGGGATTCGTGCGGACCCGCATGTCGATCGTGAACGGGCAGGACGAGCTCGAGTCCGGCTGGTTCAAGGACATCTACATCTCCCACGGCCGGCTGCCGGTGCGGCGCGCCGCCGAGCCGGCCGAGATCGCCGCGACCGTGAGCCACCTCGTCTCACCCCAGAACACGTACCTCACCGGCCAGCGAGTCGTCGTGGACGGCGGCCTGACCGTCACGTTGTGAGAGGACGACGCCGATGCCCAGCCTGCACCACACGGGCCTGACGATCTCGGACCTCGGGCGCTCGCTGCGCTTCTGGCGCGACGCCATGGGGATGACCGTGGTGGTCGACCAGGAGAAGAAGGGCGGCTACCTCGAGGCGATCGTCGGTGAGCCGGGCGCGCACGTCCGCATGGTGCACCTTGCCTTTGACGGCGAAGGCCCGCGTATCGAGCTTTTTGAATACATAACGCCCGAAGGGGGCCAGCACGTCTCCCGTCCCGCTGATGTGGGTTTCGTGCATGTCTGCGTCGCGTGTGACGACCTGGACGAGCGGCTTGACCGGCTCGTGGCCGCCGGGGGGACGCCGTTCAGCGGGCCGGTCGAGATCGATACCGGGGCCAACGCCGGCGGCCGGGGCGTATACCTGCGCGACCCGGACGGGCACGTCGTCGAGTTGTTCGAACGGCCGCCTGCGTGATGCCGTTCGACCCGGCAGACATCTCCTCGACGCCGTTCGGGGCGCCGCTGGTCCCGGTGCTCCCCATCCGCCTGCGGCGCACGGAGATCTTGTCCGTGGTCTACCGGACCGAGCGTGCGGCGGCGGGCTCGCTCATCCCGCGGCCACTGCGGCTGGCGTCCGACCTGTGCGTGCTGCACGTGTACCACATGCACGACGCGGACTGGTTCGGCGAGTACTGCGAGTCCGCCTGGCAGCTTCCCGTGCTGCTGCCCGACGGCACCCCCGCCGTCTACTCACCGTTCCTCGTGCTGGAGTCCGACGGCGCGGTCGCGGCGGGGCGGGAAGCATACGGCCAGCCCAAAAAGGCCGGCGAGGTAAGCCTCGCGGCGCACGGGGACCTGCTGGTCGGCACCGTGCGGCGCAACGGGATCCAGATCGCCATGGCGACCATGTGCTGGAAGCAGCGCGCCGGGTCGGGCAGCGAGCTCGAACGCCTGGTGCCGGGCGCTGACCTCAACGTCAACCTGCGGATACGCCAGGAAGAGGAAGGGATAGTGAGCCGCGAACTTGTGACGAGGCGCTTCACCGACGTTTTCGAGCACGAGGCATGGTCCGGCGGCGCGACGCTCGAACTGCGCCCGAACGCGCAGGTCCCCGCGTACCTGCTGGCGGTGGGCGAGGTGGTCCTCGGGCTGCACCGGACCATAGACCTCACGTTGCCGGCCGGGCACGTCATCCACAGGTATCAAGCAGCGTGAACGTCACCGACCCGCTGCCGGACCAGAGCCTTTCGGATGCCGTGGCGCAGCGCCTGCGCGCCGCGATCACCGAGGGTGTCTACGCGCCCGGGGATCACCTGGTCGAGCGCCGCCTGGCCCGCCAGTTCGGCGTCAGTCACATCCCGTTGCGCGAGGCCCTCGCGCGGCTGGTGGAGGAGGGCCTGGTCGTCCGGCTCCCCCGGCGCGGCGTCCGGGTCGCGAGCCTGACCCCGCGGACGCTGGAGGAGGTGTCGAGCCTGCGCGTCGTGCTCGAGCAGTTCGTGGTGCGCCGGCTGAAGGGGCGCTTCACGCCCGAGGCGCACGCCGGGCTTCAGGCGATCGTCGAGGAGATGCGGTCGGCGGCCGACCGCCACGACCTGGTCCGCGTGCACGAGCTCGACCAGCGGTTCCACCAGCGGCTCTGGGAGCTGACCGACCACGCGGTGCTGGTCGACGTCGCCGCCCAGATGCGCGGCCGGATGAACCACTTCTTCCGCGCGGCGGCGGCGTCGCTGGGCCCGGACGAGGTGCGCCAGCACGCCGAGAGCCATCAGGAGCTGCTCGACGTGATCGCGTCGGGGAACCTCCGGGCGGCGGAACGGGCCATGCAGCGTCACGTGGAGGCGGCCGCGAAGCGGATCACGGATGCGGGGCTGACCAGCCCCGGCGAGGAAAGCTAGCCGATGGCCGAGCGGCCGCAGGTCGTCATCACCGACTCGGACCTGGCCTCCACCGCGGACGAGCGGGTCCTGGCCGAGGGCGGCCTGGCCACCGTCCGCCTCCAGGCCCGGACCGAGGCGGACCTCATCGCCGCGCTCGCCGCCGAGCGGGCCGACGCGCTGATCGTCCAGTGGGCGCCCGTGTCGGCGGCCGTGCTCGACGCCGCACCGGCGTGCCGGTTCATCAGCCGCCTCGGCATCGGAATCGACATGATCGACGTCCGCGCGGCGACCGAGCGCGGCGTGGCGGTCGCGAACACGCCCGACTACTGCGTCGAGGAGGTCGCCGCGCACACGCTGGCCATGGCGCTGTGGCTGCTGCGCGGGCTCGGCGGTTACGACGCCGCGGTCCGGCGTGGCCAGTGGGCCGCCGCCGGGCTGCCGGCCGAGCCCTGCCGGCCGTCAGCCACGACGGTCGGGGTGATCGGGCTCGGCCGGATCGGGAGCCGGGTCGCCACCCAGGCGCGAGCGCTCGGCTTCGGTGTCCTCGGCTGCGATCCCTACGTCGCCGCGCATCCCGGCGTGCGGATCGTCACGTTCGAGGAGTTGCTGCGCGGCAGCGATCTGATCACGCTGCACGCCCCGCTCAACACCGAGACCAGCCGCATGATCCGTGCCGACAGCATCGGGCTCATGCGCCGCGGCGCGCTGCTGGTCAACACCTGCCGGGGCGGGCTCGTCGACGAGCCCGCGCTCGCTGAGGCGATCCGCTCCGGGCAGCTCGCCGGCGCCGCGCTCGACGTGTTCGAGACCGAGCCGCCGCCGGCCGGCAGTGCCCTGTATTCGCTGCCCAACGTGCTGCTGACCCCGCACGCCGCCTGGTACTCGCCGGCCAGTCTCGCCGAGCTGCCGGTCCGCGCCGCCCGCCAGGTGGTGGACTTCCTGGCGGGCCTGCCGGTGCCGTCGATCGTCAACCCGGCCTACCTCGATCACGCCGCGGGCCGCGGCACGAGGGTCTGACCCCCCTCCGGCCGGGCTCACCCTGAGGTCGCGCTGCCGGCAGTGACCCGGCTCAGGTGTACGGGTTGAGGTGCACGCCGAACTCGCCCAGGATGATGGCCTGCCCCACGAAGTAGACCGTGTCGGCGGGATTGGCGCCGCAGCACTGCGCGGAGACCATGCCCACGGCGTTGCGGGTGCTGCTGCTGTGGATGGTGAACACGACCGCGCCGCTGTCGCCGTGCTGGACCACCCAGTTGCCGTTGGTGCTGTTGCCCTGGAAGCCGGCGACCTGGCCGCAGAACCCGTCCGCTTCGCAGCTTTCCCAGTAGGTGTTGGCCACGACCTTGATGTTGCACGGGACGCGGTGCGCGTTGTCGTAGGAGGAGATGCCGTCCTGGCAGACGTACTCGTTGATGTACGGGTTGCCGGTGGCCACCAGCGGGAAGTAGTTGATGCCTCCGCCGGAGGTGTCGCTCTCCCCTTCGTCGGCGTTGCTGCCGCCGCCGAGGTATTTCCCGGTCCAGATGACCTCGGCGTCCTCCTGGTGCAGGATGCTGCTGGTGTTGCCGATGTAGTGGCCGAAGTTCTGGGTGTAGACGCCGTTGTTCGGGGTGAAACAGTGCCCGGCCTCGATCAGGCCGTCTTGGCCGGAGGAGTTCTCCACCGGGATGCCCGCCGTGCACACCGGCCTGCTCTTGGAGGTCGAATTCCAGCCGAAGGCGTAGTCACCGCCGATGAACGGCGCCGAGTCGTTCTCCCTCGAGGCAGGCTCCGGCGCCGCGCCCTGGGCGAACGACACCGCCACCCCGGCCAGCTGCTGCACCGACCGGCCGGCCAGCGCGGCCAGCGGCTCGGCAGAGCGCGTCTCGGCCTGCGCCACCTGGCCGGGCACCCGGATCCGCAGGCCCTGCCCGGTGGGCGGGACGGTGACCGAGGACACCCGGAACGGCAGGCGCCCGGCGATGCCGGCGCTCATGACCCGGCTGGCGGCGGCGGTCAGCTGAGCCATTGAGTAGCGCGCCGCCATGACGCGGACAACGCGCAGGTCGATGCCGGGATCAAGGCGCCGCGCGGCGGCAAGCAGCGCCCCGGCCCGCGCGACGTCGGTGACGTAGAGATCGAGCGCGTGATCCGGCGTGTCCAGCGCGATCGATGTGTACAGGCCGGGCATGCGGGCGCCCGCCCGCTGGATCGGATCGGCCACGGCGACCAGCGGATTCTGCACCGCCGCGACCTGCTGCGGCGTCATGCGGCTGAGCAGCGCCCAGGAAAGCGGCCGCACCGCCTGAGGCGATGACCGCGGGGTAACCGCGAGCCCCGGTCCCGACATGCCCAGGGTCAGCACAACCGCCGCGGCGCAGCCCACCGCGGCGAAGACGCGCCGTCTTAAAAGGATCCGGGTTTTCCTGGCTACCGGAGGGTGTTCCCGCGGCTCAGGTGCATGATCAGAGAATTTTTGATCTTGACGTGAAGGCACGTGAGGTACTCCCTTCGTTCCTTGAATACCTGGTCCTACCCAGCATGGCACTGCTACTAGCAGGGCGATTGTTGTGGATACCGCCGTAAGGACCGGGGCTATTCGCCGGGCAGGGTCTCCAGGATGTACCAGTTGGCGGTCAGGCCCGCGTCCACGCGCAGGTCGATGCCCGTGATGGCCGAGGCCTGATCGGAGGCGAGGAACAGGAATGCCTGGGCAACTTCGCCGGTCCGCACCAGCCGTTTCATCGGCACGCGGGCAAACGAGCCGTTCAGGTACTCCAGCAGTTTCGGGCCTACCGCCTGCTCGGTCATCGCGGTGTGCGTGAAGCCGGGGCTGACGCAGTTCGAGCGGATGCCCACGGCGGCGAGTTCGAGCGCCATGGTCCGGTTGAGCCCGAGCAGCCCGGCCTTGGACGCGTTGTAGGCCGCGTACGGCCCGTCGCCGCCCGATGCGTCGATCGAGGCGGTGTGCAGGATCACCCCGCCTCCGGTCTGCGCCATGCGCCGCGCGACGGCCTGCGCCATGAGGAAGGCGCCGGTCAGGTTGGTGTCGATCACGGCCCGCCAGCGGGCGCGGTCGATGTCGAGGAATGGTGTGTCGTCGTCGATGCCCGCGTTGTTGATCAGGACGTCGATGCGGTCCCAGCGCTGTGTGGCGGCCCGCACCGCGTCCTCGACCTGTGCCTCGTCGCTGACGTCGCACCCGGCTAGCCACGCCTTGCCGCCGTCGCCGGTGATCTGGCTGACCGTGTCCGCCAGGTCGGCAACGGTGCGGCCGAGCACCAGGACCTCGGCGCCCTCGGCGGCGAACGCGCGCGCGGTGGCCTGGCCGATGCCGCGCCCGCCGCCGGTGACGATCACATGGCGGTCAGCGAACCGCCCGGTCAATCGCCCGCCGCCTCGATCACTTCCGGCTCGTCCTCGATGAATCCGTGCGGCCGCCCGAGCCGGCCGGACCGCCTGATACCGATCACCGTGAAAACCACGGCGAGCAGTATGCAGGCGAAGCAGGCCACGGTGATCGACGTCTCCGTCACGAAGCTGGTCGGGTGCAGCACGAACGTCTGGAAGAAGTTCTTGTAGAAGATGTAGACGTTGATCACGATGCCCAGCACCGGCAGCACGAGGTTCGTCAGCAGGTTGAAGTCCCGGCGGTGGTACCGCCGGTGGTAGAAGATGTTCGCCACGCAGGTCAGCGTGTACGGGATGAGGATGAAGAAGACGTACGCCTCGCCGATCCAGCCGAATGCGAGCAGCGGGTTGCGCCGCTGGTAGAGGCTGATCAGAATCGGCAGCACCACGCAGCAGCCGAGCACGAGGACCTGGGCGTTCCACGGCGTCCTGTTCCGGTCGGTCTTGCCGAAGACGCGCGGCGCCAGGCCCTCCCGGCCGAGGGCGTAAAGCTGCCTGCTCGCCGCGATGGAGATCGCGCTGAACGCCGCGAACACGGCAGTGAAGCCGGTGAGCGGGACGAGGATCCGGAACCAGCTCACGTAGTGCCCGGCGACCAGGTAGATCGGCGTGAACTGGCCCGAGGTGACGTACCCCGCCATGGTCTTGGCCGGCACCGCGTTCACGATGCCGAACGAGGTAACCACCCAGTACAGGCCCGCGCCGACGGTGACCAGGATCGTGGCCTTGGGCACTAGCGAGCGCGGCGACTTGGTCTCCTCGGCCATGGGCGCGACGATGTCGAAGGCGGCGATCGCCAGCACCGCGAACAGCAGCGCGTTCAGGAATCCGGTCCACCCGGCGGTCGCCGCGGTCGGGTTGAGCGGCTGGAACGACAGGTGCCCGGCGATCCCCTGCTTGATCATGATGTATATGGCCAGAAACGCCACGAACCCGGCCTCGATGGCGATGAAGTAGCCGACGATGCGTGCGGAGATGCGGATGTTCTTCTTCGTCATGTAGCCGACGACCGCGATCGGGATGAGCCCGGCCAGGGTGGCGGACAGATATCCGGTGCTCACGCCGAAGTAGTTCAGGAACGAGTTGAAGAACAGGCCGAACATGACCGGCTGCAGGATGCAGCCGTCGATATAGGCGATAACCAGCACCCAGCCGAGCCACACCCCCAGCGGCGGGGTCGTTGCCTCCCAGAGCCAGGTGAGCGTCGCCCCGGTCGACGGCCGCCGGCTGTTCATCACCGCGTAGCTGGCCGCGGTCGGCAGCATCGCCACGGTGACCGCCGCGAAGGCCAGCGGCACGATCGGGCCGGTGATGCCTTCCATGATCCCGAAGTTGAAATACGCGGTCAGGGCCAGCCCCATGTAGGCGATGCCCATGATCACCAGGCCCCAGAGGCCGAGCGCATTCCTGTTCAGGAGGCCCTGGTCGGGAGAAATCGCAGAGGTCTGGTCCCCGGTCGCTCGCGCCATCGTGTCCTCCCGCGTCGCGGAGATCGATGACAAAATCAAACGCTATAGCATCTAGCATGTCAAGATGCCTTTTCCCTGCTAACCGCGGCCCTGGCGGCGTACCGGCCGCATGACCACCCGCCGCGTCGCGCCCCGGCCGCCGCCGGCGCACCGGCTACGTGACCACCCACCCCATCGCGCTCCAGCCGCCGTCGGCGCACAGCGTGGTCCCCGTGACGAACGAGGAGTCCTCGTCGCTGGCGAGATAGAGAACCGCGCGGGCGATCTCGTCGGGCTCGCCGAAGCGGTGCAGCGGCGTTCGCGCGGTGTAGGCCGCGACGTCGATGTCGCCGTCGTCGATCGCCTTCTGCACCAGCGCCGTCCGGGTCACTCCGGGCGCGACGGCGTTCACCCGGATGCCCCGGTCGGCCCACTCGATCGCCAGCACCTGGGTCATCGCGACGACCGCCGCCTTGGCCGCGCAGTAGGCGAGCCTCCTTGGGAACGCTTCCCACGCGTTCATCGAGCTGATGTTGACGATCACACCGCGCCGGGCGGCCAGCATGTGCCTGCCGACGACTTGCGAGCACAGGAACACGCCGGTTTGCAGCACCGCGATCGACGTCGCCCAGTCCTCGTCGGAAAACGTCTCGGACGGGCCCGCCAGGCCGATGCCGGCGTTGTTGACGAGCACGTCGATGCGCCCGTGCCGGTCGAGGACGTCGGCCACGGCGGCCTCGACCGATGCCCGGGAGCCGACGTCGCAGCCGTGCCCGGTGCCGCCGAGCCGCGCGGCGGTCCGCGCCGCGGCGGCCGCGTCGAGATCGAGGATGGCGACCGTGGCGCCCTCCGCGGTGAACCGGGCCGCGATGGCCTCGCCTATCCCGCGAGCGGCACCGGTGATCACGCAGACGCGATCGGCCAGCTTCATGGACCAGCCTCCCCTCGGGCGGCCAGCGGGCCTGCACCGCTGGCCGTGTCGCAAGTGGCCCACATGCTATAGCGTTATGCCGACGTGGGCGATGGACCCGCACGTCGCCCGGCCTCGCCGAGGAGGCAGATATGGCAGTGCGACAGGCTGACGGCCAACCGGCGGCGGTGAGCGACCGGATCACGATGGCGCCGCCGCGCCCGCGACTGGACCGGGTCACCGGCTGGATGGGCGCGCAAGCGCTCGACGCGCTGGTGGTGGCCGGCCCGGGTCTGGTGACCTGGCTCACCGGTTACTCCCGCTACTACGGCGGCGCCTGCGCCGTGGTCGTCGCCCCGTCCGGCGAGCGCACCCTGGTGGTGCCCCGGGACGAGGTTCCGGTGGCCGAGCGGCTGGCCGGCGCGGAGCCGTCCGGCGGCGCGGAGCGGGTCGCCGGCTACGGCGAGCGCGGTTTTGGCCTGGAGCTCAACCCGCTTCCGCTGCTCGCCGCGGCGGTGCTGGACCTCGGTACCGTCTCGTCGGCCGCGCGGATCGGCTTCGCCGGGGAGCATGCCGGGCACATCGCGGCCGGGGCGGCGGCCGAAAGCGTGCCGGCCGACGACGCGCTGCACCGGATGAGCCTGGTCAAGGACGCCGACGAACTGGCCAAGATCTTCCATGCGTACGAGCTGTGCTGGCTCGCCCAGGCTGCGGTGGCCGACGGCGCGCGGGCGGGCGCGTCCGAGATCGAGATGATGAGCGCCGCCCAGGCCGCGGCGCAGGTCGCGCACGGGGAGCCGGTCGAGTTCGGCGCGGACCTGCTCGCCGCCGGGAACACCGCCGAGGTATGCGGCCCGATCGCGGTGGCCGGGCGGACCCGCGCGGTGCCGGGCGCACCGGTGATCGCCGACATCACTGTGGGGGCGGATGGCTACTGGGCCGATACCTGCCGCACGCACGTCCATGGGGAAAACAGCCAGGTCGAGGACATGAAGGCGCGGCTTCAGGGCATGCTGGACGCGGCGGCGGGCGAGTTGCGCGAGGGCGCCGCCGCCGCGGACGTCTACCGGGCCATGACCGCGCGAATCGCGGCGGCCTGGCCGGATGGTGAGTTCCCGCACCATGCCGGGCACGGGGTCGGGCTGAGCGTCTTCGACGATCCGCACGTCATCCCGTCGGATGCCAGCGCCCTGGAAAGCTGGATGGTGCTGGCGCTGGAGCCGGGCGTTTACCTGCCCGGGCGGTTCGGCGTGCGCAAGGAGAACCTCTTCCTGGTCACGCCCTACGGAGCGGTCGAGCTGACCGAGGCGATGCGGCGCCCGCTCGGCGACCGTGCGCTGTCCGGATGGAGCTCGTAGCGGCCCGCTGGAGGCAGCGGCCCGCAACGGCCGGCCCGCCGCCGGCCTGACCGGCCGCCCCCCCCGGCCCGGACCGGCCCTGCCCCGGCCGCTGATCGCTATTGACACCCGCCACGGGACAGAGGATGCTTTGGCCAAAGTTATGGACCTGTGTTCCACCTATCGGAACTGCGAGGGGCGACGGCGCTCGCTCGTCGCGGGGACGACACCTGCGCAGCGGTAGCACCCGCCTCGCGACGGCGTTATCCGGGCGGATCGCGCAGCCGGCCTGCCAGCACGCTGCCAGCGACGAATTGACACCGGGTATGAGGGGCGGAAGCAGATGAACAGCCAGAAGCGCTGTATCGGGCCAGTGGGGGCGTTGCTCGCGGCGTTGGCCCTGACCACGGCAGCATGCAGTTCGGGCTCCGGATCGGGCACCCAGAACACCGGCGGGAAGACGACGATCACCATCTGGAACGACGCCCTGGCCGCGTCCTCGAGCACGGTGCCCCAGTCGAAGTCGTTCCTTACCAAGGGCGTCGCCCTGTTCGAAAAGCAGAACCCGGACATCAAAGTCAAGATCATCCCAGAGCCGTTCGCCGCCTCGACTAGCTTCGAAACCCTGCTGCGGTCGGCGGAGGTGGCCGGGACAACGCCCGACATCGGCCAGCTCTACGTCGGTGGCCAGGTAATCCAGAACGCCAAGTACCTGGTCCCGCTCAACAAGTACCTGCCAACGTCGTATTACAGCTCCCTGTCCGGGTGGCAGTTCGTGACGGCGGGGTTCAAGCCGGGGACCTCCAGTACGCCCGGCGGCCAGGTCTACGCGGTGCCCTACGGCGCCGGGTACTACTACGTCGTCTACTACAACAAGTCGTTGTTCAAGAAGGCCGGCGTCACCGGCCCGCTGCCCACGACGTGGAGCGGCCTCATCGCGCTCGGGAAGCAGATCAAGGCCAAGGGGATCACGCCTTTCGAGTTCGGCGAGAAAGAGGGCTACATGGGCGCGTGGACCCAGGACTCGCTGATCTCGGGGCTCGTCGGCGACCCCGGTGTGCTGTCGATGTTCACCGGCAAGGCCTCGCTGAACTCACCGACGCTGACGTCCCCGTACACCGCGTGGCACGAGATGTTCGCCTCGGGCATCACCAACTCCGACGCCCCCACCCTCAGCTATACGACCGGCATCGCGGACTTCGCCGCGGGTAAGGCGGCGATGACGATCACCGGCCAGTTCTACGACACGCAGATCCAGAACGGCCTGGGCAAGACCAACGTCGGCCTGTTCCCGGTGCCGACGCTTCCCGGCTCGCGGTATCCCAGGGTGCTGTCCGGCGGGCCCAACAACTCCTACGTCATCTTCAAGACCAGCACTCACATCGCCGACGACATCAAGCTGGTCAAATTCCTGACCTCGCTCCCGGTGCAGGAACTGTCGGTCAATGAGCTCGGCCAGCTGCCCAACAACGTCTCGTTCACGACGTCGCCGGCGTTCGACGCGCAGCAGCCCCTGCTGGCCTCGGTGTACAGCTACATCAAACAGCACTACGTGCTCTCCGAGGCCTTCGACAACGTCATGCCGGGAAGCATCTGTTCCTACTGGTACCAGACCAACGCCGGCGTGTTCGCGGGCACGCTGAGCCCGTCCAGCGCGGCGGGAAGCATGCAGTCCCAGATGCAGAGCTACCTGGCCGCCGGCAAGGGCTAGGCGCCGGCGCACCCATGGCAGCCGATACGTCAGAGGAGATCAGCAGCCCGCCGACCGGGGCACAAAAGGCGACGCGTGTGCCCCGGCAACGGCGCGTCTTCCCCTACTTCGCGCTGATCCCGGCGGCGCTGTTCGTGGTCGGGCTCATGCTCCTGCCGATCGGCGCCACCATCTATCACAGCTTCACCAACTGGGATGGCCTGACGAGCACCTTCATCGGCTTCCAGAACTTCAGCCTCATCCTGCACAACCCGATCGTCTCGGAGATCTTCCTCAACTCGGTCATCTTCCTGATCTCCGTCCCGCTCATCTTGTTCGCGTCCCTGGTGGTGGCCGTCCTGGTCTACGAGAAGGTGCCGGGCTGGCGGCTGTTCCGGTTCCTTTTCTTCATTCCGAACGTGCTCTCGCCGGTGATCGTCGGGGTGCTTTTCAGCACGTTCTTCCTGCCCGGAGGGCTCGCCGACCAGCCGTTGCGGGCCTTCGGGCTCGGCCAGTTCGCCTGGCTGT
This sequence comes from uncultured Actinomycetes bacterium, assembly GCA_963703605.1. Taxonomy (GTDB): domain Bacteria; phylum Actinomycetota; class Actinomycetes; order Streptosporangiales; family Streptosporangiaceae; genus DASXKD01. The sequence goes on from CAVPFC010000041.1 coordinate 130,167, forward strand.
CCTATCCCTGGACCGCGCGCCTGGTGGTCATCCTGGCCCTGGTGTGGACGTCGTTCGGGTTCGGGATGGTGGTGATCCTGTCCGCGATGACCACCATCGATCCCGCGCTCTACGACGCCGCGATCATCGACGGGGCGGGGTGGTGGCGCCGCCTGTGGCGTATCACCATTCCGATGATCTCCAGCACGCTCCAGTTCCTCAGCGTTATCAACGTGATCTACACGTTCACGTCGCTGTTCAGCTTCGTCTTTGTGATCACGGCTGGCGGCCCCGGATTCGCGACCACGACCGTGGACTACTACACCTACCTGACCACGTTCGAGAACGGGCAGTTCGGTTACGGCGCGGCGCTGGCCGTGATGCTCTTCCTCATCGTCCTGCTGCTGACGATCGCCCAGATCAAGCTGTTCCCCCAGCGGGAAGTCCAGCAGGGAGCCTGACGATGACGTCCCGTGTATCCCGGACGCTGGTGTTCCTGGGGCTCTGCCTGGTCGGGGTGTCGACGGTCTACCCGCTGATCTTCATGGCGCTCAACTCGATGCGCTCGTCGACCGCGTTCCAGCTCAGCCCCTACGGCCTGCCGAACCACTTCAGCCTCGACAGCTTCCACACGCTGTTCTCGCAGGTCCCGTTCCTCTCCAGCATCCTGCACTCGTTCATCGTCGTCGTCCCCGCGGTGATCCTGGCGACGCTGTCGTCCGCGCTCGCGGCGTTCGTCTTCACCAAGACCCCGGTGAGGTTCGGCAACGTCCTGTTCTGGGTCTTCCTGATGATCATGTTCATGCCTGGCATCGTGGTGCTGCTGCCGCTGTATGTGGAGGTCGCCCACCTCGGCCTGGCGAACAACTTCACCCCGGCGATTCTCATCTACACGGCGCTCAACATCCCGTACGGGACGTACCTGCTGCGGTCCAACTTCCGGGCCATTCCCGATTCCGTTGTCGAGGCCTCGCGGGTGGACGGGGCGACATGGTCGCGGATCTTCGTCCGGATCATCCTGCCGATTGGCCGGCCGGGGATCGTGACCGTCGGAATCCTGACGTTCCTCAATATCTGGAACGAGCTGTTCATCAGCCTGGTCCTGCTGCACGCACCGTCCGACGAGATGGTGACGCCGACACTTGCCCAGCTCAGCGGCAGATACTCGACCGATATCCCGGTCCTCATGGCCGGGCTCCTGCTCGGCGCCATACCGACGCTCGTGCTTTACTTCGTTACCGCCCGCGTTTTTATCCGGGGAATGCTCAGCGGTGCCGTCCGCTGAGCTGGCGGCCAGCGGAAAGGGCAACGATGCGACCGAGCGGGGACGCGCCGTGCGGGCTGCCGGCCCGCGCCGCGGGCCCGGCGGCGGCCGTCAGTCCGTGGTCCCGTCCGGCTGGAGCAAGATCTTGACCGCCTGGGCCCGGAGGGTCGCCAGGCTTTCGAACGCGGCGGGCCCGTCCTTGAGGGCCAGCCGCTCCAGCCACGAGGTCGATGGCGGCCGCTCGGCGAGCATGGCCAGCGCCGCCGTGAAGTCGTCGCGGGTGTACGCGTATGTCCCCCGGAGCGTGAGGCCCGAGCGCACGATGTCGCCCACCGCCACGATGCCCGAGGACTGCCCCAGCCCGACGATGTCGACGATGCCGCCCGGCTGGGCGGCCTTCAGCGCCGCGGTCCACGTCTGCTCGATCCCGACGGCGTCCACGACGAAGTCCGCAGCGCCCGCCGGCCACTGCTCCGCCGACTCCGCGACGTCGCTCGCGCCAACCTCGATGGCGGCCTCGCGCCGGCTCGCGACGGGATCGGCCGCGGTGACCGCGCAGCCCGCGCGAACCGCGGCATACACCGCCAGCAGCCCGATCGAGCCACAGCCGATGACCGCCACCCGTTGCCCCGGGCTCAGGTCGTACCCGCTGAACACCGCCAGCGCCGTGGCCAGCGGCTCGGTGAGCGCGGCAACGTCGGCGGGAACGCCGGCCGGAACCGGGACGAGCGAGCCTGCCGGCACCGCGACCGTGTCCGCGAACGTGCCGGGGCGGTCGAGGCCGAGCAGTTGCCGCTGCGGGCAGAGGTTCTCGCGGCCAGCCAGGCAGGTGGGACACACCTGGCAGCCCTGGAGCGGGAAGGCGACGAACAGCCGGTCGTCGCCGTCGACCCGGCCCACCGCCTCGTGCCCGAGAACGAGCGGAGGACGGCGCTTGCCCCCGGCCCCGCGGTACGCGTGCAGATCAGAGCCGCAGATCCCGGCGAGCGACACACGGAAGACAGTTTCGCCCGCCCTCGGTTCGGGCTGTTCGATGTTCTCGACGCTGAGCTGGTCGCCGCCGAGCCAGACGAGTGCTTCCATCCGCGTCTCCCCGCTGACCTTGTTCCGATTATTGGAACGATGGTCCGACATACTGAACAAGACTATAGTAAATCGCGCGACCCCGCAGGGGGAGGGAGGCCGGTGGGAACGGCGCAGCAAACCGGGACCGAGGAGGCGATAGCGGGTGATGGCGCCCGGAACGGTGCGGACCGGGTGCTCGCCACATTGCGTCTTCTCGGGTCGTTTCCGGACGGGGTGGGGCTCAACGATCTCGCGAAGCGGCTGAGCTCGCCCAAGTCAAGCATCCACCGTGCGCTCGGCGCGCTGCGCCGTGCCGGGCTGGTCGAGCAAGATCGTGACGGTAGATACCGTCTGGGCTACGGGTTCCTCAAACTCGCCTTCTCTTATTACGAGGACCTCGACGAGGTCGGCCGAATTCGGCCCGTGCTGACCGAGCTGGCGCAGCGGTTCGGGGAGACCGTTCACTACGCCGTGCTCGACGGGAGCGAGGTCGTCTACCTGGCGAAGGTCCAGCCCGCCGAGGCGCGGTTCCAGATGACCTCGGTGATCGGGGGGCGCAACCCGGCGCACTGCACCGGGCTGGGAAAGACCCTGCTGGCCTACAGCCTTCCGGACCGGGCCGCGGTCGGCGAGTTCGTCAGCCGGTACGGGCCCCTGGAACGGCGCACCACGCACACGATCGTCACGGCCGCGGGCCTGCATCGTGACCTGGCGCAGATCCGCGCCCAGGGCTACGGCACCGACCGGGAAGAAAGCGAGCCCGGCATCAACTGCCTGGCGGTGCCGCTGTTCCTGACGTCGGAAACCCGGCCCGATGGCGCGATAAGCGTCACGGCGATCGCCCAGCGGGTCCCGCTCGAACGCCTCGTCGCATCCGTCGATGACGCGCGGAGCATTATCCGGGAGAAACTCGGAGAGGTCATCAGATGAAGATCACTGATGTCGAAGGGCTGGTCCTTCGTCCCGGTGAGGTCGACGCCACCCGTGCCGACGGCACGCAGGACGCGTTCCTGGTGAAGGTCCATACCGATGAAGGGGTCACCGGCGTGGGGGAAGGCGACACGTCGCCGTACGTCGCCCGCGAGATGATCACGATGCCCGCGTCGCATTCCATCGCGCGCGGGTTCCGGGAGCTGCTGATCGGGGAAGACCCGCTCCGGGTGCGCCCGCTGTGGGCAAAGATGTTCGCCGCCACCTACCACTACGGGCGCGACGGCGCGGCACTGCACGTCATGAGCGCCGTCGACATGGCCCTGTGGGACATCCTGGGCAAGGTGGCCGGGCTGCCCATCGCCCAGCTTCTCGGCGGCCAGGAGGCCGACCGCGTCATCGGGTACGCCAGCGAGGTCATGCCGGAGACCCCCGAGGAGGTGGCGGCCCTGACCCGCCGCGTCGTGGACGAGGGGTTCTCTGCCCTGAAGCTGGGGTGGGGGCCCCTTGGCCAGGACTGCGGCCGCGACGTGGCGCTCGCGGCCGCCGCGCGCGACGTGCTCGGCCCCGACCGCCGGCTCATGATCGACGGCGGCATGGCCTACTCCCTGCGCGGCGCCAGGGAGTTCTGCCGCCGCGCCGAGGCCCTCGACCTGTTCTGGTTCGAGGAGCCGTTCGAGGCCAGCGACTTCCGCTCTTACGAGCGCCTTGCCGACTCCGTCGGCATCCGGATCGCCTGCGGCGAGGCCCACTCAACGACGGCGCCCTTCCGCCGGCTGATCGAGGCGAACGTGGACGTGCTCCAGCCCGATCTCGGCCGTTGCGGTGGGTTCACCACGGGCCGGGACATCGCCGCGATAGCCCGGGAGCAGGGCGGTGTCCTCGTGGTGCCGCACTGCTTCTCCACCGACGTCCTCCTTGCGGCAACGCTCCAGTTCGTCACGACGCTTGCCGACGAACGGCTGATCGAGTACCCGGTCACCGCGTCGAAGCGTCTCGGCACGATCCTGACCGAGGCCGTCATCCCCGTCGACGGCGTGCTGCGCGTTCCCGGCGGCCCGGGGCTCGGCATCGAACTCGACGACGAGGAGGTCGAGCGCCGGACGGTCCGGGCCGGGTGAGCCGCCGGCGCCATCGCGGCGCGGACGAGCAGCACCCGGCCCCAGGGCGTCTCCCGCAAATCCCCTGCCCGCTGCGCGGCGCCCGGGGGGTGTCTCGCTGCGTTGTCGTCGTCGCCCATAGCTCCGCTATGGGCTCCTCCTCCGCCTAGCGAATACGACCCCCCCGGGACCGCCGCTCGCGACGGCAAAGATCCACGGGACACACCCTCGCCTCGGTCCATCGCGTGAATTCGGGTGATCGCGGCCATCCGGTCAGACGGCGACCGGCGAGTCCGCCCAGTCGATCGTTACCTCCCGGCTGGGGTTGGCCGGGTTGACCGCCACGTGTAGCTGTGCGCCAATACGGAGGGTTGCCACCTTCACCACCGGGACGCGATTCATGAAAACGGCCTCGATCGGGCTGGAGCCATCGATTGGCAGCTCGGCCTTGAACACGTAGACCGGATCGCCGGGATCTGGCTTGGTGGGGTCAATGTCGCCGACGGTCTTGCCCGATGGCGAGAACTCCCGCAGGACCGCCGTCATCTGCTGGCCGGTCTCCAGCAGGTCGGCTGCCGAGCGGCGCTGCCCGGTTTCTCCCGTTGCCTGGACCCCCGCGGCGATTTCGCCCGCGCTGGCGCTGTCCAGGCTCGGCCCGGTGCCGTCAGCGGCGGCGCCGGCGGTCCTCTCGCCGATCTCGAAGTTGCTGTGATCCTCGGGGTCGTAGCGCACCGTGAAAGAGTCGCCGGGCCTGAGGCTTCCGATCTGCGAGAACGGGATCTGCGTCCAGGACCTCAGCTCAAACGGCTCGCTCCCGTCCGCAGGGGTGACCCGCAACGTCATGTCGACGAGCGGGGTGAAATTCTGCTGGCCTATCTCCTGGAACGAGACAAGCACTGCCTGGGCGTTGACGCCCGTATCCTCCAGCTTCCGCTGGCGCTTCTTGTTGCTACCGAAGAGTCCCATGCCGCTATCGTGCGCGCCGCGTGGCATGGGGGCATGAGCAACCACTACTCATTTCCACCGCCGGGCCCGGTGCCGTGTCCTGAGTACCGTCCGGCGCCACTGCCGGTGCCTGCCGACGGGGGGCTGACCGCCCCGGCGGTGGCCGGGCTCACCCGCGGAGCGCTCCCCGGCCGACCCGCCCGGCCCGGGTCGCCGTGGTGACCGCAGCGCGGCGGCCGGCGCGCGGTGCGGCATTTTAACGCTGGCGGTATGGCGTGGCTGGTCCGTTTTGCTTATCATCGTAGACGTGGCTAATGAACGCTCGCTTGAAGCGCTGACCGCAGCCGACTTTCGCGATCACAAGGGCACCCAGTTCCGGGTAACGGGCGAGTCCGCGGACGACGGCTCCCCGACTTCTTTCGAGGCCGAGCTGGTGGATGTGACCGAGTACCCCGGCAACGCCGTGGGCTCATTCCGGGCACCGTTTTCGGTCGTGTTCCATGGCCCTCTGGAACCGGTTATGCCGCAGGGCACTTACCGTCTCGAGCACGAGCAGTTCGGCGGGGTAGAGCTCTTTATGGTTCCGATCGGGCCGAACGCACCCGGCGAACCAGGGCAGGCTCCGACGGCGATGCGTTACGAGGCGGTGTTCGGCTAGCCACCGACGGCGGCCGCGGAATCCCTGCTGTTGGCCTCCCACTCCAGCAGCAGGTAAACACCCTGGTCAGCGACTTGACGGAACCCCAGCCGGTCGTACAGGTGCTTGGCGGGGTTGAACCGCTCGACGTGCATCTGGACCGCCCTGGCCGCCCCGGAGGCCTCGGCCAGCACATCGCTGAGCAATCTCGTCCCTATTCCCTTTCCGCGGTGCTGGGGAAACAGGGCGATATCAATGACCAGCCACGGATTCTTGCTCCGGTCAACGTACAGCCGCCCAAGCACCTCATCGCCGTTCACGACCAGGTCGTAACTAGCGTCCGGGAATGCTGAGTGGTAGTAGGTGTCCTGCGCGGCGAATTGCATGCGCAGGAACGCCTCCTTGGCCGGCGGATCCCAGGGCACGATCGCAAGTTCTTCGTCACGTGTGCTCGCGTAGATCCGGTATAGCAGTTCGGCGTCTTCTCGCCCGGCGGGGCGCAGGCTCGGCATTTCCGCGGCCGTCACCCGCGGGACGGGAAAATGCCCTGCAGCGCGATGCAGAAGTTGAGCGCCATGTACGGCATCATGTTGTTGTGCGGGATCCCGTTGCCCGCCACGGTGATCGTCCCTGGTGCCAGCGGCTGCAGCACCGGGGCCCCGGTCGGCGTCTTGTAGATGAAGCTCGGCGTCGAGCGCGCGAGCGCGGTCTGCGCGGACGGGGTGTTCAGGTTCGCGTCGCGCGAACTGGCCTGAAACGCGTGCGTGTGCGCTGGCACCATCGTTGTGAGCAATGCCACCTGCGGCTGCCCGCCGGTGTCGCCGATGTTGTAGTAGTTGCCGCTCGATGCCTGGCCCTGGTGCACCGGGATCCTGGCCTGGAGATTCGGCAAGCCAAAAGTGTTTATCCCGTCGCCGCCGTAATAGGTGCCGAGTATCGAGAACAGCGCCGTGTTCTGGCGGATTTGCAGGAGCTGGCCCTGGCAGAACGCCCACCCGTAGGGCGCGTAGTTGCAGCCGAAGATCCTGATCTCGGCGATGTACTGATCAGACACCGGTGCCTCTCAGCCTTGGGAAGGGTAGATGCCGGTTAGCGCGATGATGAAGCTGATGCACTGGTAAGGCTGTACGTTGTTATGCGGCTGCCCGCCACCGCCGTCTGAGGTGATGCTCTGTGCGGCCAGCGGCACGTCCGCCGGGTACTGGGCGTAGGCACTGCCCCAGCTGACCGCCCCCGGCGTGTTGTTTACCGGGCTTTTCTGCGTAGCGGGATTGGCCGAGGCCAGGAACGAGTGCGAATGCATGGGAAGTTGACCGGAGGTCAGCGTCACCGTCTCCGATCCGCCGGTGTTCCCGATTGAGAAGTTGGGGGGGCCGGTGTGGACGGCCGCGCGTCCCTGCAGATTGGGCAGCGCGAAGTTGGTTATCCCGTCGCCCCCGTAGGCGTTGCCGATCAAACTGAACAAGGCGGTGTAGTCACTGATCTGCAGTATCTGGCCGTTGCAGAGTGCCCACCCGTAGGGGTTGAAGTTGCCGCCGAACATTCTGATTTCGCCGATGTAAGGAGAGGTCATGGAAGTTCCTAGGTCGGAGGGGGGTAAATGCCCACGAGGGCGATGCAGAACTCCACCACCAGGTACGGTTGCATGTTGTCGTGCGGCTGGCCGCCGCCGGCGTTGCCGATCGTCGCCGGCTGTATTGCCGTTCCGGGGTTCGGCAGTGGGCCGTATGTGTTGTCCGCGGCACCCAGGTAGTTGCTGGCTGGCACCGGCGAGTCCCCCGCCGTGCTGGTGCCCGCCGCCCCATGGGTGTGCACGGTCGTCTCGCCCACGGTCAGCACGTGGGACTGCTCGCCGCCGGCCTGCCCGAGCGGGTACCCGGAGGCAAAGCCGATCCCGGTCCGGGTCTGCAGGCTGGGCAGGCCGAACGTGGTCACGCCATCCCCGCCGTAGGTCGTGCCGAGCAGGGAGTACAGCTGCTGATTCTGGCTGATCTGCATCAGCTGACCGTTGCACTGCGCCCATCCCTTGGGGGCGAAAGTGAACGACATGAGCCGGATCTCGGACAAGTACTGAAAACCCACGCGCCCTCCTTATCTTGTGGCGTCCTTCGTGATGTCGTCAGGACGGCGCCGGGCAGCTCGACCCGCCCACGAACCCGGCACCGCCGTCGGTGGTGTCGTCGGTGACGAACCCGCTCGGTGCGCTGCCCCCGCCGGGCGTGTTGTTGCCCTGCACGAACGTGGTCACCGCGTTGGTGTCGAAGTGGCCGCCGCCGTACCCCGGAAGCTCGTAGGTGGTCTTGCCGAACTGGTCGAGCTCGAAGTCCGGCTCGCCCAGGCTTATCCCGGTCCCGGCCCCGGTCATCGAGTTGCCGGAGATGGCGGCGCACACCGTGCCGCCGTCGGTGCTTAGCGCGCCCGCGTCGCCGAGGATGCCCCAGGCGCCGAACGTGTTGTCCGGGTTGGCGATCGTGTTGCCGGTGATCGTCAGGTTCATCGTCGGGCTGCCCTCGCGGCTGAGGTAGTTGATTCCGGCGACGTTGGAGTACTGGTGGAGCTTGTTGTTGGTGATCGCGAGGGTCTCGGTCGCCGTGCCCTCGGCCGTCACGTTAACGCCGTCCCCGCCACCGGAGCCGGTCACGGTTGGGCTTCCGACGGTGTTCCCGTTGATCGTGCCGGACAGCGTCCCGCTGCCTGTCTGGTCCAGCCCCACGTCGACCCCGACGCCTTCGTCCTGCGGGTTCTGGATGTTGTTGGTGTCGACCGTGATCGCGGTGGTGCCACCGACCGTGGCGATCAACGCGCCACCGCCCCCGGTCACCGTGTTGTTCGAGAAGGTGACGCTGTTGGTGCCGGTGGCGAGGCTGTTGTCCAGGAAGTCGTTCTCGAACTGGAAGTCGAAGCTGTTGTTGTTGGTGAACGTTGAGCCGGTGACGCTGACGGTCGCGTTCGTGCTGCCGTTGGCGCTGACGGCGAGGCCATAGTTGCCGGTGGTGGCGTTGTTGCTGCTGAACGTGCTGCCGGTGACGGTCAGGTTCAGGCTCCCGCTGGTGTCGCTGATGATCGCGTTGTCGTCGGCGGAGCCGGTAATCGTGGAGTTGGTGATCGACGCGGTACCGGTGAGGCCGTCCGGGCTGCCGTCGCCGTTCGGGTTGAATGCCAGGCCGTCGTCGTTGTGCTTGTCGGTGACGTTCGCCTGGGTTCCGTTGCCCGAGACGGTGGAGCCGGCCAGCGTGAACCCGTTGACCTGGGACCCGTTGATGCCGTCGGCGGCGTTGTTCTCGATCACCATGTCGGTGAAGCTGGGCGCGGTGGTCGAGGACAGCATGATGCCCTCGCCGGCGGACTTCTGGATCGTCCCGCCGGACCCGGCCGAGCCGGTGCCCGTCACGGTCAGGCCGCCGGAGCTGCCGGTGCTGCTCAGCAGGATGCCGGGGCTGGCTCCGCTGGCCGAGACGCTCTGGAACGTCAGGCCGCCGGAGCCGATCGTGGTGCTCTCCACGTCCACGGCGGTGGCGGTACTTGTGGTGACCGTGCTGCCCGTGCCGGTGGCCGTGACCGTGCCGCCGCCGGTCGCCGAGAACGCGGTGCTGGTGCCGGTGCTGAGGGTCAGCTTGCCGCCGAAGCTGATCGCGGCGCCGGAGTTGCCGCTCAGCGATATCCCGGTGCTGTTGTCGGTGACGTTCCCGCCGACGGAAACGCTGCCGCCGGTGTGGCTGGCGACCGAGACCGAGTGGCCCGTGCTTCCGGTGACGCTGGCGCCCCCGAAGTCAAGGTTGCCGGTGCCGCCGCTGACTTCGATGCCGTCGCCGCCCGCGCCGGAGATCGCCACCGCGGTGCTGGTGCCGACCGTCGCGTCGCTGACGCCCGACGCGGCGATGCCGTTGCCGCTCGGGTTCGTCACGTTGACGCCCTCGACGTCGGCGTTCTCGGCCAGGTTGATCCCGTTTCCGCCGGAGTTGGTGATCACTGGCGTCGACCCGCCGGCCGCGACCAGGGGGTAGGTGTCCACGGTGAGGCCGTTCGGCTGGCCCCACAGGGCCTCGCCGGATTGCATGGTCACGCCGCCGGTGTAGGTGCCGTTGCCCTGGTACAGGAAGACGATGCTGTCCGACCCGGCGGCGCTGTTCGCGGCCGCCAGCGTGTTGAACGGGGAACTCGACGTCCCGTTTCCGGCGGCGCTCTGGGAGTTGTCCACGTACCAGACCACCGGCCCGACCGTGATCGTGACCGTGGCGGTGGCGGTCTCGCTGAGGTGCTTGCTGTCGGCGATCGTGTACGTGAAGGTGTCGGTGCCGGAGAAGCCCGCGTTGGGCACGTAGGTGAAGGTGCCGTCCGAGTTCACTGTGACCGTGCCGTGCGCGGGGTCGGAGTTCCCGGTCACGGTGAGCGTGCCGCCTGGGTTCGGGTCGCTGTCGCCGTTCAGCAGGCTGCCGGGCACCGTGGCGGCCGGCGCGGCGGGGCTAGTGCCGACGCCGAGCGCGGTGTTGCCGACCGCGGTGTAGCTCTGGTTGATCGCGGTCGGCGGCTGGGGCGCCTCGCCCACGTCGATGACGCGCTGAGCGGTCGACGTGCTGGTCGCCCCCACCGAGTCGGTCACCGCGAACGAGACCGTCCGCGCGGCGGGGCTGGCCGAACTGTCGCTGGTGGAGAACTGCACCGCCTGGAGCGCGGTCTGGTAGCTGCCGATCGTGTCGTTGCCCGACAGCGTCAGCACCCCGGTGCTGGCGTCGTAGCTGCCGGTGATCGTGGTGGTGTTGGTGAACGACAGCGTGTCCGCGCCGGAGTCGAAGCCCGACGTGATCGCCACCGTGGCCCCGCTTATCGTCGAGTCGTCGTCGTCGCTGAGCGTCAGCGCGCTGGTGATCTGGACGGGCGGGGTCTGCGCCTGGTAGCTGAGCGGGCTGGTCTCCACGTTGGAGATGACCGGCGGGTCGTTGACCCCGTTGACGGTGACCGTGACGGTCGCCGACGCGGTGGAGAAGCCGTCGGAGACCGTGTAGCCGAAGCTGTCGGTCGCGGTCTGGCCCGCGGTCAGGCCGTTGAACTGGCCGTTAGGGTCGTAGTGGATCGTGCCGTCGGAGTTGATCGAGACCGAGCCCAGGGTGCCGGCCGTATTCACCGCCGTGATCGACAGGGGGTCGCCGTCGGGATCGCTGTCGCTGGACAGGACGTTGATGTCGATCGCGGTGTGCTTGTCCGTCGAGGCGCTGACGCCCCCGGCTGTCGGCGGGCTGTTCGGTTCGACCGTGATGTCCCGCGAGACCACGTTGCTGGCGTACTGGATGTACCGCCGGTCATAGGCCCGGAAGCTGACCGTCCGCGTCCCCGTCGTCGGGGACGCGCCGTTGAGGTCGCGGTAGGTGACCGACTGGAGCGCCGCCTGGTAGTTCGCTACCGACGATGCGCCGGTCAGCTTCAGCACGCCGGTGGTGGAGTTGTAGCTGCCGGTGATCCCGTTCTGGCTGGTGAACCCCAGCACATCCTCGGCCGGGACGAACCCCGAGCTGATCTTCACCGTCGCCCAGGCGATGTTCATGTCGCTGGGGGCGCTGACCGTCAGGCTCGACGTGATCGGGACCGCCGGGGTACCGGCTTGGTAATTAAGGGGGCTTGATTCGATGTTCGACAGGGCCGGCCGCAGGTGGGGCACCGGGACCTCGACCCCGAACTGAGTGCTGGTGCACCGGCCGCGGTGGCCCTTGTAGAACAGGACGTTGTTTGCGTCCGAGGCGCAGAAGTAGACCGTCGTCGCTGCCGGCAGCGTCAGCGACTGCACGCCCACGGGCAGGGTGCAGTCGCTCGGGGCCGCCACCAGGTGCACGGTCTTGTTGCCGTGGACGCACACGTAGGTCGGCCCCGGAGCGATCTTCACGGCCGTCTCGCTGCTGGTGCAGTCGCGCGCCTTGGCCGCGTAACTCATCAAGCCACCGGTCTTCACCGCGCACGCGACCAGCAGCGGCCGCGGAAAGAACAGCCCCGGGGTCGACAGGCGCACCGGAGACTTGGCCGCCGAAGACTTGGCGGCCTTACCGGAAGCCGGGGCCTTACCGGAAGCCGGGGCCTTACCGGCCGCCGCGGCGGCGGATGGGGCGCTGGCCGACGCCGAGGCGGACGCCGCCAGCGGCGTGACGACTCCCCCCGTTGCGACGGCCACGGACAGCATGGAGATTCCGGCCCAACGGCGCAGACGCATAGTGAACTTGTCCTCCCCCTGATACAGGCTGGCCCCCGGACCCCCTGAACAGGCTGACCACGGATGATGGGCGGCCGGGCAAGGACGCGAGACGGCCCCCGAGCACAGTCAGTCGCTCCCCGGCACCCGAGGGCCGACGTTACGCGGCCGGACCTGGCGGCGGAATGGCCCTGGCTCCCTTATGACAGGGGACTCAGGTCGCCCTTTCGGTGCCAAACCCGGACGACTAAACTCCGGTTTAGTAACGGGAGTGGGGGTTCGAGGGCATGGGAGCTGCCCGGTTTTCGCGTGCCAGGGGCCAGGCGCGGCAGGGCCCGGGCACAGGCGCCCCGGCGGCCCGCCAGGCTTCGGCGATGGCGCTTGCCCGGGGTGAGGGCCCGGCCCGAAGGTGGCACGACGCCGATGGCCTGGATTCGGTGCGGGTCGTGATCGGCGAGGACGAGGCGCTCATGCGCGAGGGCCTGGTCCTGCTGCTGGAACGGGCCGGCTTCGAGGTGACCGCGGCGGTCGGCGACGCGGGCGGCCTTGAACGCACCGGCCTGGCGTTGCGGCCGGACCTGGTGGTGGCCGACATCCGGATGTCGGCCCAGCACGCCGACGATGGGCTGCAAGCAGCCCTCGCCATCAGGAAGGCCAGCCCCGGAGTTGCGGTGCTGATCCTGTCACAGCACGTCGAGCAGCGTTATGCCGAGCTATTACTGGAAAGTGGCGCCGACGGGGTCGGCTACCTGCTCAAGCAGCGGGTCGCGGACGTGGACAGCTTCTGCGCCGATGCCCGCCGGGTAGCGTCCGGCGGGACGGTGCTCGACCCCGAGGTGGTCTCCGCCATGCTCACCCGGGCCCGCCGTTACGACCCGCTGTCCCGGCTCACCGCCCGCCAGGACGAGGTGCTTGCGCTGATGGCCGAGGGCCGCAGCAACGCCGCCATAGCCAAGCAGCTCAAGCTGACCGACAAGGCCGTGGTCAGGCACATCTCTCACATCTACGACGAACTCGGGCTCGCTGTGGGCCCGGACGACCACCGGCGGGTCCTCGCCGTCGTGCACTACCTCAGCCGCCGAGCACTATCGTGAGCCGGGTGAGACACGCCGTGAGCCGGGTGAGCGTCGCCGTGGTGCTTGCCGTGACCGCATGGGCCGGCATCACCCGGCCGTTAGCCGCCGCCGCGGACGGTCCCGGCGCCGGGCCGCCGGCCGCCCCGGGCCTGCCCGCCGCGGCAGGGTCCGTCGCCGGCCTGACCGGGGTGTCCTGCACCTCGGCGTCGGCCTGCACCGCGGTGGGATCCACCGAGCTGGGGACGCTCGCTGAGCGCTGGAACGGCCGGCGGTGGGCGATCCAGCACACCCCCAGCCCCGGCAGCGGCACCGCGCTGACGGCCGTGTCGTGCGCCGCGCCGGACATGTGCCTGGCGGTGGGCAGCTCGGGAAATCCGAACCCCCGGGCCACCCTGGCCGAGCTGTGGAACGGGCACCGGTGGACCGTGCGGCTCCCGGTCACTCCCCCGCACCGGCACGCCGGGCTGCTGGGGGTCGACTGCCCCGCCGTGACGACGTGCCTCGCGGTCGGCGGGTACAGCGATGGCCTGGCGGTGGCCGAACTGTGGAACGGGACGAGGTGGGCCCTCCAGCGTGTCCCGCGGGTACGCGGTGCGCAGATCACGTTGCTGGAGTCGGTGTCGTGCACGTCGCCGGCCGCGTGCACGGCCGTCGGCTCGTACGCGGGCCCGAACGCGGTCGGCGTGGTGGCGGATCGGTGGAACGGCACGGCGTGGGCCATCCAGGCCACGGCGCCCGATTCCGATCTGCGCGGAGTCTCCTGCGCCAAAGTCACGGCGTGTACCGCCGTCGGCTCCAGCCAGCCGGCCACCGGCTACGAGGTCCCCGTGGCCATGCAGTGGAACGGGACGCGCTGGGCGAGGCAGCACCCGGTCAACCCGGCGCACAACGCGGGCACCGAATTGGAGTCGGTGTCGTGCCCGTCAGCGGCCGCGTGCATCGCGGTCGGCAACTACTACCGGGCCAGCGGGAAGGGGGGCTACGTAACGCTTGCCGAGCGGTGGAACGGCACCACCTGGGCCCTGTCGCCCACACCAAGCACGCGCGGGGGGGCGTCCTTCCTGACCGGGGTTTCTTGCAGCTCCGCGGCGGCCTGCATGGCGGTCGGATCCGGCTTCGGCGGGCCGCTGACCGAGCGGTGGAACGGGGTGCGGTGGGTCGTCGTGCCCGCGCCGAGCCCGCGGCCGGTCCCGGTACCGGGCTCGGGCGAGCTGACCGGGGTCAGCTGCACGGCGCCGGCCGATTGCACCGCGGTGGGCTCGGAGCTCACCACCGCCTTCACCGCGCAGGCGCCGATCGCCGAGCACTGGGACGGCAGCCGGTGGACGGCCCAGCGGATCCCCAACCCGGTCTACGTGGGAGATGGCAGCGAGCTGTCGGCGGTGGCGTGCACCTCGGGCCGCGCCTGCACGGCGGTGGGCGTGCGCGGCAGTGGTGTGTCCGCCACCCTCGCCGAGCGCTGGACCGGCCGACGGTGGGTGGTGCAGCCCACCCCGAACCCCGGGGCGAACGACACCAGCCCCGGGAACGACACCGGCCTGGCGGGGGTCGCCTGCACCTCGGCACGTTGGTGCACCGCGGCCGGGTTGCACATCACCCCGCGCGGCCTGCTGCTGACGCTGGCCGAGCACTGGAACGGGACGCGGTGGGAGCGCCAGCACACCCCCAGCCCGCCGGTCGGCCCCGGCGTCGGCGGCGGCGTGCTGAACGCGATCGGGTGCTCGTCGGCGGCCGCCTGCACCGCCGTAGGTGCCGGGGAGATCGTGCCGCCGGTGCTCGAGCGCTGGAACGGCGCCACCTGGGTGATGCAGCACTCACCCCGCGTCAGGCACCCGGGGCCGGGGGAGCTGACCTCGGTGTCCTGCCCGGCCGCCGCGGTTTGTCTCGCCGCCGGCGACACCGGCGGAAGCGACACCAACTTCAGCGCTCATGCCCTGGCCGAACGCTGGACCGGAAAGGTGTGGGTCAGCCAGCGCCTCCCCGAGCCGCCGGGCACGACGGACTCGTACCTGAACGGCATCTCCTGCTCGTCGCCGGTGGCCTGCACCGCGGTGGGGGTCAGCTTCAACAGCTCCTCCCGCGGCCTGATCCTGGCCGAACGCTGGAACGGGAAGACCTGGGCGATCCAGAAGACGCCCGTCCCCCCTGGCTACGACAGCGTCTTCTACGCGGTCTCGTGCCCGTCGGCAACCGCCTGCGTGGCGGTAGGGCACGGCAGATCCGGGCCGCTGGCCGCCCGCTGGAACGGGAGGACGTGGACGCTGCTGCGCACGCCCGGGCAGGCCAGCCGCTGCGCCACCGAGCCCTGCATTTGTGCCTTTACGCTCAGCCCGGTGCGGGCGTTTCAGCGTTCGGATCAGGTGGTCCGGGGCTCGGGGCTCGGGGTTGCGCATGCCCGCCACCGGCCGGGTCAGGAGGTCTCAGCCTCGGCTATCAGCTGCCGGGCCAGGGCTTCGTCGGAGGGAGTTACCAGCACGCGAACACCCTGAACCTGAAGCGGTGGCTCCTGCCCGCCGGCATCGTCGGCCGACACGACCGCTCGCACGCCGTTGCTGCGCAGCATGCCGGCGATCAGTTCCGCCTCTATGCGGCTGGCCGCGAACGCCACGGGCACGTTCGCGATCTCGCCGCCGGCCTCGTGAGAGGTCCCTGCCATCGTGACCACCTCCTTGCTCTCCACCGTCTCCACCATTTTCGGTGCCAAGGTCTGCGCTTGGCGCACCACCGTGATGAGCTTGGCACCATGAGGCGGCGCATACCCGGGCAGGCGCGCCCGGCGGCCACGGCCTTGCTCGCCGGCGGGCTGGTCCTGGCGGCGCTCGCCTCCGGGTGCTCGCGCCAGCCGGCGACCGCCGGGGCCTCGGTGGCATCGTGCACCCAGTTCGGTATCGCCGCCGTCAGGCATCACGTCACGGTCACCGCGCTGCCGCCGGCATGCCGGGGCCTGACCCGGGCCCAGGTCAACTTCGCGGTCGGCACCGCGCTTCGCGAGGCTGCTGGCGGCGGAGGCGGAAGGGTGCATCAGCGTGCCCGAATAGGGGCGGCGAGCCGTTATCTGGAGCACCTGGTCAGCACCGTTCCCCGGCAGCCCAGCCGGCCACCGCCGACCACCCCGGCAACCAAGCAGGCCAGCCCGCTCACGCTCGGCCTGGTTGCCCTGTGCACCTGGCTGATCACGGTTGCCCTCGGCCTGTGGATGATGGCCCGGTGGATCATCCGCCGCGGCCCGCCCAGTGCTAGCCCCGACCCCGCCGCCTCGCTCAGTGCTAGCCTCGACCCCGCCGCCCCGCTCAGTGCTAGCCCCGACCCCGCCGCCCCGCCCCATGGCCGAGCCGGCTCCGGCGGCCCCCGGCCTTGAACGCTGCCCACCTGGTGCTTGCCGGCACAAGCCTGCTGATCTGGATCGTCTACCTGGCAACCCGCCTGACCGGGGTGGCCTGGGCCGCCTGCGCCCTTCTGCCGCTGGTGGCCGGGCTGGGCATGATGCTCGTTTTTCTGCCGCCTTCGGCAAGCTCCTCCGACGGCCCGGCCGCTGCGGCGCCCCCCGCCGGAACGGCAGGTGACCGCGCCCGGGACGATTCATCGCGCCGCCCGCGCCCGCCCGTCTTCGCCGTGGCCGCGCATATCGCCTTCGCCACCGCGACCATCCTGTTCGCGGTGCTGACCGCCATCGGCATCGGCTGAGTCATCACCCGCGCGACCGGTGCCCCGCCGCCGGTGGTCACGCCGGGCAACGTGCCCGCGGCGAACGAAGGCACCCGGTGCGAAGTCACGTCGCCACGGTGAGGACTAGGGGGCTCCCCGGAAGCGGCGACGGCGCGGCACAACTTACGGTCACCGGAGAGCAACGGCGTCGTGCGGGGAACACCAGCAATCCGCCTGCTGCCGCTACCGCTGCGGCAACGGCCGCCGCGCCATTGCAATCGGGCTGCAACCGGCCTGCTCATGCTCAGCAGCAAGACAGCGGCAGCCGCGGCTGGAAGGAGTTTCACATGGCCGGACCGATGCTCGCACGCACCGATGGGGGCTCTCGCCCGGCCACGGCCTGGTCCTTGGCCCGCCGCCTCTCGCGGGCGCTGACCCGCAGACGGCGCCAGCTTGGCCGTCTGCGCCGTGAGCGCCGTGGCGATCACGCTGCCCGTGGGGGCTGCCGGTACCGTCGCGGCGCAGGCGGCCACGCCTGCCTCGCGCGTGCTGACGGGCGGCTGGACCACGCTGACGCTGGAGAAGGGCTGGAGCACCTCGCCGTTCGGCACCTCGGCAGCGGCGGTCCGCTCGATCAAGGGCATCGTCTACCTCAAGGGCGCGATCTCCACGACCGGCACGAATCCGGTTCCGTTCACCCTGCCCGCTGGGTTCCGCCCGGCCACTGAGGTTTACGTCGCGGTGGACCTCTGCAACGCGACCAACGGGCGGCTGCAAATCGAGCCCACCGGTGTGGTCACGGTCGAAGCCGAGGGCGGGGCGTTCAGCAACGCCGCGTGCTTCACCTCGCTGGACGGGGTCTCGTTCGCGAAGTCGGCCAGTTCGTTCACGCCGCTGACGCTGCAAAACGGCTGGACCAACTCGCCGTTCGGCACCTCGGCCGCGGCGATGCGCACGATCTCGGGCATCGTCCACCTCAAGGGCGCGATCGCCACGACCGGCACGAATCCGGTTCCGTTCACCTTGCCGGCCGGGTTCCGCCCGGCCCACGCGGTCTACGTCCCGGTGGACCTCTGCAACGCGGCCCACGGGGCGCTGGAGATCGAGAGGACCGGGGTGGCGATCATTTCGGCCGAGGGCGGGGCGTTCAGCAACGCCGCGTGCTTCACCTCGCTGGACGGGGTCTCGTTCGCACGGTCGGGCAGTTCGTTCACGTCGCTGACGCTGCAAAACGGCTGGTTCAACTCGCCGTTCGGCACCTTCACCCCGGGGGTGCGCATCGTCTCCGGGATCGTCCACTTCAAGGGCGCGATCGGGACCTCGGGCACCAACCCGGTCCCGTTCACCCTGCCCGCCCCGTTCCGCCCGGCCCACGTGGTGTTCGTTCCGGTGGACCTGTGCACCGCGACCAACGGACGGTTGCAAATCGAGCCCACCGGGGTGGTGACCGTCGAGGCCGAGGGCGGGGCGTTCAGCAACGCCGCATGCTTCACCTCACTCGACGGAGCCTCGTTCGCCCCCTGACGCACCCCGGACCCGGCTCGCCGGGGGTCCACGCCGTCGGCCCGGCCACCCTGGCAATGTGCCAGGGCGTACAGCCTCGCCGCCGCGCCGGCCCGCCTGGTGGTGCGGGTTAGCCGCCGAGCAGGTCGAGCGCTTTGGCGATGTCGGGGTCGTGCCCGGTGGACAGGTCTTGCGCGGTGAGCGGGAGGTAGTAGTCGGGCGCGACGCCGATGCCGTTGATGAGCTCGTGGTGGGCGCTGAGGTCCTGCGTGGCTGGCAGGATGAGCAGGCTGGCGTCGTCGAGCAGGTACGCGGCTGCGGGGGCGGCCACGATGCCCCCGGTCCTGGTGCCGACCAGGGTGCCGAGCCGCAGGTCCTTCACCGCGCCGCTGAACGCGTCGCACGCCGAGACGCAGTTCCGGTCGGTCAGCACGACCAGCCGCAGGTGCAGCAGCGGGACGCTGCGGTCGGTGTAGCGCGCGGTGCAGCTGCCGTGCACGTCGCAGTCGTAGGACCAGGCCGCGCCGTGGATGAAAGCGCCGAGCAGCCTGGCGGGATCGGCGACGGTGCCGCCGCCGTTGCCGCGCAGGTCCAGGATGAGCCCGCGCAGCTTGCCGCGCGGGGCCAGGCCTGCTATCGCCTGCAGCACCTGGTCGGCCGAGCCGGGGAAGAACCCGGGCAGCTGCACGTAGGCGATGTCCCCGTCCAGCAGCTTCGCGGACACCGCCCGCGGGGGGGCCGGGTAGACCGCGGCGGTCAGGGTCACCGTCCAGGTGCGGCCGGTGGCGGGCCGGTGCAGCTGCACCGTCACCCGGCCTGGGGCCGGGTAGGGACCGGACAGCAGGTTCATCACCCCGTCGGAGATGATGCCGTCGGCGAACGGCGGCGCGCCGTCGACCGAGACGATGATGTCCCCGGGCCGCAGCCCGCTGCGGGCGGCGGGGATCCCGGCAGCACCGCGGTGATGAACAGCGGCGGCAGCGCCTCTTGCGGCGCGATAGCCGCCACGTACGGCGCCGGTGACGTCATGATCCCCAGGTCGCCGGGCACATCTCCGGGTGGCGGCGCCGGGTAGGACCACCGGGCGTGATTGTTGTCCAGGCTGGCGATCATGGCGGTCATGGTGGCGGCGGCCAGCTCCTGCCGCTGCGCCGGGCTGGCCGGAAGCTGGCTGGTCACCTTCTGGTACACGGCGGCGAACGCGGCCCAGTCCCGGTCGCGGTTGCCGGTCAGCGCGGGCATCGTGGCGTCCGGCTGGTCCATCCCGAGCCGGTCCAGCTCCTGGGTGAACCCGGCGAACGCGCCGGCCAGCAGCACCCGGTCATCCAGCACCGGCCCGGCGTAGTAGTGGGCGAACACGCAGTAGTAGGCCTGCCCGATCGTGGTCACCGTGGTCGGGTGCAGCGGCGGCGCGACCGGCGGCGGGTTTGCCGAGCACGGCGGCGGCCGCCCGCCAGGCTGCCGGGCCGACGTGGTGCCGCCCGGCCCGGCGCTGCAGGCGGCCAGCGCCACGACCGCCACCGCCGGCAGCGCCAGAACAGGCCGTCTCCAGGCCCGCCAGGCCCGCAACGGCGGCCGGCCTCCTGCGGCCGCGGATGCACCACGACGCGATGACCAGCTCATCGCGATCCCCTCCCCGTTATCAGCGTCACGATCGCGCCCGTTACCCGGCGCGCGATGCCCGCCTGACCCGCCCCAGCCAGGACACGATCGCCACCGGCCACACCAGCACGGCGACGACCAGGATGACGAGCCAGGCCGCCAGGCCGCCGTACAAGGGATATGGGAGGGTGACGGCGAGACTGGGCAGGAGCCCGGTCGCTACCAGCCCCGCGACCCGCCGGCCCGCGGGGCCGCGTACGCGCGTGACGGCTACCGCGAGCGCGATCGCCAGGACGCCCAGCAGGCGGAAGGCAAGATCTCCCGACGGCGCGGCAGGGTACACCAGCTGAACGATCGAGGGGAACCCGAAGCCTGCGGACAGGCCCGCGATCATGAGGCAGGCTCGCCGCCACCCCACGATCGCCAGGCCCCGCAGCGGGCCGGGGGACAAGGCCAGCGAGCAAGCCGCCAGGCTGGCCAGGACGACGGGGACGTCAACCGTGCCCAGGAACTGGAGAAGCCCTTGGGACAAGGCACCGCTCTGCTGCACGCTCACGGTCAGCACAGCCAGCCAGGCGAGCGTTAGCGAGATGGCCGCGATCACCGCGGCTGCTCCCCGGCAGCCGGTCAGCCCCAGCAGCACCACCGCCAGCCAGGCCAGCACCACGACGGACTCCCCAAGAGAGGGCAGGACCGGGAGCAGTGTCCAGAACGGAACCCTCGCGGCGGCGGTTGCATCCATGGCTCCCCGTCCCAGGGCGAGGAGGATGACCACCACCGCCGGGGCGATCAGGCTCACGACGGCCAGGGCGTCCTGCCCGGCGTCGGCGGCCAGCCAGCCGGGGATCCGGCGTACCCGGATCACCAGGCCGCAGGCGGCCAGGTTCACCGCCTGGCCCAGGCCCGGCGCGCGCTGTCCGGGCCGGGCGGCGGCCAGCAGCACGCCGAGCATCTCCTCCCGGTGGGTGGGCGGGTAGCAGCGCAGCAAGCGCAGGTAGCGCCGTTCCAGGACGGCCGCCCCGGCCGGGTCCCTAGCTGGCATGTCCCCTCCCGCCCTCGTAGCCTGGCCGGTTCCGGCCGCGCTCACGCGGTGCCTCCGGCGAGCCGCGCGCGCAGCCGCTGCGCCGCGACGGCGGCGCTGGCGCGCCGGCGTTCGGTCTCGGCCGCCAGCAGCGCCGCGCCCTCGTCCGTGAGCCGGTAGTACCGGCGCAGCCGGCCGCCGGCGACTTCCTCCCGGTCCGGCTCGACCAGCCGGGCCGAACGCAGCCGGTCCAGCGCCATGTACAGGGTTCCGGTCTGCAGCCGGGTCACCCCACCGGAGATCCGCTCAGCGTCGGTGATGATCCCGTAGCCATGCTGGGGCCCCGCCGCCAGAGCGGTCAGGATGAGGAACGTAGGCTCCTGCATGCTCCGCTTCTTCATGTCATAGACATACATCAACCATCTACCTATAGCAAGCCGTACGGGGAGGCTGAGACCGATCGTGCCCGCACCTCATTGCACGCGAGTTAAACCGCAATTAAGCGGTACGTCAGCTCAGGGTCAGCTCGCTGCATCACCCGGCCGGTGCCGGTGCCCCTCACCGGTATCACTCACTCGCGGGCGTGATAGGACCCGGAAGCGCAGGACCGGGGACGGCCGGTCGCTGCAGTACGCCTGCCCAGCCCGACACGCCCGTCTACAGGCTCACGTCCAGCCAGCGCGGGAACCGCGCCAAATAGCGGCAAAAATCTCCTGCCACTTACCGCCGAAGGTCACAACCTGTCAGGCGAGGACCGCGGGCAGAACGCGGCGGCCGAGCAGTTCGATGCCGCGCGCTGCCGTGAGGCCGTGCGGCGTCCCGAACTCGACGCGGGTGGCACCGGCCTCGAAAAGCGCGGCCACCTGCGTGGCGACCTGCTCCGGCGTCCCGGAGAAAGCGAACAGGTCGAGGATGGAGTCCGGTACGAGCCGGGCGGCTTCGTCGTGGTGACCCGCGCGGGCCAGCGACTGGATCGCGGCCAGGTCCACCTCGTCAAGCCCAGGCGCAGGGTCGAGGGCGGCGACGACCGGGAGGTACATGGCGACCTCGGCGCGGGCCAGGCGCCGGGCGCGGGCCCCGTCGTCGTCTACGACCGTCACGGCGCCGCACACCAGCCCGGTCTCGCCCGGCGGCCGCCGGGCGTGGGCCTCGCCGCGCGCCAGTGCCTGCTTCGCCGGCGCCAGCAGCGCCGGGTTCGCCGTGCCGCCGATCTTGACTTCGGCGGCAAGCTCACCCGCCAGGGACGCCCCCAGCGGGCCCCAGGTCCCGAGCATGAGGTCCACCTCCGCCCGCACCGGCCGGTATGCGAGGCACGCCCCCCGCTCCACCCGGAAGATCTCGCCGTGGTACGCATCGTCGTTGCCGGAGAACAGGTGGCGCACCACCGCCACCGCCTCGCGCAACCGCCGCACCGGGCGCTCCTGGGTGACTGCGACGGCCCCGAGCCACGCCCCGCGGGCCAGCCCGAGATAGGCCCGGCCGGCCGAGACGGTGTCGAGGATGTGGAGCTGATTCGCTATCTCCAGCGGGTGCAGCAGGTAGGGATTCAGGCAGGCGGGGCCGAGCCGGATGCTCCGGGTGGCCTGGGCGATGGTGATCAGCGGGAGCAGTGGCGAGGGGTAAAGCAGGTCGCTGTAGACCGAGATGGTCGAAAAGCCCAGCTCCTCGATCCGCGGGGCGAGGCCGGCGTAGGTCGCCAGGTCCTCGTCCGACTGCATGGCGATGCTCAGCTCACGCCTGCCGCGGGCCGTACCGGGGATCACGTCACCTCGCGCAGCGCGACCGTTCGCCGGCCGGTCCGCTCGATCCGCATGATCACCCGCTCGTCCGGGTCGGGACAGGCAACGTGCACGTCGTGCTCGAGCCAGTCTCCGGGGGGAAGCTGGCGCTGCTTGGCGGCGAGCAGGGGCAGCACCGAGGCGAGCGCGTAGACGCAGAAGAAGCGGCCGGGACAGGTGCGCAGATGGCTGCTCTCGGTGAGCTCGAACCAGTCACCGGGGCGCATGCCGCATACCGGGCGCCCCTCGATGCGCTCGACTACCACCCGCAGGTCGAAGAGCGGTGCCGACTCCGCGGTACCGGGGCCCCGGGCCTGCTCCCCGGCCGGCGCGCCGTCGCTCCCCTGGGTTGGCGGGCTATCGCTGCTCATCTCACCCACGAATCGTCGCGGTAGACAACCCCGTCCTTCATCACCCAGTGCAGCGTCCGCAGCGCGGACACCGATGCCGTGGGATCGCCGGTCATCGCGATGAGATCCGCCCGTTTGCCGGCCTCGACCGTGCCCACTTCGTCACCGATACGGAGCCACTCGGCCGGCACCCGGGTCGCGGCGAGCAACGCGTCGCGCGGCGGCAGGCCGAACGCCTCCATGTGCTCGAGCTCGCGCACGGTGGCCGAAGTTCCGTCGGTCTTCCAGAACGGCGGGACGTCACTGCCCAGCATCATCGGGACGCCGGCCGCCAGGGCGATACGGTAACTCTCCTCGTGGATGGGGGCGGCGCCAAGAGCCCGCTCCCGCATCCAGGCCGGCACCTGCATCGCCTCGAAGATATCGGGGCATCTGGTCACCGAAAGGGTGGGGACGAGCGCGGCGCCGTGATCGCGCATTTTAGCTGCGGCATTCTTGGTCAGCCGGTAGCCGTGCTCGACGCAGTCGAGCCCAAGGTCCAGCGCCTTTTCGATTATTTCCGCCGGGCCCGCGTGAGCCGTCACCTTCCGGCCCCAGTTGTGCGCCGTGGCGATCACCGCCTCGAGCTCTCCCGGTGTGAGCGGGATCGTCTCCATGGTTTCGTTCGCCCCGGCGATGCCTCCGGAAATCATGACCTTGATGAGATCGGCGCCGGCGCTGATCTGCGCCCGCGTACCGCGCATAAACCCGTCGGGCCCGTCACATTCGAGTGTGATCGACGACTCATGCCCGTGCCCGCCGGTGCACACCAGCGCCTGCCCGGCCGTGAAAACACGCGGTCCCTCGGTACGCCCCGCGGCGATCGCCGACCGCAGCGCGAAATCCGTGCCTTTGCTCTCCCCCACGCACCGGACCGTGGTCACCCCGCTGAGCAACGTTTCCCGCGCGCAGCCCGCGACATAAAACGCCAGTTCATGAACCGCCATGGCCTCGATCGAGTCACCCAGCGGCCCGGGCAGCGCGAGGCCGAAATGAGTATGCATGTTGAACAGGCCGGCCATCAGGTACGACCCGTGCAGGTCGACCACCGCCGCGCCACCGGGCGCGCCGGGGGCGCCCGCCGCGCCCGCCTGCCCGATCGCGGCGATCTTGCCGTCCTGGATCAGAACGTGGTGGTCACGGAGCAGGTCAGCGCCCCGGCCGTCAAACACGTGACAGTTGACAAGAACCTTCGTTCCGCCCATGGCCAGTCCCCTCCCGCCCAGGCTGCTACGAGCTTGCCTGCGCCATGAGCCCGGCCGGATCGTGGACCGGCCTGCCTGCCAGCAAGGTCAGCACGACCTCAGTATCCGGCAACGCCCCGGCCGGGCAGGACAGCGGGTCGGTGGCGAACGCGACCAGGTCGGCGTCCATCCCCGGCCGCAGTTCGCCCCGGCGCTCCGCCACGCCAAGCAGGGCCGCGGCACGCCGGGTGTATAGGTCGAAGGCAAGACTGCGCGGCACAGCCTGATCCGGCCCGATCAGCCCGCCGGTACGGCCCGTGCGGGTCACCATGAACCAGATATTGCGCAGCGGGTCGAAGGGAGGCACGTCCCCGTCGCTGCCCGCCGCCACCTGGACGCCGGCCGACACCATGTCGCGCACCGGGGCCGCTCGCGCGGAGTTCTCCGCGCCCCAGTAACGCCGCACCTCGTCGGCGAACTCGTAAACGATTCCCGGATGGGCGGACACGCCGATGCCGGAGGAGGCCAGGCGCCGGATCGTTGCGGGCGTGCAGTTGAGCGCGTGCTCGACGGTCAGCTGCCGCGGCTCCCGGGCCAGGCCGGTCGCCAGTGCCCTTTCGTAGACGTCGAGGACGATCCGGACCGCCCCGTCACCAACCGCGTGGCAGCCGGCCCCCGTGCCCCGGGCCAGCGATTCGGCCACCATGACCCACAGGTCCGGTGCGGTCACCCTGAAGGGCTCCGCGCACGCGTAGTCCGGCCCCGCCTCGCCGCTGATCGCCGCGTCCGCGATCCGGCCGTCCACGAACACCTTGACGCCCGTCACCCGCAAATACGGATCCGCCAGGTCATCCGCTGGCATTTCCCGGATCCGCTGGCGCGCGGCGCTCAGGTCGCTGCCTTCCGGAATGCGCCACAACAGGTCGCACCGCAACGACAGCCTGCCGTCCTCCCGGAGCGCCCGGAACAGTTCCAGCTCACCGGCGTCGACCCCGGCCTCCCGGATGGACGTGACGCCGCGCGCGTTGAAGCGTGCCATGACCGTCGCGAGGTCCTCGCGGCGCCCGGTGGGACCAGGTGCCCCGGCAAGCCGGAGGGCCCGGGCGATAAGGGCGTCCGACGTCACGGGCGCGTCGCTGGCGCCTGCCGCGTGGGCCTCGCCGTGCTGGGCCAGCATCGCCCAGGCGCGCGTGTTCAGCACGGCGAGATGGCTTCCCCGCCGCAACACGATAGGCCCGGGAACACCCAGCGCGTCCAGTTCCTGCCTGGTGGGCAGCCGGCCCTCGGGCAACTGGGACTCGTGCCAGTTGCGCGCGGACACGGTCCACTCATCCGCGCTGCGGGGCAACGCGGCACCCCGGACCGCCGCCAGCAGGCCTTCGATCGTCGCTGCCTCGCGCATGCTGACCAGCCGTGCGTCCGCCGCAGCCTGTATCGCGTGGACGTGGGTGTCGATGAAGCCAGGCCCGGCACAGGCAGAACCCAGATCGACCCAGCACGCCATCGGCCCGGCCGCCCGCGCCGCTTCCTCGCGCGTGTTCGCCAGGGCTTTCACTGCGCCATTCACGATGACGATGTGCCGGAAAGAGGCACCGGACCGGTAGTCCGGCCTGATCTTCCGGGCCGTCAGCACGGTCGCCGCCGAGCCTTGGCGCGAGACACCCGGAACGAGGGACGCCGCGAGCGTCAGGACGGGTTCACCGCTGGGTCATGACCGGGTTGAGCCGGACCAGCCGCACCGGGTTCGTCTCATCGAGCTCGGCGACGGCTTCCCGTGATTTCACGAAGTCCGAGAACGAACGGTAACCCAGGGCCCGCTCGCTGAATGACGGGTCCATGCGCCTCATCTGGCTCTTCACCTCGGAACTGTGCAGCCAGTCCGCGTCATCCTTTTCCTGGCCGAGTCGCAGCGCCCGCTCCAGGAGCCTGGTCGCCGCCTCCTGCGGGTCTTCGGAGTCAGGATCGGCCTCGTCGATGACCGCGGCGGCCGGCCGCCTGGCCCGGCGCGACCCCCGCGTGGGCGACGCCGTCCCGGGCTCGTCGGGTTCCGGCTGGGCGCCGGTCGCCTGGCCGGGCGGCGGCCGCACCGCATCGGCGGGTACAACGCCCGGCAGCGCGTCATACGTCACGAGCTCGTCACACGCCGCGGCGAGTGCCCTGCTGGTCGATCCGGCGACCCCGACACCCACCACGTACCGGCCCAGCCGCCGGCAACGCTGGGCGAGGGGGATGTAGTCAGAGTCCCCGGCCACGATCACCACATGGGTCAGGTCGGGCAGGCGGAACATGTCCTCCACCGCATCCACCGCCAGCCTGATGTCGGCGCCGTTCTTGGCGTAGGCGGCCGCCGGAAACAGCTGCACCAGGTCCACGGCCCGGCTGACGAGCTGGCCGCGGTATTCGGCGTTCACCGGGGCCGACCAGTCGGCGTAGGCGCGGGTGAGTACCAGGGTGCCGAACGATGAGGCGAAGTCGATCACCGCGCCGACGTCCACCGTGGCACGGCGCACCTTCTCCGCCAGGTCGGGGTCAGCCGGCTTGTCCGCCAGGCTGAACCCGCGCACCTTGTCTCGCTGGAACTGCCCCCGGCCGTGCACCTGGTCGTACCGCGAGACCACGATGTTGTCGAAGTCGATGTAGACCGCGACACGGGTGACACCAGCGTCGTTCATCGCCACTCTTCTCGCCAGGGCGCCCCTCGGGGCGGGCACGCGGCCGTGGCACCCCAAAAGGTAATCCGAGCCCGCCCAGCCAGACGACGATAGCCCGGCGGCAGGGCCGTGTTAGAGCGGGTGGACTTCCTCTGCCTGGGGGCCCTTGCGGCCCGGGCCGGCGGTGTAGGAGACGCGCTGGTTCTCCTGCAGCGTGCGGAAGCCGTCCGCCTGGATGGCGGAGTGGTGCACGAATACATCGGCGGTCCCGTCGTCGGGCGCGATGAAGCCGTATCCCTTGTCAGCGTTGAACCACTTGACGGTGCCTTCAGCCATGTCCTTAATCCCGTCGAGACGATCGACCGGGTGCACGGGTGCGCACCCCGGGTTGCCGCGACCGCCGGCCAGGAAGACCTGGCCCTGTGTACTCATGGCGCCCGCTGTCAGAAGTTCGCAGGTGCAGGTACACATGACGAATTCCAGCTACAACCAGCACCCAGTAAACACCATGCGCGGCACCTGGCGTGCACAACTCAACCGCCCCGCGCCCGGCTCCTCGTGCTGGCGCCCGAGCGATCCGGCTGCCCGGCGAGCCCGGCATGTGCCCATGTGGCGCTGGCCACGAAACACCGGGAAACCGGGGGCCAGGTGCGCCACCCGGAAGGCGTAAAGCACCCAAGAAGGCTGCCACGAATCGGCTTCGGCCTGGATTAGCATCCACCTGAGTCTTTGGCACCGCCCAAACGCCACCGGCACCCGCCACGGCGAACGGGCTCGCCGGTATGACCGCGCGGCGTACGCTCAGATACCGGGTCACTGGAGGGAGACGCCGTGGTCAGACCGGTGCGCGTGGTAGGCCTGGGCGGTTCGCTGCGAGCCGCCTCCACCAGCCTGACCGCGCTCAAGACGGCGCTGGAGGGGGCCGCCGCGGCCGGTGCCGAGGTTCAGCCCATCTGGGTCCGCGACCTGGGCCTGCCGCTGTACACCGCCGAACACGCGATCCCGGCGGGCGCGCACGAGTTCGCCGACGCCGTGTACCGGGCCGATGCGATGATCTGGTCCAGCCCGACCTACCACGGCTCGGTCAGCGGCTCGTTCAAGAACGCCCTGGACTGGCTGATCCTGCTGGCCGAGCGCGATCCGCCGTACCTGTCGAACAAGCCGATCGGGCTGGTTTCCACCGCCGGCGGGGTGCAGGGGCTACAGGCGGTCAACTCGATGGACTTCATCGCCCGCGCGCTGCGCGGCTGGAGCGTTCCGCTGGTGCAGCCCGTGCCACAGGCGTGGCGATCGTTTGACCCGGACGGGCAGCTGACCGACGACGCTATCGCCGGGCAACTGCGCGCCCTCGGTACCGAGGTCGTCCGCGCCGCCCGCCAGTTCCAGGCCGAAGGCACCTGCGACTACGCCGACGACCGGCAGTTCGCTCCCCACGGCCGTGCCGCCCGGCCCGAGGCCAGCAGCCCAGCGTCGTAGCGGCGGCGGTCACGGCACACGCCGATCGTGGCGGCGGGGGTTGCGTCAGGGCGGGCTGGTTCAGCCGTGGGTGTCCTGCTGGTGCAGCTCGGTTTCGAGCAGGTCCATGGCCTTGAGGAAGGCTTGCTGCTCGCTGGGGGTGAGCTGGTCCAGGACGCGGGCCAGCGGTTTTGCGGCGCCGTCGAGCCAGTGGTCGATCAGGGTCGCCTGACCGGGGATGATCCGGACGATCGTGCGCCGCCGGTCGGCCGGGTCGGGGCGCCGCTCGACCAGGCCTGCCCGGTCAAGGTCGGCGAGGACGCCGCTGACCGTGGGGAGGGTCAGGCCCAGCTGGGCGGCCAGCTCTCCGACGGTGAGCGGGCCGCCACGGATCTGTTCGAGCGCGGCGACGTGCCGCGGGCTCAGCGGCGCCGGCGCGGGCGCGGCGCGGTCTTGCCAGCGCCGCATTCCCCTGGTCACCCGGGGAAAAAGCTGCATCAGGCGCAGGCACAGCACGGAGTGCTCAGAGCTGCCCGCCTGGTCTGCCATGGCCCTGCCTTCCTGGTGCGCGCCCCTCCGGCCTTGACACCCAGGGCCAAGTCTATATGCTTTTGATATCAAAACTATTTTCTTACAGGAACGAAATATACGGAGGCTGGCATGACGCCGCAGGAACAGCTGACCACCCCGGCGCTGGAGGCGCTGATCAACGACGGCACGCTCACCGGGTCGTGGACCCTGGACCCCGCCAGGTCCCAGGTCCTGCTGGAAACCAGGCACACCTGGGGCCTCCTCCCGCTGCACGGCGCCTTCGGCCAGGTCACCGGCAACGGCACGGTGACCGCGGCCGGCCAGGTCAGCGGTACCGTCACCGTGGCGGCCGGGTCGATCGACACCAAGAGCAAGATGCGCGACAAGGACCTGCGCTCGGCCAAGGTCTTCGACGCCGCCAACCACCCGGACATCACCTACACCGTCGATGGCATGCAGCCCACCACCGGGGGCGTCCGGGTAGCCGGCAGCCTGACCGTCCGCGGCCGCACCCGCCCTCTCTCCTTCGACGCCAAGGTCTCCGCCACCGGCGAAGAGGTGCGACTGGACGCCGAGGTCCCGGTCAACCGGGCGGACTTCGGCCTGACATACAGCCCCCTGCGCATGGCGCCGATGAACAACACCATCGTCATCCACGCCGTGTTCACCCGCCAGTAAAAGCCACGGCGCCGCACCCGGCGGCCTGCGTCAGGTCTCCGATCCATGCTGGCATCCGGGCGCGGCGGCAAGCGCGGCTGAGATTGGCGAACCCCGGCTGGGCCTGGCGGCCAAGCCCGTCCCGTTCTCGTTCCTCGCCTGAGCGGTCCTCGCGAGTCTCGCCGAGTTACAGGCTGATGGTCCGGCCCCATCCTGGCTCGTCCGGGTTGGGACGTGCCTCGCGCTTCACTTCCCGGGGGACAACCTCGGGCTGTGCCTCGACCGTCCTGGTCTGCTCATTTGGGAGCTCGGCCGCGACCTTTTCGCGATTGTTCCCGGCCCTGCTGCGAAACAGACCCATAGCGTTGCGAAAGAGACCCATGGCGTGATCATAGGCCGCCGACTTGCGGGCTTCTCGCATCTAGGGCTGAGGGGCATTTCAGCCGGCGGGTCCAAGTGTGTTCCGTGCCTACCAGAGGCAGTCGGACGAGTGGCCCGGCTGCGGAAACCGCGCTGGCCGGCAGGCCGGGGACGTGGTGCTGCGTCTATGCGACCGGGTGGGCAGGTGAAACGATCGTCGCGTGACGCAGCCGGGCGCGATTCAGATCACCGATCAGCTGGAGCGCCGGATCCGCAAGCCGATCGACGGGCTGCGCTGCATCGTGTCCTGCATTGGGATACTCGTCCTGGCAGTGGCCGCCGTGGCGGCGGCCGCGACCACGACGGGGGTGGAGATCGACATCGTGGGCGCAAGCCGGCGACTGCCCCACGCCCTGCTCGTCGTTGCCCCCCGGATTGCGCTGTTCGCGCTGCTGGTCCTGCCCGTGGCACTCGCTGTCTCCGAGCTCGTCAGGCGTCAGGTTCGCCATCTCGCCGAGGCGGTCGCCACCGGCCTGCTGGCCGGCGCCGCGGCCGAGGTCGCCAATATCCTGCTCTCGCACCCCGCCGCCGCCCGGCTCTACGACGCGATCATCATGTCTCGCCCGGGTGTCAGCCACGTCGACGCCCTCGACCCTTACCTGGTTGGCCTGGTCGCCTACGCCACCATGATCGGGCTGGCCGGGCGGCCGGGCTGGCGGAATGCGCTGGGGCTGGCGATCGGCCTGTATGCGATCGTGCAGCTGGCGGCATCGCACACCACCGTTCTGTCTGTCCTGATCACGTTGCTGGTCGGCCGCGCGATCGGCCTCGCCGTCCGGTATGGGGCGGGTACGACGTCGCAGCGTCCCTCAGCCCGGGACATCGCCGCGGCGCTATCCACCGGGGACCTGGCAGTGACCGCCATCCGGCGGGTACGCCTGGCCGGTCCCGGGGCGGCCGGATCCCGTCACTACGCGGTGGCGACACAGGACGGCAGCCAGCTCGACGTGGTCGTGTTCGACAGGGACCAGCAGGCGGCCGGCGCGTTCTACCGGCTGTACCGGTTGGTCCGGGTGCAGGGACAGGTGTCACGCAACGCCCCGCTGTCGGTCGACCACACGGTCGAGCGCAGGGCCCTTCTCTCCTACGCGACCGCGGACGCGGGCGTACCCACGCCACGGTTGCGCACCCTGGTGCGGGTCGGGCCCGAAGCCGCCGTGCTGGCCTACGATCACTGCGAGGGGACCGCGCTGGCGCAGCGGAATCCCGGGTGCACCGATGCCGAGCTCGGGTGCATCTGGGACACGGTGAACCAGTTGCACGCGCACCATGTCACCCACCGCGCGCTCACCGCCGACCGCATCTTTTTCACAGCCGACGACCGGGTCATGCTGCTCGACCCCGGGGACGGCGACGTCGCCGCGAGCGACCTGCAAATGCGCCTTGACAATGCCCAGCTAATCGCCGAGCTCGCGTTGTTCGCGGGGCCGGAGAAGTCCGCGGGGCTGGCGGTTGAGAAGGTCGGCGGGAGCGAGCTGGTGACCGTGCTGCCGTTGCTACAGCCGATCGCGCTGGCCCGTTCCACCAGGAAGGCGCTGCGACGCAGGCGCGACGTCCTGCCGACCGTCCGTAAGATGCTGCTGGCGGCCGTGCCCGGCCGCGAAGTCACGCCGGTACAGCTAGAGCGCATCCGGCCGCGGACCCTGGTGACGCTGGTCGCGAGCGTCGCCGCCCTCTACCTGCTGGCCGGCGAGCTCGCCCGGGCCAGTCTCGGGAGCGTGCTGGAATCGGCGGACTGGCGCTGGGGGCTCGCGGCGCTGGCGCTGTCGGCGGTGACCTACGTGGGCGCGGCGCTGTCGCTGTCCGGGTTCGTTGCCGAACGGCTGAACTTTCCCCGCACTCTCCTCGTCCAGCTGGCCGGCTCCTTCGTCACGCTGGTGACGCCTGCCGCCGTCGGGGGTGCGGCGCTGAACGTCCGGTACCTACAGCGCAGGAAGATCCCGGCGCCGGTCGCTGTGGCCAGCGTTGGCGTGTCCCAGGTGGCGGCCTTCGTCCTGCACATCCTGCTGCTCCTCGTGTTCGCCGCGATCGCGGGATCCGGGACGAGTAGCTCGATTAGGCCACCGACGTGGGCTTACTTCGTGCTGGCCGGCCTCGTGGTACTGGCAGGCGTGGTGCTCGCCATCCCCGCCGGACGGCGACTGGTCCGAGCGCGCTTGTCGCCGACCTTCGCTCAGGTACTGCCGCGGCTGCTCGAGATCGCGCAGCATCCACGCAAGCTCGCCGAGGGTATTGGCGGTGCGCTGCTGCTGAGCCTCACGTACATCTTGTGCCTGGCCGCGTGCGTGGCGGCGTTCGGCAGGTCCGTTCCCTTCGCGAAGATCGGCTTTGTGTACCTGACCGGAAGCGCGATCGGCTCGATCTTTCCCACCCCGGGCGGGCTGGGCGCGGTCGAGGCCGCGCTGACCGCCGGCCTCACCGCCGCGGGCCTGCCAGGCGCCGTCGCGGTCAGCGCGGTGCTGCTGTTCCGGGTGCTCACGTTCTGGCTTCCAGTGCCCTTCGGCTGGGGCGCGCTGAACTTCCTGGAGCACCAGCACGACCTGTGACACCCTGCGGGCCGCGCAGGTCGGGTTCGAGAAGAAACGAGCACGTCATCGGTATGCACCGGCTCAGGCCGGGAATCCAATGCGGGGTTATCCACCTCGAGTCCAGGGTCCAGCTGGCGGCGACACGGACATACGGCGAGTCACCGCCCGGCTCGCTGTCACGGTCCAGATCGAGCTGGCAGGCCAGCTCATGCTCGGCGCCCTTGACCCGCAGGCGGCCGACCGCCCGCCATCCGGCTGGCACCCAGGCCAGCAGCTCGGACCGGAAGCTGATCTCGGGGAAGGCCCATGCGTCCAGAAAGCTGGGCCCGGCCAGCTCCCGGTCCAGCATGCGGGATCCGGTGTTGACCTGGCCCGCCCTGGCGGCCAGGTACGCCGCGCAGTCTTCGATCTGCTCGGCAATGAGCACCCGGCCGGTCAGGGGCAGTCGTCCCCGCACCTGCCGCCCGGCAGCCCTCGCGGCGAACGACACATACGAATGCGCCGGATCGACCCGCCAGCTGCCGGGCGCCGGGCGCAGCAGCGCGCCGGGCTTGAGCTGAACGCCAGGCCTCGTCATGGTCATGACCATCTCCCTTGTTTGCCGGGCCAGCGAACCGACTGGCTCCTGGCCAGGCGCCCCGGCCTACATCAGCGAAGGCACCTACGGGCCAGTTCAGTTACTAACACGAGTAGTAGATGGACTTTGTTCATCAGATGAAGCCGGCTGGCTGGCCGCCGGCTGCTAGATGGCCGGCCAGTCGGCGCTGCTTTGCCCGCCGGAGGGTTTGTCGCGGCTGGTCTCGGCCGCGATCGCGAGAGCTTGCAGCGTGGCTGCTGGCGGCTGTCCGGTGGCCTCGTGCACCTGGAGAAGCAGCAACTGGGAAACGATGTGCAGGCCGGCCAGGAGGTCGCCGAGAGCCACGGGATCCTCGATGGGCAGGGACCGGACGGCCCAGGCTTGCAATTCTGGTGAGTCGAGGCTCGCGGTGAGCAGCCCGATGGCTAGCTGGATCGCTTCGGCAGTGGTCTGGCCGCGGGCGGCGCCCGTCTCCGGCGCGCCACGGTGCCGGCGGTTGATACGGCGCCACCATCGGCCGTGGTGCGGTTCGCCGGTTGTGTTCCTCATCTGGCCCTCCCGGCCCCTGCTTGCGTTCCGTTGCGGTTGCGGCGGCCTGCGGCATGTAACGGGCGCTCGGATTGGTTCATCCGCTCGCGGCGGTGCGCAGCCGCGTCCCTGTTCTGATGCAAAACGGCCTGCGGGTGACAACCGGCCGTCCGGGAGCTGCCCCGCCGCCGGGGCCAGCGCGGCCGTTCCGGCCTGCTATGCGGCGGGCACCCGGCCCAGTGCGAGCGCTACGACGGCCGGGGTCAGCGCGACCAGTACGGGGGTGAGGGCGAGCGTGGCGGCGGTGGCGCGCAGCAGGTGCCGGCGCAGCCGCCCCAGCGGTTCGGCCGGGCCCAGCAGCCGGTGGATTCGCTGCACCGCGTCGGTGGCCGCCGCGGCGAGGGCCGGCGCGGGGGCGGCGCGGGCGGGCGTGGCGAGCACGACCAAGGCGGACGCTAGCGTCGCCGGGTCGGCGGCGCGGATGGCCGCGTCGTCGGCGTGCAGTTCTACCAGCCCTGCCACCTGCGCCTCCGCATCGCGCAGCAGCGGCAGGAACGGGAGCACCTGGCGCCCGATCCGGGCCGCCGCCTTCAGCGCGTGGTGATGGCCGGCCAAGTGCGCTCGTTCATGTGCCAGAACCGCATCGAGTTCGCCGGGGTGCAGCGCCCCTATCGCACCGGTCGTCACGATCACGGTCGGGCACCGGCCAGCGACGCAGTAGGCGGCCAGCTGCGGGTGCTCCACGACCACAGCCCCCAGGGCCGGCTCAAGATGCCCGGCCAGCCGGGCGGTCTGCGCGTGCCGGAGCGCCTGGCGCCTGACGGCACGCAGGTGGGTGACGGCGGTCAGCGCGGTTCGGGCTACCACCGCGCCCGCCAGGATCAGGCCGAGTTCGGCCACGGTGGCGCCACCGGGGGTGGCGTACAGGGCGCGCAGCCGCCGCACGCACGCCCCGATCAACAGGCTCAGCCCGCCGCCGAGGGCGGTGGCGTGCACCGCCAGCGTCAGCCCGGCCAGCCCAACTGCCGCCACGACCGACCATCCGGCGGCCAGGTAGGTGAGGGCGCCGAGCAGCGGCGCCCGGGCCGTCCACTGCGCGCGGGCGAGCACCCGCGCACCCAGGATGCCAACGCTGCCGGCGTACGCCAGCAAGATGACCGCGACGGTCACCGTGTCTCTCCTTCCCCCGGCTCGGGCTCGGCCCGGTCGAGCGCCTCGCGCAGCAGCGCCGCGTCGTGCGGGCTCATCTGGAGAACGAAATGCGCCAGTGCTGTGCGCCGGTCGCTGCTGGTGGCCAGGGCGTCGTTCATCAGCGCGGCGGTGTATCCCGACCGTGAGCCGGTGGGCTCATACCGCCACGCCCGGCCATCCCGCTCCCGGCGCAGCCAGCCCTTGCGGTGCAGGTTTTCCATCACGGTCATCACCGTGGTGTAGGCGAGCGGCCGGTCACCGCGGAGGTCCTCGACCATCTCACGGACCAGCATAGGCCGGCCCTGCTCCCACAGCCGGTCCATGATCACAGCCTCCAGCTCACCAAACCGTCGCATTCCTCACTCCAACGGATCGCCACCTACAGCGGTCTATCTACTATCACGCATAGGGTCGTCCTCCGGTTCAACGACCAGAGGAATTCCTCGTGGGGGTGCCACCCAGCTTTGCCCCCGACGTGAACAGAACGCTCTTACTATCCGTGATAGTAGACATGCCCACGAAAACTCTTGCGTCCAGGAGCGATCTGCTCGATGACGCCGACGGTGCGATCCGCCAGCTCTACGCTCACCACGCCAAGGCGCTGCACGGCTACGTCCGGAGGTTCTGCCCGGATGGGGCCAGCACCGATGACATCGTTCAGGAGACATTCATTCGCGCCTGGCTGCACCTGCCGCAGCTTCGCGCCGACGGCCTGCCGATCCGGCCGTGGTTGTTCCGGGTCGCGCGCAACCTGCTGACCGACGCTGACCGGGCAGCACGGTCACGGCCGGTCACAGTCCCGGCGTCGTCGGCCGAGGGCCCCGGGGACGATTCAGGACTGGGCCAGGTCCTGGACCGGCAGCTTGTCTGCGATGCCCTCCAGCATCTGTCTCCCGCGCACCGGACGGTCCTCGTGGAGACCTTCTACCGGGGCGGGAGCACCGCGACGATCGCCCGGCAGCTCGGCATACCGAATGGTACGGCCAGATCGCGGCTGCACTATGCGCTGGACGCGCTGCGCCGGCACCTCCAGGACCAGGACAGCACCGCATGCCGGTGAACGACCGCGGGCCCGTACGCAGGCTGGGCGCCGGTCCTGATCATGGGCTTGCCGCGCCCACGGCCGACGGCCGGGCCGCCCGGTGGCTGATCGCCGTCCTGCTGCTCGCCACGGCGGCCCTGGACCTGAGCCGGTGTGGCATGGTCCTGGTCGCCACACGGCAACCTGCTCCAGCCGCCGGCCTGGTCGCGGCCGGACTAGCCGCCGCCGCACTCAGCAGCTGGACAGCGCGCAGGTGCCTCGCCGGGCGACGCTGGCCGGCCTGGGCCGCCCTGCTGATCGGCATCGCGTCGGCACCACAGGCCGCCGCGGCCGGCTTCGGCGCCCCGTACACCATCCCCGACATCGCCACCGCCGCCGTCGGCATCCTGCTGGCCGTGGCCGTCCTGGCCACCGCCGGCCGCACCGCGCCGGGCCAGCCCACCGGCAACCCATGCCCCATCGACAAGGAGGCCACCCGATGACCCCACCAGCCGCGACGGCACAAGACCCCGTAGGAGCCGACGCGGCACCCGCCGACTACGGCCTGTTCGGGCCGGGATCGGCGACCTGGCAGCTCATGCAAGTCCACCGTCAGCTCCCGCTGGTGGCGGTGCGGACTGCGGCCAGCTCCGCGGCTACAGCGTCGGCGCCCAGCTCGATCATCCAGGTCAGCGGCGCATCCGGTAGGAACGCTTGCAGGGCGGTGCTGAGCTCGGACTTCGCCTCCTCAGACAGCTGCGGTTCGCCCCCGGACAGCCGCCGGATCAGCTCGCGGCAGTACAGCAGGTAACGCCGCTGGTCAGCGAGCAGGCCCGGCCCGGCCGGGTCACCATGCCCGGGATACAAAATGCCGGTGCGGGCAAGTTGGCCGCCCACGACATCGAGCGCTGCGAGCCAGGCACCGGGACTTCGTCCAAGCCTGCCGCGAGGCGGCTGACACGCAGGAGCGAAACCTTCAGGCCGGCCCGCACAGAAACGGCTGATCCGTACTCAGTCATCCACGGCGTCCGTCGAGCGGTGCAGGGCGGCCTGGCGAGTGTGGGTGGTGCCGAGATGATCAGGTTGTGAGCGTGGCCAGCTGGGTCTCGAAGAGCTGGCCGGGGTCCAGGCCCATGGATGCGAAGTTCCCGGCGATCTCGAGGCTGACGATGCCGTGCAGGCGGCTCCAGATGAGGACGGCGCACAAGGCGGCGGCTGGGTCGATGCCGGGGTGATGCGGCCGGGCCCAGGTTGCCAGCTGGGAAGCCAGCGGCTGCGGTGGGATGGCGGTGCGGTCCCCGGCCTCCCCGAGGATGTCCAGCAGCAGGTTCATTGCCTTCTGGGCGGCTTCGATGGGTCGTTGGGCGTGCGCGTCGTAGCCGGGCAGTGGTGGCCCGAACAGCAGTTGGTAGCGGTACGGCTGGACCAGGGCCCAGAACCGGTAGGCGCGGGCGAGGGCTTCGAGTTTGGCGCGGGGGCCAGAGCCGGAGACGTGGCTGGTGGCGGCGGTGAGGGCGTCCGCCAGGTCGTGATAGGCGTCGATCACCAGCTCGGTGAGCAGTTCGTCGCGGCTGGCGAAGTAGCGGTAGAGCGCTGGCCCGGAGACGCCGAGCTGCTTGCCGATCGCGGAGATCGATATTCCCCCGGGCCCTGCTTGTGCGAGCTGGGCCAGGGCGGCCTGCTTCACCTCGGCCCGGACCTGCGCCCGGTAGCGCTCGCGGATGGTTAGCGGCTGCGGTTCGGGGGTGGCTGGCACAGGGTCCTCCGTCCCGGAGTTGATAGACACAGGCTTAACAGGCTATCAAGTCTGTTAGATACTGTAACTAACGCCTAAGGTTGTTACGCCTAGCGGATGGTACCGCCGGACGGTGGGTGACGTGTCGCCGAACGCGACCTCATCTACGCCGAGCAAGCGCGGCGCTGATTATTGGGTGGACTGGGCAGAGCGGCAGGTCACGACGACGATCATGGCGGTGGCTCATTTTGTCACCCGGCCGCTAGGGACACACGGAATGGTGGTGGGCTAGCTACGCTGCGGCGTCTGCCATAGCCGAGGTCGACGTTCACCGTACCACCCTCGAAGATGTGCGACTGGGGTGGTCCGAATGACAAGGATCTTTGTCAGGGTGCCGGTGGTGTGGATGGTCCACCGCTGGGGCTCGAAGTGACCCCGTCTGGCGTCCCGGCCGGTGGTGCCGCTGGCGATGATGATGACGACGGGCGGGAGCCCGGGATGGCGGGCGCGGATGGCCTGCCAGGTCTCTTCCAGCATGGTCAGCACGCGGCTGGCGGCCTCGGAGTACCCGCTCGGCATGCCTACGTCGGCCCTCGGGGCGGCGGTCGGGCCAGGCCTGCCGTGACGCAGCCGTGCTGCGTGGCTGGCCAGGTCGTCTGCGAGACGCATAGCTGCGTCGCCGTGCTTGCGAGCCGCGACCGGACCCGCGTTAGGGTGGCGGCGCCGTCATAGCCACGTGTAGCGGCGCCCCGAGGGGTGCCGGGGGCGCTGGCAGCCACCGTGGTGGTGCCACCGCCGCTGCGACCGGCCGAAGGCGAGGGCTCCGGCGACGAACATCATCAGCCAGAACAGCAAGATCACGTTGACGAACGCGGCCAGCAGCCAGCCAGTGCCGGGGATCAGCAGCGCGGCGAACAGCACGAGCAGAATCAGCGGTGGAAAGGGCGGGCGGCGGCGGCGGACGGCCCAGGCGGGCGTGGCCCGCAGCGGCGGCGCCGCCGCACCGAGCGGCGCCGGGACGGGGCCGGGCAGGTCAGCCATGATCTGGCGCAGGTCGCCGAAGGTCTTGGCGTTCAGCGCCGCCGACAGCCGCTCGTCCAGTTCGCCGGGGGTGATCCGGCCCGCGGCGAAGTGGTCGCGCAACTGGCCGGTGACGCGGTCCCGGTCGGCGTCGGAAACGCGGATGCTGTCGTCCATCACTTGCCCTCAAGGATTGTCATCGCTGCCATGTCTCCGATAGCTAGTAACTTGC
>CAVPFC010000042.1:0-174892 GCA_963703605.1 uncultured Actinomycetes bacterium
TCGGGCTGCTGCGCGGTCAGCGACACCCCGGCCGTCTGGGTGTGGAACCGCAGCCACTGCGCCCGCTCGGTCCGCGCCCCGTACACGTCGCGCATCCACCGGGCCCAGATCCGCCGGGCGGCGCGGAACTTGGCGATCTCCTCGAAGAAGTCGATGTGGGCGTCGAAGAAGAACGACAGGCCCGGCGCGAAGACGTCGACGTCGAGCCCGCGGGATATGCCGAGCTCGGCGTAGCCGAAGCCGTCCGCGAGGGTGAAGGCCAGCTCCTGGGCGGCGGTGGAACCGGCCTCCCTGATGTGGTAGCCGGACACCGACAGCGGCTTGTAGGCGGGGATCTCGGCGGCGCAGAACTCCATGAGGTCGCCGATCAGCCGCAGGTGCGGCTGCGGCGGGAACAGCCACTCCTTCTGCGCGATGTACTCCTTGAAGATGTCGGTCTGGAGCGTGCCGTTCAGCGCGGACATCGGCGCGCCCTGCCGCTGCGCGGCCGCCACGTACATGCAGAACACCGGGACGGCGGGCCCGCTGATGGTCATCGAGGTGGTGACCTCGGCAAGCGGGATGCCCTCGAACAAGACGTCCATGTCCTGGGCCGAGTCGATGGCAACCCCGCAGTGGCCGACCTCTCCGGCAGCCCGGGGCTCGTCAGAATCACGTCCCATGAGGGTGGGCATATCGAAAGCGACGGACAGTCCAGCGCCACCGGCGTTAAGCAGCATTTTGTAGCGCTCGTTGGTCTGGCGTGCATTTCCAAACCCAGAGAACTGGCGGATCGTCCAGGTCTTTCCCCGGTATCCCGACGCGTACAGGCCGCGGGTGAACGGGTATTCGCCGGGCCAGCCGATGCGCTCGAAGCCGGGCACCACGGCGCCGGGCGGCGGCCCGTACACCGGGTCGAGCTCGAGGCCGGACAGGGTGGTGAAGTCCGCGTCGCGCCGCCCCGAGGCGTCGTAGCGGCGCTGCCAGCGCTGTCTGCCTTCGTCGGCGTCCTGCGCGGCCGGTGCTGCCGGTGCGTCCATGGAGGTCCTCCTGGCCCGCTAACCCCACAATTTAGTAGGACGTCCTACTAACTGGTTCCAGTGTAGCCGGGCGCGGCCGCGCGCTCTCACCGGCTGAGCGTCCAGATGGTCGTCGATCGGACGTCGTGGTCCTCGATCGCGGCAAGGCCGGGCACGTCGTAGTCCATGAGCGCGGTGAGGCGGTCCCGGGGCAGGTACTTGCGGCCGACGTCGGCGGCGAGCACGCTGGCGCCCCGGGCGCTGGCGTCATCCAGGAAGCTCAGCACGCTGGCCGCGAGGTCCCGCTCGTAGAAGGCGTCCGCGACGAGTACCAGATCGGCCTCTGGGCCGGGCGGGCTGCCCGGGCCCAGTACGTCCGCGCAGACGGTGGTGACGCTGGCATCGTTGGCGGCGGCGTTGATCGTGATGGCCGCGACGGCCAGTGGGTCGACGTCGTAGGCCGTGACGGCCGCCGCGCCGGCCCGGGCGGCCGCGATCCCGACCAGCCCTGAGCCGGAGGCCAGGTCGGCCACCCGCTTTCCGCCGACCGCGCCGGGGTGGTCGAGGAGGTAGCGGGCCAGCGCCTGGCCACCGGGCCAGGCAAAGGCCCAGAAGGGCGGCGGCAGCCCGGATTGCCCGAGTTCCTGCTCGGTACGCTGCCACAGGCCGATCGGCTCGGCGGCGAGATGCAGCCGGATCTCCGGCACCAGCGGCACCGGCGTGAGCCGCGTCGTGGCCCGGACGAGCGCGGGCCCGCCGGGACCGGCCCCGGCTCCCGCCCCGGCTATCTGCACGCTCTCACTCTGCCTCCCGGCGTGCCGCGGCGCGCCTGGCGCGCCAAAAAGCGTCCCGGGATCGGGCATTATCCGCCGCAACCTAGCGGGGGCAAACGGCGTCTTTGGTAATGCCCGGGCGGCGCGGGGGCGCACCCAGGTGGCCTGCCGAGATGCGCACGGAAGGTGTGGTAGACCGGTGCAATCCCGACCTGCTGAGCTGGTGGCGCCGACCGGCGTGGCCGGCGTCGCTACCTTGGTGGGAGCGTGGATCGCGCCTACAGGTGTATCCAGCCGGGGAGATCACGTGGGCACGTTCCGCACGAACGACCGGCTCGCGGCCGAGGAGTTGTTCAACGCCTGCTACCCCAGGCTGGCTGGGTGGATCCGGCGCTTGGTGGACGACGACGACACAGCACACGAGATCGCGTCGGAGGCGTTCACCAGGCTTCTCGCCCGCTGGTCGGCACTGGACAATCCGCAGAGTTACCTGTACATGATCGCGACGAACCTGGTCAGGGACCACTGGCGCAAGGTCGGCAGGGAGCGTCGCGCGCTGCGCGCGGTGAGTGCCACCGTTCCCGCCGACAGCGTGCACCATCCGGCGCAGGATGTGGATGTGCGCGCGCTCATCCAGTCGCTGCCCGACCGGCTGCGCCGGCCGTTCCTGCTGCACTATTACGCCGGGTTCCCGGTCAGGGACGTCGCGGTGATGCTCGGCCGCCCGGAGGGGACTGTCAAGGCCGACCTGCATCATGCACGGGCCCGTCTTCGCGCGGTGCTGGGGGAAGCCCATGGATGACCCCCGCGACGACATCGACCTCTGGCTGAGCGAACGGGTGACGCCGTTGCTGCCACACCCAGGCACGTTCGAGCGGATCAAGAAGCGGGCTCGCCGGCGCAAACTGGGCCAGGCCGCCGCGGCGGCGGGCGGCGCGGCCGTGATCGTGGCCGCGGCCGTGACCATTCCCCGCTTCATCACCTCGCCGGTGACGCCCACCGGGGTCCAGTCATCCGTGGAACCCGGCCAGGGCACGCCGGCCCCGGCGCGCACCCACCCCCCGAAGTCGACGGCCTCGCCCAGTACCTCCCCGTCGCCCAGCGCCAGCTCGCCGGTCCCGCCGGCGGTGCCCGCGAACTTCGCGCCGTCCTCGGTGACCTTCGTGTCCGCCGGTACCGGCTGGGTCATCGGCCAGGCCGGGATCCCCGGTCAGTGCGGCGATCCCAGCCCCGGCGGCTGCACCTCCCTCGCGGCGACCGCTACCGGCGGGTCGACGTGGGAGGGCCTGAGGGCGCCACCGGCCGGCTCCCCCGACGGCGGTTACGGCGTGAGCCAGGTCCGCTCGCTGGATGGCATCAACGGCTGGGTGTTCGGCCCGCAGCTCTACGCCACGCACAACGGCGGGCGGAGCTGGGTGAAGATCCCCACCCATGGGATGCGGGTGACCGACCTGGAAACGGTGAACGGCCGCGCCTTCGCGGTGTGGGCCCACTGCACCGGGACCGGCCTGGACTTCGCGGCGAACTGCACCAGGTTCTCGCTGTACTCGACGCCGGCGCGCACCGATCAGTGGGCGCCGGTTCCGGGGGTCACGAACCTCACCTCCCGCCTGGTCCCGAGCTCCGGGATCGTGGCGGCCTCGGCCCAGCTCGCCCTCACCCTTACGGTGGGCTACCTGCTCGCCCCCAACGGGAGCCTCTACTCCGGC
Source organism: uncultured Actinomycetes bacterium (assembly GCA_963703605.1). GTDB lineage: Bacteria > Actinomycetota > Actinomycetes > Streptosporangiales > Streptosporangiaceae > DASXKD01. Next base: position 3,481 of record CAVPFC010000042.1, read on the forward strand.
CAGATCGGCAGCGCCACGGGCTGGCACCGGGTGACCGAGAAGGGCGGCGGGTCGGCCGGCTGCGGCGAGCCCGGCCCCGCGCAGGCCGATGGCGTACCGGGCGATTCGATGCTGGCCACGACCGGTACGGGCCTGGTGGAGATGTGCGTGGCGCAGGCACCGGGCCGGCCGCAAGGCAAGTACCTGGTGTACTCGGGAGACGGTGGGCGTTCCTGGGTACCCGCTGGGTACGCGCCCAAGCCCGGGCTCGCGATGTCGCTGTCGGGCACGCCGGGCGGTCAGGTGGTGGTGGCCACCAGCACCGGCATCGACGTCTCCCTCAACGTCGCGGGAGCCAGGCCTTCCGGCCTTCGGTGGCGCACCTTCAGGAGCGCCGGGTCAGCGCCCGGCGGCTTCAGCTACGTCGGGATGACCACGCCGGCGCAGGGCGTCGCGATTCCCGCCGAGCAGAGCCTGCACGCGCTGTGGTTCACCTACGACGGCGGCAAGCGCTGGCACGAGACCGCCCTGCCCTGAGCGCGGCGAGCACCAGTGGCTGCTGGGCACGCTACGGCCCGGACTCCAGCAGGTCACGCAGTGCCGTCCGGTCCACCGCGAGGAGGATCGAGCGCTTGACTGCGTGGCACGTCAGCGCGCCTTGCTGCCCGCGCAGCGTGGCCTGATCGCCGAAGAACTGCCCCGGCCCGAGGCGCAGTACCGTCTGGTCCGCTCCGTATCCCTCGCCGCGGATCTCGACCTCCCCGTCGATCACGACGTAGTACTCACCTGTCGAGTCGCCGGGGCGGAACACGATCTGGCCCGGCTCGTAGGTCAGCCGGTCGAGGTTCGTGGCGACCGCACCCTGCGACGGCGGCGGGGGTGCGTCCTCGATCTGGAACGTCCGGCGGATCCGGGTCTCCTGCCCGGCCACCTTGGCGTAGTCATAGTCGACGAAGTGCATCTCGCTCGGGACGATGGCATGCAGGAATCCGGGCGGCCGGACCGCCCCCTGCCCGAACTTCGACTGGTAGAGCGACCACGCCCAGGCATCCTCCTCCTGGCCAGCCAGGTGACAGCGGCCCACCCCTTGCAGCTCACGCACCTTGCGCCAGTCGATCGTGTAGTCGTCGATCGTGAACGAGACGCGCCTGGAGTCCTTGATGTTGCGCAGCATCTGGGTCCCTTCGCCGGCGAAGAAGTAGATGCTGTGCGGGTCGCTCGTGTAGACGACCGTGTCGGCGTGCGGCATGCCCGTGAACGACGAGGTCGACAACGTGACCACGTGGTGCCGGTGCAGGTGTTCGATGACTTCTTCAGGTATGCCCGTAGTAGTGACGCTGGTCAGGTTCGCCGTGGTCATGATGACCCTCCAACGGAGCCCAGTGGCCGGGTCTGCCCACACGGCCGCCAAGCGTCCAGCGGCGCGGCTGCGAGGGCAGTGAGAAAGGGCCGGAACAGCCCCACCTGTCGCATGACATCGACAGCTATGGACCCTGCGCGGTGGAACACAGGATCCACGAACCCAGTTTCCGCCGTCGCGCCCGGCTGCGCAATGTCCGGACTTTTCCTACTCAGATAGTGGGTGTCGGGGTTCCCGCCGGTCCGCCGCCGCGTTCCCGGAAGGATCCCGGGCGACCGGCCAGGGCCGGCCTACCCGGCGGCTCCGGCGGCCGCCGTCCCCTCGCCGGCCGGGGTCACCGGCTCGGGCTGGAAGTCGCCCGCCGCCACCCGGAGCTCACGCAGCAGGCTGAATATGTCGCCAAGCTCGATGGCGTCGTAGCCGGCCATCCCGAACCGGGCCGCCATGAGGTCCGCGGTCGAGCGCGCCATCACCTCGCGCCCGCCGGGCGTGAGCTCGGCCAGCGTCCCCCGGCCGTCCCGCGGATTCGGGCGGCGCCGGACCAGGCCGTCCCGCTCCAGCCGGTCGATCGTGTTCGTGACGCTCGTCGGATGGACCATGAGCCGTTCGCCGATGACCCGCAGCGGCAGCGCGCCGGTGCGGCTGAATCCCAGCAGCACGAGCGCCTCGTACCTGGCGAAGGTGAGGCCGTACGGCCGGAGCAGGCCGTCGAGCCCGGCCAGCAGAATCTGCTGTGCCCGCATGATCGAGGTGACGGCCGCCATGGCCTCGGCCGGGCCGAACCTGTCCGCCCAGATCTCCGCGGCGCGCTCGATCGGGTCGAACGGCAGGTCAAGGGGTTTCGCCACAGGCACACGCTACCCGCCAGCGCACTTCCCCGATCATGACCCGGCCGTGCCGGTAGTTACGTATCGTGACTACTGGAGAGCGCCAGGTTATATTCCCTGGTAGTAACGCTGCGCACCGCCGCGGTGCACGAGCCCCGGCGGCCCCGGCGCGACGGGCTCAGCCGCCCCCGTGTCCCGGGCTAAGCTGAAACATGGACTGGAGCCTGCTTGGCTGCGGTGCCGGGGGCCATAGCACGTATGCCCCTGACGAGCCCGCGCTGCGCGAGCGGCTCAGCACCACCACCCGTGACGGCGAGGCCTGGCGCTGCCTGCGGTGCGGAACGTTCGTGATCGGGGCGCCGGACGCTACCGGCCCCGCGGCCGGCGCCCCGCGGGTGCGGCGCGGCAAGGAGGTCCGCAGCTCGCTCATCTTGCGCGTCTTCGCGGTCGAGCGGTTCCTCCGGGCGCTGATCTTCGCCGCGCTTGCCATCGCGGTCTGGCGCTTCTCGGTCTCCCGGATGTCCCTCGATGAGTCCTACCAGCATGCGCTGCCCCCGCTGAAGGCCGTGCTGCGCGATCTGGGCTTCAGCATCCAGCACTCCAAGGTGCTCGGCCTGATCAACAGGGCCTTTACGACGGACCCGCGGATCCTGGCCTACCTGGCCATCGGCTGCGCCGCGTACGCGGTGATCGAGGTCATCGAGGGCACCGGGCTGTGGCTGCTCAAGCGCTGGGGCGAGTACTTCGCCATGGTCGCCACGTCGGTCGGGCTGCCGTATGAGATCTGGGACCTGACGAACAAGGTCACCGCGCTCCGGGTGGTCGCCTTCCTGATCAACCTGGCCCTGGTCCTCTACCTGGTGCTGGCCAAGCGCCTGTTCGGCGTGCGCGGCGGCAAGAAGGCCTACGAGGCGGCGCTGCGCAGCGAGTCCATCCTGGACGCCGAGATGAGCGCCGCGGCGGCCGAACGGCCCGGCCCGGCCGGGCCAGCGGCGGACCAGGCTCCCGCCGGGGCCGCGGCGGCCAGCGCGGGAGCGGATGACGCCGGGACCGCCAGCGCAAGCCAGGCCGGAGCCAGCCAGGCCGGAGCCAGCGGGACGGGGACCGCGCAGACAAGCCCGGCCGCGGGGCCGGCAGACCGCCCCGAGGCGGTCCGCCAGCCCGGGGACACGGCTCCGGCCCCGGTGGACACCCCAGGCCCGGCGGACAGCCCAGCCCCGGCGGCCCCCCGGGCTCCGGCAAGTAACCCCGCTCGGCCCGCCCGCGGCTGACGCCGCCGGCGAGGCGGGTCAGGCGAGGCCGCCGACCCGGTGGACGTCACCGCACGGCAGGCCCAGCGCGGCGTGATGCCGCCGGATGGCTTCCTCGTCGGGCCCTTCGAGCAGGCAATACACCTTGCCGTCGCTACTGTGGTGCAGTGTGGCACCGGCCGCACCGGCCTAACTTCACCCTGGGACGGGTGAGGAATAGGCGGCGCGCCGGCCGCATGATCAGCAGTGTCACGCAACGTTTCCGGCAGCCGAAGGCGCACGACCATGGGTGAACCTGCTGTCACTGGCCAGTCTGGCACCGGCGCTCCTGAGCTGGCCAAGGGTGACCGCAGGCTGGCCATCCTGCTGGCGATGGCGATGTTTGTCCTGGTCGTGGACACATCGGTGATGAATGTCTCCATCTCGGCGGTCGTCCATGACCTGCACACGACCGTCAGCGGGGTCCAGTCCGCGATCGCGCTCGAGGCGCTGGTGTCGGCGGCGTTCATCCTGATCGGCAGCAAGGTCGGCGATTTCATCGGGCGCAAGCGCGCGTATGTGCTGGGCCTGCTCGGTTACGGGATCGGCGCTCTGGCCATGGCTCTCTCGCAGGGCCTGATCGCGATCATCGTCTTCTGGGCGATCATCGGCGGGCTCGGCGCCTCGCTGCTGCTGCCGTCGATGCAGTCACTGATCCATGGCAACTTCGAGGGTGGCGCCCAGCGGCAGGCCTACGCGCTGGTCGGGGCCGCGGCCGCGATCGCCGCCGCGGTCGGCCCGCTGATCGGAGGGTTCATCACGACCTACCTGTCGTGGCGGATCGCGTTCTTGCTCGAGGACGTCGTCATCGTGATTGTGCTGTCGGGCATCAGGCTGGTCCGCGACGTGCCCTACACCGGATCCCGGCAGATAGACCTTGTAGGAGCCGTCCTGTCCGTGCTGGGCATGGGCGGCATCGTGCTGGGCATCCTCGTCTGGGAAGAGGGCGGCGAAGCGGTCGGCCTGCTTCTGGGGCTCGGGGCGGTCTCGCTCGGCGCCCTGGCGTGGTGGCTGGTGCGGCGCAAGCGTGCCGGCAAGGCGACGCTGCTGGACCCGGACCTGTTCAAGGCCAAGCTGTTCAAATACGGGGTCTCCGGGCAGGCGCTTCAGCAGATCGCGCTGGGCGGCACGATGATCGCGCTGCCGATCTACCTGCAGATCGTGCTGGAGTACAGCGCGATGGGAGCGGGCCTGTCCATCGCCCCGCTGTCACTGAGCATGTTCGCGGTGGCCCTGGTCGTTGGGAGAAGAGGAGGGAAGCGGCGCCCGGCGAGCCTGATCCGGGCGGGGTTCGCGCTGTTCACCATCGGGATGATCATCGTGGAGCCGATAGTGCCCCGGGCGACGTCAGGCTGGTACCTGACGGTGCCCTTGATCATCGCGGGATCGGGGCTGGGCCTGCTGGTCTCCCAGCTCAACAACCTGACGCTGGCCCCGATCGCCGAGGAGCGCGTCAGCGAGGCCGCCGGGGTGAACTCGGCGGGAGGGTCGTTCGGTCTGTCGTTCGGGCTGGCGTTCGCCGGCGCCATCCTGCTGGGGGCACTGTCCATTGGCTTCACCAACATGGCCCACTCGAGCACCGTGCTTTCCAAGGCCGAACAGCAGCACGTCGCGAAGGTCCTGGAGCACGACGCTCAGGTGGTGAGCAACACCCAGCTCGAAAAGCAGCTCGCTGGCAAGCCGCAAGCCACCAAGGATGAGATCATCAAGATCAACACCCAGGCAAGGCACATCGCCCTTCAGGTGGCTCTGCTCGTTCCCATCCTCGCTGGCCTGGGCGGGCTGCTCATCTCCTTCCGCATGATGCGGTTGCCCGACCCCAAGCAGTCGGGCTCCGCTGAAGGGACGGTCCTGGGCTGACGCCACGTCACCCGGACCGGAGCCGATGGTCAGGCGCTCGGGGTCACCGCGATCAGTTCGTCGGCGGCGGTGAAGGGATCCAGGTCACCGGCGGCGACCTGGGCCGCCAGCGCGTCGAGCCGGGAGTCGCCCGGCAGGCCGCCCACCCGCTGGCGCAGTTCGGCGACCGCGATGGCGCTGATCTCCTGCCTGGCCCGCGCGCGCCGCCGGGCGCCGAGCTGGCCCGACGATTCCAGCCACGACCAGTGCGCGTCCAGCTTCTCCGCCAGCTCGCCGATCCCCTCGCCGTTGAGCGCGACCGTGCTCACGATGGGCGGCTTCCACTCCTCCGCCCGGTGCCCGGCCATCGCGATCATCGTGCGCAGGTCCCTGACCGCCTCCTGCGCGCCGGGCCTGTCGGCCTTGTTGACCACGAAGATGTCGCCGACCTCCAGGATCCCGGCCTTGGCCGCCTGAATGGCATCCCCCATGCCCGGCGCCACCAGCACCAGCGTGGTGTCGGCCAGCGAGGCGATCTCCACCTCGGCCTGGCCCACGCCAACGGTCTCCACCAGCACCACCGCGAACCCCGCGGCGTCGAGCACCCGCAGCGCCAGCGGCGCCGCCTCGGACAGGCCGCCCAGGTGCCCCCGGGTGGCCATGGAACGGATAAAAACGCCCGGGTCGGTGGCGTGCTCCTGCATCCGCACCCGGTCGCCGAGCAGCGCGCCGCCGGTGAACGGGGAGGTGGGGTCCACCGCGAGCACGCCGACCCGCAGCCCGCGGACCCGGTAGGCGGCCACCAGGGCGGCGGTGACCGTGGACTTGCCCACGCCCGGCGCGCCGGTCAGCCCGATGATCCGGGCCTGCCCGGTCAGCGGCGCGAGCGCCTTCATGACCGGCCGCAGCTCCGGTGAACCGTTCTCGACCAGGGTGACCAGCCTCGCAAGCGCCCGCGGGTCGCCGGCTCTGGCCCGCTCGATCGCGTCAGCCGGGTCAGCCATGCCCGGCCGGCACGCGGAGCAGCAGCGCGCTGCCCTGGCCGCCGCCGCCGCACAACGCCGCCGCGCCCAGGCCGCCGCCGCGCCGGCGAAGCTCGTAGGCCAGGTGCAGCGCGATCCGGGCGCCGGAGGCCCCGATCGGATGGCCGATCGCGATCGCGCCGCCGTTGACGTTGACGATCTCCGGCCCGACGCCCAGATCGCTCATGGACTGGAGCACGACCGCGGCGAACGCCTCGTTGATCTCGATGAGGTCCAGGTCGGCCACCTCGAGCCTCGCCTTGCCGAGTGCCTGGCGGATCGCCCGGGACGGCTGGGACTGGAGCGAGTTGTCCGGGCCGGCCACGTTGCCATGCGCGCCGATCTCGGCGAGCACCGGTGCCCCGCGCGCGGCGGCCGCCTCGGCCGACATCACCACGACGGCGCAGGCCCCGTCGGAGATCTGCGAGGCGGAGCCGGCCGTGATGGTGCCCTCCGGCGAGAAGGCCGGGCGCAGCTTGGCCAGCGCCTCCGCGGTGGTGTCGGCCCGTACCCCCTCGTCGGTGTCGAACAGCACCGGATCCCCGCGCCGCTGCGGGATCGAGACCGGCACGATCTCCTCGTAAAGCATGCCGTCCTTGATCGCGGCCGCCGCCCGCTGGTGTGACAGCGCGGCGAACTCATCCTGCTCGGCGCGGCCGATGCCGAGCCGCGCGTTGACCGCGTCGGTGAGCTCGCCCATCGGGATGTGCTCGAACGGGTCGGTCAGCCCGTCGAGGGCCATGGCATCCACGAGTTCCACCGAGCCGTACTTGTGCCCGGCGCGCAGGCCCGGCAGCAGGTGCGGGGCCCGGGTCATCGACTCCATGCCGCCCGCGACCACGATGTCGAACTCGCCGGCCCGGATGAGCTGTGCCGCGAGCGCGATCGCGTCCAGGCCGGACAGGCACACCTTGTTGATGGTGATCGCGGGCACGGTCATCGGGATCCCGGCGGCCACCGCGGCCTGGCGGGCGGGGATCTGCCCGGCCCCGGCCTGGAGCACCTGGCCCATGATCACGTACTGGGCCTCGTCGCCGCCGAGGCCGGAGCGTTCCAGCGCCGCGGAGATCACGATGCCGCCCAGGTCGGCGGCGGACAGATCCTTGAGCGACCCGAGCAGACGGCCGATCCCCGTCCTGGCCCCGCCGGTGATCACCGCTTCTGGCATGGTTCCCTCCACTGCTCCCCCGCCCCCGGTACGGCCCGGGGCGGGACGTCTGCCACGATACCCAGGGACCGCCGGGACGGAGGGAGGCAGCGGTGCTGGACCGGATCGACCACGTGGGGATCGCTTGCCATGACCTTGCTGCCAAGATAGCCTTTTACGAAAGCGTATTCGAACTTAGCGTGGTAAGCCGGGAGATCCATGAGGACCAGGGGGTGCGTGAGGCGATGCTCCGTGTGTCCCCGGGGGGGCCAGCGGGCGCCTCCTGGATCCAGCTCCTCGAACCGCTCGGCCCGGACACGCCGGTGGGGAAATTTCTTGCCCGCCGTGGTGAAGGGATTCACCACATCGGGTACGGCGTGACCGACATCACCGCCGCCCTGGCGGCCATCGGCGCCCGCGGGGTCCGCCTGCTCGACCAGCGGCCCCGGCACGGCTCGATGGGCGCGTCGATCGCGTTCCTCCACCCCGCCGACGTGGGCGGAGTGCTTACCGAGCTGGTCCAGGCAGTAGGCCCCTGAACCGGGCCGAGCGCGCTCCGGGACACGTATCCGCAGGCAACCCCGGTTTGCGCGCGAAAAGCGAATCTTGACTGCGGGAACGCCGAAAGCCACCGTCATCACCTGCGTAACGGGAGTACGCTGCCAAAGATCGGGCGAGCGGCTCACAGAAGTCCGAGCCGGCGGGGCTGGGGTTGCCAGATTCAAGGCGCCAGCGTTGCCGGGCGCGGTTCAGAGGTACTCGTCAGCCCCCGCATGTCACCCCTCCTCGTCTAGCCAGGATCAAGCCACATGCAGCCTGAAATTGACGCTCAGCTCAGCAATTTCTTCGAAGACGCACCAGCCCGCGACTTCGCCAAAGTCATGCGCGGGTATGACCAGCACCAGGTCGACGAGCACCTCAAGCAGCTCGACCTTGAGATGCGCCAGCATCGCGAGCAGAACGGGGCGCTCCAGCAGGAACTGACCGAGGCGCACCGCCAGCTCAGGGAGCAGGAGCGGCCCACCTACGCCGGGCTCGGCTCGCGGATCGAGCAGTTGCTCCGCCTCGCCGAGGAGCAGGCGACGGAGATCGTCGGGGAGTCCCGCTCCGCCGCGAACGAGCTTCAGGCCGCCGCCAAGGTGGACGCCGCCGAACTGCGCGCCGCCGCCGAGAACGAGGCCGCCGAGCTGCGGGCCAGCGCCAAGCGGGAGAGCGAGGACGTGCGCGGCTCGGCCGACCGCGAGGCGGACGCGATCCGCACCGGCGCCCGCCGCGAGGCCGACGAGCTGACCTCCACCACCGAGCGGGAGGTCGCCAAGCTTCGCGCCGTCGCCGACCACGAGGTGGCCGAGAAGCGGGCCGGGGTCGAGCGCGACATCGCCAAGCTCCGCACCACCACCGAGCGCGAGGTCGCCCAGCTCAAGGCCTCCGCGAAGCGCGAGCGGGACGAGATCCTCACCACGTCCAAGCGCCAGGCCGACGAGATGCGCACCCAGGCGCAGCGGATCCTGGAGGAGAGCGAGGCGCAGCGCGCCCAGGCCGAGGCCGAGTTCGAGATCCAGCTCGCCTCGCGCCGCGAGGAGTCCGAGCGCCAGGAGGCCGAGCGGCTGTCGGCCGCGCAGGCCGCGACCCAGAAGCTGGTCACCGAGGCGGAGCAGCGCGCCGCCACGGCCGAGCAGCGGGCCGCCAAGGCCAGCGCGCAGGCCGACCACACCAGGCGCGAGGCCGAGCAGCACTCCAAGCAGCTCGTCTCCAACGCCAGGAAGAATGCCGACCAGGTCGTCGCCCAGGCCAAGGCCCAGGCCGATCAGCTCTTGGCCGACACGAAGAACGAGATCGAGCGGCACCGGGCCTCGGCCCAGCACGAGGTCGACGACCTCAGCAGGCAGAAGGAGAGCATCTCCTCCCACCTGGCCCAGATCAGCCAGCTCCTCGGCACCCAGATGCCGGGGCTGGCCGACGCGCTCAAGCCGCAGCAGTCCCGGCACGCGGTGGGCGCCCCGGCACCCAAGGCCGTGGCTCCCCCGGCCCAGGCCCCGGCACCGGCGCGGGAGGAGCGGCAGCCCGTTCCGGCCCAGGCCCAGGCTCAGCCCCAGCAGGCACCGGCCCCCACCGGCGGCCAGGCACCGGCCGGCGCGCAGAAGCAGCCGGTCAGCGCCAAGGCGGCAAAGGGCAACGACGACGAGTGGTGGACCGAGTAGGTTTCTTTACGCAACCGAGGGGCGGCCCGCACGGGCCGCCCCTCGTCGCATTCCGGGGCACTCGCGTGCGTGGCGGGTCCCTAGCTCATCGCGGTCTGGCCGCCGTCGATGACGAGAACCTGGCCGGTCATGAACGACGAGGCGTCGCTGGCCAGGAAGACCGCGGGACCGGCCATCTCCTCGGCGCGGCCCCAGCGCTGCATGGGCACCGTGGCGATCGTCTGCTTGCTCGCCGTCTCGTCTTCCCAGAGCAGGCGGTTTAGCTCGGTCGCCGTCCAGCCCGGGCACAGCGCGTTGACCCGCACGCCGTGGGCCGCCCACTCGACCGCCAGCGTCTTGGTGAGCGAGATCAGCCCGGCCTTCGCGGCCCCGTAGGGCGAGACGAGCGGCGCGGCGGTCAGGCCCGCGACCGAGGCCACGTTGATGACCGAGCCCCGGCCGCGCTCGGCCAGGTGGCCGCCGATCGCGTGGCACACGTACATGGCGGAGGTCAGGTTCAGCCGCAGCAGCTTGTCCCAGCCGGGCAGCCGCATATCCAGGAACGGCACCATGAAGTTGGACCCGCCCGCGTTGTTGATCACCACGTCGACGTGCCCGAGCCGCTTGATCGCCGTGCTGACGGCGTCGGCCGCCGCGTCGGCGTCGGTCACGTCCGCGGGGATCACGAACGCCTTGCGGCCGTGCGCGGTCACCCGCTCCGCGGTGGCGTTGAGCCCGTCCTCGGTGCGCGCGACCAGGGCCAGGTCCGCTCCGGCCTCCGCCAGCGCCACCGCGATGGCCTGCCCGATACCGCGGGATGCCCCGGTAACGAGCGCCTTCCGGCCGGTCAGATCGAAAAGGCTCACCGTCAGTCCTTCCACTCGGTGGGCAGCGGCCACGCGGCCGGGTTGACCCGGCGAACGATCTCCCCGAGCACAATACGCACCGACGGCTCCCCCACCCACAGGTGCTTGGCCTTGTCCACGGCGATCAGCTCGGCCTGCGGCACCCGCGCGAAGCGTGGCCGCGCCTCGTCCGGCCGGAGGTAGTCGTCGAGCCCAGGGACCAGCACCAGCAGCGGCTTGCCCGAGGCCGCCCAGGCGTCGAGTTCGGCGTCGCCGGCCCGGCGCAGCGGCGGGGACAACAGGATCGCGCCCTCCACCGCCGGGTCGTTCCCCCACTTGAGCACGAGTTCCGTGCCGAACGACCAGCCCAGCAGCCATAGCCTCGGCAGGCCGGCCGCAACGCACCAGGCGATGGCGGCGGCCACGTCGTAGCGTTCCGCCTCGCCCTCGCCGAACTCGCCGGCGCTGCGGCCCCGGTCCGAGGCGGTCCCCCGGGTGTTGAAGCGGAGCACGGCCAGGTCGGCCAGGGCCGGCAGGCGGTTGGACGCCTTGCGGATGATGTGGCTGTCCATCATGCCGCCGGCGGTGGGCAGCGGATGGAGGCAGATGAGGGTGGCCACCGGATCCCGGTGTGCGGGCAGCGCAAGCTCGCCGACCAGCGCCAGGCCGTCGGCGGTGTGCAGGGTGATCTGCTCGCGCCGGGCGGGCAGCACCGTGCTGGCCGTGATCTCGGACAACCCTTCTCCTCCGCTCTTTCTGCTAGCCCGGGCGGCGGCGCAGCCGGCCCTGCCAGCACGGCCGGTGCCAGTGCCTGCGCTCGGCCGGGCCCGGGGTGTACGCGGGCCACACCACCACGTGGGCGGTCCCCGGGCGGATTTCCTGGTCGCAACCCGGGCACCGGTAGGTCTTCTCGGCGGCGGCACCGGGCACGGCCCGGACCACCCAGTCACCGTCCGGCGCGGACTCGATCCGTTCCGGGCCGAGCCGCAGCGCCGGGCTGTCGGGGTCCTCGGCATCCCCGGCGGTGCCCGGGCGCGCGGGCGGCAGGCCGCCGCGCGGCCTGCGCGGAATCCCGGCGGGCAGGCGCCGTGACTTGCGAGGACTCACGGCCGTCACTGTAGGGCATAGCCGACGGCTCCCCGTACGGCCGTCCGTCCGCAACGGCGTGGCGGGGCGATCGTCCACGGTGCGGGGCCCGCTGATCCGCCGGAACCGGTGATCGGAGATGGCTGATGCCGCTGGGACTCGCGTGTATCCGGACCGGCCTGCCACACTCTTGTCTAACGAAGGGCTGACCGGCCGGCGGTGCGCGGCGCGGCCACCCGCCCGTCGGTTCCTGGCTGGCGAGACTGGGAGCGGTGGCCATGGAGCGCTCGGCCGGCCATGCCGCTGGCGTCTACGGCCGCGAGGCTGAGCTCGCCCGGGTCAGGCGCTTCCTGGACGACGCCCACGGCGGCCCGGCCGCGCTGCTGATCGAGGGCGCGGCGGGCATCGGCAAGACGACGCTGTGGTCCGCCGGGATCGACCTGGCCCGCCGGCGTGGCTGGTGGGTGCTCACCTGCCGCCCGGTCCAGTCGGAGGCGGCGCTGAGCTTCTCGGCCCTCGGGGATCTGCTCGAGTCCGTTCCTGAGCAGGCGCTCGCCGGGCTGCCCGGCCCGCAGCGCCGGGCTCTCGACGTGGCGCTGCTGCGGGCCGAGCCCGGACCGGAGCCGCCCGACCAGCGGGCCGTGGCGGTGGCGCTGCTGGGTGTGATCCGGGCCCTGGCGGACACGGCACCGGTGATCATCGGGGTCGACGACCTGCCCTGGCTCGACCGGGCCTCGGCGGCGGTCCTGGAGTACGCGCTGCGCCGGCTCACGGCACAGCGCGCGGGACTGCTGGCCACGATCGCGCCCGGCGCGCCCGGCCCGGCCACGCCCTGGCGGCAGTGGTTTGCGCCCGGGCGGGCGGCGTCCCTGCCGGTGGGCCCGCTCAGCGCCGAGGCCCTCGACGTCATGCTCCGCGCCAAGGGCGGCCCCCCGGACAGCTGGCCCGAGGTGGTGGAGGTGCACGAGGCGTCGGGCGGCAACCCCTTCTTCGCGCAGGAGCTGGCCGCGGCCCTGGGGGCCGTGGGCCACTGGCGGGGCGCGGGGCAGCCGCTGCCCGTTCCGGGGTCGCTCCAGCCGCTGGTCCAGCGCCGGCTGGCGGCTCTCTCCCCCGCGGGCCGGGACGTGGCGCTGCTGGCGGCGGCGGCCGCGAATCCCGCCGTCGAGGTCGTGGTGGCCGCGTGCGGTGACGATGTGCTCGCCCGGCACGGGCTGGACTCCGCCGAGGCGGCGGGCGTCCTCCTCATCGCCGCCGACCGGGTTCGCTTCACCCACCCGTTGCTTCGTTCGCTGCACTATTCCAGCGCGACCGACCGGGAGCGCCGTCACGCTCACCGCCGCCTGGCGGAGGCGGCCGGTGAGAGCGAAGGGCAGGTGCGCCACCTGGCCCTCGCGGCCACCGGGCCCGACGAAGAGCTGGCCGGCGGCTCGCCGCGGCCGCCGAAACCGCCTGTCTCCGCGGTGCCGCGGTCGCCGCCGCCGAGCTTGCCGACCTGGCTCTCAGCCTCACTCCGCCAGATGGTGCGGCCCGTGCCGGGCGGCTCATCGAGGCTGGCCGGCTCCACCTGGCCGCCTTCGACCCCGACGGGGCCCGGCAGCATCTCGAGGCGGCCGTGGAACAGAGCGAGCCCGGCCAGGTACGGGCAACCGCGCTGCACCAGCTGGGCAGGGTGCTGGGTTATCTGGAGGGCCCCGCCGCCGCCGTTCCGCTGGGACCCCGGGCGCTCGACGAGGCCGAAGACGGCACCGTGCTCCAGGCTCTGATCCATCGCGATATCGCCTTCGCCATGGCCATCAGCCCGGAAGGGATCACCGTTGCGGCCAGAGACCATCTCCGGGCGGCCGTCGCGATCGCGGACCGGATCGGCGACGCCGGTCTGGCCGCACAGCTGACGGCGTTCCAGGCCGTGGACGAGTTCGTCGCCGGACGCGGCGTCCGCGACGATCTGATCGAGCGCGCCCTGGACCGGCGTCACCAGGCCGGGCGCGTGCCGATGGAGGAACGCCCGCGGGTGCTGGTCAGCCACGTGCTGCGGTCCAGTGACGACCTGGCCGGGGCGCGGGCGCTGCTGACCGAGGAGTACGCCGAGGCGAACGAGCAGGGCGCGGAAACCGACCTGCCCTTCCTGGTCCTGCACCTGGCCCTGGTGGAGGCCTGGGCGGGGAACTTCGACCTCGCCGAGCAGTACTGTGACCACGGCTACCGCGTGGCCATGGCAGCCGGCGCGGCGACCCAGGTGGCGTACATGCACGGAGCCCGGGCGATCCTGTTGGCCTGCCGCGGGCCGGAAGCGGATGCCCGGGCAGAGGCGCAGCTGGCGATCGACGGCGGCCTGCGCTCCGGCGTGTACTACGCCGCGCTGCTCGGCAGCCACGCGCTCGGTCTGGTGGAGCTGGTTTCCGGCGACCCCGCCGCCGCGCACGGGATCCTCGCGCTGATCACCGGCGCGGTGGCCGTGCGCGAGATGATCGACCCTGGCTGGATGGGGCTGCGGTCCATCCCCGATGACATCGAAGCCCTGATCCGGCTCGGCGACCTCGACGCCGCGGAGGCCCTGCTGGCGTCCGTGGCGGAACGGGCCCAGCGGCTGGGCCGCGCCTCGGCGCTGGCCACCGCGGGCCGCTGCCGGGCGCTGCTGGCCTCGGCGCGGGGGGAGCACGACGCGGCGGCCGAGTCGTTGCGGCTGGCGTTCGCCGCGCACGAGCGGCTGGAGATGCCGCTTGAGCTGGCCCGCACGCACCTGGTCGCCGGCGAGGTCGCCCGCCGCGCCCGGCGCAAGGTGGCGGCACGGGAGCATGTGGGGCAGGCCCGGCTCATCTTTACCCGGCTCGGCGCCGCTCCCTGGGCGCAGCGCGCCGAGGCGGAGCTGGCCCGGCTCGGGACGACCAGGGCCACCGGTCTCGAGCTGACGTCCGCGGAGCACCGGGTGGCGGACCTGGTCGCGGCCGGCCACACGAACCGGGAAGTCGCCGCCGAGCTCTATATGGGACTGCGCACCGTCGAGGCGCATCTGTCGGTCATCTACCGCAAGCTGGGGGTCCGCTCCCGCAGCGAACTGGCCCGGGCCTGGGCCCGGCAGGCGTTACCGGCCGCTGAGCACAGCCCCTAAGCCGGGGCCCACACCCTTACCAGGATGGCCGGGCGCGCGATGCGCACAGTCGCGCGCAAAGCGCGCTCGGCCGGCCTACCGGGGCTCTGCCTGGGTCATGAGTTCTGCGCCTCGACGTACTGCGCCGCTGTGAGCGCAGCGCTGAACCGGTTGCTGCCATTACCTTGCGCGGCAAACCCGCAGGACAATGAGCGCCCCTGGATTCGTTCCTGTGGGGTCCCGGCGACAGTCGAGCCGTCGATGCCACTGACACTCGCTGCTCTGGCAAAGCATCCCGCCGCCTTCTCATAAGCCCGGCACGCCTTCTTTGCCGTCGCGTAGACCGTTTCCAGCCGGGAGCTCGGCACGCCCATGCGGCGCAGCTTGCGGCTGCAGTCACCGGTCGCCCTTTCCAGCTGGGTCATCTTTGCCCGTGTCATTGTCATGGCGCGTCCCGTGAAGGGCTTGTCCATCTTCTTTTGCAGGTGGGCGATTCCCGCGACCCACCCCCGCTCGGCCGCTGTCATGGGCGTTGCGGTCGGTGAGGGCGAGCTCGTGACGTGCCTGTTTACCGCAGTCGGCGGCGCCTGGTGACCGGCGCACGCGCTGGCCAGCAGGGCAAGCACAGCCACCACCGTGATGTGAGATCCGTGGCGAGTGGCCGCCGCCCGCATCGCGCGGCCCCGGGCCCGGATAGCGGGTCTTGCTGATTGCATGACGCAGCCTCCCTTAATGCGGGGCTGGGTTCTCAGCTTAGGTCGCACTGTTCCAGGCCACATTGAATGCTTGCCCGCCTTCCAGGGCGGAGGGCACGGCCATCATGGTGCCGCCGCTGTCTTCCATGGTGATCTCGGTGGAGGTCCAGTTGTTCCGCTGTGCGGCCAGCGTGCCGTGCGTTCCGGCGAGACTGGTCACGCTGGCGCCGGTGTAGTTGGCCATGCCGAAGTCGGCCAGGTTGAAGCCGCCTGCGACAGCGCCACCCGGATCCTCCGTGATCACCTCGGCGGACTTGTTGCGGCACGTCGAGCCCGAGGGGCACGGCTGGGTCGTGTTGATGGACCCGCCGGTGGTGAGGTCGGTGAGGGCGAGATCGTAGGCGGAGCCGGTGAAGAAGACCGACACGTGGATGGCGTCCCCAGGGTTGACGCCGGTGAACGCAACCGGGGCGAGCGGGTACATCTCGTACCAGGCGTAGTAGGTCGGTGTGCCACTGGAGTCGCAGAAGGCATCCACGCCGGTCTGCTCCACGGTGGCGTCGTTGAAGCCGTCCAGCCCCGCCCAGTGCCCGGCGTATGCGAACCCAGACGAGCCCAGCGGCGAGTTCGCGCAGTTCAGGCTCGGGATGGTGAAGTTGGCGGAGACGAAGCGGATGTGCACCCCGCTGTCAGCGGCCGCCGCGTAACCACTCCAGTTGTTGGAGGTCACACTCATCTGTGGGGCAAGGTGCGGCAAGTGCGTACCCGGCAGCCGCACCCCGACGGCCGCCCGCATGCCGTGCACCTGGACCGTGGGGCCCGGACCGGCATCGCTAACCGGATGCGCGCTGGCGACGGCGGCAGGGGCCGCCATGAGCGCCGCACCGGCCACCACCCCGCCAGCAAGCCAAGATTTCAAAGTCATCGGGAGACTTCCTTCCTGCGGGGAGTGGACCCAGCTTTCAGGGCGCTGGGATCGCCCACGGGTACATGGGATGAGAAGCGAAAGGCGGGGACACAACCGACGGGAACGGGATCGGCTGTGCCCACAGGAACGGCCGGCCAACAGCGGGCAGCCTCCGCGCCACCAGGCCGCTGTCTTAGGGGGGCCACCGTGGCAACAACCCAAGGGCAGATGGCATGGGCCACGAGCCGGGCACAAGACGGTGGCGCCACCCCGATGGGCCACATAGACGGCCGCTTCCTTGCCGGCCTTGCCGGCGATTGCTTCCTGTCACACCCCGTACCGACCTGACGCGCCTACGCGCCGGGCGCCAACCCAGGCGACGGGAATGACAAACGCTTCCCCCGGCACCGGCACAGGCGCCGGCGACCAGGTTTACCGTGCCAGCGTGCCAGCCACTCATTGAGCCTGAGTTAACCCGCTCCTTAACCCGGGATCGCCTGCCACACCGTGCTGGTGACGGCCGCCGCCGCAATTTCTGCGGGTTCCACGGATTCGTTGCGGCGGGCCCGCCGCGCATGATCGCTGAAGTACCTGCACTTACCCAAGACAAGAACGGGGTGGTTCTCATGAGCAGGTTCGGCAGAATGGCTGCCATCGCTGGCGCCGCCGCCGTGGTGGTGGGCCTGTCCGCGGGCTCGGCGGCGGCCAGCCCGGTCGCGTCGCGGGTGCCCGCCGGCCCGCGTATCGCGGCCCCGCCGATCATCGCGGCCGGCTACTTCGCCGTGCCGAAGCCGGGCAGCGGAACGTCCTTTACCCGCGTCCAGGACACCTTCGTCATCCCCCAGGCCGGGTGCACCGGCAACGCCGTCGCCCAGCAGCGGGCCGGGCTCGACGGGCTCAGCGACACCACGGTCGAGCGGGTCGGCATCAGCGAGGTCTGCACCGGGGCTGCTCCGTCCTACAGCGCGTGGTACCAGATGTACCCGGCCCCGGGCCACGTCGGGTTCCACCCGCCGCACGCCGGCGACGTGGTGCACCTGAGCGTGATCGACGACGGCGGCCATTTCACCCTGTCGGTCCGGGACCTCTCGTCGGGGCAGAGCTTCACCGTCATCAGGACGTGTGCCACGTGCCGGGCTTCCTCGGCCCAGGTCACCGCCGGCCCGAAGACGGGTATCCCGCTCGCCAACTTCGGCTCGGTGGACTTCAGGGGCATCCAGGTGACCGACAACGGCGGCGTGACCGGTGGCCTGAAGAACCCGGCCTGGAACACCGTCAAGATGACCGATCCGACCAGCCCCCGCGCCGTGGCGGGCCCGCTGCACACGTTCGCGGCCCCGCCACGCTCCGAGTTCGTGGACCACTGGATGCCGTGAGGCCAGCCAGCGCCCACCGCGGCCCCGCCTTGGTCAGTTCGAGGCAGGGCTGCGGCGGCTGGTTCCGGCCCGCGCCGTGGCCTCGCGGCCCGCGGCCTCGCGGCCCGCGGGCCCGCGGGCCGGCCAGGCCAGGGTCACCAGGCCAAGCGCGAGGACGGCAAGGCCGGTGAACCCCGCCGCGCCAAGGTGCTCGTGCAGCACGGTCAGCCCGAGCACCGCGGCGATGGCCGGTTCGGCCAGGCCAAGCGTCGTCGCGGTCGTCACGGGGGTGACGCGCAGCCCCCGGGCGTACAGCAGATAGGCGGCCGCCGTCGTGAGCACGGCGAGGTACCCGGCCACGGCGAGCCCCCGCCCGGTGGCCACCCAGCCGACGGGGCTGATGAACAGCACCGGCAGCAGCAGCACGGCCCCGCCGCCGAAGATCGCGCCCATGACGGCGCGGTCGCTGGCACCGCTGCCGATCAGGTACGACGCGGTGACCGCGTACACCGCGTAGCAGAAGCTGGCGAGCAGCGCCAGGGCGATGCCCGCCGGGCTGGCCCCGGACACGTGCCCGCCCGTGACGAGCAGGCCGCAGCCGGCCGCCGCGGCCGCGGTCGCGGCCAGCCACCGGCCGCCCGGCCTGCCCATCCCGGTGAGCAGGGACAGGACACCGGCGAAGGCGGGCGCCGCGCCGATGGTCACCACGGTCCCGATGGCCACGCCGGCCCGGGCGGTCGCGGCGAAGAAGGCTGCCTGGTACCCGGCGGCAGCAACCGCGCCGAGCGCGATCATGCACCGGGTAACCGTGCCGCGCGCGAGAAGGTCGCGCAGCGCGCCGCCACGCAGCGCGATGAGGGACAGCAGCAGGCCGCCTACGACGATGCGTAGTGCACCTACTGCGAGCGGCCCCGCACCGGCCGGGGCGAAGGTGCGAGCGGTGCCGGTGGTGCCCCACAAACAGGCGGCGAGGAGAATGCACGGGGCCCCGTCAAGGGCCCTGAAGACGTGACGCAACGGTGCTCCTGAGACTCGGAAACGGAATGAGGTCCGGGTCCGGGGCGCACAGAAAGCACCAGCCGCGGGAGCGGCTCAGAGGGTGAAGGGAAGTGCCAGGCTGCGCCCCGGTCAGGGGGCAGCCGGCGGGGTAATCGGGTGCCGGTGCTGGTTCGCCACGAAGCTCAGTGTAGACACGTAGGCATGCCCGCTGTTGACGAGCTCACCCTTGCCGAGGAGACCGCGCTCCGCGACCAGTGCACCGCCTTCCTGGCCGGCCACGGCCCGGTGACGGCGGCCGCCCTGCTGGCCAGCATCCCGGCCGATACGGCCGTGGACCGCTACGGCGAGGGCGGCGTGGTCGCCGAGCTGGAGCAGGAGGTCGCCGGGCTGCTCGGCAAGCAAGCCGCGGTGTTCCTGCCCAGCGGCACGATGGCCCAGCAGTCGGTGCTGCGGGTGCACGCCGACCGGCGGCAGCGCAGGACCGTCATCTTCCACCCGATGTGCCACCTGGACCGGCACGAGGAGCAGGCCTACCAGCGGCTGCACGGCCTGACCGGCCGCCCGGCCGGCGACCCGGACCGGCTGATCACCCTCGGCGACCTGACCGCGATCGCCGAGCCGCCCGCGGCGCTGCTGATCGAATTGCCGCAGCGGGACCTCGGCGGCCAGCAGCCGTCCTGGGACGACCTGGAGGCCCAGGCCGGCTGGGCGAGGGCCCGGGGCGCCGCGGTGCACATGGACGGTGCCCGGCTGTGGGAGTCGGCCGCCGGGTACGGCAGGCCGACGGCCGAGATCGCGGCGCCCTTCGACACCGTGTACGTGTCGTTCTACAAGGGGATCGGCGCGCTGCCTGGCTGCTGCGTGGCCGGGCCCGCGGACATCGTGGCCGAGGTGCGGGAGTGGCGCAGGCGCATGGGCGGCACGCTGTTCGGCCTGTGGCCTAGCGCCGCATCCGCGCTGAGCTGCCTGCGGCGCCGGCTGCCGTTGATGCCGGCGTATCTCGCTCACGCCCGCGCGATCGCGGCCGCGCTCGATGGCCTGGCCGGCGTGCGGGTTGTGCCCGACCCGCCACAGGTCCCGATGATGCACCTGCTGCTGAGCACGACGCAGGAGGGGTTCGGCGCGGCCGCCCGGAAGCTGGCCGTGGAGCAGCGGATCTGGGTCAGGCCGAAGGCAGACACCACGGCCGACCCCGGCGTGCAGCGGGTGGAGCTGTCGGTCGGCGACGCCACCTGCGCGCTGCAACCCGGCCAGGTCCGCGACATCGTCGCCGCGCTAGCCGGAGCTTAGGGTGTGTCCCGCGAACCCCCTGCCCGCTGCGCGGCGCCCGGGGGGTGTCTCGCTGCGTTGTCGTCGTCGCCCATAGCTCCGCTATGGGCTCCTCCTCCGCCTTGCGAATACGATCCCCCCGGGACCGCCGCTCGCGACGGCAAAGATCCACGGGACACACCCTAGCCGCGGGCATGCTTCGTGGGCGGCTGGCACGATAACCGCATGTGGTTCGCGGGTGTCGCCTGGGACGCTGACGGCTGGGATCTGGAGGTCATAGACGCGGCCGGGCAGCAGGCGATGCCCCCGCGCCGGTACGGCGCCGCCGGGCGCGGCTCGCTTCTCGCGGACGTCATCGAGCTTTCCGGCCGGCCCGGCACACGGCTGGCCGTGGTCGTGGACAGCACCAACGGCCTGATCGACCGCTCGCTGGTGGAGGCCGGGGTGGAGGTGCTGCGCGCCGATCCGTGGGACGTGCCGCCCCGTACCCGGATGGGCTCGGTCCCGGCCCGCGCGCTGGCGCTGGCCGCCCGCGACCGCCTGCCCTCGCTGGCCCGGCTGAACCTGCTGTCGGGCACGATGCACGGCCGGGACGGGGAGCCGGCCGCGGATGCCGGCGAAAGCGCCGAGCTGGCCGCCCGCCTGTCCCGGGAGGGCCGCTACCTGGTCCGCGGGCCGGGCGACCGGCCCGAGGTCGCGCTCACGTTCGACGACGGCCCGGATCCGCGCCACACCCCGGGCATGCTCGACACGCTGGAGCGTTATGGCGTCGCGGCGACGTTCTTCTGCGTGGGCGCGGCCGCCCGCGCCCATCCGGACCTGCTCTCCCGGGCCGCCGGGGAGGGTCACCTTGTCGCCAACCACACCTGGTCGCACCCGTTCCTGCCCGACCTGTCCCGCGATGAACTGCGCTGGCAGGTCGAGGCGACGGGCTCGGCGCTGACCGCCGCGGCCGGCCGGGCCGCCGCGCCGGGCCTGGTGCGCCCTCCGTACGGGGCGTACACGGCGCAGGTGCTCAGCTGGCTGGACGGCCGGGACGCGACCACCGTGCTCTGGGACGTCGACACCGGAGACTGGCAGCTACCCGGGACCGACGTGATCGCCGGCCAGGCCGTGCAGGGCGCCCGGAACGGCTCGATCGTGCTGTTCCACGACGGCGGCGGCGACCGCAGCCAGACCGCGGCGGCGCTGCCCGCGGTCATCGAGGGCCTGCAAGCCCGCGGCTTCCGCCTGGTGACGTTGGCCCAGCTCTGTCAGCGCACCAGCTGACGATCCCGCGGCCGGGCGGCCTACCACGGGGAGCCGTGCCGCCAGTCGCATACGATCTCGCCCTTCACATCGACCGGGATGGATACCGGCAGGACGTAGATGGCGCCGTCCTTGTCCGGAGTGGGGCGGATTCCGCCGGGCGTCAGGGCGGCGGACGGCCCCTGCCAAAGCTGCCACCCCCGGGAGGTGTAGAGGCGGCCGCCGTCCACGCTCGCGCCGAGCGCGCCGAGCTGATACGCCGACCGGACCACCCGCTCCAGCGCCGCCATCAGCGCCGCGCCGTGCCCCCGGCGGCGCCGGTTCTCGCGCACCGCGACGCCCTCGATGTATCCGGTGCGCAGCGCCCTGCCCGCATGCAGCATGCGCCGCTGCACCACGCTGCCGTGCGCGATCAGCTCGCCCTCCTCGATCACCAGCGCGTGCACCCCGCCGAGCACATTCTCGAAGGTGTCATCGGAGACGGTGCCGAATGCGGCATCCATCAAGCCGCGGATGGCAGCCCTGGCGCCCGCGTCAAGATCCGCCGTATGCGCGGTGCGCAGCTCGCTCACGGTCGCCTGGGCCTTCCAACGCGCTGATCATCCATCCAGCATGTACTCAAGCCAGCCTCACACACCAGCACACGCGGCCCGGGGTTACAGTGACCCGGTGCGGCTTGTCATTGCCCGGTGCAGCGTGGACTACGTGGGGCGGCTCAACGCGCATCTGCCGTCCGCGTCGCGGCTGCTCATCGTCAAGGCCGACGGTTCCGTGCTGGTCCATTCGGACGGTGGCTCGTACAAGCCGCTGAACTGGATGTCGCCGCCGTGCCGGCTGGAGGAGTCGCCGGGCGCCTGGCGGGTGGTGAGTAAGGGCGGCGAGGAGCTGCGCATCACGATCGAGGAAGTGCTGCACGACTCCAGCCACGAGCTCGGTACCGATCCCGGGCTCGTCAAAGATGGCGTCGAGGCGCACCTTCAGGAGCTGCTGGCCGAGCAGGTTCACCTGCTCGGTGATGGCTGGCGGCTGGTACGCCGCGAGTACCCGACCGCGATAGGGCCGGTCGATCTCATGTGCCGCGACGGCGAGGCCGCCGCGGTTGCCGTGGAGATAAAGAGACGTGGCGACATCGACGGGGTGGAGCAGCTCACCCGGTACCTCGCATTGCTGAACCGGGATCCGCTGCTGGCCCCGGTGCGGGGGGTGTTCGCCGCCCAGGAGATCAGGCCGCAGGCCCGGGTGCTCGCGGAGGACCGGGGCATCCGGTGCGTGACCCTGGATTACGACTCGATGCGGGGCGCCGACGACGCCTCGCAGCGGCTGTTTTGACCCCGGCGTCCAGCCGGCGGAGGAGCGCCGCGCCGCCCGGGACGCCGTCCGGTGCGATTCGCACGCCGCACACAGATAACGGATCTGGCACCAGACGGCTCAGGGGAGCAATTCTGGGACGAATTGTCCGCACTGACATGGGCCGCTTAGTTACTATGCGCTGATATGGGCGTTGACCACGAGGCCGATCCGGCGGGCCCGGACCAGACCTCCCACGATCACGAGGACGGCCCGGTCTTCGACGTCTGGGCCCCCCGTGTCCAGGGGAGCGGCGCGGCCCTTCCCGTCCCGGTTTCGCCTGATCCCGGGGACGATCCGGCTCCCTCCGGGCAGGCCGGCGACGCGACGCAAGACATCCCCGCCTTTCCCCTGCCGACACCCAGCGACCAAGGCCCGGCCCTCCCCGCCCGTGTGCCCGGCCCGCGGGAGGGTGCCCCGAGCCTCCCTGCCCGGACTCCCCGCGGCCAGCAAGGCGGCCCGGCCCTCCCGGCACGCACGCCCCGCGATCAGCCGGCGGGCCCGGCCCTGCCCACACGGGTCCCTTCCGCCGCCGGGAACGGCCCCTCTCTGCCTACCCGCAACCCCCAGACCGCCGGGGACGGCCCGCCCCTGCCTTCCCGCACCGGCGGAAACGGCCCGGCGCTGCCCAACCGGGCCACCCGTACCGCGGGCGACGGCTCCGCCCTTCCGGTGCGGACTTCCCGCTACCGCCGGACCGGGCGTCACTCGAGCCCGCACCAGCTCTCGCTGCCCTCGGACACCCCGGCGCTGGTGATCGCGGTTCCCGGCTCCGCCCGGCCCGAAGGCGAGGACACCGTCATAAGGATCGCGGAGGTGGCGGCCAGTTCCTGCCACGGCGCCGAGGTGCGCGTCGGTTACCTCCGCGGCCGCACGGACTCCCTGGACGAGGTGCTCGACGGCCTGGCCAGCGTCAACGGCGGGCCCGCGGCCGTGGTGGTCCCGCTGCTCGCCTTTCCGGATCCGGAGGTGGACGGGGCAATCGCCGAAGCGGTCGCGGCGGCGCGGGAGCCGTTCCTCATCGCCGCGCACCTCGGCCCGCACCCCCTGCTGGCCGAGGCGGTGCACGCGCGGCTGGCCGATGCGGGGCTGGCCCGGGCCTCCCGGGCGGGCCGTATCAGCATCGTGACCGCGGCCGACGGGATCATCGTGGGCGCCGCGGGCGACGACGAGGCGATCGAAGGAGCCGGGGTCGTGGCCGTGCTGCTCGCGTCGCGCCTGACGATGCCAGTGGCCTCGGCGTCGCTCACCGACCCGGCCAGCATCAAGGACGCGGTCAACCGCCTGCGTGAGGCCCGGGTCGGCCGGGTTGCCCTGGCGCCGTGCATGATCGGGCCGGAACTCACCTCCGGCACCCTGGACGCGATCGCCGCGCTGACCAGCACCGAATGCGCCCCGCCGCTGGGCAGCCACCCCGCCGTGGCGCAACTGGTGGCCATCCGTTACGGGGCCGCGCTGGCGGACCCGCAGGTGGCCAACATGATCGCCGAAGCCAAGGGCGAGCCGCTGCCCGCCGCCCCCGCGCCGCCCTCCGGCGCGGGCAGCTAGGCGCAATACCTCCCCTGCCCGGTCCCGCGACGGGGCTGGAACGTCGCTTGTCCCCCTGTGATCCAGGACATAATGAGGGCCGAGCAAGCAAAGTAGCCGGGCAGGTGCCCGGCTACTTTGGTTTGCCTGGCGCCCGCCGCGGCCGCGCTTGACCTTGCCCGAGGGGAAGGCCCGATGCTGTGGCGAGCGCCCACGATGGGCGCCTCAACCGGACCGGGAAAGAGGAGCTTGCCATGGCATTCCGGGCTGTGGTCTTCGACATCGGCGGGGTGCTGGAATTCACCCCGCCCCGGGACATCATGCACAAGTGGGCGGACCGGCTCGGACTCGGCCGCGGCGAACTGCCGGAGCGCCTCGGTGCCGTGTTCGCGGCGGGCAACGTGGGTGCCCTCACCGAGGCGGAGATCCACACCCGCATCGGACAGATCCTGGCGCTCGGTCCCGACCTCGTCGACGCGTTCATGGCTGACATATGGACCGAGTACCTCGGCACGCTCAACACGGAGCTGACCGCCTACTTCGCCGGCCTGCGGCCGGCCTACCGGACCGGCATCATCAGCAACAGCTTCGTCGGCGCGCGGGAACGCGAGCAGGAGCGCTACGGCTTCGAACAGCTGACCGACGACATCGTCTACTCGCACGAGGTCGGGATCTGCAAGCCTGACCAGCGCATCTACGAACTGGCCTGCGCGCGGCTCGGCGTGCTGCCCAGCGAGATGATCTTCCTTGACGACAAAGAGCCCAACGTCGAGGCCGCCCGCGACCTCGGCGCCCGCGGAGTCCTGTTCACCAGCACCGCCCAGGCCATCGCCGAGATCGAGGCGTGCCTGCACCCGGCAACTCCGTCGTGAGCCCGCCCAGTACCGGTCTTGACGATGACGGAAGGCGTCCAGCGTTGCATTTTAGCTGTACTAGCAGCATAATGCATGCATGGCTACGTCGATCACAATCCGGGATGTCCCTGACGAGACCCGGGATGAGCTTGCCGCCCGTGCCGCCCTCAGCGGCCGGTCATTGCAGGAGTACCTGCGCGCCCGGCTGGTCGAGCTTGCCCGTCAGCCCGATGCCGAGGCTCTTGTGCAACGGATCCATGCCAGGAAAGCCGCGACGGGGTCTTCGCTGCCCGCCGACCGCATCCTGTCTCACCGCGATCAGGATCGCCGGTGACCCTTGTCGTTGATGCCTCGCTCGTGGTGTCAGCGCTCGTCGATGGAGGCGTCACCGGTTCCTGGGCGGAATCCCTGCTGACCGGCGAGCCGCTCAGCGCCCCGGATCTCATGCCGGTCGAAGTGGCCAACATTCTGCGCCGGGCCGCCGCGGCGGGAGAGATATCTGGCGATGTTGCGGCGATGGCCCACAGCGATCTGCTTGACCTGCGGGTCGAGTATTTCCCGTACGGCCCGTTTGCCTCCCGTGCCTGGGAACTCAGCGAGAATGTCACTTGCTATGACGCCTGGTATGTCGCGCTGGCGGAGTTTCTTGGTTCGCGGGTTGCGACGCTCGACCTGAGGCTCGCACGGGCAGCCGGGCCCCGATGTGGCTTCGAGACCCCGACTGAGCCCTGAGCGCTGGCACGCCCCGGGGCCAGGCTCCTCCCGGCCGGCCCAGGCGGGGAACGGTATGGGTGGTGAGGTCAGGGCGGGCTGGGAATGGCGGCCATGGCGGTGTACTGGCAGCAGGGGATAGCCGACGGCCGGGGCCGGCCGGTGGCGATTTGATAGGCCCATAGGTGGCCGCCTGGGCCCTGGTAGAACAGCCATGACCCATCCGCGGACCAGGTAGTCATCGCTGTCATGGGCGCAGCCGAGGACGGGACAGCGGTGGGCTTCTGGTGCCGGGGGCCAAGGGGCAGCACGAACAGGCGCGCCCGGCCCCGGCGGGCAGAGGTGGCCGCCTCGGCAGCGAGCAGCGTGTCGCGGGGCGAGATGCCGTTGTTCATGCCGATCGAGTAGCTGCCGCTGAGCACCCATCCGGCCGTGCCCGGTGGTGCGTGGAAGGAGTCGAGCCTGCCGGTGACAACGTCGAAGACTCGCAGCTCCGGGCAGGAGTCGTACGTGAACGAGCTGGTCATCACCTGCTTGCAGCCGGTGCCGTAGGCGACGATGCGCGCATCGGCGGCGAACAGGTGAACCCGGATCGGTGAGTGCGGCAGCGGCCTGGGGGCATGGCCGGGAGTCCACAGCAGGAGGGTGCCGTTCGGAGGGCCGTCGAGCAGCAGGCCCCGGTCAGTTCCCCGGGCCAGGAAGGTTCGCTTGGGGAGGGTGACAGCGGGCCCCGGCCGGCCGCCGGTGACCGGCACCGACCGCACCAGACTGGCCAGCTTCCGGTCGTAGACGAGCCACACGTGGCCCGGGTCCGCCGAGGGCGCGAAGAACTGCGTTGTCCCCAGCACCCGCGGCTTGGCCTGCAAGCTGGCGGCGATGGCCGTCGTGCCGTGCTGGCCGACATAGACCAGTTGGTGGCCAACAGCGATCATGTACACGGGATAGTCACCGGGGATGATTCCTGGAATCTGTCGCAGGACGAGGTGGCCGGTGCTCAGGTCGTCAACGTAGGCACCCGACATCCACGACATGGGGCCGGCGGACGGCCACATCAGCACGGTGGCGTCGATGCCCAGGGCTTCCGGGCCAGGCGGTGAGCGGTGGCCTGCACCGCTGACGGTGCGGGCAGGCCCGGGGTGGCTGGGCCCGGCCGACGCGGCGTACCCGCCCAGCGCGCCACCGAGCGCCAGCACGGCCACAACCCCGGTAACGAGCTGGCGGCGCCGCTGGCGCCGTCGTGCCTGCCTGATGATGGCCTGTACGTCCTCGCCCGGGCCGGGTGGCCGGGCGACGCTCATGGTCTTCATCGCCGCTCCTAGGCCACCTGTTCGATGATCTTGACAAGTTCCTCCGGCCGGTAGCCACAGCGGCGGGCGAGCAGCACAAGCTCGCGCGCCTTGCCCACGATGACACTGCGCTGCGGGCCGTCGCCGGTCACGGTGACGCCGCGGCCGCGGCGGAACTCCACAAGCCCTTCGTCGCGGAGAGCCCGCAGCGCCCGGAACACGGTGTTGGCGTTGACGCCCAGCACGGCCGCCAAGTCCCGGGCCGGGGGAAGGCGCTCACCGGGCGCGGCCTCACCGTCGCTGATCGCCCGGCGCAGCGCCGCCGCCACCTGCTCATGCAGCGGGACTGGGCTGTGCGGGTCGACCCGCATGGTGACGTTAGTACTACTCATACTAGCATCATACACCGAAGCCCATGGGACCGCAGCAGCCGCAACCTTCCCAAATGGGGTGCGGCCGGTAGGTGGCCGCCGAGCTTGCCACCGGCGACGCCGGTGCCATCGAGGATGCGCTGGAAGCAGCATGGCAGCTTCAGCGGAGCCGATGACATGACGCCGGCCGGCGTGTGAGCAGGCCATGCCTCGGCGGTCAAACCCCCATGGTCACAAGCCGTTCGTGGGACGCCGGAACGGCGGGCGTGGTCATCCGGTGTAGAACGGGCGCACCTCAATCGCGTGGTACCGGGCGAACGGATGCGCGGCCGCCAGCTCGATCGCCTGCTGCCGGCCGGCGCAGCTGACGACCTCCATGCCAGCGATGGATCCCCCGGCCGTGGCGACCGGCCCCGCGGTGAGCAGCGTCTCCCCGTCCCGGACACGGACCGTCGTGGCCGTGTCGCTGCCCCCCAGCGCGTTCCCCAGGACGTGGAGGCCGCGTGCCTCGACGTCCCGCCGCCAGGCGTCGCCCTCATCCCGCGCTGCCTGATCGTCGAACGGCGCCGCTGGGGTTCCGCCCAGCCACATGCCCAGCATGTAGGGCCGGGCGGCGCCGTCCTCGCCGCGCCCGAACGCGGCCGCCCGCTCACTCAGCCGCAGTCCGCCCAGGAAAGGCCGGACCTCGATCGGCTGGAACCAGGAGATCGGGCACGTGGCCGCCACCTCGACCGCCTCGTCGGCGTCGGCACATTCGAGCAGGTTGAAGCCCGCGATGAACTCCTTGGTCTCGGCGAACGGGCCGTCGGTCACGAGCGTCTCGCCGTCGCGCACGCGCACCGCCGCCGCCGTCTGCGGCAGATCCAGCTCCCGGCCGAACAGCCGCACGCCGCGGCGCGTGGTCTCCTCGTCCCAGCCGGGCAGCTCACGCTGCATGACCGCCAATTCCTCCGGCGCCGGCAGGCCATCAGCCCAGATGAGAGCCAGGTACTTCATCTCAGCCTCACTTCCCGCAGACGTAGCGGATGATCGCGTGTTCGCGCGCCGCCTGCACGCGCCCGTTGATCCGGGCTGCCCGCAGCGTACGCCGGTGCCTGTTGCTCATGTCGCCCGTCCTTCGGTCTGGGTTGGACGCTTACAGGCAGACGACGAACGGGATACGCCGGGAAGGACACCCCACGGGCAAGGTCAGCGACGCACGGCTTCACCCCAGTCCCAGACGGCCGGCACCTTGGATAAGCCGGCGGCCAGGTCACGCAAATACCAGGTGGCCGGCAGGCCGACGATCTCGGTCTGGCCGACCGCGACGAACCCGGCCTTGACCAGCACTTTCTGGGACGCGGCATTCTCGTTGCTGGTCACCGCCTTGAGCATGCGCAGCCCGTACCGCGCCGCCGCTAGCTGGCACAGCTCCCGGACGGCCGCGGTCGCCACGCCGCGGCCGGCGACGTGCTGCGCGACCCGGTAGCCAAGCTCGGCCGAGCCGTCCGCGATGTTATACAGGTTGAACCGGCCGAGCACTGAGCCGTCCTCGCCGACCAGCACGTAGAAGGCGCCGACGCCGGCCTCCTGGTCGGCCAGCATGGCGTCATGCCGCTCGGCGAACTGGTCGAAGTACTCATCGCCGCGATCGTTGATAAAACCGGCGAAGTAAGCGCGGTTCGCCAGTTCGAAGGCCAGCACCGCCGGGGCATGGTCGGCCCGCAGGCGCTGCAACCCGGGTACCGGCTCCTCGGTCACGCCGCGTCGATCCAGTGGTCAAGGCGACGTACCGCCTTGGACAGAATGCTGGGATCCCGCATGGTGCTGGCGAGCAGCGCGCTGCCTTCGTAGCCGGCAAGCAGATCAAGGGCCAGATCGTGCGCGTCCCGGCGGCCCAGCGATCGGAACTGCGCTTCAGCCCATTCGACCGGGAGCCGCATCAGCTCGGCTACCGGCAAGCCCGACCCCGCGACGCGCTTGTCAAGCTCCGCGCAGAGACTGCCGAGCGGGCACCCGTACAGCGCGATCATCTCGCTCTGGGCGGCGAACTCCCGCACGAGGGCCTTCAGCCGGCTCTTCGGGGACCGGTGCTGAGAGTCGATGGACGCGAGGGTCTTTTTGATCTGCTGTACGTGCGCCTCGATGACCGCCCCGATGACCTCGTCTTTGGTCTTGAAGTAGTAGTAGACGTTGCCGGCGGGGACGTCCGCGATCTTGGCAATCTCCGCGAGTGTGGTCCGTTCGACGCCCTGCTGGTACAGGAGCTGCGCCGCGGCGGCCACCAGCCGCTCTCGCTTCCCCGGCCGCCGCTCGACGGCGGCCGGGGAAGCGGACATTGAGTCAGTCATCTCACTTGCCAGGGTACATGTACTGCTCTTCCGGGCGGTCACCCGTTCCGGCGCCCGCGGCCTCCCGGCTTGCGGGGTCCGCTTCTGTGCTGACCATGACCAGCGGGGCTGCACTTCTGGTGTTGCCGATGCGAAGGGCGAGCACGGCTGCGGCTGCCATCAAGATGCCGCCGACGAGCAGGGCCCGGTGGTACCCGGCATCCGCGGCCGCGAAGTGTGACACGTGCGCCGCGATCAGGTGGTTGGTGCGAGTGATCGCGACGGCAGAGAGGATGGCGAGGCCGAGCGCGCTGCCGATCTGCTGGGACGAGTTCAGCAGCCCGGCCGCCAAGCCCGCCTTGTCCGATGGCACGCCTGCGTTGGCGGCGGCGGCGACCGAGACGAATACCGACCCCGCCCCGAGCGACATCACGAGGAAGCCGGGCAGCAGATCGCTCACGTACGAACCGTGCAGCGGGACCCTGGACACGTAGTAGATCCCAGCTCCCGCGATCAGGCAGCCGGCTACCACGACCGGGCGGGTGCCGATGCGCGTGACCAGTTGGGAGGCCGTGCCGCCCGCAACGGCGAAACCCGCGGTGATCGGGAGATAGGCGAGCCCCGCCTTGATCGGCGAGTAATGGAGGATCTCCTGCATGTACAGCGTGGCGTAGAAGAACATCGAGAAGAACCCGGTAAAGGCGATCAACTGGGTCAAGTCCGCCGCCACCAGTCCCTTCACTCGCAGGATCGCGAAGGGCACCAGCGGGTAGCGGCTGCGCAACTCATTGCCCGCGAACGCGATGAGCAGGGCGGCGGATCCGATAAGGGTGAAGATGGTCTGGAGCGATCCCCAGCCGACGATCGGTGCCCGCACGAGGCTGTAGACCAGCAACAGCATGCCCCCGGTCACGAGCACCGCCCCCTGCGAGTCGAAGGCCGCTCTGCTGGTGCTGCCCGCGCGGTCCGCCGCGAGCAGAGCGAGCGCACCGGCGGCCACCATCACGCAGATCGGCGGGTTGACGAAGAAGATCCATCGCCATCCCGGTCCTTGCGAGATCACTCCGCCGAGGAAGACGCCGACCGCCGCGGCCATCCCGCTGATCACTCCCCAGACTCCGAGCGCGCTATTGCGGTCCTTGCCTTCGCGGAAGCTCGTCGTGAGCGCCGAGAGCGCCGCCGGGGCCATCAGCGCGGCGCCGAGACCTTGCACCAGCCGGGCCGCAACAAGGAGTCCCGCGCTGTGTGCCAGCCCGGCGGTCAGGGAAGACGCGGCGAAGATTGCCAGGCCGATGAGCAGCATGCGGCGGCGCCCGAGCAGGTCCCCCAGGCGGCCTCCGAGCAGGAGGAAACCCCCGTAGGTGAGGATGTAGCCGCTGGCCACCCACTGGAGGTTCTGCTGGGAGAAGCCCAGGCTGTGCTGGATCGAAGGCAGGGCGACGTTGACGATCGCTGAGTCGGCGATGTCGAGGAACTGCACGGCGCAGAGCAGCACCAGGGTGATCGCGCCGAGCCTCGACCGAAGAACCAGCCGCGAGTCGGTGTCTGACAAGGCCTGTCCTTGGACGGGTGCCATACCGGCAAGCACTCCTTCCGACTGAGTTAGTTACCTGACTCAGTATCGGCACACGAGCGCTCTTACTGTCAAGTTAGTTAGCTAACTTAGTCTGGCCGCCAACCGGAGCGGCCGACGGGGTCAGACGGCGGCGCCGGGCCGCTCGACGGTCACCTGGTCAGCGGGCTGAGGCGGAGGACAGCACCCCGAACTCGGCCGCCACGGTGCGCCACGCGGCCAGCGCCGCATCCACGTCCTGCGCCGTCACGTCGAGGTGGGTGAGCATGCGCGCCCGGCCCGCCACGGTCGTCACCAGCAGGCCCTCCTCGGCCAGCCGTCCCACCCAGGCGTTCAGCGGCCGCCCGGTCCCCGCCACGTCCACGAACACGATGTTGGTCTGCACCGTGGCCAGGTCCACCGCGCCCGGGAGTATCCCGGCCATGCCCTCGGCCAGCCTGCGGGCGGTCACGTGATCCTCGGCCAGCCGCTTCGGGCCTTCCTCCAGCGCGATAAGCCCGGCGGCGGCCATGATCCCCGCCTGCCGCCACCCCGCGCCGAACAAGACCTTGAGCTGCCGGGCCTCCTCGATGAACCCGGCGTCCCCGGCCAGCACGGAACCAATCGGCGCGCCGAGCCCCTTGGACAGGCAGAACATCATCGCGTTGGCGTGTGCCGCGTAGTCCGACACGTCGGCGCCGGTCACCGCGCACGCGTTGAAGATGCGTGCGCCGTCCAGGTAGAGCGGCACACCCCGGACGTGACAGGCCTCGGCGATCTCCCGCAACGCGCCGACCGGCAGCACCGTCCCGCCGCCGACCTGATGGGTGTTCTCGACGGTGACCAGGTCGACCAAGGGGGCGTGCGGCTCGGGCTCCAGCGCCGCGGCCACCTGGGCGGCGGTGAGCAGGCCGTGCCACGCGGCCGCCACGGTACGGAACGTGACCCCGGACAGCACCGCCGCGGAGGCGAGCTCGTGCCCGCAGACGTGCGCGGTCTGCTCGCAGACCACCTGGTGGCCGGACCGGGCGAGCAGGTGCAGCGCGATCTGGTTGCACAGCGTCCCGGTCGGCAGGTACAGCGCGGCCTGCTTGCCGGTCAGCTCCGCTGCGCGCTCCTGGAGGCGGTTGACCGTCGGGTCGTCGCTGAACAGGTCGTCGCCCACCTCGGCGTCGGCCATGGCCCGCCGCATGGCCGGCGACGGCCGGGTCACCGTGTCCGAGCGAAGATCCACATACCCGCTGACGCCCATGCTGTTCCCCTGATCGTCGGATCCGGCCGGCCAGATACGACCGTACGCCGGGCCGCCCGTGGCCGGGAACACTGGGCCCGAAAACGACGTTTTCACTGGTCCAGGAGGAAAGAAGAACAAGTGCACAAGTGCATCACCTGCGGCGCGGAGCTGCATCCCGAGCGGGCGAAGAAGTACAACTACTGCATGTCGCGCGAGTGCCAGGAGAAGAACGTCAAGGGCCTGACCATGGTGGCCGTGGGGGTCAACAAGGCCGCGGAGCAGTACCTGATCCTCGACGAGGAGACCAAACAGGAGCTGGCCAGCGGCAAGTACCACGACCAGCGCCGCGGCTCGTTCGGCACCACGGACGCGACGCCGCCCGCACCGGGCAACGCCGCACCCGCCAGCGCCGCGACCGCCGGAACCGCCGCGACCGCAACCGCTGGAACCGTGACCGCCGGAACCGCAACGCAAGCGCCCCGCCGCCGGCCCGCGCGGCCGTCCCGCCCCGCACCCCGCAAGCCGGCCCCCCAGCCGTGGACCGACAAGCAGCGCCGGCTCGCCCTGCTGTACAACGAGCAGGGCATGCGCCCCGCGGAGATAGCGCAGAAGCTCGGCCTGAGCAGCTACGCGGTGACCCAGATCATCCTGGGCTCCCGGAACCGCGGCAAGGTCTGAGGCCGCCGGCCGTCAGTCCATGATCCGTTCAGATTTTGGCCCTCCCCGGGGCGAAAATCCGAACGGATCACGATTTTCAGGGCCTGCCGCTCACTCGCCAAGGACGCCGGCGTTGACCGCGCGCGCCTCGGCGGCCAGATCACCGATCTCCACCACCGTGACCCCAGCCGCGCGGAGCAGGGCCGCCCCTCCCCCGGCGGCGAACAGCGGCGGCTCCAGCCAGGCGATCACCACCCGGCGCAGCCCCGCCTCGATGATCAGCTCTGCGCACGGCCGGGGCCGTGACGAGCGGACCCGGCACGGCTCCAGCGAGCTGTAGATAGTTGCCCCGGGCTCTGCTTGTACTGACCCCGCCGCCCCACGCTCTGCTAGTTCTGACCCCGCCACCCCGCGCTCTGCTAGTTCTGACCCCGCCGCCCCACCCCATCCCGGTTCCGCCGGGTCCAGCTTGGCCAGCGCGATCTCCTCCGCGTGGTCGTGCGGGCTCCGCTCCCGCGAGTACCCGGTGGCCAGCACCGTGCCGTCGCCCGCCACCACGACGGCACCGACCGCGAACGCCGACGACGATGGCGGGCACAGCCGCGACAGCGCGATGGCCTCGCGGAGCCAGCGCCGGTCCGCCTCGGTCGCGGCGCTGCCCCGTCCGGGCTCCGCCGGCTCGCACCCTGCTGGTTCTGACCCCGCCACCCCGCGCTCTGCTGGTTCTGACCCCGCCACCCCACGCTGTGCTGGTTCTGACCCCGCCACCCCGCCCAGGCTCACGTCCCGGCCTCCGGATCCGGCCCGCCCCAGGTGGCGCCCACTCCCGCAGCCCCCTGCTCGCCGTTCGCGCCCTGCCCGTCCGGCCCACCCAGGAGGTATCTCAGCAAAACGATGTCGTCGAGGCGGCGTACCTCCGCGAGGCGCATCGGGTCGCCGGGGCCATGAGGATAAGGACCGGGCCCGGCGAACCGTGGTGCCGCCGCGGCGCCGACGAAGAACGGGGCCACCGCCAGTTCGAGCTCGTCCACCAGGCCATCCGCGAGGAGCTCGCGGCCAAGCCGGGCTCCGCCCTCGACAAGCAAGCGGTCAACCCCGCGACCGGCCAGATCGGTGAGGACAGCCCCGAGCCCGGCCGGCGGAGGGATGACGATGACCTGCGCCAGCTCGTTAAGTATGAGCTGAAGACCACCGGCGAGCGGGGCGGGGCAGTAGACGAGGCGCGGGACGTCAGCGGGGCCGGCGAAGAACCGGGCGCCGGGATCGAGGTCGCCGCTGGCGGTGAGCGTCACCCGGGCCGGGTGCTCGGGGAGCCCGCCCGCGGCGCGGGCCGCGCGGCGCTCCGGCGCCCGGATCAGCAGCCGCGGGTCGTCCCGGCGGATCGTGCCGGCGCCGACCATGATCGCGTCCGCCTGGGCCCGCTCCTCGTCCACCCGGTCGAGGTCGGCCGCACCGGACAGGATCAGCCGCTCCGGCCCGGGCGCGTCCAGGCAGCCGTCGACCGAGATCGCGCAGCTCAGCACCACATACGGGCGTTCGGTCACGAGGTCTCGCTCCGGGCCAGGGTCGGTGCCTGCGCAGCCAGGCAGCTTCTCTCACGCTATCTAGGACCGGCGAGGATCGGAGCGCCGGGGACGGCCCGGGACGCGGCACCCGCCCACGCCCGCGCAGGTGAAAGCACCGGCCTTGGCTACGGCGGGAACCGGCGGTGGTTTACTAGCGCGTAACGGGCGGCTCAGGCGATGCCGGACCAGTGACGGTGAGGACGATGGACACGCTGCACGCAGGACAGACAACGGCCCCGGAGACCTTCGACTCGGTGAACCCGGCGACGTCGGAAGTGATCGCCACGTTCCCGGTGATGGGCCAGGCCGAGGTGAACGCCGCGCTGGAGCGGGCCCGGGAGGCCGCCGCCTGGTGGTCCGGCCTGTCCTGGAAGGAGCGGCAGACCCGGCTGCTCGCGTGGAAGTCGCACCTGGCCCGCTACATCGGCCGCCTCGCCGAACTCGTGCACAACGAGACCGGCAAGCCGCTCGCCGACGCCAAGCTGGAGATCGTCCTCGCGATCGTGCACATCGACTGGGCGGCGCGCCACGCCCAGAAGGTGCTCGGCCCGCGCCGGGTGCGCCCCGGGCTCACCGCCCTCAACCAGGCCGCGTCGGTCGAGTACGCCCCTCTCGGGGTCATCGGGGTGATCGGCCCGTGGAACTACCCGGTGTTCACCCCGGTCGGCTCGATCGCGTACGCGCTCGCGGCGGGCAACGCGGTGCTGTTCAAGCCCAGCGAGCTCACCCCCGCGGTGGGCGGCTGGCTGGTCAGCTCGTTCGGCTCGATCGTGCCCGAGAAGCCGGTGCTGCAGCTCATCACCGGGGCGGGCCGCACCGGCGAGGCGCTGGCCCTGAGCGGCGTGGACAAGATCGCCTTCACCGGGTCGAGCGCGACCGCGCGCAAGGTGATGGCCGCCTGCGCGCAGAACCTCACGCCGCTGATCGCGGAGTGCGGCGGCAAGGACGCGCTCCTGGTGGGCGCCGACGCCGACCTGGACGCGGCCGCCGACGCCGCCGCGTGGGGCGCGGTGTCCAACGCCGGCCAGACCTGCGTCGGGGTGGAACGCGTCTACGTGGTCGACGAGGTCTACCACTCCTTCCTGGAGAAGCTGGCCGAGCGGATGAGCGGGGTTCGCGCCGGGGACGACCGCGAGGCGGACTACGGGCCGATGACCATGCCGGGCCAGATCGAAGTCGTGGAGGACCACATCGCGGACGCCCTGGCCCGGGGCGGCCGGGCGGTGCTCGGCGGGATGCAGAGCGTCCGGCGTCCCTACGTGGACCCGGTGATCCTGGCCGACGTGCCGGAGCAGAGCATGGCGGTCCAGGAAGAGACGTTCGGGCCGACGGTGACGGTGACCAGGGTCGCCGACATGACCGAGGCGGTCGAGAAGGCGAACGCGAACCGGTTCGCGCTCGGGTCGGCCGTGTTCGCCGGCAACGCGAAGAAGGCCATGGCGGCCGCGCGGGCGCTGCGCAGCGGCATGACCGCGATCAACTCCGTGATCGCGTTCGCTACCGTGCCGGGGCTGCCGTTCGGCGGGGTCGGCGACTCCGGTTTCGGCCGCATCCACGGCCCGGACGGGCTGCGCGAGTTCACCCGCGCCAAGGCCATCACCAGGCAGCGGATGAAGCCGCCGCTGAACCTCACCACGCTGGCCCGCAGCGACAAGGACCTGACCCGGCTGCTGTCGCTCACCACGTTCCTGCACGGCAAGCGCTACCGGAAGTAGCCGGTAACCAGCAAAAGGCAGTCAGCGTGCGGAGGCGGGCAGCGGCGCGGCCTCCATGGCCGGGTCCACCGGTTCCAGCGGGGCGCGGCCGATGATCAGGTCCGCCGCCCGCTCGGCCACGGCGATCGTGGGCGCGTTCGTGTTGCCCCGGGGCACGGCCGGCATGACGGAGGCGTCCACCACCCGCAGGCCCTCGACGCCACGGACCCGCAACTCCGGGTCGACGACGCTGGTGATCTTCGTGGCGGCCAGCCGCGAGTCGCCGCCCATCGCGCAGGTGCCGACCGGGTGGTACAGCGTGCCGATCTGGCGCCTGATGAACTCCCGCACCTCCGCGTCGGTGTGGACCTCGGGCCCCGGGCCCAGTTCCTCGGTGCAGACCTTGGCGAGCGGGGCGGCCGCGGCGAACTCGCGCGCCAGCCGGATCCCCTCGACCAGCGGCGCGATGTCGGTGCTGTCGGACAGGTAGGCGGGGTCGATCGCGGGCTTGTGCCGGGGATCGGCGCTGCGCAGCCAGATCCGGCCCCGGCTGCCCACGTCCACCAGCGCGATCAGGAGCGTGAACGCCCGGATCTGCGGGTCGGCCAGGCCCTGGTCCACGAACGGGCTCGGAATGGCGTGCCATTGCAGGTCGGGGGCGGGCAGCGACGGCCTGGTGCGGGTGAACCCGCCCGCCTCCGCGAGGTTCGAGGTCAGCGGGCCCGAATGGCGCAGCCGCCACCGGACCAGGTTCGGCGGGGTCAGCTTCTCCCACAGGTTGCCCATGCGGGGCGTGCGCCACTGCGTGGGCACGACCGGATGATCGGACAGGTTCGCGCCGACGCCGGGGCTGTCCACGATCACCGGAATGCCGGTCTCCCGCAGGTCGTCGGCCGGGCCGATGCCGGAGAGCAGGAGCAGGTGCGGGCTCCCGATCGCCCCGGCGGACAGGATCACCTCGCCCTGAACGTAGGCCGTCTCCTCCTTGCCGCGCAGCAGGTACCGCACCCCGGCGGCGCGGCCGCCCTCCACCACGACCTTGACGACGCGAGCGTCGGTGAGCACCTCGAGGTTGGGCCGCGCCATGACCGGGCGGAGGTAGGCGTCCGCGGCGGAGCACCGGCGGCCGTCCTTCTGGGTCACCTGGTAGAAGCCGCTGCCGTCCTGCGCCGGGCCGTTGAAGTCCTCGTTGGCGGGCAGCCCGCATTCCCGGGCGGCGGCGACGAACGCCTTGTCGAGCGGCGATTGGAAGGCAAGGTCGGACACGGCGAGCGGCCCGGTCCCGCCGTGGTAGGCGTCGGCGCCGCGCGAGTTGCACTCCGCCCGGCGGAAGTAGGGCATGAGATCGTCATAGCCCCAGCCGCTGCACCCGTACTCGTCCCGCCAGGTGTCGTAGTCGTGCCTGCTGCCCCGGATGTAGATCATCGCGTTCATCGACGACGACCCGCCGAGCATCCGCCCCCGTGGCCAGTAGATCTCCCTGCCCGCCGCCCGCTCCTGGGGCACGGTGCGGAAATCCCAGTCGTAGGTGCTCTGGAACAGCAGCGGAATCGCCGCGGGAATGTGGATCTCGTCCGCGTCGTCCGGGGGGCCCGCCTCGATCAGGAGGACACGCGTGTCGGGGTTCTCGGTGAGCCGCATCGCGAGGACGCACCCGGCGCTACCGGCACCGACGATGACATAGTCGTACACAGCCACCTCATGACCACAGTTCGTGCTGTAAGGGATAACCCTAACCCGCGGCGGGCCCGTACGGGTGGGCCCCGGCCCCCAAGGGGGGCCGGGACGCGCGCACGGGTGCGCCCCCGGCCTCCGGCCGGGGGCGCACCCCTCCATCTGCCGCCACCGCCGACTCCAGCGGGCCCCCGAGATCCGCCGGGCATGGTGACTGGCAGGCTTGGCTTTCCTGCGCCGAGTCAGTCGTTACTCTTCGCATTTATACGATGTCACATCGTGGTCGAGAAGGGAATACCCCAGGTCAGGAGATTGATCGCAATGTCACTGGGGCACCAGCTCCGTCCTTCGGAAGGCGGGTCTGCGGGCTTTGACGGCTCTGCCGCCCCGGCCGGAGCGGCCCGCCCGCTACCGTGACTGCATGCCTGCAGACCGCAAGGACAAGCCCGTGGTGCTGTCGCGCATCTACACCCGGACCGGCGACGGCGGGTCCACCGCGCTCGGTGACGGCAGCCGGGTGGAAAAGAACGACCCGCGGCTGGTGGCCTACGCCGACGTGGACGAGGCCAACTGCGCCATCGGCGCCGCGCTCGCGCTCGGCCGGCTCGACGGGCCGGTCGCCGCGCTGCTCACCAGGATCCAGAACGAGCTGTTCGACGTCGGGGCCGATCTGTGCAACCCGATCAGCCCGGATCCCAAGTACCCGCCGCTGCGGGTGGACGACGGCTACGTGACCGACCTGGAGAAGGCCTGCGACGAGCACAACGCCGGCCTGCCCACGCTGCGCAGCTTCGTGCTGCCCGGCGGCACGCCGGGGGCCGCCCTGCTGCACACCGCGCGCACCGTCGTCCGCCGGGCGGAGCGCAGCGCCTGGGCGGCCCTCGCCGCCCACCCGGACACGGTCAACCCGGTCACCGCACGGTACCTGAACCGGCTCTCCGACCTGCTGTTCATCCTCGCCCGCGAGGCCAACTCCGAGCGCGGCGACGTCCTCTGGAAGCCGGGCGGCGAACGCTAAGGCCGACCCCCGCGAGGCTCTGCGGGCTGGGGCCGACCCCCGCGAGGCTCTGCGGGCTGGCAGGACACCGTTGCTGGTTCCGTGTTGAGTGCCCGAGGCGCGTGGCGTGGGTGGCGGCCGCCGCAACGCTACGCCCGCTGCCGCCTAGGGGGGTCGGCTCTCACAGGGCGCTGTGACAGCGGCTCGCGGCGCCGGGAGCTGGGCGGGCGCGGTGTCCGGGGTTTAGATACCTAGCGGGTAGGAGCCGGGCGGGGCGGCTTCCAGCCACGCCAGGAAGCCGGTCAGCGCGGCCTCCCTCATGGCCAGGTCGACCGTTTCCGTTTCCGGTACTTCGCCCGCGCGGCAGGTCAGGACGATCATCCCCGGCCCCAGCAGAGCCGTCTCGGCCGGGTAGGCCTCGCGCCGGGACGCCACAGACAGGGTCCGCCGCTCCAGCACCTCCTCCGGGCTGAGCAGCACGCCGACCGCGTCATACCAGCGCAGCTCGTCCGCGCTGTAGGCGGCGACGCCCAGCCGCCAGGTCCCGCCGGGCCGGCGCAGCCCGCACTCCACGGTCCCGCCGCCGCGGTCCAGCAGGAGGCGGCGGACGGCCAGGCCGGCGGCGGCGAGCACGATGATGACGAGGAACGCGGCGAAGATCCAGGCCGCGTCGAGCGCAATCGCGCTGCTCATCCCCGGCCCGGCTGGTGGCGCACGTCAGGACTGGTCGCCTGTGGCCCGGAGCAGCGCTCGGGTATATCTCACCTCGACGGATTCCTGATCTCCCGCTGGCTGGCCCGCCGCGTCGCGGAGCGCGGCGTCGAGCTGGGCCCGGGCCTCGGCGGGGTCCACCCGGGTGCCGAGCTGGGCCTGGCGCGCGAGTATCGACACCCGGTCGTCCCGGACCGCCAGGAACCCGCTCCTGACCGCCGCGAGCATCTCCTTCTGGCCCTCGGGTGCTTCCTCGGGATCGAGGATGCGAACCACGCTGCCCTCGGCCAGGATGCCCAGCACGGGCGGGTGCCCGGTCAGGATGCCGAGATCCCCGTCGAGGGTTTTGGCGATCACCATCCGGGCCATGCCGGACCAGACCTCGCCGTCCGGGGCCACCAGCTCCACGCGTACCGTCATCGCGCTGACCAACTCGGTGCTAGCCCGGACCCCGCCGCCCCACGCAGCGCTGGCTCTGACCCCGCCACCCCGCCCAGTCGCAAGCTCACTGCTTCTCCAGCTCCGCGGCCTTGCGCTCGACGTCCTCGATCCCGCCGACCATGTAGAACGCCTGCTCGGGCATGTTGTCGTACTTGCCCTCGGTGATCGCCTTGAACGAGGCCACCGTGTCCGGCAGCGGCACGAACACGCCCGGCTGGCCGGTGAACTGCTCGGCCACGAACATCGGGTGCGACAGGAACCGCTCGATCCGCCGGGCCCGGCGGACCGTGACCTGGTCTTCCTCGGACAGCTCGTCGATGCCGAGGATCGCGATGATGTCCTGCAGCTCCCTGTACCGCTGGAGGATCCGCTGTACCTCCCGGGCCACGTCGTAGTGCTCCTCGCCGACGTACGCGGCGTCCAGGATCCGCGAGGTGGAGGCGAGCGGGTCGACCGCGGGGAAGATGCCCTTCTCCGTGATCGCCCGGTCCAGCACCGTGGTCGCGTCCAGGTGCGCGAACGTGGTGGCCGGCGCCGGGTCGGTGAGGTCGTCGGCGGGCACGTAGATCGCCTGCATCGAGGTGATCGAGTGGCCGCGGGTGGAGGTGATGCGCTCCTGGAGCTGGCCCATCTCGTCGGCGAGGGTTGGCTGGTAGCCCACCGCCGAGGGCATCCGGCCGAGCAGGGTGGACACCTCCGAGCCGGCCTGGGTGAACCGGAAGATGTTGTCGATGAACAGCAGCACGTCCTGGCCCTGCACGTCGCGGAAGTACTCCGCCATGGTCAGCGCGCTCAGCCCGACCCGCAGCCGGGTGCCCGGCGGCTCGTCCATCTGCCCGAACACCAGCGCGGTGTCCTTGATCACGTTCGACTCGGTCATCTCGATGATCAGGTCGTTGCCTTCACGGGTACGCTCGCCGACGCCGGCGAACACCGAGACACCACCGAAGTTCTTGGCGACGCGGGTGATCATCTCCTGGATGAGCACGGTCTTGCCGACGCCGGCCCCGCCGAACAGGCCGATCTTGCCGCCCTTGACGTAGGGGGTGAGCAGGTCGAGCACCTTGATCCCGGTCTCCAGGATCTCGGTCCTCGGCTCGAGCTGGTCGAACGGCGGCGGGTCCCGGTGGATCGGCCAGCGCTCGGTGACGTTCAGGGACGAGGTCGGCACGTCGAGCGTCTCGCCGAGCACGTTGAACACGTGCCCCTTGGTCACGTCGCCCACCGGCACCGTGATCCCGTTCCCGGTGTCGGTGACCGTCGCGCCGCGGACCAGACCGTCGGTGGGCTGCATGGAGATCGCCCGCACCATGTTCTCGCCGAGGTGCTGGGCGACCTCCAGAGTCACCGTCTTGGTTTCGCCCTCCAGCGTGATGTCCACGTGCAGCGCGTTGTAGATGTCGGGCATCTGCTCGCTGGGGAACTCGACGTCCACCACCGGGCCGGTGACCCGGGCGACCTGGCCGGTCAGGGCATCCACGTCGCCGCCCCCGGCGGCGGTGTTTTCTACGGTTGCGGTCATCGTGACCTCACTCGCTCCCTGCGAACGTCTCGGCCAGCGCGTTCGCGCCGCCGACGATCTCGCTGATTTCCTGGGTGATCTCGGCCTGGCGGGCCTTGTTGGCTTCACGGGTGAACTGCTCAAGCAGGTCATTCGCGTTGTCGGTGGCCGACTTCATCGCCCGCCGCCGCGCCGCGATCTCCGCTGCCGCGCTTTCCAGCAGCGCGTAATAAATGCGGTTCTCTATGTACCAGGGCAGCAGAGCATCCAGCACGGCCTGCGGGGATGGCTCGAACTCGTAGAGCGGAACCGCGCCCGTGACAGGTTCCCCTTCGACCTCTTCCACCTCCAGTGGCAGCATCCGGCGGGCCGAGGCCTGCTGGGTGAGCATCGAGATGAACGAGGTGTGCACCAGGTGGAGCTCATCCACGCCGCCCTCGCCGGTGGGCCGCTCGAACGCCTCGAGCAGCGCGGCGGTGATCTCGGTCGCGTTGTCCGGGGCCGGGCTGTCGGAGAAGCCGCTCCACTCACCGGCCAGCTCGCGGTCCCGGAACCGGTGCCAGATGATGCCCTTGCGCCCGGACACGTACGTGTCGACGGCCATGCCCTGCTCTTCCAGCATCGCCCGCAGTCGCTGGGCCTCCCGCAGCACGTTGGCGCTGTAGCCACCGGCGAAGCCCCGGTCGCTGGTGAGGATCAGCACCGCCGCCCGCTGGGCGCCACCCGGCTGACGGACCAGCGGATGGTCGATGTTGGACGAACGGGTGACCACCGCCTCCATGGCCCGCTGGATCTCGGCAGCGTAAGGCGCGGCGGCGCGCATCCGCTGCTGCGCCTTGATGATCCGCGACGCGGCGATCAGCTCCTGGGCACGGGTGATCTTGGCAGTGGACTTGATCGCCGAAATCCGCTGCCGGACCGCGCGAAGCTGTGCTCCCATGCTCTGCCCTTCCCCGCCCTAGCTCGTTACCGGCTTCGGCGGCGGCGCGACGTACCTCTTCAGCTTGTCGGAGTCTTCCTGACCGAGCGGCTCGGCCGGCTCGTCCGGCACGAGCAGGCCGCCGCCGGTGATCTCGAAACCGCGCCGGAACTGCTCGATCGCGTCCTTCAGCGCCGTGGCGGTGTCGTCGGACAGCTTTCCGGTCTCTCTGATCGAGTCGTAGATGCCCTGGTGCTTGCGGCCCACATCGGCCAGAAACTCCGTCTCGAACCGGGCAACGTCCTCGACGGGCACGTCGTCGAGGTACCCGCCGGTGCCCGCCCACACCGAGACCACCTGGCGCTCCACCGGGTAAGGCGCGTACTGCGGCTGTTTGAGCAGCTCGACCAGGCGGGCGCCGCGGTCGAGCTGAGCGCGGGAGGCGGCATCGAGGTCGGAGGCGAAGGAGGCGAACGCCTCCAGGTCGCGGTACTGCGACAGGGCCAGCTTGAGCCCGCCCGCGACCGTCTTCATCGCCTTGATCTGGGCGTCACCGCCGACCCGGGACACCGACCGGCCCACGTTGATGGCCGGCCGCACGCCGGAGTTGAACAGGTCGGTCTCCAGGAAGATCTGCCCGTCGGTGATCGAGATGACGTTGGTCGGAATGTACGCGGATATGTCGTTGGCCTTGGTCTCAATAACCGGCAGCCCGGTCAGCGACCCGCCGCCCATCTCCTTGGACAGCTTTGCGCACCGTTCCAGCAGCCGGGAGTGCAGGTAGAAGACGTCGCCGGGGTAGGCCTCCCGGCCGGGCGGGCAGGCGCAGCAGCAGCGAGACGGCCCGGTACGCCTCGGCCTGCTTGGACAGGTCATCGAACACGATCAGCACGTGCTGGCCCGCGTACATCCAGTGCTGGCCGATCGCCGAGCCGGTGTAGGGCGCCAGGTACTTGTACCCGGCCGGGTCGGAGGCGGGCGCGGCGACGATCGCCGTGTACTCCATCGCCCCGTTGTCCTCCAGCGCCTGGCGGACCTGGGCGGTGGTGGACCCCTTCTGGCCGATCGCCACGTAGACGCACTTGACCTGGCGGGCCGGGTCGCCGGACTCCCAGTTCTCCCGCTGGTTGATGATCGTGTCGATGGCGATGGCGGTCTTGCCCGTCTGCCGGTCGCCGATGATGAGCTCGCGCTGGCCGCGCCCGATCGGGGTCATCGCGTCGATCGCCTTGATCCCGGTCTGGAGCGGCTCGTTCACCTTGGTGCGCTGCACCACCGACGGGGCCTGCAACTCCAGCTCGCGAAGCTCGGTGCCCTCGATCTCGCCCTTGCCGTCGAGCGGAACCCCGAGCGGGTCCACCACCCGGCCGAGGAAGGCATCCCCGACGGGGACGGACAGGACCTCGCCGGTACGCAGCACCTGCTGGCCCTCCTCGACCTTGCTGAAGTCACCGAGGATGACCACGCCGATCTCGCGGATGTCCAGGTTGAGCGCCAGGCCACGGATCCCGCCGGGAAACTCGAGCAGCTCGCTCGCCATCGCCGAGGGCAGCCCTTCGACGTGCGCGATGCCGTCGCCGCAATCGGCGACCGTGCCGACCTCCTGCCTGGAGGCCGCGTCCGGCTCGTAAGACTCGACGAAGTTCGCCAGCGCGTCACGGATCTCGTCGGGCCGGATTGTCAGCTCCGCCATAGTCCTATATCTCTCTCGTCAGAATGCTGATGCTCTGGGTCGCCGGGCCCGGCAGGCCGGGCCACGGCGGTCGTGCTCACGTCCTGCCCCGTGCTCATGCCACCAACCGCTGCCTGAGCGCGGTGAGGCGGCTGCTCAGCGTCCCGTCGATGAACTCGTCACCGATCTGGACCGACATGCCGCCCACGACCTCGGGGTCCAGCACGACGTTGAGCTGAATGCCGTGCCCGTAGATGGCCGCGAGCGCCGCAGTGAGCCGGTCGCGCTGCCCGTTGGTCAGCGCGGTCGCGACCCGCACGGTGGCGATGAGCCGCTCCCGCCAGGCCGCCACGAGCCTGGCGTAGTCCGCCAGGTTCGCCTCCAGGCTACGTCCCCGGGGATGCACGGTGACCTGGGTGATGAGCCGCAGTGACGCCTGGGTCACCTTGCCCTCGAGCAGGGCGTCCAGCAGCTCGCGCTTGCGGTCGTCCGGCAGCACCGCGCTGGC
Organism: uncultured Actinomycetes bacterium; assembly: GCA_963703605.1. Classification (GTDB taxonomy): domain Bacteria; phylum Actinomycetota; class Actinomycetes; order Streptosporangiales; family Streptosporangiaceae; genus DASXKD01. Next base: position 48,146 of record CAVPFC010000042.1, read on the forward strand.
CAGGGCCGCGTGCAGCTCATGCTCGGCGCCGACGATCCGGCCGAACCGGAACAGCTCGTCCTCCACGTCGTCAAGCTCGTTCGCGCCCTCGGCCGCGGCCGCCGTGGCCAGCACCGCGAGCTGTTCGGTGGCGTCGGCCAGGTCCCTGGGCGCCGACCACCTGGCGGCGGCCATGCCGGACAGCAGGTCGATCGTGGCGGGCGAGAGCCGGTCGCCGAGCAGGTCGCGGACCAGCCCGGTCCTGGCCCGCGTGGCGCTGGTCGGATCCGTGAGCGCCCGCCGCACGCCCGGCTCCTGATCGAGCAGGCCGGTCACCGCGAACAGCTCGTCACCCATGGTCGCGGCGACCGCGGGGTCGGTGGCGGCCTGGGTGAGCGCGTCGTGCGCCTGCCCGAACGCAGCCCTGCTGGCGCCGCGCATCGCCTACCGCCCCCTCGCCGGGTCGTGCCGGAGGCGCGTCGGCGAGCACTGTGGCCGGCCGCCCGCGGGGCTCACGGCGTGGCCTTCGTGGGCGCCGACTCGGCCTCCAGCTCGGCGAGGAAGCGGTCCACGACGCGGCGCTGCCGGGCTTCCTCGTCGAGCGACTCGCCGACGATGCGGCTGGCCAGCTCGACCGCGAGCGCACCGACTTCCGCTCGTAGCGACTGGAGCGCCTGGGCGCGGTCGGCCTCGATCTGCTCCTGCGCGGCCGCGACCAAGCGGTCCTTCTCGGCCTGCCCCTGCGCCCGAAGGTCGGCGAGGATCTGGGCACCCTGCTCCTGGGCGTCCTGGCGCAGCCGGGAGGCCTCGTGCCTCGCCTCGGCGAGCTGCGCCCGGTACTGCTCGAGCGTCGCCTCCGCTTCCTTCTGCGTTTCGGTGGCCTTCTCGATTCCGCCCTCGATCGCCTCGGTCCGCTCCTTCAGCGTCTGCTGGATCCGGGGAAACAGCACCCGCCACAGGACGGCGAACACGATGAGGAAGCAGACCGTCCCGATGATCAGCTCGGGGAGGCTGACTGCAAGTGGCCCGAGGCCAGAAGTAGGGGGAACATAAGGAGAGGCAAGGTTCATGGCCGTCGGCCTTTCTGTCTTACTGCCATCTCACTACCGCCATAACTCCCTGGATCAGGCGGTGTAGTGGAAGACAAAGGGCACCACGAAGCCGATCAGCGCCAGCGCCTCGGTCAGCGCGAACCCGATGTACATGTTGGCGCGGATCAATCCCGCGGCCTCCGGCTGCCTGGCCATGGCCTCCACGCCGTGACCGAAGATCAGGCCGATGCCGACGCCGGGGCCGATGGCCGCGAGACCGTAGGCGACAGCACCGATGTTGATGGATAGTACGGTGCCATTGGGACCCACGGCCAGCGAGTGGAGAAGCGCAAGCATGTGTGCTTTCCTTTGCGGTTGGGCCGGCGGCTTCCCCGCCGGCGGTTCGGTTGGAACTAGGTCTGCGTGCGGCCGGGCCTGCGGCGTGCCCCCGACACTGGCCGCCGGTCATGTCAGTGGGCCGTCTCGTAGGCGCCGCCGATGTACTGGGCAGTGAGGATCGTGAAGATGTACGCCTGCAGCGCCTGGATCAGCATCTCGAATGCAGTAAGGATCACGGTCATCACGAACGATGCAGTGGCGAACAACAGTCCGATGCTGGCGCTGAACAGGTACCAGGTCGCGATCGTGAAGACCGCTATCAGGATGTGCCCCGCGAACATGTTCCCGAAGAGCCGGATGGAGAGCGTGAACGGCCGGATGACGATGTACTGCAGGACCTCGAGCGGCGCGACAATGAGCAGGATGCCGATGGGCACGCCCGAGGGGACCATGCTCCGGAAATAACCGAAGAAGCCCAGGTTCTTGATGCTGACGAAGTTGTAGGTCAGGTAGACGATGATCATCAGCGAGACCGGGAACATGAACAGGGACGTCACCGGGAACTGCGCCAGCGGGATGATCTCCATCAGGTTCATGAACCAGATGAAGAAGAACAGCGACACCAGGAAGGGCAGGTAGTGATCGCCACGCTTGCCCATCATCGGCCGCAGGATCTGGTCGCGGACGAACAATACGCCAAGCTCACCCACGTTCTGAATGCCCTTGGGGCACCAGCTGCGGCTTGCGGAACGCGGCCGAGAAGAACGCGATCACCAGCCCGGCGCAGACGACGGCCAGCAGCATCGGCCAGATGACCTTGAAGTGGCCGATGGTGAAGAGGGGGTTGAAGGTATAGCTCTGCGGATAACCGGGGGCTGGGTACCCGCAGCCGGAGCCGAGGTGGCATCCTGCTGCCTCCGGCACCCGGGATGTGAGTGTCACCCTTGACTCCTTAAGCGTGTCCGTGGTCTCGGCGGCCGGTATGGGGCGGGGTGGCGGGGCCGGGGCTAGCACTGGGCGGGGCGGCAGGGTCGTGGCTGGCACTGCCCCGGCAGGCCACCGCCGTGGCGGGGCCGTGCCTCCGGGAGCCGTGGATCAGGACCGGCCGTACCGGTAGATCACCACTCCGATGGCTAGCGCCAGGCCGAGCAGCATGCCCAGCGGAAAGATCAGGGATAGCCCGGTCCAGTGTGCGATCAGCCAGCCGAGCCCGCCGTACACCACCATGCCGGAGAGCAGGTAGCTGAAGATCGACAAGCCGATGTTCTGCCCGCCATCCCCTGGTTGCCGCCAGTTGTCGGTCATGGCTAGCACACGGCAGCCACGCCGGCTGTCGGCGAGCCGCCCGGAAGTGGGCAGCCTGGCCCGCGGGCCGCGCTACGCCGTCCGGTCTCATGGTCGCCACCACCGGTCACCGTTTCCCGTCCGGCTCGGCGTACGGAACCTTGAGCTTGCTCGCGTCCGGCTCGACGTACGGAACCTTGAGCCTCGCGGAGACCACGGCCTGGGACGTGGTCCAGACGATGACGCAGGCGATCACGGTGAAGCCGAAGAGCTTGCCGTTGAACGCCGTGGTGCCGCTGTACTTGGCGACGAAGAAGAGGAGCACCAGGATCTTGACGAGGTAGCTGGTGATCGCGGTCACCATCATGACCTGGGGGCTGTGCTTCGCAGCCTGCCTCATCGCCAGCGCGCTGATGCCGAAGAAGACGATGACGAGACCCACCCCGAGCAAGGCGCCGACCAGCCCCTTGCCGCCGCCGACGATGCCGCCCAGCACGATCATCGCCGCGGCAACGGGGGCCGTGGCCAGGGCGGAACGCCGGAGGATCACGGCGTAACTCGCCAGCATCTACTCAGAGCTCCGGAGGGTCGTCTTCGGTACGGACGGCCAGCGGGGTCTCGCAACCATCCCTGCCGTGGCGCGGGCCGCACGGGCCGCCGCGTTTCGCAGGCAGTGCGGGCGCGCCGCCGGGTGAGCGAAACGTATCATGGACCCCTCACAAGCCCTTACCAGGGTGCTCGTGAAAGATATCACAAGCTCTTTGGCAGAGGCTTTACCGGGTCACCGATCGTGACGGCAGCTACCTTTCGTAGCCATACCGCTACAAGGGCTCGCCGGCCGCTGCCAAGTTCACCAGCGGTCCGGCGTGCGGGCGGGCAGCCTCGGGTCGGCCGGGAGGGGCGGCCATTGCTCCGTCGCGGGCCCGGATCCGTCCGCTTGCCCAGGCGCGGCCTGGGCCGGTTCGGCCGAGGCTGCCTCGGCCGGGCCCGATCCAGCCGGCGCTGCCTCGGCCGGGCCCGATCCAGCCGTCACTGACCCGTTGGGCGCTGATCCGTTCGGCGCCGGCCCGTCGGCCAGTTCGGCCCTTGGCCAGCCGGGCTTGGCCGCGCGGGCGCCGGCGTTGCTGGCGCTGACGGCCGGCCGGACCCATCCGGCACTGACGCGGACGGCGCTGGTCCAGACGGTGTTGTTCCGGTCGGTGCCGACTCGGCTGCCGCTGGCCTGGATGCGGCTGATGGCTGGCCGAACCGGGCCGACGCCGGCACGGACGGCGCTGGCGCCGATCCCGCCGGGGCTCGCCTCGATGACGCCGACGGCCGACGGGATCCATCCGGCGCTGGATCGGACGGCGCTGCTGCGGCTGGCTCTTCGGGGGCGAACCCGGGCCACGGGGCGGGTTCGAACGGCCCTCGCGGCGCCGGGTGCGTGGCCTTGGCCGGCGGCAGCGACATCCCCGGAATCGGGCCGGTGTCCTCGAGCTCGGCCGGTACCGAGGCCACGCTGATCTCCGCGGTGGAAGGCATCTCGCTGGGTGTCTTCCATTGGGCGGGGGCCACGGAGGGCATACCGGGGTCCGCGGGCGGCGTAGCGGAGGCCACTGGCCAGGGAAAGGCCTGGCCCGGCTCGGCATCGTTATCGGAGACTGGGTCGTCGGCCTGCCAGGGTGCCGCCTCCTGCGCTTCGGCGGCCCAGGTCGGTTCCGGCCCTTGCCCGGTCCAGTTCCGCTCTTGCCGCTGTTCGGTCCAGGCTGACTCCGGCCACTGCTCGGCCGACGCGGGCTCCGGGCCACGCTCGGCCAGGGCGGGCGCCCGTAGCTGCTCGGCCCAGGCCGTGGGGTGCTCGGCGGGGGCCTGCCCGGCAGCCGCGACGGTCGCCGCACCCCGGGCCGCGACCTTCTGCGCCGAGGCGGCACGCGCCCACGGCCGCAACCGCGGCATGGACACCAGCAGCAGGGCCAGGGCGAGCACCGCCGCGCCGGTGACGAACACCAGGATGTACAGCGAGGTCCGGGCGATCGACAGCCAGGCCACGCTGGCCGCGAACAAACCCGCCCACATGTACATGATCAGGACGCTGGTCCGGTGCGAGTGGCCCAGGGCGAGCAGGCGGTGCTGCAAGTGCTTCTTGTCCGGGGCGAACACCGACGTGCCGGCGCGGGTCCGGCGTACCACCGCCATCAGCAGGTCCGCGTAGGGGATGAGCATGATGACGGCAGGCACGAGCAGCGGCAGGAACTCACCGAACCGGTTCACGGTGCCCGCCGCGAGGGCCGCGTGGTCGGTGAGTGAGGCCGGGTCGAGCGAGGCCAGGCTGGAGATCGGGGCATAGGCCAGCAGCAGCCCCAGCAGCATCGCCCCGGTGTCGCCCATGAAGATGCGCGCCGGATGGAAGTTGTGCGGCAGGAAGCCGACGCACATGCCCACGAGCACGGCCGATGCCAGCGCCGGGCCGGTCTGGTCGGGCAGGCCGAGGCGGTGCGTCAGCGTGTAGTAGTAGATGAAGAACGCGGCGGCCCCGATGCCGACGATGCCCGCGGCCAGGCCGTCCAGGCCGTCGATGAAGTTGACCGCGTTGATGGTGACCACCACGACGAGGATCGTGGCGGCCGTCTGCTGGTCGACCGTCAGCGCGAGCGAGTTTCCGCCGGGCAGCGGCAGCCAGGTGACCTCGGCTCCGCTCCAGACCAGGATCACGCCCGCGGCGACCTGGCCCGCCAGCTTGCTCAGCGCGCCCAGGCCCCACCGGTCGTCGACGAAGCCCATGACGACGACGAGGCCGCCGGCCAGCAGCAGGCCCTTGGCCATGTTGGGCTGTGCGAACGCGGGGGTGAGGCCGGGAATGCGGCTGGCCACGAGCAGCCCGGCGGCCAGGCCCGCGTACATGGCGAACCCGCCGAGCAGCGGCGTTGGCACCACGTGGACGTCTCGCTCACGGGCAGCTTGAAGAGCACCGACCGCGACCGCTAGACGCCGGACTGCCGGGGTCAGAAGGTAGGTCACCGCGGCGGCCGCGAGCATTGTCAGCACGTACTCACCCATGGGCGCCCCACGACCGCAAGCTCGTGCGCATCAAGTCCACTCTAGGGCACTGAACCACGACGCAGCGCCAGCGCGGCACATACCCTCCTCACTCCTCATCGTCCACGATCAGCGCGACCACGTTCCGCAGCCGGTCGACCGTGATCACTCCCTGACGCAGCAGCCTGGGCACCGGCCCGGTCACGTCGACGATCGTGGAGGAGACGTCGCCCGGGCAGGGCCCGCCATCTAGATAGACGGACACGGACTCGCCAAGTTGCGATTCCGCGTCGTCGGCCGTGGTCGCGGGGGGCGAACCGGACAAATTGGCGCTGCTGACGGCCAGCGGGCCGCTCTCCTTGAGCAGATCGAGCGCGACGGGGTGCAGCGGCATGCGGACCGCGACGGTGCCCTTGGTGTCACCGAGGTCCCAGACCAGGCTGCGGCTGGACCGGAACACCAGGGTGAGCCCACCCGGCCAGAACTCGTCAATCAGGTCACTCGCGGACGAACTGACGTCCTCCACCAGCGCGAACGCGGCGCGCCTGCTCCCCACCAGGACCGGGGGCGGCATCTGCCTGCCGCGTCCCTTGGCCGCGAGCAGGGCGGTCACGGCGTCCGGCGTGAAGGCGTCCGCCGCTATCCCGTACACCGTGTCGGTCGGCAGCACGGCCAGCTCGCCCTTGCCCAGCGCGGCAACGGCCTCCCTGATGCCCGCCTCACGTTCCGCAACCACCGTGCAGTCAAACCGTGCACTCATGCGAGCAATCCTTCCATCCCCCACCCCCCGCTCGCGCCACGTCCGAGCGCGTCAGACCCGGGCGGGTCAGGGGTGAGACGGTCAGCGTGACAGCCGACCCGGGCGGGCCCCCAGTGCAGGCCGGCCCCTCCGGGGCGGGTCAGGGGTGAGACGGTCAGCGTGACAGCCGACCCGGGCGGGCTCCCAGTGCGAGGCCGGCCCCTCCGGGGCGGGTCAGGGGTGAGACGGTCAGCGTGACAGCCGACCCGGGCGGGCTCCCAGTGCGAGGCCGGCCCCTCCGGGGCGGGTCAGGGGTGAGACGGTCAGCGTGACAGCCGACCCGGGCGGGCTCCCAGTGCGAGGCCGGCCCCTCCGGGGCGGGTCAGGGGTGAGACGGTCAGCGTGACAGCCGACCCGGGCGGGCTCCCAGTGCGAGGCCGGCCCCTCCGGGGCGGGTCAGGGGTGAGACGGTCAGCGTGACAGCCGACCCGGGCGGGCTCCCAGTGCGAGGCCGGCTCCCCGGGGCGGCAGCGGGCGTAGCGTTCCGGCGGGCCACCACCCACCCAAACGCGCCTCGGGCACTAATCACGGAACCAACAACGGCGTCCTGCCAGCCCGCCGAGCCCTGGGGTACCGGCCCCCCGCCGAGCCCCGGGGTACCGGCCCCTAGGGGTGGTCTGGCCGACGGGCGGTGACAAAACGATCGCGGCCGGCCAGGTCCTTGTGGTTGCGGGTGTCGGCCCACCCTCGCTCCTCGGCGAACACCCAGTAGACCGCCGCGCCCTGCGGGGCGCCGTGCTCCACGGCGACCAGCCCGCCCGGGCGGAGCAGCCGGGCCGCCACCTGCTCGATGACCCGGATCGCGTCCAGGCCGTCGCCGCCGCCCCACAACGCCCCCGCCGGGTCGTACTCGCCCACCTCGGGCGGGACGTACGCCCCGACCGGGATGTACGGGGGGTTGCTGATCACCAGGTCCACTCCCCCGTCGTAGTCCGGCAGCGCGCCGGCGAAGTCCCCGGCGTGGAGCACCACCCGGCCCGCGGTATGCGGCGCGTACTCGGCGCAGCGGGCGATGTTGCGTTCCGCCCAGCTCAGGGCCAGCGGGTCGGCCTCCACCGCGTGCACCCGGGCCCGGGGGACCTCCTGGGCGATGGCAAGCGCGATGCCACCGCTGCCGGTGCCCAGGTCGGCTACGACCGGGTCGGCGACGTCCATCTCGCCGAGCTTGCCGATCGCCCAGCCGGTCATCACCTCGGTCTCCGGGCGGGGCACGAAGACGCCGGGCCCGACCTCGAGCTCGGTGTACCGGAAGTGGGTGAGGCCGGTGATGTGCTGGAGCGGCTCCCGGGCCTCCCGGCGGGCGATCTCGTCCCAGAACCGCGGCTCGAACCCGGCGTCCGGGACCAGGTGCAGCTCCGTCCGGGGTACCCCATGCACGTGCGCGGCGATGACCTCGGCGTCGGTGCGCGGCGAGTCCACCCCGGCCTCGGCCAGGCGGGCGGTGGCCATCGCGATCTCATCGAGCAGCAAGGTCATCCCGCGCGTCCCGTCCGGCCTCAGGCGTCATCTCCGCCGGATACCCGGCCGGACCGGTCCGCCTCGACGAGGGCGCTGATCACGGCGTCGAGGTCGCCGTCGAGCACCTGGTCCAGGTTGTGGGCCTTGTAGCCAACCCGGTGATCGGAGATGCGGTTCTCGGGGAAGTTGTAGGTGCGGACCCGCTGGGACCGGTCCACGGTCCTGACCTGGCTGCGCCGCTCGGCCTGGGCCTCGGCATCCGCCTCGGCCTGCGCCTGGGCGAGCAGCCGCGCGCGCAGGATGCGCAGCGCCTGCTCCTTGTTCTGGAGCTGGCTCTTCTCGTTCTGGCAGGAGACCACGATGCCGGTGGGCAGGTGGGTGATCCGCACCGCGGAGTCGGTGGTGTTCACGCTCTGGCCGCCGGGCCCCGACGAGCGGAACACATCCACGCGCAGGTCGGCCGGGTCGATCGTCACGTCGACGGGGTCCGCCTCGGGCAGCACGAGCACGCCCGCCGCCGAGGTGTGAATGCGCCCCTGGGATTCGGTGACCGGCACGCGCTGGACCCGGTGCACGCCGCCCTCGTACTTCAGCCGGGACCACACGCCGTCGGCCGCGTCCCGGCCGCGGGACTTGACGGCCACCGTGGCGTCCTTGTAGCCGCCAAGGCCGGTGATCGTGGAGTCGAGGATCTCGGTCTTCCAGCCCTGCCGCTCGGCGTACCGCAGGTACATGCGCAGCAGGTCGGCCGCGAACAGGGCCGACTCCTCGCCGCCCTCCCCCGCCTTCACCTCGAGCAGGATGTCCTTGCCGTCGTTCGGGTCGCGCGGGGCCAGCAGGTCGCGGATCTGGTCTTCCAGCTCAACCCGGTGGTGGGCAAACTGCTCGGCCTCGTCGGCGAAGGCGTGGTCCTGGGGGGCCAGTTCCCGCGCGGTCTCCTCGTCGGCCACGGTCTGCTGCCACTCCTGGTAGGCGTGTACCAGCGGGGTCAGCTCACCGTAGCGGCGGCCAAGTGCCCTGGCCCGCTCCGGGTTGGAGTGCACCGCGGCGTCAGCGAGGTCGTGCTCCAGCCTGGCGTACTCCTCCGCCAGGTCGGTGAGCCGCTCGAACACCGCTCAATCCTCTCTTATGTAAAGCTCCCATCGACGGCCAAAGATCACCGCACCGGGACAGGGCCTGGCCGTACGGCCATCGGGGGGTTCCAGAGGGTCGCCCCCCTGGGCCAGCACTGCGCGGGCCCAGGCGAAGCCGCCAAAGGCGGCGAGCAGGCGTCCCCGCCCCGCGGCCTTCCCGGCGCGGTGATCTGGGAAAAGCTACTTGCCGGCCGCGGGCTTGCCGTCGGCCGCAGGCTTCTTGCCGAACTGGCGCTCGAAGCGCGCCACCCGGCCGCCGGTGTCAAGGATCTTCTGCTTGCCCGTGTAGAACGGGTGGCAGTTCGCGCACATGTCGGCGTGGATGACGCCGCCGCGCGCCGTGGACCGGGTGGTGAAGGTGTTCCCGCAGGTGCAGGTCACCGTCGTCACCACGTAGTCCGGGTGAATTCCAGGCTTCACGTGAGTGCTCCTTCTTGGTCGCCGGGTCGCCGGGCCGTGTCGGTCCAGCGTGAACCGGTACCACGTTTCAGTGTGCCAGACCCAAGAACGTTTCCGGGGCCCGGCGGATTCCCTCGTCTGCGTCAGGCGCTGACGGTGGTCTTCTGCACCTGGAGCAGGAACTCGGCGTTGCTCTTGGTGCCCTTCATCCGGTCCAGCAGCACCTCGAGCGCCTGCTGCGGCTCCAGCGCGTGGAGCACCCGGCGGAGCTGCCAGACGATCTTCAGCTCCTCGGGGGTCAGCAGGATCTCCTCCTTACGCGTGCTGGAGGCGTCGATGTCGATGGCCGGGAAGATCCGCTTGTCGGCGAGTTCCCTGCGCAGCCGCAGTTCCATGTTCCCGGTGCCCTTGAACTCCTCGAAGATGACCTCGTCCGCGCGGGACCCGGTCTCGATGAGGGCGGTGGCCAGGATGGTCAGCGAGCCGCCGTGCTCGATGTTGCGGGCCGCGCCGAAGAACTTCTTCGGCGGGTAGAGGGCGGTCGAGTCGACACCGCCGGACATGATCCGGCCGCTCGCGGGCGCGGCGAGGTTGTACGCCCGCCCCAGCCGGGTGATGGAGTCGAGCAGCACGACGACGTCGTGGCCCATCTCCACCAGCCGCTTGGCCCGCTCGATCGACAGCTCGGCGACCGTGGTGTGATCTTCCGCGGGCCGGTCGAAGGTGGAGTGGATCACTTCGCCCTTGACGGTCCGCTGCATGTCCGTGACCTCCTCAGGCCGCTCGTCCACGAGCACGACCATGAGGTGGCATTCGGGGTTGTTCTTGGTGATCGCGTTGGCGATCGCCTGGAGGATCATCGTCTTGCCCGCCTTGGGCGGCGACACGATGAGCCCACGCTGGCCCTTGCCGATGGGGCTGACGAGGTCGATGATCCGGGTCGTCAGCACGCCGGGATCGGTCTCCAGGCGGAGCCGGTTCTGCGGGTACAGCGGCACCAGCTTGGAGAACTCCGGGCGGGCCCGGGAGGCTTCGGGGTCGAGGCCGTTCACCTTGTCCAGCCGCACCAGGGCGTTGAACTTCTCCCGCCGCTCGCCTTCGCGCGGCTGGCGCACGGCGCCCTCGATGACATCACCCTTGCGCAGGCCGTGCCTGCGGACCTGGGACAGCGACACGTACACGTCGTTCGGCCCGGGCAGGTAGCCGGTGGTGCGGATGAACGCGTAGTTGTCGAGCACGTCGAGGATGCCCGCGATCGGGATGAGCACGTCATCCTCGGTGATCACCGGCTCGGCCTCGCTGCCGCGCTCGCCCCGCCGGTTGCGGTTGCGGTTGCGGAACCGGTCCCGGTTCCGCCGGTTCCCGCTCCGGTCGTCGTCGTCGTCACGGCCGCCCTGGCCGCCGGACTGCCCGCCCCGCGGGCCGTTCCCGGTGTCCCGGCCCTGGTCGGAACGCTGGTCGTTGCGCTGCTCACGCGGCTCGCGCTGGTCGGAGCGCCCGTCACGCTGGTCATTGCGCCCCTCACGCGGCTCGGCCTGGTCACGAGCCTCGCCTCCGCGGCCGCCGTCCTCGCGCCGCCCGTTGCTGCGGCGCCGCCGGTCCGGCCGCTGGCCGTCGCCGCTCGGGCCGTCACCGGATCCCGCGTCCCCGGGCACCACGGCCGTGGCCTCGCCGCCAGCATGCACCGCCGCGCCGTCGGCACGCGTGCCTGCCGCGGCGGTCTGGCCGGCCTCGGCCTGGCCGAAGCTCAGCTGGCCGCCCGTGGCGGTGCTGCCGCTCCCCGGTGCTCCCTCGCGCAGGCCACCGGCACGGTTGTCCGCGCCGGCCGTCACGGCCTGAGTGCCCTCCCCCGGGCCCGGCTGAGTGGGTTCGTTTGGTTCCATAGTTTCCTGCTCACGGTGGCGAGGCGCACCGGCTCCCGCAGGCGCCCCCCGCTTGGCTGAGTTATCAAGTGCGGCACCCCCGGTGCCCGAGGGCACGGCGCCAGCCGACTGGCCGCCCTGCCTGCTCTGAATCACCTCGATGAGCTGGCCCTTGCGCATCCGCCCGACACCCGTGATGCCCATGGACTGGGCCAGGCGCTGCAACTCGGGCAGCAGCATGCTGGACAGTCCACGGCCCGGCTGGCCGGCACCCGTCCCACCGGCGGTCCTGCCGCCCGGCCCGGCCGCAGGCTCTGCCACCGCGCCAGACGCCGAAGCTGCCGAGGACGCGGGGCCAGAACGTGGCTCGGGCGAGTCGGGCCGGCGAGAGGAATCCCCAGGCAGATCCGGGGTGCCGGTGAAGAACTCGGTGGTTTCGCTCACGAGGGGTCCTTCCCAGAACTCGGGTGCCGGCCCCACAAGCCGGACCCGATATGCCGGCCCGGTGAATTAACCGGGCCTCGTTGTACACCAGCTGCGGGCTGGCGCCGTCTCGAGGTACTGCTGGCCCCGGGGTCCTGGCCCCGCAGGTTGCCCCCGGAGCACGGACTGGCCGGTTAAGGCACAGCTAGCTCGCCGGAACCTCGGGTCCTGTCGCATTTCTTCATGCCACATGTCCAGTCCGCGTAGGCGGAGGGGTAGAGGCGGTCCGAAGAATTGACAGGGAATCACCGGCCACAGCCGACCATGCAGCCGGGAACGCGGCAGATGACGGGCGAGCACTTGCCCCGACGGCGGGGCACCTGGTGCAGCACCCAGCTTAACACCATAAGAACCCACGGCATTCCCCTACGGTGTCCGTGTGTCGCGGAGCAAGCCACCCGGCATCCTGCGGGGAGCAACCCACTGTATGGGAGCACCCAGCAGTATGTACGCCTGGCCCCGGCGCCTGGTAAAGGATCATCTTTGCCGCGTGCTTGAAAGATGCGCCCCCGAGCAGGGCTGGATGGCAGCGCCCTGCCGGTCGACGTCGAGGGGGATTACATGCCAGGAGATACCCGTTCCGCAAGCGATTGAATCCACGACCTCGGGCCCTGGCTGGCCTGCCAGGGTCAGCGCGACGACGCTGGGCCCGGCCCCCGACACCACCGCCGCGACGCCGGCCTGCCGGAGCCGGCCGAGCAGGTCCGCGGTCTGCGGCATGACCGGGGCGCGGTAGCGCTGGTGCAGGAAGTCTTCGGTCGCGTCGAAGAGCACCGCGGGATCGCTGGTGAGGCCGGCCACCAGCAAGGCGCTGCGCGCCGCGTTGGCGGCCGCGTCGGCGTGCGGAACCAGCTCCGGCAGCACCTGCCGCGCCTCGTGGGTCGCCAGCGCGGTCGGCGCCACGCAGACCACGGCGCGGATCGAGGGCAGCACCGCCAGCCGCAGCATCCCCACGCCGCCTCGCTCCCCGGATGAGCCACGGACCACATCAGCGCCGGGCTCCCCGGATGAGCCATGGAAGGCGCCCCCGCCGGCCGCCCCGGACCGGCGCCAGGCCACGGTCAGCCCGCCGGCCAGGCACGCGGCCACGTTGTCCGGGTGCCCCTCCAGGTCCACGGCGAGCGCGAGCACGTCCGCGTCCGGCAGCAGGCCCGCCCCGCCGGTGACCAGTTCCCGGGCGGCCAGCACCCCGGACACCACCGCGGCCGCCGACGAGCCGAGCCCGCGCCCGTGCGGGATCGCGTTCACGCAGCGCAGCGCGATCCCCGGCGGCTGCCCGCCCATCGCGGCGAACGCGGCCCGCATGGCCACCACGACCAGGTGCCGCTCCCCCGCCGCCACGGTCTCCGCGCCCTCTCCGGACACCACCACGGAAAGCCCGCCGCCCGTGATCCGGGCCTCCACCGAGTCGTGCAGCGCCAGCGCGAGCCCGAGCGCGTCAAACCCCGGTCCCAGGTTGGCGCTCGTCGCCGGGACGCTCACCCGGACCGGATGCTCCGACCAGATCACGCCGCTCCCCCGACCCATCACGCCCGGCTGTCACCGCGATCAGGCCAGCCCCAGGCAGGCCGCGGCGGCGGCCACGTCCACCGGAATCGTCACGGGCGGCGGCGCGGCGGACACCGCCCAGTCCGGGTCCTTCAGCCCGTTGCCGGTGATCGTGCAGACGACCCGGGAGCCGGCGCCGAGCTGCCCGGACTCCCGGGCCTGGAGCAGGCCGGCCACCCCGGCGGCGGAGGCAAGCTCGCCGAACACCGCTTCCCGGCCGGCCAGCAGCCGGTAGGCGGACAGGATCTGGCGGTCGGTCACCGAGCCGATGAGCCCGCCGGACTCGTCCCGCGCCTCCTCGGCGAGCCGCCACGAGGCGGGGTTGCCGATCCTGATGGCGGTCGCGATCGTCGTCGGGGCGAGCACCGGCTCGCCGCGGACGATGGGCGCCGCGCCGCTGGCCTGGAAGCCGAGCATCCGCGGCGTCCGGGTCGCCCGGCCCGCCTTGGCGTACTCGCGGTAGCCCATCCAGTAGGCGCTGATGTTGCCGGCGTTGCCGACCGGCAGGCAGTGCGCGTCCGGGGCGTCGCCCAGCGCCTCCACGATCTCGAACGCCGCCGTCTTCTGGCCCTGCAAGCGGTCCGGGTTGAGCGAGTTGACCAGGGCGACCGGGTAGTTGGCGGCCAGCTTGCTGGCCATCTCCAGGCAGTCGTCGAAGTTGCCGTCCACGGTGAGCAACTTGGCGCCGTGGATCAGCGCCTGGGCCAGCTTGCCGAGCGCGATCTTGCCGCGCGGCACCAGCACGGCGCAGGCCAGCCCGCCGCGGGCCGCGTACGCCGCGGCGCTCGCGCTGGTGTTGCCGGTCGAGGCGCAGATGACCGCCCGGGCGCCGCGCGCCGCGGCCATGCTCACCGCGACCGTCATGCCCCGGTCCTTGAACGAGCCGGTGGGGTTCGCGCCCTCGACCTTGAGGTAGACCTCACAACCGGTCCGCTCGGACAGCACGGGCGCCGGGATCAGCGGTGTCGCGCCCTCCCCAAGGGTGATCACCGGCGCGTCGTCGGTTACCGGCAGCAGGTCACGGTACTCGGCAATCACCCCGCCCCACGCCACCCGGGTCTTCATTCGTCTCTCTCCCCCTCTACGCGCATCACGCTGGCGACCGCGCGCACCACGTCCATGCCGTCCAGGTCGGCCACGCACGCGGCCAGCGCCGCGTCGGGCGCCGTGTGGGTCACGATGACGAGCTGGGCGTCGTCGCCCCGGCCCTCCTGGCGCACCGCCTGGATCGACACGTCGTGGCGGGCGAACGACTCGGCGATCCTGGCCAGCACGCCCGGCTTGTCGGCCACGTCGAGCGAGACGTGGTACCGGGTCAGCGCCCGGCCCATCGGCAGCGCGGGCAGGTCGGCGTAGGTCGTCGCGTCCGGGCCGCGGGTCCCGGCAAGCCGGTTGCGCGCGACCGCGACGATGTCACCGAGCACGGCGCTCGCCGAGGGCACGCCCCCGGCACCGGCCCCGTAGAACATCAGCCTGCCCGCCGACTCGGCCTCCACGAACACGGCGTTGTAGGCCTCGCGGACCCCGGCGAGCGGGTGCGTGCGCGGGATCATCGCCGGGTGCACCCGCACCGAGACCCCGCCCGCGTTCCGCTCGCAGATCGCCAGCAGCTTGACCACGTGCCCCAGCTGGCGGGCGCTGGCGATGTCGCCGGGCGTGACCCCGGTGATCCCCTCCCGGTGCACGTCGGCCGCGACGATCCGGGTATGGAACGCCAGCCCGGCCAGGATGGCGGCCTTGGCGGCGGCGTCGAACCCCTCGACGTCGGCGGTCGGGTCGGCCTCGGCGTAGCCGAGCGCCTGCGCCTCCTCCAGCGCGTCCGCGAAGCCGGCCCCGGAGGTGTCCATCTGGTCGAGGATGTAGTTGGTGGTGCCGTTGACGATGCCGAGCACCCGCCGGACCGCGTCCCCGGCCAGGGACTCCCGCAGCGGCCGGAGCAGCGGGATCGCCCCGGCCACGGACGCCTCGTAGTACAGGTCGGCCCCGCCGGCCCGGGCCGCGTCGTGCAGGGCCGCGCCGTCCTCGGCGAGCAGCGCCTTGTTGGCGGTCACCACGGCCTTGCCCGCCCCCAGCGCGGCGAGCAGCAGCGACCGGGCCGGCTCGATGCCGCCGATCACCTCGACCACGATGTCGATGTCGGGGCGGGTGACCAGGCCCATGGCGTCGGTCGTGATCAGCTCCGGATCGACCGGCACGTTGCGGGACCGGCCAGGCCGGCGGATCGCCACGCCGGCCACTTCGAGCGGCGCGCCGACCCGGGCCGCGAGGTCGCCCGCCTGGTCGCCGAGCAGCCGGTACACCTCGGACCCGACGTTGCCGCAACCCAGCAGCGCCACCCTCAGTGTGCGCGGGCCTGTATTCATCCGACGTCCAATGCAAGCAGGTCTTCGGCGGTCTCCCGGCGCAACAGTGCCCGGGCCGCCCCGTCGCGCACCGCCACGACGGGCGGGCGCGGCACGTGGTTGTAGTTGCTGGCCATCGAGCGGCAGTAGGCGCCGGTCGCCGCCACCGCGACCAGGTCGCCCGGCGCCAGGTCGGCGGGCAGGTAGGCGTCCCTGACCACGATGTCCCCGCTCTCGCAGTGCCTGCCGACCAGCCGGGACAGCATGGGCGGCGCGGCCGACTCCCGGGACGCCAGCACGCAGGTGTACTCCGCCCCGTAGAGCGCGGTGCGGATGTTGTCGCTCATCCCGCCGTCCACGCTGACGTAGCTGCGCAGCCCGTCCACGTCCTTGATCGTGCCAACCTCGTACAGGGTAATCGTGCCAGGCCCGGTGATCGCGCGGCCCGGCTCCACGGTCAGCCGGGGCACGTCGAGCCCGGCCGCCGCGCACTGCGCGCGGACGATCTCGGTCAGGCCCTGCGCGACGACCTTGATGTCGGCCGGGTCGTCCCCGGGCACGTAGGCGATGCCGAACCCGCCGCCCAGGTCCAGCTCGTCGACCTGCACGCCGTGCTCGTCGCGGATCCGCGCCGCGAGCTCGAGGACCCGGTGCGCCGCCACGTCGAACCCGGCGGTGTCGTAGATCTGCGAGCCGATGTGCGAGTGCAGCCCGGCCAGGCTGAGGGACGGGGCGGCGAGCACCCGGCGCACCGCCTCGTCCGCCGCGCCAGAGGATAGCGAGAAACCGAATTTCTGGTCGTCGTGCGCCGTCGCGACGAACTCGTGCGTGTGCGCCTCGACCCCGGTCGTCACGCGTACCAGGACGCGCGGGGGCGGCCCCGCCCCGGGCTCCGGTTTTGTTGCTTTACGCCGATCGCCCGGCTGGCCCGGTGCCGTGCCCGCATCGCGTTCCTCGGTGACGTAGGCGAGCCGGGCGATTTCCTCGAACGAGTCGACGACGACGTGCCCAACGCCCACGTCGACCGCCCGCTGGAGTTCGGACAGCAGCTTGTTGCTGCCGTGCATGGTGATCATGGCCGGGTCGACCCCGGCGGCCAGCGCGACCTCGAGTTCGCCGCCGGTGCACACGTCCACGCCGAGGCCCTCCTCCGCGACCCAGCGCAGCACCCCCCGGCAGCAGAACGCCTTGGCCGCGTAGAACACGGCCGCCTGCTCGCCGAACGCGCCGATGAAGTCGCGGCACCTGCCGCGAAAGTCCTCCTCGTCCAGCGCGAACACCGGCGTGCCGTAGTCGGCGGCCAGGTCACGGACGTCGATACCGCCGAGCGTGAGCACCCCGTCGACACGCCGCGCGCTGCGCGGCCAGATCGCCGGGTCGAGCGCGTTGAGGTCGGCCGGCGGCGCGGGCGGGTGCTCGGCGGGCAGCACGTCCGCGTGGCGTGGCCCCGCCGGGTGGGCAACTCGGCTCACAAGGCTCCTCTCTTGGCCGCCCTCGCGGGCCATCGCGCCGGAGGCGCACAGGCTGTGGCGCGTGCCGGAGGCGCGCCAGCAAGCGGCTCGCTTGGTCGTGCCGGAGGCGCGCCAATCGGCAAGGCGGGCGGCGGCCCGGGGGTCCGGGGGTCGCCCCCCGGGGCTAGCAGAGTCTCGGCGCCGGGAGCGTCGTGAGGCGGCCATCGGCCCGGCGCCTGCGGCATCGTTGCGATGCCAAGCGGGGACCGAAGGTGTCTCATTAGTCTCCTTACTCGGTTGCCCCGGAATCAGAGTCGGTCTGGCGCGTCGACGCCGAGCAGGTCCAGCCCGGCGCGTAGCGCCGTTCCGGACGCCGCGGCCAGCCACAGCCGGGCGACGGTTTCCGGGCCGCCCGCCGCGGTGCCCGGCCCCATTGCCGGGCTGGCCTCCTGGCAGTCGAAGTACCGGCCAGCCAGCCGCTCCAGGTACCTGGTGAAGACGTCGGGCCGGGCGCGCCGGGCCGCCCCGGCGACGCGTTCGGGCAGCCAGGACAGCTCGTCCAGCAGCCACTGCTCGCTGGGGTGGGTGAGCAGTCGCGGGCCGGACTCCGCCGCCTCCCCCAGGCGCAGGCCGAGGTCAGCCGCCTGGCGCAGGGTGGACGCGGCGTGCGCGTGCGCGTACCGGACAGCATAGGCGGGGTTCCCCAAGTGGTGCGCCGCGGCGGCGCCCGGGTCGGGTGGCGCGGCCGTCCCGGGCGGGAGCCGGGCCAGGGCGTAGCTGATGGCCCAGGATCCGGCGAACGCGATCGCGTCAGCCACGGCGCCCGGTGCCGGTACCGGATGGGGGGCTGGCGGCGACAGCCGTTTTGCATCATCGGATGGATCGATGCGCGCGCCGGCAGCGTCGGCAAGCCGGCCGGAAATGAAGCCGGACAGGTGCCGCCGGGCCTGCGCCCAGTCCGGTGCCGAGGCTAGCTGGGGGTCGCGCGGCGGGGCGATCGTCGTGCCCGCCAGGGCGGTGCTGCGCGCGCACGCGGGGCCGGCCCGCGTGATGCGGACGGCGAGGGCGGCGAGCGCGTCCGCGGTGACGGTAACCGTGACGTAGCCGTCCATGACGGTTGCCGAGCTGACCCAGTCCGCCCGGCGCAGCGCGGCGGCGAGGCCCGTGGCGATCCGGGCGGCCGTCGCCGCATGCCCGTCCGCCAGGCGCAACGCGACCGGCGTGGCGTACGTGCCCGGCCCGGGCGCACCCTCCGCCGGGGCGGCATCCCAGGTCCCCGCCGACGTGATCCCCGCGGCCGGCGTGGTTCCGTGGCCGGTCTGCGCGGCGAGGGTGCCGATCTCCGGCGCGAGCAGCCGGTCCAGGTCGCCGGTGATCACACGGTGCAGGTTAACGCGTAGGCGCGGATACGCTCGGGCGCATGCCTGACAGAGCCGTCCGGCGCCGGGTCCTTAGCCAGAACTTCCTCGTCGACCCACGCGCGATCGAAACCCTGGTCGGCGGTTCAGGGGTCACCGACGGCGACCTGGCCATCGACATCGGCGCCGGGAATGGCCTGATCAGCCAGGCGCTCGCGCGCCAGGGTGCCCGGGTCCTCGCGATCGAGCGCGACCCGGCGCTGGCCGGGCGGCTGCGGGCCAAGTTCGGCACCTGGCCGTCGGTCACCGTGGCCGAGGCCGACGTGCTGACGGCCCCGCTGCCGGATGAGCCGTTCCGCGTGGTGGCAAATATCCCGTTCGGGATCACGACGAAGATCCTGCGCCGCCTGCTTACCGGCGACGATGAGCTGATCCGCGCGGACCTGATCGTGCAGGCGGAGGTGGCCCGCAAGCGCGGCACCCGCGGCCGGGGCACGCTGCTTAACGCCTGCTGGGAGCCGTGGTTCGAGTTCCGGACGGGGGCGCGTATCCCGGCAGCGGCGTTCCGCCCGAGGCCACGGGTTGACGCGGCAATCCTCATCGTCGCGCGGCGCGATCCCCCGCTGCTGGACCCGGCGGCGCGGCGGAACTATACGGCGTTCGTCACGGCCGCGTTCGAGGGCGCGCGCCCCACCGTGGCCAGCGCGCTGGCACGGACGCTGCCGCGTTCGGTGTTCGCCCCGCTCGCCACGAAACTGGGTTTCGGGCTAACCGCCCTGCCGTCCCAGCTCGACGTCACCCACTGGGTGGCCCTGTTCAATGCCTCGCGGTCTGGGGGCTCGCGCCGCCCCACCGCCGCACCCCGCGTCCCGCCGGCGCGATCCCCGGCCGCCGCGCGGCCCCTAACCGGCGTCGGCGATAGGCGGGTGACCGGCCAGCTCCCGGACCACGCGGATCATCTCCGACGGGTCGAACGGCTTGGTCAGGTACGCGTCCACACCGATCTGCCGCCCGCGCGCCTTGTCGTCCTCCTGCGCCCGCGCCGTGATAAGCACGACCTTGATCCCGCTGGTCGCGGGGTTGCGGCGCAGTTGGCTCGCGGTGACCCAGCCGTCCAGCCTCGGCATCATGATGTCGAGCGTGATGACGTCCGGGTCGATCGCGGCGACCTTGTCCAGGCAGTCCTGGCCGTCCACGGCCGTCGCGACGTCGAACCCCTCCAGCGTGAGGTTGACGGCGATGAGCTGCCGGATCACCTCATCGTCGTCGACCACGAGCACGCGTCCCAGTCCCTGTGCCACGGGCGCGAGGTTAGCGTCTTCCCGGGGGGTTCGTGTACAAGCAGCGCCATCTATCCCCCGGCGGGCCGCCCCGTATCCCCTGATGGGTAACACTCCACGGCCCCGGCAACCCGGCTGCGAAACCCGGGCGGGTCGCGTGGCCAGTCGCGGAACCGTCGGTAGCTGGTAACCTTTCTCCGTCCTTGAGCCCCCGTAGCTCAGGGGAGAGAGCAACGGCCTCCGGAGCCGTGAGCGTAGGTTCGAATCCTACCGGGGGCACTCGAATACAGCCAGCGAAGTTATCGCCTTGGACTGCCGATACGCCAATCCGGCAGTCGTGCTCGTTCCGCCACTGTGCGTCACCGAAAGCCTTCTGGTGCCAGTGTTCTCCCCCGAGGGGCCCCCGAAGATCGCCCCGGCCCAGCGGGCGTGCGTCACTCTTTCTCCTCGCGAACGCCAGTTCGATTGCCCGCTTCGGCGCCTGTTGCTCTCGGCGGGCCGCGCACGGGGCCGTCCTCGTCTATGCCGTCTGATCTGGACACCCGGCGGCCTGAGAGTAGCGTCCATTCGGGCGATCCAGACGTCTTCCAGGCCAGCGACGCACCGGGCGTAGACGCGAAGCAGCATCTCGACGCTGTGCCCGGCCCAGGCGGCGATCTCGGTGGGCAGGACGCCCGAGTTCAGCCGCCAGGTGATCCGCGAATGCCGCAGGTCGTTGGGGCGGCGCAGAACATGCAGCCGTAGAACGCCACGAACCTGGGCCCCTGACGGCGGCCGATGTGGCGGTATTGCCCCGGGTAGCTGGAAAGCGTAGCGTCTGGGGCGCACGCAAGGCCGGCCGGTGCGGGCCTGTGGCCTGCCCGGCCGCCCGCACTCGACCAAAGGAGGACGCCGTCGGCAATGACGCCGCGGCGGTGGCTCCGAGCAACGCCTGCGTGTCGCCGCCGTGGCCAATGCCCCCCAGCACGAAGGCACTGATCACGAGAGGACGAACACGTGAAGTCTCGACTGATCCTCGCGTTGGCGGCCGCATGCGCCGTCGCGCTGACCGTCGCACTAGCCATCGCACCGCCTGCGTCACGAACGCAGCGCGCGAGTGCTGCCGTCCACGGCCTCAGGCTGCATGGGATGAGCAAGATCCAGAAGCGGATCCTGTCCGGATTCGCCTCGTTCGAGGCCGGTATCGGCGTGCCGGCCAAGGCGCCCGTGGCCCGGGCCGGCGCCCGGATGCGCAACGCCGGGGTGATCCTGTGCCCGCGTAATTTCGGGCCCAACGTCCTGGTCAACCAGAACTGCCTGAACATCACCGACGTGGACCTGCAGGGCCGCGGTCAGGCGCAGAACGAGACCGCCATCGCGCAGAACCCGAACAACCCGCGGCAGATGGTGGCCGGGTTCAACGACTACCGGCGCGGTGACGGCACCTGCGGCGCCGCGTTCAGCGGCAACGGCGGATCCAGCTGGGCCGACAGCACCATGCCCAACGGGTTCACCCGCGGCACCAACTTCGGCGGGGTGGCCCGGCAGTACTGGCAGGCCGGCGGCGACCCGTCGGTGGCCTGGGACTCGCGGGGGAACGCCTACTTCGACTGCCAGGTGTTCATGCGCGGGCCGGGCACGACCAACAACCCGGACCTCTCGAGCGCCGTGTACGTGTTCCGGTCCACCGGCGACGGCGGCGCTTCCTGGAACTTCACCGGCCACCCCGCGGTGGAGACATTCAACACCAACCCGGCCGTGCTGACCGACAAGCCCTACATGACGGTCGACAACCACCCGGGCAGCCCGTTCCGGGACCGGATCTACGTGACCTGGACGCAGTTCGCCGCGGACGGCTCTGCGTACATCATGGAGGTGCACTCGGACGACTACGGGCAGACCTTTAGCAGCCCGGTGGTGGTGAGCACCACGAGCCCGCTGTGCGTCAACACTTTCGGGGCGGGGACCCCGGACGGGACCTGCAACGAGAACCAGTTCTCCGACCCGTTCACCGGCCCCGACGGCACGCTCTACGTGGCGTTCGACAACTTCAACAACGCCACCGTCAGCAGCACCGACAACCACAACCAGGTGCTGCTGACGAAGTCCACTGACGGCGGGCAGACCTTCAGCGCCCCGGTCCTGGTGGGCAACTACTACGACCTGCCAGACTGCGCCACCTACCAGGGTGGGCAGGACGCCGGCCGGTTGTGCGTCCCAGAGAAGGGCACGGCACAGAATTCGGTGTTCCGGGCGACGAACTACCCCTCCGGGGCAGTGAACCCGACCAACCCCAGCCAGGTCGCCGTCACCTTCGGCTCCTACATCAACCGTGACTCCAACGAGTCCAACGGCTGCGTCCCCGCGGGGACCAGCCCGACCACCGGAGGGAACCTCTACACCGGCGTCAAGACAGTTGGGGCGTGCAACAACAAGATCCTGCTCACCGTCTCCAGCGACGGTGGGTCCACCTTCACCGGAACCACCACCGACCCGCGGCAACTGCCCGTGGTCACGACGGCCAAGAGGCAGAACGGGACCGACCAGTGGTGGCAGTGGACGGCGTTCACGCCTCGCGGGACCCTGGTCAGCTCCTACTACGACCGGCAGTACGGCTCCGACGAGACCACCGGGAACATGGACATAAGCGTGTCCACCTCGAAGAACCTGTCCAAGTTCCAGGTGCGCCGGGCCACCTCCTCGTCCATGCCGTTGCCCACCCAGTTCCCCGACAGCCCAGGGCAACAGCCTGTTCTTCGGCGACTACTCAGGGCTCTCGGCGGTATCCGGCGCACATCCGCTGTGGATGGACACCAGGAACCCGGACGCGTTCCTGTGCCCGGGCACGGCCGCGCCGGGTGTGCCTCCCGCGCTGTGCACCGGCAGCGAACCGAACGGTCTGCTCGCCAACGACCAGCAGATCTACACCAGAACGATGCCGGCGTCCTAGCCCCGCGCCGCAGACATCCGGCGGCCGGGCCCGCGCGGGCCCGGCCGCCGGGCCGTCTGGTACAGGGCCCGGCTCTTACCGGCATCGCCGCACACTTACGGTTTGCCACAGTCCAGCTGGAACAGTGGTGGGGACGTTTCTCATCGGTCTTGATGGATGGCGCGACCGGTCGGCTCGGCAGGTGTGGCTACGCCGGACCGGCGGGCCTTATGCCGGCGCTGGTAATGCCTGGCGACCATCACGCACGCTGCGGCGACCGCGATCCCACCGATAAGCATGTCCAGGCTCACTGGGTCGTGATGGCCGGTAACAACCTTGCCCGCGCCGTAGGCGCCCGAACCGACTCCCACGACGAACACTGCTCCGGCGAGAAAGTTCCAGACCACGAATTGCCGGAACTTCATCGCCAGAATGCCCGATACCAGCGAAGGCGTCACGAAAACGGCAGCGCGTCCCCACTTCTGGTAGACCTCTTCGCCCTTGGCGACGGCCTTCTTCCGCCAGTCCAGAGCCGGCCCGGCGTGCTCCAGGAACTGCCGACCCCAGCGGCCGCCGATCCCGTACCCGGCGAGCCCGCCGACCTCGCAGCCAATCGCTGCCACGGCCAGCACCGTCACGATGTTCAGCCTTCCCTGGCTGGCGAGGATGGCCGCGAAGCTGATCACGGCTGTCCCGATGACCGGGATACCCATATACCCTGCCGCCGCCGCCATGAAGAGAACCAGGTAGGCCCCGGCGCCTGATGGGCTGGAGGAACCAATGGCGGCCAGTAGGTGCATGCGCGCCCCCATGCTTAGGGATGCCCGGGCTCAAATGCTAGATCGTCGGACACATGCCGCGCATCCTCCAACCGATGGGCCATAGCCCCGTAGACATCAAGCCACGCCGGGTCACCGGTAGCCGTCATCAGTGCAGCTAGACAGCACATCGGGATTCCCCTCCGAGCAAGCCGCTCTCAAGGTGCTCTATCTGGCGGCACGCAACCTGAGGCTTCCGGCGCGGGCCGGCCCGGCAGCGAGTACGGTTCGCTCAGGTGGGGTGTTCGACGGCCGGACTGGGCGCACCGATTCCGGGTGCGGGTTCGGCCCTCGGGAGCAAGAAGGTTGCGCACAGGCCGATCAGGCCGATGAATGCCAGCACGATCATGGCGATCCCGTAGGACCGTTTGGGGTCGGCGAGACCGGCGACCAGGATGGTGCCCGCGAGCGCGGTGCCGAGCGAGGACCCGAGGTTGGAGACGCTGCGCGAGAGCCCGGAGATTTCTCCTTGGAGGTTTTCCGGGAAGGCAGATTGCACGATGTTGACCGACGGGGTGAGCATGACGCCGACGCCCAAGCCGATGAGGAACAGCCCGGGGGCGAAGTACCAGGCGCCAGGGTGGCCCTTCACCAGGACCAGCAGCACGATAATCCCGGCGATGGTGGTCACAAAACCGGCCAGGATGAGCGTTCGCTGCTGGAACCGTTTGACCAGGCGGCCAGCGGCCAGCGAGGACAGCAAGATGCCTACGGTGGCAGCGGTGAAGATCACGCCGGTCTGGACGGCGTCGTAGTGCCGCACTACCTGCAGGTAGGCGGACACGACAAACGCCGTGCCCAGCAGCACCGCCCATTGCACGTTCTGAGTGACCAAGGCCAGGTTCGAGGTGCGGTTGCGGAACAGGCTGGTCGACAGCAGGGCCTCCTTCCCGGCCTGTTCGCGGCGGCGGATCCAGACGAAGAACCCGGCCAGGATAAGCGCCCCCACGACGACTAGCACCGCCATCAGCGCCAGATTGCTGTCGGCTGCCATGATCCCCCCCACCAAGACGACCAGGCCCACGGCGGACAGGACCGCCCCAACGGTGTCGAAGGGGCGGGTGGGATCGGCGGGCAGCGGATCGGTGATGCCACGGGCGAGCAGCACGATGATCACGATGATCAAGGCTTGGAAGATGAACGCGGCCCGCCAGGTGATCGCAGTGGTGATCGCGCCTCCGATCAACGGCCCCGTAGCGGCGCCGATTCCGCCCATGCCGCTGATCACCCCGAACGCCCACGCCCGGGACTTCATATCGTGGAACAAAAGGGTGGTGAGGATGTAGACCGGCGGGATCAGCAGCGCAGTGCCGACTCCCTCGAAGATCGAGTTGCCCAAAATCAGCACACCCAGCCCGGGCGACAGGGCGCTGAGCACCGCGCCGATCCCATAGACCACCAGCCCGATCATGAAACACCGCTTGCGGCCCCAGCGGTCGGTCAGCTTGCCGCACGGGATCATCAGCGCGGCCATCACCAGCAAGAACAAAGTGATGCACACTTGCACGCCTTGGACCGTGGTGTGCAGGTCGGTCTTGATGTCATTGATCATGACGTTCATGTTCGAGCCCGCGAAACTGCAGATGAACTGGGCCAGAGCCAGCGGCACCAGCACCCTCCGCAGCGACCCAGTAACGGCGGCCGGCCGGCCGCGGCAGTCACGATCCCACCTCGCCGCAGAGCCGACCACCCATCGCATGACCGGTCCCGGACAGCGCCCATTCCATGTCTGGCACGGCAGACCCCCAAGCTGTGTCCTGGCTCAGTATGGCAACTGCGGGACACGACCGGGGCGAGCGCCCAGGCACGGCAGGCTGCCCCCGGCTGCGCCCGATCATGGTGTGCGGATCTCGTTTCCGCTGGTCAGGGACGTGTAGAGCAACTCTCTCCGGAGCCGTGAGCGCAGGTTCGAATCCTACCGGGGGCACTGGTTAGAGGCATAAATTCGAACAGAACCTCTGAATCCCCCGGGACCTGCACCCGTCGACGTTCTCGGTGCGCGACGGCGACCGGCTGCTGTTCTTCACCGACGGGCTGCTGGAAGCCCGTGACCGGACCGGCCAGCTCTTCCGCCTTGACCAGCACATCCAGACTCTGCGCTGGCCCGGCCTCCAGCCGGCTGCCGACGAACTGCTCGACCGGCTTCGCGCCCACACCCGCTACCACCTCGACGACGTTGCCATACTGCTCGTCCAGCTCACCCTTACCGAGGCAGCCGGCAAAGCGCCTGCGCTCAGCTGAGGGCTCTCGGGCAAGGGGCTCAGATGATGCCGAGCGCTCGGCCGCGCTGGATGGCGTCCTCTCGGCTGGATACGCCGAGTTTCCGGTAGATCGCGCGGGTGTGGCTCTTGATGGTGTTCATGGACACATTCAGCGCCTGTGCGCTCTCGCGCCGGGAAAGACGCTGGTGCAGCGCCTGGAGGACGGCTTTCTCGCTGGCGGTCAGGGGCCGCGCCGATCCCCCGTCCTGAAGCCGCCGCTGGAGCAGCTTGAGCCGGTTGAGCTGCGCCTGGGCGCCGTCCGGCAGTGCGGTGAGGACGTCTTGTGCCTCCGCTAGCAAGGCGGCAGCGGCGGGCTTGTCCCCCAGATCCCGGAGTACCGGGGCAAGCCTGAGCAGGATCTCGAACTTGGGCCACGGGCTGAGGCCGGGCAGCTTGCGGCGCGTCTGGAGGGCGCACTCGAACGAAGCGCGAGCTTCCTCAAGCCGCCCTTGACCGGCGCAGACAGCGCCGATGGCCAGGTGCGCGAACGAGCCTTGCGGCGCCCGGTCAAGGTCGAAGGCGAGGTCGGAGACGATGTCGTGGGCCAGGTCGGCCAAGGCGCGAGCTTGCGCGAGCCTGCCCTCCTCGAGGGCCACCAGGCACCTGAAACAGGTTGCCAGCAGGCGTACCCGCGCGATCCTTGGCTCGCTGAGCAGAGCGTCGTCCAGTTGCTGCCGCGCGGCGGCGTATTCGCCGCCGAGGTAGAGCGCCACTCCCAGTCCTGCCCGCGCGAGCGCGTACCAGGGAGAAGCCGGGTCGTCTTCCAGGTCCACCGCTGTGGCGGCCGCCGCACACATGGTGGCAAGCCCGTCAAGCCCGAAGGTGCCCGCCAGCAGTGCCGCGGAGGACTGCAGCGACCGCATGCCGTCTGGCAGGGGCCCGTCATGACCTCCCGCCTGCATCACCAGCAGCCAGCGCCGCAGCGACATGCGATCACCTGTGAGCGCCGCGATCCAGGCCGCGCAGTGCGCGGCCAGAGGGCGCGTACGGATTTCGTCATCGCCAACCGAGCGCAGCCACGCGCGAACAGTGGCGATCCGGCCGGCGTCCATGCACGCATACCAGTGCTCAGCGATCAGGGAGACGGCGGCATCGACGTCACCGGCGGCGAGGGCGTGCTCGATGGCTTCCTCCGCGGATCCCCACTGGCGGTGCCAGGCACTGGCCCGCTGGTGCAGCGTCGGCACAATTCCGGGCTCGGTTCGCGCCAGTGCGCCCTGCAGCGCCTCTGCGAACAGATGGTGATAGCGGAACCACCCCCGGCGGTCATCCAGCGGGATAACGAACAGGTTGCGGGCACTGAGGTCGTCGAGGATCTCTTGAGCGTTGGCTGCGCCGGCGACCGCGGTGCACAAGGATGCGCTGAACCGGCCGAGAACGGCGGTGTGCAACAGGAACTGGCGAGTGTGTGCTGGCTGGCGGTTGATGACCTCCTCGGCCAGGAAGTCTGCGACGTACCGATGGCTGCCGGTGAACTGGCGTACAAAGTCCCCGGGGTCGGCCCGGCCGCGGAGGGAAAGGGCCGCGAGGTACACGCCGGCCGGCCAGCCTTCCGTCCGTTCGGCAAGATCATGGAGCTCATCCTGGCCAAGCTGCACGCCTGACAGCTCCTGGATGACCGCCATCGCCTCCTCCGGCGCCAGACGCAGCTCCGCCATCCGGATCTCCGTCAGATCGCCCCGGACCCGGAGCCGGGCGACCGGCAGCGGAGGGTCGGCGCGGCTGCTGATCGCGAGCTGGGCCTGGGCCGGAAGATGCAGCAGCAGGAATTCAAGCTGATCATGACAGGCGGGCTCGGTGATCAGGTGGTAGTCGTCCAGCACCACGGTCACCGGTTCTGGCAGGGCCGCGAGCGCGTTGACGAGCGCGGGAACGAACAGCCCAGTGATGTCGGGGAGCCGACCCTCCAACGGCCGCCGCAAGTTCTTATCATCGATCGCGGGGCACGCGCGGTGCAGAGCATGCACGACCAGCCGCCACAAAGCAGTCGGATCGTTATCTTCCCGACCGAGCGAAACCCAGGCGAAAGATCTGGCGGTGGCCGACAGCGAGCACCATTGGGCCAGCAGTGTGGTCTTGCCGTACCCGGCAGGAGCAGCGATGAGCACCAGCTTGGCAGTTGAACGATCCAAGAAGGCAAGCAGATCTGAACGTTCTACCCACTCTTGACGGACCGGCGGCGCATGGAGCTTCGGCTCCAGTGGCGCACCGACGTCCGTGCGGTCCCGGTGGCTGGCAGAAACGTCCCCGCCGCCCACTTCCCGGCCCCGGCCCTTGCCCATCCCACGCCGCATCGCGCACGTCTCCCGGGAGCCACCGTCCCAGCCATGCCCGCGACGATGTAACCGGCAATCTAGCTAACTGGCCAGGTTATCTCAAGCTAACGCGGGCTCAGTGACCTGAGCTCAGGGTCCCCATGTACCTCGTCGCGGCTATGAGCAGATGGGTCTTACTGTGCAGTCGGACGCATCCGGTTAGATGACCTGCCGTTCCCGCCCGGCATGCGTGAGGATTATTCACACCTGTCTCCAGAAATGCAGACCGATAACCGCTGAGATGGTCCGGGTGGCGCTCCAGGGGGTCCGGGGCGACGATATGAGAGTCGGCATGCCCTCCACGGCTGCGATCTTCTACGACCTGTTTACCAGGGGGGCCAGCAACAGAGCGGCAACTCGTCGATCCAGGCCATTTACTCCTTCGTGGCCCGTAGCTACGCACGCGACCTCCTCTGCCTGGTTGGCGCTGCCGGTACGGTGTTCCCCCCGCGTGTGACTGGGAACCGGCTTGCCTAAGGTTCGTCTTGGTCGGTCGCGTAAGGGCCCAGACGGCGGCGTCGCACCCATCGCTTGTACTTGCGGATGGGATGTGCCAGCGACAGAAGCTGCTCACGCCAGGCCAATCCAGGCCCGAAAGAATCGATGGGAATGCCCATCACGCGCTGTGGCTCTCTGTCCCGTCTGGCATGAGGCCCGAGGTCCCGAACCGGCATGCCCAGCACGCGCTGCGGCTCTTCGTCCCGTCTGGCATGCCGGCCGTCGGCCATAGCTCTACTCCGCGTAGCGAGAGCTGAGGTGCTTGATATTCGTTCACCAGCATGATGTGTCCCCACTGGTGGCGCAACAGGCTGTCGCGGCAGCCATGCTGCCGCATATGAGGGCAGGCGGTAGCCGGGTGTGGCTGAGACGGCGACGGTCTGAATACGCGACCATAGTCACCATGAACGATGACCCTGGGGTGGCTCCAGAGCCTGCACCACCGGCGAGCCCACGCCCTGACCAGATGATCGCCCACCTGCGGGATCTAGAGCGCCTGCGCGAGCTCACCGAGCCTTACGTCACCGACTCCAGCGCCGGCTACCGGGAGGATGCGCTGACCCGCATGCCTGCGGTCGAGCGTGATGAAGCCGAAGAGATCATCGCCCGGATCGGCACACGCGACCCCACGCTGGCGACCCTGCAGGACAAACTGCTCGGCCTGATCGCCGAGATGAACGTGTTCTACCGCGACGTACTGGACCGCGAGCGGGCCCGGGGAGCAGACCCAGAAGACCTGCGGCAAGCCCAGGAGATACTCACCGCGCTGGAGCGCTACCGCAGCCAGATCACCGGCCTGAAACCGGGCGACACAGACTAGGCCGCTTCGTCCTCGCCCACCGGGCGTGATGCTGAAGATCAACGCCCCTTTGGGAGATGGAAGCGAAGGAGTGGCGAGTGGCCGACCATGCGG
Source organism: uncultured Actinomycetes bacterium (assembly GCA_963703605.1). Classification (GTDB taxonomy): domain Bacteria; phylum Actinomycetota; class Actinomycetes; order Streptosporangiales; family Streptosporangiaceae; genus DASXKD01. Next base: position 77,623 of record CAVPFC010000042.1, read on the forward strand.
TGGTGATCGCCGGCGGGGGGCCGACAGGAATGATGCTGGCGGCTGAGCTGGCCCTGGCCCGGGTCGATGTCGTCATCGTTGAACGGCGCGCCACGCCGGATCCCGACCGCGCGCGCGCCGGCGGTCTGCACGCGCGCACCATCGAAGTGCTCGATCAGCGCGGCGTCGCCGACCGGTTTCTGAAGGAGGGGAAGGCGATGCAGATCCAGGGATTCGGCCGAATCCCCTTGGACATCAGTGATTTCCCATCCCGCCGCAACTACGGGCTCGCCCTCCCGCAGATTCAGACCGAGCGCCTGCTGGCTACCCGGGTCCACGAGCTCGGGGTGCCGACCACGCGCGAACGTGAGGTGACAGGGTTCACCCAGGACGACGCCGGCGTCGACGTCGCACTGTCCGGCGGCGCGTCGATCCGGGCGGACTATCTGGTCGGGTGCGACGGGGGCCGCAGTGTGATCCGGAAGGCGGCCGGTATCGAGTTCGCCGGGTGGGATCCATCGACGAGCTGGCTCATGGCCGAGGTCGAGATGGCCGGGAAGCCGGAGTTCGGCCTGCGTCCGGGCGGTGGGATCGGCCCGGCCGAGGGCGGAGACCGGATTCGTGTCGTCCTGACCGAACGCCAGGTCGAGCACACCAGCGAGCCCACCTTGCAGGACGTCAGCGAGGCACTCATCGCCGCGGATGGGACGGACTACGGCGTGCACAGCCTGATCTGGGCTTCCCGTTTTACCGACAACACCCGGCAGGCGGCGTCGTATCGCAAGGGGCGCATCCTTCTGGCGGGTGATGCGGCACACGTGCATCCCCCGCTCGGCGGCCAGGGTCTCAACACCGGTGTCCAGGATGCCGTGAACCTGGGGTGGAAGCTGGCCCAGGTGGTCACCAAGACATCACCCCAGAGCCTGCTGGACACCTACCACGGCGAACGTCACCCGGTCGGCGCCCGGGTGTTGCAAAACACCATGGCCCAAGTCGCACTGACCACCCCCGGCGACCGTCACCAGGCCCTGCGCAACACCATGACCGAGCTACTCGGCATGGACGAGCCGCGAAAGAGTATCGCCGGCATGATGTCGGGTCTGGACATCCACTACGACCTCGGACCGGGACATCCCCTGCTCGGACGGCGCATGCCCGATCTGGACATCGCGACCGCCGATGGCCCGCTCCGCGTCTACGAACTCCTGCACAGCGCCAAGCCGGTGCTGCTCAACCTCGATCAGCCGCGCATCCTCGACATCACACCCTGGACTGACCGGGTCCAGTTGATCGATGCCGAATATCGCGGCCCGTGGGAGCTTCCGGTCCTGGGCTCAGTCAGCGCCCCGGCCGCCGTGGTGATCCGCCCTGACGGGTACGTCGCCTGGGTGGGAGATGGCACCGACACCGGATTGCGCGACGCCCTGACCACCTGGTTCGGACGCGGAAACTGATCGCTGCCGGGAACGGACGGGACTTCGGTCCCATTTACGACGGGACGCCGGGTCCGGGAGCGTGGGGTGTGAAGGGTCGTGGGTGACCGCAGGACGCTGTTCAACGGGCAGCGCCAAAACGAGGAGTGCGATCGGATGCGCAAGTTCCTGATAATTACAGCCAGCGCTGTGGCTTTCTGTCTGGCGTTCGGATCGATGTTCTCCGCATCCGCCGGGACGTCAGCTACGGCGACGCAGACTATCCGCCTTGTGGCACGCCAGGTGTCGGCAACATTGGTCCCGGTTCCGGGACAGAAGGGCCACCAGCTCGTGCCGGGCGATCAGCTGGTGTTCACCGACTCACTTACCAGGAATGAAGCAAACTATGGGCACAACGCGATCCACTGCGTCATCGTGGTTGCGGCCGATGCTGTCTGCGCCGGCGCGTTCACGCTGCCGGGCGGGCAACTTACGATCGCGGGTGATGTCGGCAGCATCAATTCCCATGGTTCGAAGACGGTTGCTGTCACCGGTGGCACGGGCCGATACCAAGGCGCACGCGGGGAGCTGACCGTTAAGGACCGCAGCGCCACCGTGTCTATCGACACGTTCCAGCTGATCCTCTAGCGATGCCGCACGTTGCAGGGCCCCGGCCAGAACCGCCGGGGCCCGCTGGATGTACTGTGCCGATCCCCGCTGAGGCGCCACGGCGATTGAGCCGCCATGGCGCAGCTCTCATGAGCCGGGTGTGGGCCGTACACGCCCCAGCCGTGGTGAACCGGGCGCGCGGTGGGGCGGCGGTCCCATGATGGCGGCACGCCAGGTCATGCCCGCTGCCTCAGATGCGGCGAGCCCAGCGGGGGGCGGCCTTTGCGCTGGCAGGCGCATACTGGTGGCGCGAGAGACCCTGGGCAGCGGGTCCGGAATGGAAGACGGTACGCGGATGGCCGTCATTGACCGGGTGTCCCGGAGCGCGCGGGCTTACCCGGGCCGGGCCGGGTGGGTGATCGCGGGCGGTTCGGCGGCGGTGCTGGCGGTGCTGTTCGCGTGGCCTGCCAGCCGGTCCGCGCTTACGTCAGCAGATCCCACCAATGTCGACCCGCTGGCGGCCTTTACCCTCGGGTTCGGCGTGGTGGGCGCGCTGATCCTGTCCCGCGTCGGAAGCAACGTGCTGGGCTGGGTGTATGTCGGCGCGGGTGGACTTGCCGGCGCGGTCACGCTCGCGCTCTTGGCCTATGCGCGTGTCGGCCTCGCCGCCCATCCCGGCTCGCTGCCTGGTGCGGTGGCAGTTGGCTGGGTGTCATCCTGGGCCGGGGTATTGTGCTTCAACCCGCTGATGACCTACGGCTTGCTGTTGTTCCCCGACGGTCGCCTGCCGTCACGGCACTGGCGATGGGTCGCCTGGGCGGCGGCCCTTGCGATCGCGCTGCTGGCCTGGTCGTACGCGTTTGCCCCTGGCCCATTTGCCATCCAGCCGGCGCGCGCCAACCCATTGGCCCTGCCGCTGCCGGTAGCAGTGTTCCGCTGGGCCGGCGGCGTGGGCTGGGCGCTGTTCCTGGTCTGCTGCGCCTGCGCCGTCGCGTCGCTGGCATGGCGCTGGCGCCGGGCGCACGGCGCCGAGCGAGCTCAAGTGCAGTGGCTCCTGATAGCGGCGGCGGTATTCCTCGTCGGGATACAAATCCCGGCACCTGCGGGCCCTCGTCTGCTCGGCACGATCGCGACCGCACTGTTCGCTCTGGTCATCCCGCTCGCGATCGGGATCGCCATCTTGCGGCATCACCTTTATGGCGTCAACGTCATCGTGCGGCGGTCGCTGGTGTACGGGCTGCTGACAGCCCTGCTGCTGGGCGTCTATCTGGCCGCCGTTCAACTGCTGAGCCATCTGGTGAGTGGACGGACTGCCGCGCCGGTTGCCGCGGGCCTGGTCGCGGTGCTGTTCTCGCCGCTGCGGCATTGGCTGCAACGATCCGTTGACCGGCTGCTCTACGGTGACCGTGGCGACCCCTACAGGGTGCTGACGCAGCTCGGACGGAACCTGGAGATGCCCGCAGACCCAGCCGGCGCGCTGGAGACCGTCGCAGGCACCGTGGCATCGGCGTTGCGGGTCCCCTACGTCGCGGTCGCCTTGCCGGGGGACCCGCCGGACCGTCCTACCGCGGCACAGGGGGCCCCGGCGGGCGGCGAATACCAAGCCCGGCTCGTCTGCCAAGGCCAAGACGTCGGCCGGCTAGTGGTCAGCTATCGCGCCGGCACGTCAAGGTTCAGTCGCAGCGAACGGCGGCTGCTGGACGATCTTGCCCGGCAGACGGCGGTGACGGCGCGATCGGCGCTGCTATTCCGCGACCTCGTCCGCTCCCGCGAACGTCTCGTGACCACTCGCGAAGAGGAACGCCGACGCCTTCGCCGCGACCTGCATGACGGCCTGGGGCCGGCGCTGGCCGGGGTCGCCTTCGGCCTGGACGCGGCGCGTAACCTGCTCGCCAACAACCCCGAGGGCGCTGAGGAGATGCTCCACCAGCTCAAGGCGGAGACCCGGCGCAGCATCGCTGAGATCCGGCGGATCGCTCACGACCTGCGCCCGCCCGCGCTCGATGAGCTCGGCCTCGTCAAAGCGGTGGAGGAGTACGCGGTGCGGGTCACCGCCGGCGAGCGGTCCCTGACGGTTACTGTGTCCGTCCCCGTCCCGCTGCCCGCGCTTCCTGCCGCTGTCGAGGTCGCCGCCTACCGCATCGCCGTGGAGGCGGTGACGAACGCAGCGCGCCACGCGGGCGCAGCGAACTGCCGGGTGGAGTTCCGTCGTGGGGACGGCGAGCTCCGGATGACCGTCACCGACGACGGCAGGGGGATCGGACCCGGTGTCCGGCCCGGCGTCGGGCTCACCGCAATGGCCGAACGGGCCACCGAGCTAGGCGGAACGCTCACCGTAGACGCCGTGCCGCCGTGCGGGACAGTTCTCGTCGCGCGGTTGCCCCTGGCCGGGGCATCATGACCGCGCGGCGCGTCCTGCTGGTGGACGACCACCCGATGTTCCGCGCAGGACTTCGGGCCCTTCTGGCATCCACCCCGGACATGGATGTCGTCGGCGAGGCATCGACCGGTGCAGAAGCGATCACGCAGGCGCGGGCGCTGGGCCCCGATATCGTCGTGATGGACCTGCACATGCCCGACCTCAACGGCGTCGAGGCCACCCGCCAGATCCTCGCCATCGCACCCGGCACCGCCGTGCTCGTACTCAGCATGTTCGACGACGACGACTCGGTCTTCGCCGCGATGCGCGCCGGCGCACGCGGCTACCTCCTGAAGGACTCGGACTCCCCCGAGGTGCTCCGCGCCATCACCGCCGCCGGCAGCGGCGAGGCGATCTTCGGCCCGACCATCGCAGAGCGCGTGCTCGCGTTTCTCACCCGGCCGCTATCCGCCTACGACCAACAGCTCTTCCCCGAGCTCACCACGCGGGAACGCGAGATTCTCGACCTCATGGCCGCTGGCAAACCGAACGGCGACATCGCACGGCAGCTGTTCATCAGCCCGAAGACAGTCCGTAACAACGTCTCCAGCATCTTCGCCAAACTCCAGGTCGCCGACCGGGCCCATGCCATCATCCGTGCCCGCAGCGCGGGTCTCGGAGGCGGCGACTCCTAGGACGCTCCGGCAAGCTGACGGAGCGGATCAGGCGGCGCGCCACGTGCCGCTATCCGGAAGCGTCACAGAGGTCGACGTTCATGCCATAGCGCGGAGTCCCGCGCGCACTTCGGCGACGAACTCGGCAGGAGCCTCGTAGGCGGCGAAATGGCCACCCCGCTCAGGCGTGCCGTAGTACCGCAGGTCGGTGTAACGGGTCCGCGCCCAGCGCTCGGACACGGCGACGTTGTCGGCTGGAAAGCGAGAGTATGCACTCGGCGCCCTGTGCGACCCAGCGCTCATGGCCGAGCCGGTCCATCAGCTCGATCCACGCCTGCGTGATCTTCTCGACGCTCCAGCCGGTCACGGCCGGCTTGCCGCTCCACCCGTGGCCCGGCAGCGAGGGGATCACGAGCTGGAGCGCGTCGGACGCCTCCCCGCCGTGGCTGACCGGATCCACGAGCGGATCGATCACCTTGATGAACTCGATGACCGATCCCGGCCAGCCGTGAGTCATGATGCACGGCGTCGCGCCTTCAACTGGCGAACGGACGTGCAGGAAGTGGATGTCGACGCCGTCGATCGTCGTCATGAACTGCTCGTAGCGGTTCAGCCGATCGGCGACGCGCTGCATGTCGTAGGACTTCTCCCAATACCCGGCGAGTTCTTGGACGTACGCCAGCGGGATCCCCATCGACCAGTCGCCGACGGGTTCCTTCTCCGGCCATCGGGTTCGCGCTAGCCGCTCGCGGATCGCCGTGCCGCTGATCTCGACGCGGAATGGACGGAGCTGAGTTATGTCGCTCCCCGTTGGCTGTTGCGTTCGTGTGGCGTTACTCACGTCATCCTCTTTAGTTGGTTCGCGGAAGTTATAGCGTGGCCCATTCGACAGGGCTCGCGCGCGCTGCCTCCGATCCCCCAACCGGTGCTATTCGCGCACTAGTTGCATAGTTGGCGCGTGGGCCGGGTTTGGAAGATCGGCCATCCAACTTCGGTTCGCCAGAGGGAGTCGTCTTGGGTTTCGGATGGGCCGACGAGGTAGTACTCGCGAATCGGCCCGTCGACCGCAAGCGCTTGCTGGGCCACGTAGGCGGCGAGGGCACCGTAAGTTCGGTCGATGTCGGTGTGGGGACCGGGATGGACGATCGTCGCCAGTTCTGCTGGCGGGATCACGGTGACGCTGACGCGCCCGATCGGCCGGGGCAGCGGATCGCACGGAAGGAAGATCGTGGCTCGTCCCCGGTCCTCGGTGAACAACTCTGTGTCGAAGACGCCCCCGGCGGGCCCGGCCGGGCTGATGTCCTGGGCGGACAGCGCGGCGGCCAACTCGCCGACGGCTCCGCGATACCAGGCCAGAGCGTCGGCCTTGTCAACGATGTCGGTGATGACAGCGGCAGGCGCGGCGGCGAGGTGGCGGTGATCGATGGGGACACCGGCCTGGGGGTGATCCAGCAGCTCTCGCAGGGATCTGACCGCTTCTTGGGTCCTGGCCAGGCTTGACTCCAGACGGGCCAGATGGTTGGCGATCACCCGGTTGCGGGTCTCGAGGTCGGGAGCCTGAAGCACAATCTGGATCTCTTCGAGTGGCATAGCCAGATCGCGGAAGCGGCGGATGATCTGAGCCGTGACGATCTGCTTTGCGGCGTACCGCCGGTGTCCGGTATCCACGTCCACATCGACCGGCTCCAACAGGCCAATCTCGTGGTAGTGGCGAAGCATCTTCACGCTCAGGTGCGTGGCCCGGGAGAAGTCGCCGATGGGCAGCGTTGAGTTCACGACCCTAGGTTGGGATCTCCCCCTGTGGGAGAGTCAAGTGGAGGATCCGCCCTTGACCCTCCCATTACAGGAGGACAGAAGCTGGCTATCGAACCGGCCACGGGGCCGGTCCGAGGAACAAGGGAGCCATCACCTATGACCAGCCAGCTGATCACCGCGCTGCCCCCAGTCGTTGCCGAGCACATCGCCGCGGTCAACGCCTTCGACAACGACCGTATCGTCGCCACCTTCGCCCCTGACGCCTACGTGAACGACAACCGCCGCGAGATTTGGGGTATCGAGGCCATCCGCAAATTCATCGCCAAAGAGATCGTCGGCGATCACGTCACCATGGAGGTCCGAGAGGTAATCGACCACTACGGGGAAATCATCGTGCGAGCCAAGTACGACGGCGACTACGACAAGACCAACCTGCCCGACGAGCTGGTCATGACCAACTACTTCTCCCTGCGGGACGGGAAGATTGTCAGCCTCACCATCATCTTCACCCAACCCTCACCCTACTGACCGCGACCCGCACGCCCAGGCTCGTAAGTGAGAGGGTCTTCCGTCAGGCCATGGACGGCCTCGTGTCGATCCAGTTGACCATCAGGCGGCGTTCGGCAAAGAGCCACCGGCCGTCCTGCTTGACCAATTGATCGAGGTAGCGGATGGACGCGACCATCAGCGTGCGCTGCCCGTCCTCGGCGACCGAAAGATGATGGGCCAGACAGTAGCTCTCGCCGGTGGCCTTGTTCCCGTCGAGAGAGATCGTGCTCTGCCCGTTGAAGTGCATGGTGGCGACGTACTGGTTGAGGTCGTCGAACACAGGAGCCAGAGACTCTCGTCCGTGCAGCTCCTGGGACGGTTCTGCGGAAGTCAGGTCATAGAACACCAGGAAGCGGGTGTCTTCGGTGAACAGGTCCATCTGGCCCCTGGCGTCGCGCCTGTCGGCGCAATGGGCGTAAGCGTCGACCAGTTCCCGGATGGCCAGGCGGTCGGCGGCTTCCTGCGGCGAGATAGTCGTGTGGGATGTCATGCTCAGTCCTTTCGCGGCCCGGCTGCTGAGCAGGCCGTGTCGATTCAGAATCTGGTGATTACAACTCGGCTGACTTCCGGGTCGGCGAGCTTCTGGTAACCGGACTCAATCTGGTCCAGGCTCATCTCTGCCGATACCAGCGCATCCAGCTCGAACCGGCCGTCGAGATACATCCGGGAATACAGCGGGATATCACGCTTGAAGTTGGTCGAGCCGGTGTTGACCCCAACGACGCGGGGCTGCCGCAGCACGGCTCCGACAAGGTTGACCGTGATCTGCGAGTCTGGGCTGGAAACCCCGATCAGGTAAAGCGCGCCGCCCACGGTGAGCATCTCCAGCGCCTGAGTCGTTACCTCGTTGAGTCCAACGAAGTCGAACACGCTGTCGACCCCATTGGGCAGCAGTTCGTGGACCGCCTCCACAGGGTTGACTTTCGCCGAGTTGATCACATCGGTTGCGCCGAACCGTCGCGCTTTTGGGAGTGTGGCGTCGTGGATGTCAATCGCGATGATCTGTGCGGCACCTGCTAGGGACGCCGCGGTCACCGCGTTGAGACCCACACCACCAGCACCGATGATCGCCACCGTATCCCCGGGATGCACCCGCGCGGTGTTGAGCACGGCACCAGCGCCCGTGACCACTCCGCAACCAAGCAGTGCCGCTTGCGGGAACGGCATCGCGATCGGGATCTTCACCAGCTGGTTTTCGTGGATCAGTGCCTGCGCCGCGAAGCCACCCAATCCGAAAGCCTGGGTGACGGGTTCGCCGGCGCGGGTAACCCGCGGCGCCTGATCCGCCCTTCGCATCAGCGTGGCGCCGTTCGGGCACTGATACGGGCGTCCCGCGAGGCAGACCGCGCACGCGCCGCAGCTTTGAACCAGGCACGCTGTTACACGGTCACCAGCCTCGAACTGTGTCACCTGCGGGCCTATCTCTGCCACGACCCCCGCGACCTCGTGCCCGCATAGCACCGGCATCGCGAACACGCCGACGTCTTGAGTGGCGATCGTCAGATCGGTATGGCAAAGACCGGAGGCCCGAACATCAATGAGGACCTCCCGCCCCAGAGGATGAGCCAGCTCGACCTCAGCGATTTTGAAACCGGCGCCAACGGCGTCAACGACTGCGGCTTTCATCCTTCCTCCTCGAGCACCAGCCAGGCCGTGGCCGGATGGTCGCGACGGTCCGACAATATATGAAGGTAGACTTCGAAGGCAACGTTCGCATCTTGGGCGTGCGAGCTCGTACGCTTTTGGGAGACGATGGGCAGGTGAGAACCGAAGGCGACTCTTCACCGATCGACCAGGCTGCTGTCGCAGCTCAGCTTCGGGCAGTGGCTGTCGGGCTCATCCGGCGGTTGCGGTCGACGGCCAGCCCCGGCGACCTGACGTGGTCGCAAGAGGCTGCTCTGCTAAGACTGGAGACCGGCGGGCCACAAACCATCTCACAGCTGGCCCGGGCTGAGGGAACACGTTCCCAGTCAATGGGTGCGATCGTGGCCGTCCTTGAGGCTCAAGGGCTCGTCGGCCGAACGGCAGACTCCAACGACGGCCGGCAGAGCATCGTCACCCTCACCGACGCGGGCCGGCGCGCGCTCGACGACGCCAGGGCGGTGAAACAGGACTGGCTGGCCGAACGTCTGACCCACGAGCTAGATCAGCACGAACAAGGCGTCCTTGCACAAGCCGTTCCCCTGCTCCAGCGGATCGTCGGTTACACCAGCGAAAACTCACCTGGCGGTCAGCTGTAGCGGACCTCAGCAAGCAATACCGTTCGCAACTCCTTCGGGGGCCACAGCACCCGGTGCCGGTCTGGTATTAAGCCGTCACTAGCCGGATCTTGTGCTGGCGGCTTTTACACTGCGTGTTCGAGCGCTGGTCGGAGGGCTCAGATGGTGATGAGGCTGATGGCAGGATCGAGGGCGCTCAGGCGCGGTGAGCGGCCGACGCGGTCAGGCTGCGGAGGCTGGCTGATTACTGGCTTGTGGAAGCGCCGGTGACGCGGCGCCGTCGGTACGCCAACGTGATGGAGGCGGCGGCGATCCACAGGCCCTGGGCGGCGAGGAGCGCGTTGATGGCGATAGGGTCGGCCGGCATTGGCCTGGCGTCGAGCTAGCGCCTGGGCAGGGGCAGGAGTGATGGCCGGCCCGAGCCAGCGGTAGCCGGGTGCTGCGGCACCTCCGAGGCTGGCACTAGATAGCCGTAGACTTCGGCCCCGCCGGCGCTCCCCTGGCTCTCCACGCCGAGAGCGTCACCGGCCGGAATCGCGATGCCCGGCTGGAACACCTGGTGATCGGTGGCCTCTTCTTCCTCGCTCGCGGAGAACGCGGCCTCGGACGTGCACGGCGTGGCTGACGGCCCGTAGTACAAGATGAGCCCCTCAGGGGGGCTAGGTTCGCCGACGAGGTCGAATTCGGCACCGGTGAGGATGAACGCATCGCCGGGCGGGATGTGGTAGAACCCGCCGTTGGTGCAGTTGGGCGTGACGATGGCGGTGACGTAGGACGACGGGCTGGCCTCAGCCGCCAGGATCTGGTGCGCGGCGGTCTGCGTGAGCCAAGGATTGACCGAGAGCTGGCCGGCCGAACTGACCTTCGCGACGTGCGAGCTGCCGCCGCCTTCGAGCCGAACCAGCCAGGCCTCGACATGATGCGCGCTGATTACGCCAATGCCCGGCACTGTGCCCAGGCCGGGCTGTCGATGTCGGACGATCCGGGAGCCCGGTCGGTGAACCTCATGTTCCTGGCGGCGATCGATGCGGATGTCGGCGATCTCGACAGCGCCGTTGGTCACGTGAACGCGGCGGGCAGGGCGGCGAAGAAGTCAGGCGATCCGGTGCGCATCCTCTACACGGCGGCTCACGCTGCCCGGGTCCACCTCCTGATGGGCGATACGAGCGCGGCCCGCACTGAGCTGGGCAGGGCGGGGGCCGCCGGAGAGGGGACGATGCTTGCCCTCCGTCCGTGGTTGATGAGCTTGCTGGCCGAGGTGGAGCTGGCCGAGCAGAACCTGGATGCAGCCTGGCGTGCGGCGAACGAGGCGGCCACCCTGGCCGCCACCACCAACATCGCCTACCAGCGAGCGCTCGCCTGCCGGGCCATTGGCCTCGCTGAGGCGGCCCGCGGCGACTACGGGGCGGCAGTGGCCCATCTCACCGAGGCCCTCTCCCATGCGCGGCGCACCACCGGAGAGGGCTACACGTTCCACTGGCCCGTCGCCTTCGTCCTTGACTCGCTCGCTGAGGTCAGCGCCGTCCATGACCCGCCCGCGGCACAGCGGTGGGCATCCGCGCTCCTCGATCACGCCACCGCTATCGGCATGAATCACTTCATCGCTCGCGCCCGCCAGCGACTCGCGGGAAACGCGGTTGCTATCTTGTGACACCCCGGGACGGGCGGCCACCGCGGGCGCGTGATTTACCCGCTGCGGCCGGTGAGCCGACGGGGACCGGACCGCGCTGATCATTTCAGTGGTACCTGGCGGCCTTCCCCGGCGCCCGCCGGGTCCGGGGCCTGGCCGCTTTCGGCTTGGGCCTGATCGCGCAGCGCCGCCTCGAAGGCATCGGCCGCCCGCTTGATCTGGCGCGTCTTTGCCTCCGGAACGACCTGGAAGAACACCACCACCACGACACCGGTCCACAGCGCCCAGCCCAAGACCGTCCGCGTGCGGGCGGTAGCCGAGCGGGCCCCGCTACGGGCCGGCGATCTGTCCGGACCGGCATATCACGGTGTGGCTCGCCGGAGCCATGAGCGCAGGTACAAAGCCTGCCCGGGGCGCTGGCTTGAGAGATCAAGAGGCATAACGGCCCTTCGGGCTTGCTATGGCCGCACGCGCAAGCGGTAGTCGGGGTGCAAGCTGCCCCGGCGGGGCCGGGCGGGCGCCTGCTGCCCGCCGGCGAGGTCGAACGCGTACAGGTTGCCGTCGTTGGAGCCCACGTATACCTCGCCGTTCACCACCGCCGGGGAGGAACCGACCGCTCCCCCAGTGGTGAAGCTCCACAGCCGGGCCCCCGTGGCCGCGCTGAGGGCGTAGACGTTGTCGTCGTCGGAACCCACGTAGACCACCCCGTTGGCCACGGCCGGGGAGGAGCTGACGCTGCTCCCGGTGGCGAAGCTCCACAGCTGGGTCCCGGTGGCGGCGTCGAGGGCGTAGACGTTGCCGTTGTTGGAGCCCACGTAGACCACCCCGTTCGTCACGGCCGGAGAGGAGAAGACGCTGGAGCCGGTGGAGAAGCTCCAGAGCTGGGCTCCGGTGGTGGCGTTGAGGGCGTAGACGTTGCCGTTGTCCGCGGCCGCGTAGACCACGCCGTCGGCCACGGCCGGGGCGGTCTCGACCTCGCTTCCGGCGGGAGAGAAGCTCCAGAGCTTGGCCCCGGTGCTGGCGTTGAGGGCGTAGAGGTTGCCGTCGACCGAGCCCACGTAGACCACGCCGTTGGCCACGGCGGGGGCGCCGTCGACAACCTCTCCCGTGGTGAAGGTCCAGTCCTGGGCCCCGGTGGCGGCGTTGAAGGCGTAGACACCGGCGCCGAGGCCAACGAAGACCGTGCCGTTGGCCACCGTCGGCGGGGACTCGGAGTCAGCTCCGATGGTCTGGGTCCACTGCTGCGCCCCGGTGGCGGCGTTGAGCGCGTAGACATTGCCGTTTCCGACCGCGTAGACCACGCCGTTCGCCACCGCGGGGGAGAAAACGTTGCCACTGGCGGGGAAGCTCCACAACTGGGCGCCGGTGCTGGCGTTGAGTGCGTACAGGTTGGTGTCGTCCGAGCCGATGTACACCACCCCGTTCACTACCGCTGGGGAGGAGGCGACGCTGCCGCCGGTGGTGAAGGCCCAGTCCTGGTCTATGCCGGAGACGTTGGCGGGCGACAGCACGTTCTCGAACGGATTGGCTCCTCTGTGCTTGGCCGAGGAGCGGAACTGGGTCCAGTTGGTGTTCACGGTAAAGCCAGCCTGGGCGAACCCGCCGGTCTGGCGGCCTTCGGCCGAGACCGTGTGCGCCCCGGGCACCGCCGGGCTGGGGATGGTGATCGAGACCGGCCCGAAGCTGCCGGCCGCGCCGGTTTGCGCCAGCGCCAGGTCGGTGGTGTCGAAGTAGACATCCACCCCTTCGGAGGGCCCGAAGCCCGCACCGGAAACCTGCACCGCCGAGCCGGGGGGCGCGGTGGCCGGCGAGACCACGATCGTGGGCGTGGTGGCGGGGGTCACGGTGAAGCCCGCCTGGGCGAACACGCCGGATTGGCGGCCTTCGGCCGAGACCGTGTGGGTCCCCGGCACCGCTGTGGTGGGCACGGTGATCGAAACCGGCCCGAAACTCCCGGTCGCGCCGGTATCGGCCAGCGTCAGGTCGGTGGCGTCGAAGTAGACATCCACCCTCTCCGAGGGCCCGAAGCCCGCACCGGAAACGTGCACCGCCGAGCCAGGCGGCCCGGTGGCCGGCGAAACCGCGATCCGGGGGGTCACCGTGAAGACGGCTTGGGCCAGCAGGCCGGTGGTGCCCCCTAGCGCCGAGATCGTGTGACTCCCCGCGATGACCGCGGGGGGGACCTTGACCGAGACCGGGAGCAACCTGCCGCTGCTGTCGGTCGTCACGGGGGCTCTCAGTTTGGTGCCGTCGAAAGAGATGGTGACCTTCTCCGACGCCCCGAACCCGGCCCCGGAAACCTGCACCGCCGAGCCGGGCGGCCCGCTGGCCGGCGAAAGCGCGATCGTGGGGGTCACGGTGAAGACCGCTTTGGCCAGTTTGCCGGTGCTGCCGCCCTTGGCCGAGATCGTATGACTCCCCCCGACCACCGCGGCGGGGACCGTGATCGAGACCGGCCCGAAGCTGCCGCTGCTGTTGGTCGTGGGAGCGGCCGGAAGCGTGGTGCTGTCGAAGGAGATGGTGATCTTCTCCGACTTCCCGAACCCCGCCCCGGAAACGCTCACCGTCGAGCCGGGCGGCCCGGTGGCCGGGGTCAGCACCAGCCCGGGGACGACCGTGAAGCCTTTGGTACCGGTCACCCGGCTTCCCCCGGTCGTGACCGCGATCGGGACGACCGAGGCCGGCAGGGCAGGCACGATGGCGCTGATCTCGGTGGAGTCTTCTACCTGAGCGACCGCCGTCGCCGTGCCGAACGTCACCGTGCTGGACGAATCGAAGGTGACGCCCGACCCGAAGATGAGGACAGTCGTCCCCGGCGCTCCGGAGGTGGGCGCGAAACTGATGCTGGCGGCAGCCGCGGCCGGGGTGGCCGAAGCCAGCGTCCCAGCACACAGGCCCATGCTCAGGACGAGGCCCAGCAAGGCCGTCGCTTTCCGGTTACGCCGTGGGAGTCGTTTCGTGGCCATGCCTGACCTCGCTGCGCCCAAAATGACGGGCGGGAATCGACGATGATGCGGGGCGGTCACCGGCATGCTCTCTCCGCGGCCGGGATCTTGGTACTAGGGCCGTGCCCTAGCAGTGAAAACTAGGGTCGCTGCGGCTGCGGGGTTTGGCGTAGCTGGTCTTCGAGCAAGCGGATCAGGTGAAGCCACCCGGTGAACGCGATGATCTGCCCGGTCCCGGTGGTGAGCTGGCCGGCTGGCTGGTCGTCCGGGCCGCGCTCGAGCTTGATCACGATCTCGGTCATGGTTCTCCCGCGTCGGTCGGCTGCCATGGGCAGTATGGGGACCGCGGCGCGCCGGGCGCACCGGTGGCCGCCCCTAGCAGGGGAACCTGGGGTGGGTGAATGATGGGTAATGCCCCGGTCTGGAATCAGGCCCGGGCCGTTGGGGGGAGCCGCGGACCAGCTGAGGCCCCGCGGGAGGGGGCGCCTTTGTGGACGAGGTGTTCGTGGGCAGGGCCGCCGAGGTGGCCGAGCTGGACCGGCAGCTTGCGCTGGCCGAAGGCGGCCAGGGGCGGGTCGTTGTGGTTGCCGGGGCCGCCGGTATAGGCAAGACGGCGCTGATCCGGCGGTGCCTGGCCGGGTGGGCGAACCGCGCGGGGTCCGTGCTGGCCTGCGGCGATCCGGACGAGGCCGGGCTGTCTGGTGGCCTGCTCGGGCAGTTGGCGCAGCCGGCGGCCGGGGCCGCCGGGCAGGTCGCCGCGGCGCTGGCGTCCGGGCCGGCGGACCCGCTGGCGGCGGGGTCGGCGCTGCTCGGCTTAATGCGGGAGAAGGCCGCCTCCGCCGTTCTGGTGGTGGTGATCGATGACGCCCAGTGGGGTGATGAGCTGTCGCTGAAGGCGGTCAGCTTCGCGCTGCGCAGGGTGGGGGCGGCCCGGGTCCTCGGCGTGGTGGCTACCCGGACCGAGGGCCTGGCCCGGTTGCCGCCGGGCCTGGTGCGGCTGGCCGCCGACCGGGGCGTGCCGCTGGAGCTGGGCGGGCTGGGTGCCGCGGAGGTGGCCGAGCTGGCCGCGCGGGCCGGGGCGGGCCGGCTGGGCGGCCGGGCCGCCGCGCGGCTCGCCGACCACACGGGGGGTGTTCCGCTGCATGTGCGGGAGCTGCTGCAGGACCTGCCCGCCGACGCGCTGCGGGCCCCGGGTGTCACGTTGCCGGCACCACGGTCGCTGGCGGCGCTGGTGCTGTCGCGGCTGGCTGCCTGCGCGGAGGAGACCGAGCGGCTGGTGGTGGCGGCGGCGGTCCTTGGCACGGACTGTGGGCTGGCTGACGCCGCGGAGCTGGCGGGTTTGCCCGATCCGCTCCCGGCCTGGCAGGAGGCTATCGGGGCGCGCCTGCTGGCCGAGCAGGAGACGGCCGCCGGGCGGCGGTGTGTGTTCCCGCACGCGCTGATCCGGGCCGCGGTGTACCGGGACATCGGGGTGAGCCGCCGCGCCGCGCTGCACCGGGCGGCGGTCGGGCTGACCACCGGGCCGGCGGCGCTGGCACACCGGGCCGCGGGCTGCCCCGGCACCGACGAGGTGCTGGCCGCCGACCTGGCCGCGCAGGCCGACCGCGAACGGACGGCGGGCAATGTGGTGGAGGCGGCCGAGCACCTCATGATGGCCGCCCGGGCCGCGGGCCGGGGGCCCGCCAGGGACACGTGGCTGCTGGCGGCCGTCGGGATGCTGATCGACACCGGTGACGCCGCCAGGGCGCGCGGCTACGCCGATGAGGTCGCCGCGCTGCCGGCGTCGCCGCTGCGCAGCCTGCTGCTGGGGCGGCTGGCTCTGCTGGCCGGCCAGTACGCTCCGGCCGAGCGCCAGATCACCGAGGGCTGGGCCGCGCTGGCTCCCGGGACGGCTCAGGGCCCGGACCTGGTGCGTGAGTCCGCGGCGACGGCGGCGTGCCACCTGGCTCTGCTGCTGATCGGCCAGTACCGGCTGGACGATGCCGCGGCCTGGGCACGGCGGTCCGCGGACACCGCGGTGTCGGGGTTCATCCGGGCCTGCGCCTGCGCCGTCCAGGGGGGCTCGCTGGCCGCCGCCGGCCAGGCCAGCCGGGCCCGGCCGCTGCTGCAAGCCGAACTGGGCCGCTGCGGCGATGACGCCGGGCGATTGCTGCTGCATGCCGGGCTGGGCTCTATCTTGCTTTACGCCGATGACCTGCCTAGCGCCGCCGACCACCTGGACGCGGCCACAGTGGCCACCGGCGCGGCCAGCCTGCCGATGGTGCACCTGATGGAGGCCAGGCTGATGCGGGTGCTTGTGGCCTACCGGGCCGGAGACTGGGACCGGGCCGGTGCCGAGGGAGAACGCCTCGTCACGCTGATCGATGACCTGGACCAGAGCTGGCTGCTGGGCCGGGCGCACCTGGCCGCCGGGTACGTCGCCGCGGGCCGCGGCCACTGGCAGGCCGCGACCGGGCACGCCGAGGCGGCCGCCCGCCAGCCCGGTGCCCAGACCGGCGCCATGGCCATCGCCCTGGCCGACGCACGGGCCGCCATCGCGGTGGCCCGTGACGACCCAGCGGGCGTCCTGGCCGCCACCGAAACCGTCATCGGCGACCTTGACCTGCTCGGCCGGCTGGAACCCGGCAGGCTGCTGTTCTGGCCGGCCTGCGCTCAGGCACTGGCCCGCACCGGTAGCCCGGACCAGGCCGACGCCCTGCTACGGCGATACGAACAGCTCGCCGCCGCACGCGGCCGCCGCTCGGCCCTGGCCGCCGCCAGCCGGGCCCGCGGCGTCCTGTCCGCCGCCCGGCACCGCCCGGCCGACGCCCTGGCGGCCTACGACGCCAGCCTGGCCCACCTGGACGGCCTGGGCATGCCGCTGGAGGAGGCGATGACCCGGCTGGAACGCGGCCGGCTGCTGCGCCGCGCCGGCCAGCGCCGCTCCGCCGCCCGCGACCTCGCCGCCGCCCGCGGCCTGTTCGCCACGCTCGGCGCCCGGCCCTTCCTGGAACGCTGCGACCAGGAACTGTCCACCGGCCCGCAGGCCGCCACCGGCCCGGCCCCGCCGCTGACCGCCCGCCAGCTCGCCGTCGCCCAGGCGGCGGCCGCCGGCAAGTCCAACCGGCAAATAGCCGCCGAACTGTACATCAGCGTCAAGACCGTGGAGTTCCACCTTGCCCAGATCCTGGCCCGGCTCGGCGTCGACGCCCGGACCCAGATCGGCGACGCTCTTGCGGCGCCCCCCGCAGGCCCCGGCCACCCTAGTTCCCACGGCTAGGGCGCGACCCTAGTTCCTAAACCGCCGCCGACGTGGGCATCCTGTCGCTGTGCCCCTGCCCCGGCCGGCCGGGAGGCGAGGCCGAGGGGAAAGGAGAGCCACCATGGGTACCGAACGGCAGGTTATGCAGGACTACCTTGACGCCCTGGTCAAGCGGGCAGACTTCCCCGTCTACTTCACCGATGACGTCGTGGCGACCTTCGAAGGCACCGACCAGCGCGCCGACGGGCGACAGGCCGCCGGGCAACTGATCCGGTTCGTCCACGAGGGCGCGTTCGACGCGCGCATGGAGCTGAAGAACCTGCTCACCGACGACGGCAAAGCCGCGATCGAGGCCGATTTCGCCGGCACGCACACCGGCGAGTTCGCCGGGATCCCGCCAACCGGCCGGGCGGTCCGCGTCCCCTACTCGGTCGTCTACGACATCCAGGCCGACAAGATCAGCGCGCTGCGCATCTACTTCCCCATGAGCCTGCTGGTACAGCAGCTCACCGAATAGGCAGGTTAAGCGCGCACGACAACGCCACAGGCCGGGCGGCGGTTCCGGGATATCGCGGGCTGCTGTGCCCGGAGATTAGACGGTGACGTATCCGCCCCGGGCGTCGCTGTGCGGGGCGGCTTCGTCGTCGAACCACACCCCGCCCTCGGCCAGGTAGCGGAAGTGCAGCGTGCGGCCGGCTGGAACCGTCACCGATGCGCTGCGGGTGCCGTTCGCCCGGCGCCGCAGCGGGTGGGCGAACGGATCCCAGCCGTTGAAGTCACCCACCACCGACACCGCCCCGGTGGGCACATCGCGGGGAAGCGCGAAGGTGACCCGAACCGTACCGTTACGCTCAGGTTTCGCCGTCTTTATCAACTTGTTTCTCCGCTCCTGCGCTGAACCATCCTGCTTGGGGCCATTGTCCCGAATCTATGTTCAAGATGGGTCATATCGCGCTCCAGGCGCCTCGGCGTGTCGCGGACGCAGCGACGGCCCGGCCTAGAACCAGTCCACGGCGGAGGTGCGGAAGTAGGTGAGATTGTCCTGGGCCCACAGCCGACCGCTCGGCGTACGGGACGTCGGAGTAGCAGCGGCGCATAACGACTGTCTGCGGGCAACTCGAAGGGTGCCGCAGGTCCCCCGGGGTGGCCGACCTCCGGGCTGTCGGGCCCCGCTCACACGTAGTGCATCTGGGCGTCGCGCGGCTCGTGGTCAACGAGCTGATCGCAGGTCGGGCAGTACCAGCGGGCCTCGATGGGGGTGCCGCAGGCGAGGTGACGCGGGGCGTCCGCGGGATCGGCGTGCCTGGTCCCCCACTGCGCCAGCAGCCGGAGCGCCCCGGCGAGTTCGGTGCCCTCCGCGGTCAGCTGGTAGACGGCCCGGGGTGGCCGCTCAGAGTAGGACCGGGCCACCAGCAGTCCGTCACGCTCGAGCCGCTTGAGGCGCTCGGACAGGATGTTCGCGGCGATTCCCGGGATCTGACCAAGCAGGTCGTTGAACCGGCGCGGGCCGGGCAGCAGCGCCTCCACCACCAGCAGCGTCCACCGGTCGCCGACCCGGGCCAGCGCCTCGGCGAGCGGTGAGGAGTCCAGCTCCGATTCAGCCATGGGCTGATCGTAGCCCCGTTGACTTACGGCCAGTAAGTAGTAATTTGCAAGTTACTACTCACTGGAGGTGGGCGAGAATGACGATCCTCGATGAGATCGGGGCGAGCATCAGGCAGTTGGCCGAGGGCGCGGGAACCTCGGTCGTCGGCATCGGGCAGCGCTGGGGCGTCGGCTCAGGCATCGTGCTCGGCGAGGGCCAGGTCCTGACCAACGCGCACAACGTGCGCCGCGACCAGGTGACGGTCACCTTCGCCGACGGGCGCACCGCGGAGGGGACCGTAACGGGGCACGACATCGACGGCGACCTGGCCGTCATCAGCGTCGACACCGGCGGGGTCCCCGCGCTGCCATGGGCCGACGGCACGTCAGCGGAGCTCGGCCAGCCGGTGTTCGCCCTGGCCAACCCGGGCGGGCGCGGGATGCGGGTGACGTTCGGCTTCGTCTCCGGCATCGAGCGGACCTTCCGCGGCCCGCGTGGCCGGCGCATCAGCGGCAGCCTCGAGCACACCGCCCCGCTGCTGCCCGGCTCTTCGGGCGGCCCCGTCCTGACCGCCGGGGGACAGTTGCTCGGCATCAACACAAACCGCCTCGGCGAGGGCTTCTACCTGGCCATCCCGGCGGACGAGGCGCTGCGGGGCCGGGCCGGTGCGCTCGCCCGCGGCGAATCAGCGGCCTCGCCACGGCTCGGCGTCGCCATCGCGCCCGGCCAAGTGGCCAGGCGTCTCCGCCGCGCCGTCGGCCTGCCCGACGCCGACGGCCTGCTCATCCGGGAAGTGACGCAGGACAGCCCGGCCGCCCGCGCGGGCGTCGCGGAGGGCGACCTGATCGTGGCGGCCGCGGGTCACCCGGTAAGCACACCCGACGACCTGTTCGATGCGCTCCAGTCCGCGCAGGGCGGCGCCATCGAACTGAACGTCATCCGCGGCAGCGACGAACGGACCATTCAGGTCACCTTCGGCGATGCCGGCCAGCCGAACCAGGAAGCCTAAGACCCGCCCACAGCGGAGATCGCGCGGACGTCCCCGGTCACATTCGGCCGGGGACGTCTGCGCGGCCAGGGCGGACAGCCCGGGCCGCACGTCCGTGACGCGCCCGCGAAACGAGCCGCTCCGGGCCGGCCGTCAGGACCGGCGGGTACCGGGCTGCCGCAAGACCGCGGCGCCCAGCCACTGGGTGGCCAGCAGGGCCAGTTCAACGTGGAGGCGGTTCTCGGCGACGGGATGGCCAAGGCTGCTCTCGGCTTTGCGGATCCGGTATTGCACGGTGTTCTTATGCAGCGTCAGCCGTTCGGCGGTGGCCTTGAAACTGCCGTTCTCCTGCAGGAACACGTGGAGGGTATGGCGGAGCGTGGCATGGGGGCCGTCGTCGTCCGCGAGCGCCCCAAGGATCTCGGTGACCCAGGCCCGGGTCAGCTCGATCGAGCCCGACATGAGCGCCAGCGGCGCGACGTCGCTGAAGCAGGTCATGAACCGCGCCGACGGACCGGCCGCCAGCGCGACCGCGTACGCGCCCAGCGCCTGCTGGTGGGTGCGGCGGAAGCCCGCGACGCCCGGAGCAGCGGCGCCGAGCGCGAACCGTACCTCAGTCTCTGCTCCGGCAGGTTGAGGGTCCGCAGCCGGGATGCCGAAGGTCTGCCGGGCACCCAGCGGGAGCCATGCCCAGGCGGAGGACTCGTCCTGCGGAAGGAAGAACGGCCGTCCCGTGCAGCCCGCACCGCGGGCCACCGCTACGGTCGCCTGCTCCAGGCGAGCGAGCGTTCCGCCACCGGCTTCTGCCTCGCCTGCCCAGCACACGGCGCCGACATGATGCTGCCTGAGCCGGTACCCCAAAATCGCCTCGGAGCTAGCCACGTCCACCCGCTCACCGTTCAGCAGGGCCCGGACGCGGGCTGCCCGGGCGGCGCTGAGGTTGCGCAGCCAGTTCTCCTTCTCGCCTTCGTAGGCGGAGACGAGCTCTTCTGAGATCCGGTCGATGTATGCGGCGGTGACGTCGGCGATGCGCAGGGCGGCCGTGCTGATGAGCGAAGCGTCGTCGGTGCTGCGCCCGAGTTCCTCCAGGCACCGGTCCTGGTAGCGGGTTGATCCTATCCGGTAGGCACGCAGCAGGGCCGCGATCGGTACGCCGCGCTGGGCCAGCCGGCGCGCGTACTCCTCCGCCGCTGCCGGGGCGCGCACATTCTCCAGATCGATGCCGTGCTGGAGAACGTGCAGCATGGTGGTCACGTTCTCGCCGACGCTCGCCTCCAGCAGCGTCAGGATCCGGTGGTCGCCGCTGAGCGGAGGGATTTCCCGCACGATCAGGCCGTAGATTTCGGCGGACAGCTCGGCGCTGTGGGGGGTGAGCGTACTGGCGACGGCTGAGGCGATGCGGGCGACGGACGGGCTTGACCTGTCCACCCGACGCATAGTACGCCGCTTGCTTTCGGGTGCCCAGCGGCCTTTTCCGGCTGCTTATTCAGGTCGGCGGCCGGTGTGCCTTCCCTGGGCGGTGCCTATGTGCACGGGAACGACGGCCGGCCGGAGATTCGTTACCCGCGCCCGATGGCGCGACCGCGCCGCAGTCCTAGCGTCGGAGGGGAAGGTCGGGCTCGCTGGGCCGCCGCGAGACCTGAGCACAGCCGGATGGCTCATGGCATGGGCTGGGGTGGGTCCTGCGGTGTGACTGATATGGCCCATGAGTGCTGAACGTGGTGAGAAGGATGACCGTGGTGGAGGTGGCCGAGGCGGGACCGGCGTTGCTGTCCGGTTCTGACGGCGGAGCGCCGCAGGGGGTGGAGCTGCGGCACTTGCGTTACTTCGTTGCGGTGGCCGACGCCGGTACTTTTACGCACGCGGCGGAGCGCATGTTCATCACGCAGCCGACCCTGAGCCAGCAGATCCGGCGGCTGGAGGAAATCGTGGGCACCCCGCTGCTGCAGCGACGGCGGGAGGGGGTGCGGTTGACCGAAGCGGGCAGCGTGCTGCTGGAGGAGTCCCGGGCCGTGCTGTCGCTGGTCGATCACGGGGTGACCCGGACCCGCCAGGCCGCGGGGCTGGGGCGGCCGCGGCTGCGGTTTGTGGTGCCGCCACACCTGCCAGAGGCCCTCGCGGTCGAAGCCGCGTCGCGGCTGCGCACCACGGCCGCTGCCGCTGGCGTCGACGTGACGTGGCTGGAGACGCCGCTGGATGCGGAATTCTCCCCGGTCCGGCAGCGGCGGGCCGACGCCGGCCTGGGCTGGCTGACCGTGCCGGGTGAGGCCTTGCCGCCCCCACTGGACATGATGAGCCTGGGCGAATTCGCGCCCGAGGTGTGGCTCCCTGCCACCCACCCGGCGGCACGTGACCGGGTGATCGGCCTCGGCGAGCTGGCTCAGCTGGACGTCATCCACGGTCCGCGCCGCGTCAGCAGCGGCACCTACGACGCCTGGCTGGAGGTTATGCGGGCCAGCAACCCGCGTTTCGATTTCACCGACCCGCCGTTCCGGCACTCGCTGCCGATGAGCCTCGCCTTCGCGGCCACCGCCAGCCGGCCCACCGCGGTCCTGACCGGCCCGCGGCAACGGGCCGGGGCCTGGTGCGCGCCAGGGGAGCCAGACCCGGCCACCGGCGCCTATGAGATGGTTCCGGCCCGCGTCGAAGGCTGCCCGCTGACCGCCACCGCGGCCCTGGTGTGGAGCGGCGACCTTCCTCGCCAGCTCCAGCAGGTCCTCTTCGACGCCGCCGACAGCATGACCCGTTGACCCGCACCGGAACGTGCGGCTGGCGTGCCGCCTCAGCTTCTTGGCGGAGCCGAGTAGGGCCGCTCAGGCCAGTAGGGCCACTCTTCGAACCAGATACAGCGGCCGTCATCGGCGAGCCGGATGACCCACAGATCGCGGTACTCCTGGCGAAGTGGATCTCCGTAGCGGACCTCGGCCCGGACGACCGCCGTGGGCCCGTCGACCGCGAGGACGTCGGTGACCAGGGTGAAGGCCTCGTCCGGGCCTTCTCTTTCTGCCGCCCACAGCCGCTTGATCGCATCCAGGCCTGCGACCGGCTTTTCGTACGGAGACTGGAGGTAGGTGGCGTCAGCGGTGAACAAGCCGGCCAGGCTCGCGGTGCCTGGTGCCCGCCAGGCGGCCTCGTACCCTGCCAGCCACCGGCTCACCATTGCCCGATCGGTCACAACTTCATACTGCTCTGCTTTCCCCGCCCCCGCGCTCTGCTCTTCCCGCCCCGCGCTTCCCCTGCTCGGCGACGCCCGGCAACCGCAGGTCAGCGCGTTCGGCGCGGACGTTTTCAGCCGATGACCGCGGCTACCGGAGCGAAGCAAACGCCGCCCGGAGTTCGGCCGCGAACAGCTCGGGCTCTTCCCAGGCGGCGAAGTGGCCGCCCTTGCCGGCCTCGTTGAAGTAACTGAGGCTGGGGTAGGACTTCTCGGCCCAGCTGCGCGGCGTCCGCCAGATCTCGCCGGGGAACGTGGTGAAGCCGACGGGGAGCTCGATATCCGGGCGAGGCTGCCCGGCCGCACGCGCCGCGGCTTGCGTGTTCTCCCAGTACGACCGGGCCGCCGAGGCCCCGGTGCCGGTCAGCCAGTACAGCGTGATGTTGTCGAGGACGTGGTCCCGGGTCAGGCCGCCGGAGGGGTGCCCGTCGACGAAGGCGCGGGAGATCTTGTAGTAGCTGTCCGTGTCGTGGTCGAGCATCCAGGCCGCCAGCGCGACCGGTGAGTCCAGCAGGGCGTAGCCAATCGTCTGCGGCCGCGTGTTCTGCTCGATCAGGTAGCCGTTGCCGCTCGTCCGGAACGTGGCGACCGCGTCGAGCGCCGCGCGTTCCGCCGGAGAGGGGTCCGCCGACGGGTAGCCGCCGCCCAGCCCGGCCAGGAGCAAGTTCAGGTGGATGCCGAGCAGTCCCTCGGGCGCCTGGCGGCCCATCGAGTCGGTGACGGCGGCGCCCACGTCGCCGCCCTGGGCGACGTAGCGGGCGTAGCCGAGGCGGCGCATCAGCTCCGCCCAGGCTCCCGCGATACGGCCGACGTTCCAGCCGAGCTCGGCCGGCTCGGCGGAGAAGCCGTAGCCGGGCAGGGACGGCAGCACCACGTCGAACGCGTCCCCGGCGGTGCCGCCGTGCGCGGTCGGGTCGGTCAGCGGGCCGACGGCTCCCAATAGCTCGATGACCGAGCCGGGCCAGCCGTGCGTCACGATCAGCGGCAGCGCGCCCGTGTGCGGCGACCGCACGTGGATGAAGTGGATGTCCACCCCGTCGATCTCGGTCTTGAACTGCGGCAGCGCGTTCAGCCTCGCTTCGCACGCGCGCCAGTCGTACTCACCGGCCCAGTAGCGGGTGAGCTCCTGGATCGTCGCCAGCTGCACGCCCTGCGACCGATCGCCGGCGAGCTCCTGGGAAGGCCAGCGCGTCGCGGCGATGCGCCGCCGCAGGTCGGCGATCGCTTCGCCGGGCATGTCCACCCGGAAGGAACGGATCTCACCGTTGGCCGGCCTGGAACTCGTCATGGGAATCTCCTCCCGGGGCGGGCTTGCACGGGGCCAGAGTTCCTCTTGCTCATGCCCGGGCGGGCCGGCATCAAGTCGCGTCCGCGTCAACGAGACCGCACCGGCGAGTCAGCCAGCACGCTCGTCGCGCCGCGGGAGGCGGACGGTGATGTCGAGGCCCCCGGTAGGGATGGCGGTGGCGTGCACGGCGCCCTTGTGCACGGTGGTGATGGACGACACCAGGGCGAGGCCGAGACCGAAGCCATCGTGGCGGGTGCGGTCGTCAAGCCGGGTGAACGGCAGGAACAGCCGGCCGACCTGGTCGGGTGGTACGACCCGGCCGGTGTTGACGACCCGCACCAGGGACTCGCCATTGTCGGTGGCGGTGGAGATGGAGACGGTGCCGCCCGCGATGTTGTACCGCTCGGCGTTGTCGAGCAGGTTGGCGACGAGCCGTTCGAGCAGCACTCCGTCGCCGGTCACCGGGGCCTGGCCGAGCGTGGTGACCGTCGTGATGCCGTCGGCGGTACGCCCGTCGAGCACGTCCTCGGCGACGGCGGCCAGATCCAGCGGGTCGGTGAGGGCACGCACCTGATCGTTGCGCGCCAGGACCAGGAGCACCTCGATGAGCCGTTCGGAGTGATCGACGGCCTGGCGGACATCGGCGGCCATCGACACCAGCTCGTCGCGCGTGGGCTCCGGCTTGGCGAGGACGACGTCCATCGTGGTGCGCATGACGGTCAGCGGCGTGCGAAGCTCATGGCTTGCGTTGGCGATGAACTGCCGCTGGCTGGTGAACGCGCGGTCGAGCCGGTCAAGCATCGCGTCGAACGTGTCGGCGAGCTCGCGCAGCTCGTCGCGCGGGCCCCGCAAGGCGATGCGCTGGGACAGGTTCTGCTCGCTTGCCGCGCGGGCAGCCGCGGTGAGCCGGTGCACCGGCCGCAGGATGCGCCCGGCGACGAGCCAGCCCGCGACGGCGGCGAGCAGCGCGGCGCCGGCCAGGCTGAGCAGCGAGTAGGTCAGCAGGTGGGTGAGCGCCGC
Organism: uncultured Actinomycetes bacterium; assembly: GCA_963703605.1. Classification (GTDB taxonomy): domain Bacteria; phylum Actinomycetota; class Actinomycetes; order Streptosporangiales; family Streptosporangiaceae; genus DASXKD01. The sequence continues at coordinate 103,090 of CAVPFC010000042.1, forward strand.
GCCGCGCTGGGCGGCGGCGCCGGCGTGGACGCCGTTGGCATACAGCGCGGCGCACTGGTTCAAGGCGCCGGGGCCACCCCCGCTCTTCGCCGCCACGACACACTTCCCGATCGCTGGCTGGATCGCCCGCGGGATCGTGCTGGCCGGCGTCTGGTGCAGGGTGTTCGCGACCAGCAGGTAGGTGATGAACACCAGCACGGCCCCGCCCAGCGTGAACAGCGACGAGTACAGCAGCGTCAGCCGCGACCGGGCGCTGAGCTGGCTCTTCACAGCCGGTAGCCGACGCCGACGACGGTCTCGATCAGCGGCGGGTCGCCGAGTTTGCGCCGCAGCCGTCTGAGGGTCACCGCGACCGTGTTGCTGAACGGGTCCGCGTGTGCGTCCCACACGTGTTCGAGCAGCTCCTCGGCGCTGACCGTGGCGCCGTCCGCCCCGGCCAGGCGCTCCAGCACCCCGAACTCCTTGCGGGTCAGGGTCAGCGGGACGCCGCCGCGGCTGGCGCGGTGCCGGGCGCGATCGACCACCAGGTCGCCCCGCTGCACGACCGCGGGCGAGCCGGGCCCGCGCCGCCCCAGGGCGCGGATGCGCGCGATCAGCTCGTGGAAGGCGAACGGTTTGCCGAGGTAGTCATCCGCGCCCAGTTCCAGCCCGTCAACCCGGTCCTCGACATCGGTGGCCGCGGTGAGCATCAGGATGCGGCTGAGCGAGCCGTCCCGCACCAGCCGGCGGCAGACCCGGTCGCCGTGCACCGCCGGCAGGTCGCGGTCGAGCACGACCACGTCGTATTCGGTGCTCGTGGTGGCATCCAGGGCTGCCGCGCCGTCGTAGACCACGTCCACGGCGAAACCCGCGTCGCGCAGGCCCTCGCCGATCCGGTTGGCCAGCGCGACGTGATCCTCCACGACCAACACTCGCACCTGCACATTGTGCGCCTGTCCAGATGACATCCGCCTAACAGGCGCTGTCCGGCTGGTGTCACCGGCCAGCCGCTAAGAGTGGAAGGGCCCGGCGCCGCAGACCGCCTCGAACGGAGCAGGCCCATGAAGCGTTTGATCATCATGATCGCCACGGCCGTCCTGGCCCTGCCGGTGGCCGCCTGCGGTGGCAGCCCGTCACCGGCCGGTTCCGGCGGCTCACCGGCCGCGGGAGCGCCGGCGAACTCCCCGTCCGCGCTCAGCTACTCCCACTGCATGCGTTCCCACGGGGTGCCGGACTACCCCGACCCCGGCACCGGCGGAAGGCTCCCGAAGACCAGCACGCAGCGGCTCGGAGTCAGCGGTTCCCGGCTCCAGGCGGCCCGGGGAGCCTGCCGGCGCCTGCTCCCGAGCACCGAGTCGTTCCAGCAGCAAACCCAGCAGTGCATGCTGACCGGCGACTGCCCGCAGGCGCTGGTTCGGCAGATACAAAGCGCCGAGCTGAGGTTCGCCCGGTGCATGCGCTCCCACGGGGTGCCTGGCTGGCCCGACCCCACCATCGATTCCGAGGGGCGCCCGGTCTTCAACGTCAGCGGGCACGGCATCGACCCGCATCGCTCGCCGCAGATCAATGCCAAGGTCGGCGACTGCGAGCGGCTGACCGGAAACCCGCCCGTGCCGTTGGCGTGAGGTGCCCGGTTCCGCACCGCGGGCACCGGTGCGGGCCCTGGCCACCGGGGTGGTGACGCCCGGTTCCTTGCCCTCCACCCACTGATCAAGCCCCACCACGGCCGGCCGGGCCCTCGGCCACCGGGGCGCTACGCCGCGCGAGAAGGTAGTCGTGCTCCCGCTGGTTCCTGGTGAGCCGTGCGGCCGTGCCGAACGCCTGGCGGGCCTCGGCGGTCCGGCCGAGCCGGGCGAGCAGGTCGCCGCGGATGGCGTGAAACGGGTAATAGTTGCCGAGGTTCAGCCCGTCGACGAGACGCAGCCCGGCGGCCGGGCCGTCGACCTCGGCTACCGCGACCGCGCGGTTGAGCGCAACGACCGGGCTCGGGTCGAGCGCGGCCAGCTGGTCGTAGAGCGCGAGTATCTGGTTCCAGTCGGTGACCGGGTCGGTGTGCACGGCGTTGATCGCGGCGAGGAGCTGGTACCGGCCGGGGCGGTTGCGGCGCAGGCAGGCCCGGACGATGGCCCGGCCCTCCGCGACCAGGCCGGTGTCCCACCGGGAGCGGTCCTGGTCGGCGAGCCGGACGAAGGCACCGTCGGCACCGGTGCGCGCGGCACGCCGCGCCTCGGTCAGCAGCATCAGCGCGAGCAGCCCCGCCGCCTCCGGCTCGTCGGGCATCAGCCCGGCCAGCAGCCGGGCGAGCCGGATCGCCTCGGCGGACAGGTCGGCGCGGGCGAGTTCGGCGCCCGACGTCGCGACGTAACCCTCGTTGAAGATCAGGTAGAGCACGGCGAGCACCGCGTCGAGGCGCTCGGGCAGGTCGCTCTCGTGGGGCACCCGGTAGGGGATGTGCGCGTCGCGGATCTTCGCCTTCGCCCGGACGATCCGCTGCGCCATCGTCGCCTCGGGGACGAGGAAGGCGCGGGCGATCTCCGGCGTGGTCAGCCCGCCGAGCAGGCGCAGGGTGAGCGCCACCTGGGCCGGGCGGGCGAGGGCCGGGTGGCAGCAGGTGAAGACGAGCCGGAGCCGGTCGTCGGGCACGGCGCCCTCCTCGACGGCCTCGGCCGGGGCGTGCACGATCGCAGCCTCGGCGTGCTTGTGCGCGCGGGCCGTCTCGCGGCGCAGCAGGTCGATGCCCCGGTGGCGGGCGGTGGTGATGATCCAGCCCGCGGGACTCGGCGGCCTACCCTCGTCCGGCCAGCGCACCAGGGCGGTCGCGAACGCGTCGGCGACGGCGTCCTCGGCCAGGCCGATGTCACCCAGCACGCGGATCAGCACGGCGACGGCCCTGCCGTACTCGGCGCGGAAGACGGCCGCGATGTCGTCCGGCGTCATCGGGTCAGAGTCGTCCGGCGTCATGCTCAGAAGGGTGATACATCCAGGAACGGGCGGATCTCGATCGGCAGCGTGGTCGCGGCCGCCGCCTTGCGTCCCCACGCCAGCGCCGCGTCCAGGTCCGGCGCGGTGATCACGCAGATCCCGCCGATGTGCTCCTTGCCCTCCAGGTACGGGCCGTCGGTGATCATGCCGTCGGCCCGCACGACGGTGGCGCTGCCGGGGGCGTGCAGGCCGCCGGCGAACACCCACGAGCCGCCGTCCCGCAGCTCCGCGTTGAACCGGCGCACGTCGGCCGTGATCCGGGCCATGGTCTCGGCGTCGGGCGCGCCGCCGTCGGGCTGGTAGACCGAAAGCAGGTATTGCGGCACGGCTCCTCCTCACCGGCGGGCGTACTGAGCGATGATCACGCCCTTGGTGGTCGTAACGCTATCGATTAGCTCGAACTCCGTCAGGGGGGCGGGGCCCTCGAACAGCCGCGCGCCGCTGCCCAGCGTCAGCGGGCAAAACAACAGCGTGTAGCGGTCGATCAGCCCGGCGGCGTGCAGGCTTCGCACCAGCGACACGCTGCCGACGATCCCCAGATCCGCGCCTGGCTGGGCCTTCAGCCCGGCCACCGTGCTGACCGCGTCGCCGCGTAGCAGGATCGAGTTCTGCCAGGCATCCGCGTCCTCCAGCGTCCGCGAGACGACGTACTTGGTGGCCGCGTTCATGGCCGTCGTGAACGGGTTGCCGTCGGTCGAGCGCGCCCAGACGGTGATGAAGTCCTGCCAGGTGCGCCGGCCGAACAGCATGTCCCCCGGCTTGGCCATGGCCTTGGCCATCTCGCGGCCCATCACCTCGTCGTTGTACCGCGGGCCCCAGCCGCCGTGCGTGAAGCCGCCGCGGGTGTCCTCGTCCGGGCGGCCGAGGCCCTGCACGACGCCGTCGAGGCTGACCCACAAGGTAACCGTGATCGAGCGCATAAAGTGCTCCCCTGGGTTCGCGGGCCGCCCTGCCGCGGTCCCGTCACCCCTACACGAAAAGCCACCCGCGAAATCGACACCACCGCGAAGACAGCTCGGCCGTCAGGCCGGCGGGCGCCGGCCCAGGCGACGACGGTCGGGGCCCCGGGATCTCGGGCTCCATCTAGGGAGATTCTCGCGCCGCCCACGGCGAAGCGCGACCGTGACCCGCTCAGGCCCGCCCGCGTACCGCGGTCATGCCGTGGGGTCGATAACGCTGGTCACGACCCATGCGTGCTTGCCAACCTGCCGGCCGCGGGTGAAGCCGAACTGCTCGAAAAGTTCGACGGTCGCGCTGAACAGGAACCGGCCCGGTGCCTCGCGGCCGGATCGTGTAGGGCACCCGCTGAGTCCTGCCGGCCGGGGGCACGGGGTGCCCGGCCGCGGGCCGCGGTGCCATGTCATGCCCCCGCAGCCGCGGCGGCGAGGAGCCTGGCCAGTTCGGCCGGCCTGGTGACCATGGGCCAGTGGCCGGAGTCGATGTCGACGAGCTCCACGTGCTTGGCCTTGGCGAGCTCGGGCACCTCACCGGCGTCGATCCACTCCTGAGCCTGGGCGGGTGTGAACTCGGGGCACACGACGGCGACGGGGACGTCGAACCGCCGCTGGTCCGACAGCCGCACCACGCCCTTCGCCACTCCCTCGGGGACCGGAATCGCAGCAGCCGCGATCGTCCCTCTGGCCTCCTCGTCAAGATCGGCGGCGTCTGGTCCCTCGAACGGGCCCCACCCGGGGAAGGGCATGACGCCATCCTCGATGTCGAAGAAGCTGGCGTAGAGTTCCCCGTCGGCGGATGGGAAGCCGCCGATGAGGACGACCTTGGCGACCCGCTCCGGCCGCGCGTCGGCGGCCAGCCAGGCCAGCGTGCAGGCGGCGGAATGCCCCACCACCATGGGCTTTCCCTGCGCCGAGTCCACGGCGGCGAGCACCGCCGCCACCTGGTCACCGAGCGTGGCGGACGCGGATCCGTCACCCTGCCCGGGCAGGGTGAGCGGCACGGGGCGGTGGCCGAGCGGCTCGAGCGCGGCCGCGACGTCGTCCCAGGCGGAACCGCTGAGCCACAGGCCAGCAACGAGCAGGATGTCCATGATCAGTTCCCTTCTCCCGGCGCGGCCAGGTCACGTTCGGCGTAACGCACGGACTCGGTCATCGGACAACACGCTAAGGCCAATTCCGGACGATCTACTTCCGTTTCAGTTCGCAAGAACCTAGCCTGCTCGTGTGCCGGCCGATCTCAGTCCCACCGCGCGGGCGCTGCGCACCCTCGAGATCCTCCAGACCTGCCCCGGCACGACCGCGGGGCAACTCGCGGACAGGCTGGGTGTCACGGAGCGGGCCGCGCGGCGGTACGTCGGGATCCTCCGGGAGGCCGGCATCCCCGTCGAGTCGGCCCGGGGCCCCCACGGCGGGTACCGGCTCTGGCGCGGGACCAGGCTGCCTCCGGTCGTCTTCACGCAGGCCGAGGCGCTTGGCCTGGTGATGGCGGTGCTCGACGGCCAGCCAGCCGCGGCCGACGCCGGCGACCTCGTCGGTTCCGCGCTGGGCAAGGTCATCCAGGCCCTGCCCGAGAGCGTCGGCCGGCAGGCGGCCGCGCTGCGAGAGCACGCCTCGGCCGCGCCCGACCGGTACTCGGCCCGCCCGGATCCCGCGACCACCAGCGCACTCGTCGCCGCCGTCGCGGCCCGGCGCCGCGTGCTTGTCACGTATCGGAGCGAGGCCGGCAACGAATGGGCGGCCGAGGTGGACCCCTGGGCGGTCGTCGTCCGCCATGGGCGCTGGTATCTCCTGTGCCATTCGCACCGGGCCGGCGCGATCCGCACCTACCGGATCGACCGGGTCCGCGCGGTCCAGCAGACCACGCGCGAGTTCGACCGGCCCGACGGCCTCGACCCGGTCGCGGCGCTGGAGGAGAACCTGGGCACCGGGTGGGAGTTCCCCACCCGGGTGGTGTTCGACGCGCCGCTGACCGAGGTGGCCCCGTGGATCCGGCCCGCCATGGGCCGGCTCGACCCTTGGGGAGAAGGGTGCGTGCTCGCCGGCAGCACGAGCAATCCGGCGATGTACGCGCAGGAGTGGCTGGCGGGCGTGCCGTTCGCCTTCCGCGTCGAGGGCGGGCCGGAACTCCGCGCCGCGGTCGCGGCGGTCGCGACACGGTTCGCCGCCGCGCTGGCCTAAAGATCACCTGCATTACGCCCACGGGCCGGCTAGCTGGTTGCCCGAGGGCCGGCCACAGTGCGGGGTACCCGGGCGCTCTGCTAGTTCCGACCCCGCCACCCCGCGCTCTGCTAGTTCCGACCCCGCCACCCCGCCCTACTGCCCGATGCGGGAGAAAGATCGCGCGGCGTACGATTGAGGACACGCAGCGCGGAGCCGGGGTGCAGGAGGCTGCGATGAGACTGCGAGTGCATCGGCGGAACCCGGTGAGGTGGAGCCTGTCCGGCTCAGCGGACCGGTATGGCACTTCGGGGCTCACGCGGCCGGCGGGCACCAGGCGGATCCGCAGGGGTGTTCGTATCGGTGCGCTGCTCACGATCATCGGCCTCATGCGCCTGGCGCGTGCCGCGCGGCTGCGCTGGCGCCCCCTGCTTACCGGGGTGGTGCTCACGGCGGTCGGCGTCGTGCTGCGCGACAGCCTGTGGAGCGTGATGTCCTTCCCGGGGATGATCTTCCTGTGGTACGCGGTGCTGATCCCAGGCCCTGAGGCAGAACGCAAGGGGCGCTCCGCGCTCGAGCGGGAACTGGCCGCGTACTCGACCCCGGCCCAGCGGAACGATCTGGCGGCGCTTTTCGACCGGTATCCGGACGATGTCACCCACGACCTACGCGAGGTCCTCGCCAGCCAGGCGCTGACCTCCGGCAACCCCCGGATTCCGGGCGCCGGACGGTGCTGAGACCATTCCCGGCCAGCCACTGATGACACGCCGCGGCGCACCCTGCTGCCCACCGGGGCCGGGGTAAAGCGCCGGTGGTGTCCTCCCCCATGCCCGGGGCGGCGGCCCGGCCGGTGCCCCGTCCCATCACGATCACCTTCGACGCCGGGAACCCGGGGCCGGCGGTCCCCGATGACTTCGCCGGGCTGAGCTTCGAACGGGGAACGCTCGATCCCGGCCATGCCGGGGTGGCCGGCTACCTGTTCGGGCCGGAGAACAGCTCGCTGGTGACCCTGTTCCGCAATCTGGGCCTGCGGAACCTGCGGATCGGCGGCGGCACGGTGGATCAGATGCTCCCCGCGGGCACCGGCAGCGACGGCTTCGCCGGAATCGACAGCCTGTTCGCCTTCGCCGCGGCGGCGGGGGCAAGGGTCATCTACACGCTGCGCATGCTCAGCCCGGTGGCGAACCCGGTCAGCGACCTGAGCCCGGTCAATGCCCGGGCGGCCGGCGTACATCTGGCAGCGATACCGGGACCGGGTAGCCAGCTTCGCCGTCGGCAACGAGCCGGACTGGCATGCCGATCACACCTGGGCGGGGCAGCTGGTGGACCCGGCAATCTACGAGGAGGAGGCGGGCGTGCCGGGCAGCGCGTACCCGTCCTACCTCACCCACTGGCGGAGCCTGGCCGACGCCGCCCGGGCCGCGGCGCCGGGTGCGCCGATGTCGGGGCCGGACACCGGGGCCTATACCAGGCTGACCTACACCCCCGACCCGGACGACGGGGCGGCGTGGACGGAACAGTTCGCCCGCGACGAACGCGGCCTTGGCCGGATAACCCTGGTTACCCAGCACCACTACGCGGGGGGAGATCCGCGGGACACGACCGCCGAGCAGGCGATCGGTAACATGCTGTCCCCCGAGTGGGTGACCGGCACCGCGATCGGGACTCAGCGCCGGCACCACCTACGTCCCCTATCCGTGGATGTACGCCAGCAACCTCGCCCCGGTGGCGGCGGCCGGCCTGCCGTACCGGTTCACCGAGGCCAACGACTACCTCACCGGGGTGCCGGGAGCCAGCGACGCCTTCGCCTCGGCGCTGTGGGCACTCGATTACCTGCACTGGTGGGCGGCGCGCGGCGCGGCAGGCGTGAACTTCCACAACAAGCAGTGGCTCTACACCGACACGATCGTCCCGGACCCGGCCGCACCAGGCCAGGGCTACGCGATCACCCCGAAGGGATACGGCATCAAGGCGTTCACGCTCGGCTCGGCGGGGCAGGTCAAGCCCATCCAGATCCAGAATCCGGGCGGCGTCAACGTGACCGCCTACTGCATCGGCGGGGCGGGCGAGGACCACGTCACGATCATCAACAAGACCCACGGCGCGGGCGCAGCCGATGCCGCCGTCACGATCATCCCGCCCGGCCCGGGGGCTCAGAACGCGCAGGTCATGACGCTCACCAGCGGCGAGCCAGCGGACGCCACGGCGGCGACCGCCACCCTCGGCGGCGCCACCATCACCGGGGACGCCCGATGGAACGGCACGTGGTACACCCTCCCCGCCGGCCCTGGTGCGGCGATCAGCCTGACCGTGCCGGCCACGACCGCCGCCATCGTAAAGATCGAGACCGGCCGCTGAACCGGCCGGGCGCGTCGCTGACCGCCGGGTCGGCCCGCCGGGCGGGCCGACCCGGCGGCGGGGCTACGTGGTCACCGTCTGCGGGAAGCCGACCGGGCTGCGGTTGAAGTCCTGGTCCACGGCGCGCACGCCGAACTGCACGTTGTCCTTGGCGATGTTGAGCGTGACCGAGGTGACGTTGCCGACCGGGATCGCCTGGGTCCAGTCCGGGTCAGTGGTCTCCCGCATCACCACCTCGTACCCGATCAGGTTGGTCTCGGGGTTGGCGTTCCAGGTGAGCGGGGTGAGGTTGGTGCCGGCGAAGTTGACCGGCGGCGCCACGTGGATCTGCACGTTCTTCGGCGTGCTGGGCGAGGAGGCAAGCGACCACAGCGCGGCCGCGTTCACGCCGGCCACCCGGGCGACGTAGTCGAAGTCCACGTACTGGATCAGGTCGCCAAGCTGCACGCCGTTGACCACCTGGGTGTTCTGGTGCTCGTGGTTGAAGTTCTCCCGCGGCTCGGTGAACCTGGCCGCCGGGTAGCCCTGGCCCTGGAACGAAATGTGGTCGCTGCCCCGCAGGTACCGGTCGCGCCGCCAGATCAGGCGGATGTTCATATCGGTCAGGTCGAACGGTGCCACCTCGCTGACGAACCGGCCGAGCTGGCGGGCCACCCCGTCGTTCTCACCGCCGACCGACTGCATGAGCGAAATCTCGGCCGGGGTCACGTTGGTGGGGATGCCCTCGAGGAACATCCGCAGCGTGTGCGGGTCGGGCGGGGTGCCGTCGTGCGCATCGCCGGTGCCGACGATGTCGTTGCTGAACATGCCCTGGACGTCGTTGCCGGCCGCCGCCATCTGCTGGGCCATGAAGGTCGAGCCGTAGAGGCCCTCCTCCTCGCCGGCCACGGTGGCGAACACCACGGTGCCCGGGAACTGGTGGGTAGCGAACAACCGGGCCAGTTCGAGCACGAGCGCGACGCCGGAGCCGTCGTCGTCCGCGCCCGGTGCGTCGCTGGTGAAGTCCAGGATGTTGGTCACCCGGGAGTCCAGGTGCCCGGTGACCACGTAGAACCGCTCCGGGCTCGCGGTCCCCTGTAGCGTCGCGATGCAGTTGCTGATCGTGGTCGGCACCGGGATGTTGTTCGAGACCGGCTGCGTGAACGTCTGCTGCTGCACGGTCATGTTGCCGTTGGAGGTGGCGGCGATGGCCTGCATCTGCTGGATCACCCATGCGGTGGCCGCGCCTATGCCGCGCACCGGGTCGGTCTGGCTGGATGCGGTGTGCCTGGTGCCGAACTGGGTCAGCCGCAGGATCGTGGCCTGGATGCGGTTGGGGTCTATCTGCCCGATTAGTTCCCGCAGACCATCGTCGGGTCCGTGCCGATGCGGGATCGGCTTGGGCTTGCCGGTGGTCGCGGCGCTGGCCACGGTCGCCTGCCCGACCAGGGGCACGGTGATCGCGGTGACTGCCGAGCCGGCCAGGAACGTGCGGCGGCTGGGGCCTTTTGAGCCTAAGGTGTCGGTCATACCCCAGAACCAAGAACGGATCCGGTCAAAAGTCAAGCCATTGCGCGTATTGGCTTGATCTTCATTCGGCACGTGCGGCCGGCCGCTCCCGGGCCGCGCCGCGCCGCAGCGACAGGGGAGCCCGGCGACCAGACGGCCCTACCTGACCCGGTGCTCGCCGCGGTACCGGCTGATCCGCGCCGGGTTCGCGCGACCGGGCAGCGCGGGCCCGTGCCCGCTCAGCAGCGCCTCGATGGGCAGGGCCGCCTCGACCGGCGGCGGGGTGGGGGTCGGCTTCGCGCCGACCAGTTGCAGCAGCGCCTCCGCGGTGGCGATCAGCAGCACGATGATCGCAAGGGAAACGGCGATGATCGGCAGATGCCAGGGGCCGATGCCCGGCAGATGCCAGAAGCCCGGGCTGGCAACGGCGCCCCCGGGTGGGCGCGCCGGAACCGCCCGGGCGGGGCGCAGGGCGGTGACCGCCTCAACGATCACCTCCCAGGTGAGAACGATCGCCGCGGCCATGATCACCGCCAGCCGGAACAGCCGGGCGACCGCGGCGCGGGAGCCACGACCGCGGCGGGCCAGCGGCAGGCTGAGCGCGGAAAGCAGCACGAACAGCCCGGACAGTCCCAGGCCAGGCACGCCAGCAGTGATGTCAGTGTCCCTTCTCGTACGTGGCGAGCCGCCGCCCCCGCGTCTCGTCGATCACGGCCCGCAGCATGAACCAGCAGTTCACAAGCCGCAGGGCGAAATAGCAGGGCAGGCTGACGATGGCCCGCTTTGTCTCGGCCCGGTGCCAGGCACCCACCAGCACCGGAATGGCCACCACCGGGAAGTCGACCACGAAGCCAAGCGCGTACCAGGGGCTCACGAAGACCGTCAGCAGCGGCAGCACGATCAAGGTGGCCACGGGCGCGAACACGGCGTCGAACCCGGCGATGACCACGGTGGAGCGCAGATAGCGCAGGCCCAGAATGCCGCGCCAGTGCAGCTGGATGTTCTGGACGAAGCCGTGCGACCAGCGGCGCAACTGCTTGGCCAGGAACTCCCACGAGTGCGGCTCGATCGGGTAGCACAGCGCGGTGGGCATGAACCGCACCCGCCAGCCCCGCTCGTACAGCGACCAGGTCAGGTCCATGTCCTCGGCCAGGGTGCGCGACGACCAGCCGCCCAGCGCGCACAGCACGCCGGTCCGGTAGGCCGAGAAGCACCCCGAGGAGATCAGCGGCTTGCCGAACGCGTCCTGGACCTGCTTGTGGAAGGTGAACGAGTACAGGTACTCCACGTACCGGCCCCGCTCCCACACCGTGCCCACGTAGCGGGGCAGGACCAGGCCGCACGCGGCGGCCACCCCCGGATCGGCGAACGCGGAGGACAGTTCCTCGATCGCGTCGGGGGCCAGAATGGTGTCCGCGTCGATGGCCATCACGTAGCGGGTCGCCACCGAGCGCAACGCGAACGTCTGCGCGCCCGCCTTGGAACCGGTGTTCGCCGGCGGGCGCAGCACCTCCACCCCCAGCGACGCGGCAACCTCCCCGGTGCCGTCGGTGGAACAGTCATCGACCACCACCACCCGGGCCGGCGGGCAGGTCTGGCCCACCAGCGACTTCACCGTGTCCGCCAGCGACTCGGCCTCGTTGTACGCCGGGATGATCACCGTAAGCTCATCGGCGAACCGGCCGCGAGCGGCCGCTTCCATGCCGCCGCCCATGCGGCATCCTCTCCCGGGCACGTTCCCCCCATTTCCTGCCAACTCCAGACACGGGAAGACCGTTGGCGGGACGGATTCCGTTACCGGACCCGGCTCCACAGATCCCGTCGCAGCCAGGCACGAACTGACCTCTTGACAGGTTTGTTTGGAAAGATTACGAACTAACTAAACGTTCAAGCGGGGGCGCTCGGCGTTCGCGGCAACTGCCGCAGGACAGGAGTGGCCAGCCATGAGACGAACCATGCGCCCCCGTTTCGCCCGCTGGTCCGCGGCCATCGTGTCGGCCGCGGCCCTGACCTGGGTGGTGTCCAGCGCACAGGGTGCGCCGGCCGCCACCGCACCGCTCACCCGGGGACCCGCCACCGCGCACCAGGCCGCGGCGCACGCAGCCGTCAGCTTGGCCGCGCCGGCGGGCACCGGGGCCAGCGACGTCACCAACCTGGGCAGCGGCGGCTGGGAGGTGCAGAGCAGCGCCGTCGCCACGCAGACCGGTGCGCAGATCTCCACGCCGGGCTTCAACACCAGCACCTGGCTGCCGGTCACCAACGACGACGCCGGCGCGCCGGGCACCGAGATCGAGGCCCTGGCGCAGAACGGCAAGTGCCCCGACGACACCGCGCTGCAACCGGTGACGCAGTCGACCGACGGCACGAACAGCGTCTTTTACTCCACCAACATGCAACTGTGCTACGGGTCCCTGAGCAGCATCGGCGCCGACACCGACGCCCTGTTCGACGTGCCCTGGTGGTGGCGGACCGACTTCACCCCGAACCTGGCGTCCGGCCAGGTCGCCACCCTGATCGTCAACGGCGTCATCGGGTCGGCGAATGTGTGGGTGAACGGCACCGAGGTGGCCACGTCGAGCACGGTCACGGGCGACTACACCAAGTTCAGCTTCAACATCACCAACCTGGTCACCTCCGGCACGAACTCGGTCGCGATCGAGATCAACCCGAACGACCCGCTGACCATGTTCACGCTTGACGACGTGGACTGGAACCAGATACCGCCGGACAACAACACCGGCATCCAGTTCCCGGTCCAGCTTGCTGTCGACGGCGCGCTGTCCGACGGCAACGCGCACGTCGTGGAGAGCAACGCCGCGGATCTGAGCACCTCGGCACTGACCGTAAAGAGCGATATTTCCAATAACACGACGTCGTCGCAGACCGGCACGGTGACCGCCACGATCACACCTCCGGGCGGCGGCACACCGATCACGGTTACGCAGAACGTGACGGTCCCGGCCAGCACGACCCAGACCGTCACCTTCACGCCCAGCGCGTACCCGTCGCTGACGATCACCAGCCCGCAGGTCTGGTGGCCGTACCAGATGGGCGGCCAGCCGCTGTACACCCTGTCCACGTCGGTGTCGCAGGGCACCACCGGCTCGACTCCACCAGCGAGACGTTCGGCATCCGCAACGTCACCTCCTCGCTGGTCGGCGCCAACTCCGGGGAGCCCTCGGGCGCACGCGCATTCAAGATCAACGGCGTGCCGTTCGTCGTCCGGGGCGGTGGCTGGAGCCCGAACATCTTCCTGCACTACTCGGCCGCCGACACCGCCAAGCAGATCGCGCTGATGAAGAACCTGGGCCTGAACACCATCCGGCTGGAAGGCCACCTGATGCCGCAGGACTGGTACAACCAGATGGACGCGGCCGGCATCCTGATCAACGCGGGCTTCCAGTGCTGCGACGCCTGGGAGCTGCAGTCCAGCGGGCTGACCAGCACGGCCGACTACGCGATCATGACCAACTCCGCGGTGGCGATCGCGCAGAACCTGCGCAACCACCCGAGCGTGTTCAGCTTCCAGTGGAGCGACGAGCCGCCGCTGGCCACGCAGGAGACCGACACCCTGAACGCGTTCAGCCAGCAGGACTTCACCGATCCGGTGATCTCCTCGGCCGAGTACAAGAGCAGCCCCACGCTCGGCATTTCCGGTGAGAAGGAAGGCCCGTACGACTGGGTGCCGCCGAACTACTGGTACGACACCACGCACTTCGACAGCCGGGACTCCACCCAGACCAACGCGGGCGGCTCGTGGGGCTACGACAGCGAGCAGAGCGCCGGGGACACCATCCCGACCATGGACTCGCTGAACCGGTTCATGTCGTCCAGCGACCTGTCGAACCTGTGGCAGAGCTCCACGTTCAACCAGTACCACGCCAACTACGAGCCGACGTGCAACACCAACTACAACTTCGGCACGCTCTGCCATTTCGACGCGGCGCTGGACGCCCGGTACGGCACGCCGACCAGCCTCGCGCGGTACGTCGAGGAGGCACAGGCGCAGAACTACGAGAACACCCGGGCGCAGTACGAGGCGTTCATCGACCACGCGAACAACACCCCGATGCCGTCGACCGGGACGATCTACTGGCAGATGAACAAGGGCTGGCCGAGCCTGCTGTGGTACCTGTGGAACTACGACGGCGACCAGGCGGGCAGCTACTTCGGCGCGCAGGAGGCCAACCGGCACGCTGCACGCGCTGTACGCGCTCGACAACGGCACCGTCACCCTGGACAACCTGTCCAACACGCGCCCAGTCCGGGCTGTCGGTCGAGTCGAAGGTCTACAACCTCGCCGGGACCGTCACTCGACGACCAGACCGCGAGCAACATCACGCTGAGCGGCCAGCAGGTCCGGACCAACGTGCTCACCCCGAAGGTGCCGACGACCCCGGCCGGTACAACGTATTTCGTCGAGCTGCAGCTCAAGCAGAACGGGACGCTGGTGGACCGCAACGTCTACTGGCTGTCCACGACGCAGGACGTCGACGAACTGGAAGAAGGGCCTCGACAAGCCGGTCGGCGTGATCTCCACCTACGCGAACCTCACCGGCCTGGCGTCGCTGCCGGCAGTCCAGCCATCTCGGCCACCGCGACGCACGACGCAGCAGGCCGGCCCGGACGGCGCCGACCTGGCCACCACCGTCACGATCACCAACACCTCATCGGCCACGGTCGCGTTCCTGCTCCGGGCCGACGTCCGGCGGGGTACCGCCAGCGGCGGGCTGCTGTCCGGCGACAACGAACTCCAGTCCTCGATCTGGCAGAACAACGACATCACGCTGTTCCCCGGCGAGTCGCAGACGCTGACGGTCACCTACGACTCGTCCGACCTGCGGCGCCAACACGCCGGTCATCACGGTGTCCGGCTGGAACGTCGCCGCAGGTCAACATCCCGGCACCGGTGCCGTAAGGACGGTCAGTGCGGCGCCCTGCCCCCGCGGCGCCGCACTGATCACCGGGACCCGCGCCGGGCCCCGCCGCCCGGCCGGCCCGCATCTGCCCGATGATCATGAAGGGAGACACCGTGCTAAACCGACGCCGCCTCGCCCTGGGCCTGGCCATCACCACCGCCCTGCTCGTGCCCGTCGCCGGGTCCGTGACCCCGGCCTCCGCCTACACGGCGCTGCCCGCGCACGTCTACGCCCCCTATTACGAGACCTACCTGGCCCCGAACACGCCGAGCATCACCGCGACCGCCCAGGCGTCCGGCGCCAAGTACTTCACGCTGGCGTTCCTCCAGTCCACCGGGAAGGGCTCCTGCTCCCTGGACTGGAACGGCAACTCGTCCCAGCCGCTGAACTACTACGCATCCGACATCGCCTCGCTCCGCGCGATGGGCGGCGACGTGATCCCGTCGTTCGGCGGGTACAGCGCCGACCACGGCGGTACCGAGATCGCCGACTCGTGCACGAACGTGCAGTCGATCGCGGCCGACTACGAACAGGTGATCACCACGCTCGGGGTCACCAGGCTCGACATGGACGTCGAGTCCAGTTCGCTGAACAACACCGCCGGGATCACCCGCCGCAACCAGGCGATCGCGCTGACCGAGCAGTGGGCCGCGGCCAACGGCATCCCGCTGCAGATCCAGTACACGATCCCGGTCGAGCAGTACGGGCTCGACCCGAACGGCGAGGCCGTGCTGCAGAACGCCGTGACCGAAGGCGCCACGGTGAGCTCGGTCAACATCATGGTCTTCGACTACTACATCGCCAAAGAGGGCGTGGTGGAGATGGGCACGGCGGCGGAAAACGCGGCCACGAACACCCACACGCAGCTGCAATCCATTTTCCCAGGCCTGACGTCGGCGCAGCTCTGGAACATGGAGGGCATGACGATGCTGCCCGGTATCGACGACCTGCGGAAGAAGACGGAGGTCACGTACGAGCCCGACGCGACGACGATGCTCGGCTTCGCCCAGGCCAACAACATGAACTTCCTGTCCATCTGGGCCATCCAGCGCGACAACGGCGGCTGCCCGGGCACGGTCGACAGCAATACATGTTCCGGCATTACGCAGAACACGTGGGACTTCAGCCACATTCTCGAACCGTTCACGGGCTGAGGTAAAAGCGCCGGACGCAGTCCAGCGTCACGCCCGCCGGCGGGCCGGCCGCGGCCGGCCTGCCGCGGCGGGCCGGCCCCGCCGTGCCGGGCCACCGCGGGTGCGACTCGGCTAGCCTCGGACACGTGGCGGCGGCTGACGGCGATCGGGTGACGGCCGTCGCGCAGACCTACCGGTCGTTCGCCCGGCAGGAGGCGCGGGGTCGGTCGGCGGCCTACGAATCGCTGGCCGAGGCGGCCGCCGGCGATCCCGTGGTCACCGGGTTCGTCGCGGCGCTGCCGCCGGGCAAGCACCAGCCGAACCTGCTCTTCGCCGCGGCCCGCTACCTGCTCGGTGCGCTGCCCGGCATCGACGGCCTGCGCGAGCTGGTCACCCGGTCCCGGGCGGAGCTGACCGAGGTGATGCTGACCCGGCGCACCCAGACCAACGAGCCCGCGCGCTGCGCGGCCCTGCTGCCCGCGCTGGCCCAGCTGCCGCCGCCGCTGGCGCTGATCGACGCCGGGGCCAGCGCCGGGCTCACGTTGCTGTTCGACCGCTACTCCTACGACTATGCCGGGCACCGGCTGGCCGGCCGCGACCCGGCCGCCCCGACGCTGCGGTGCGAGCCCCGGGGGCCGGTGCCGCTCCCGCCGCGGATCCCGGCGATCGCCTGGCGGGCCGGGCTCGACCTCAACCCCCTGGATGTCACCAGCGACGACGACGTCCGCTGGCTGTCCTGCCTGGTCTGGCCGGGGGAAGGGGACCGCGGCAGACGGCTCGCGGCCGCGATCGCCTCGGCCCGCCGGGACCCGCCCGCGGTGTACCGCGGTGACCTGCTCACCGAGCTGCCGGGCCTGGCAGCTCAGGCACCGGCGGACGCCACCCTGGTCGTCTACGACACCTCGGTCCTCTACCAGGTCAGCCCCGGGGAGCAGCGGCGGTTCGCAAGCACCGTGTCCCGGCTCGGTGCCGTCTGGCTCTCCAGCGAGGCCCCCGGGGTCGTGCCCGGAACGGCCGTGGACGCCGTCGACGACCAGATGTGCGTCGTGGCCCGCGACGGTCACCCGATCGCCCTGACCGACAGCCACGGAACCTGGCTGGAGTGGCTGCCCTGACGGCCCCCTTGGCCGCGCCCGGGCCGCTGCACCGTAAGCTTCGGCAAGCAGAACCCGAAGCTCAGCAGGAAAAACGTCATCGATCACAGAAGGCCGCATGACCTCAGCACGTGACCTGGCCGACCGGGTACACCGGCGCTGGCTTGAACACAATCCGTTCTCCGCCACCATGCTCGGCATTCCCGGGTACGACGATCTGGTCCCGGACGAGAGCGAGCAAGCCCAGCAGGCCTGGCGTGCCGAGCTCGGGGAGTTTCTCGGCGAGGCCGACGCGATCGCCCGCGGGCAGCTCACCCCGGCCGAGGCCATCACGCTCGACTGCACGAAGCAGGCGGCCGGCCAGGAACGGGAGATCATCGACCTGGCGCCGGACGAGTACACGGTCACCGCGATGCAGTACACGGGGCCGGCGGCCTTCCTGGCGGTGGCGGCCCGGACGGTGCTGGTCGACGTGCCCGCGGCCGAGGCCTACCTGACCCGGCTGCGGCGCAGCGGCACCTGGTTCGACCAGATCGGGCAGCGGCTGCGGGACGGCGCCCGTAAGGGACGGCTGCCGGTCGCCCCGCTGGCCGGGCAGGCCATCGCCTGGGCCGAAGGGGTCCTGGCCGCCCCCGGCGCAAACCCGGTGCTCGCCCCCCGGCCGCCGGGGGGATGGCCGCGGGCGGCGGCGTGGGAGGAAGAACGCCGGGTGGCCGCCGGCGAGGTGGTACAGCCCGCGCTCGCCAGGTGGGTGGCCACCGTCTCCGAACTGCTCCCGCGGGCCCGGCCGGCGGAGCGGGCCGGGCTGGCCGGCCTGCCGGGCGGCGAGGAGGCCTACGCCCGGGCGGTCCGGATCTACACGACCCTGCCCTTGACGGCGGAAGAACTGCACCGGACGGGCCTGGACCACGTCGCGGCGCTGGAGGCGCGGGCCGTGGAACTGGGCGCCGGCCTGGGGCTGCACGGGCTGGACGAGGTGTTCGCCGCGCTGCGGGACTCCTCCGCGGGAATCGCCCCGGACGAGGCCATCCAGCGGGCGACGGCCGCGGTGCGGCGGGCCGAGGCGCGGGCGGCGGAGTTCTTCCCCGAGCCCCTGCCGCCGCCGTGCGAGGTGTCGCCCATGCCGGATGTCGTGGCCGTGAGCGGCGCGGCGCCGCACTACACCCCGCCCCGCCTCGACGGCGGGCGGCCCGGGACGTACTGGTTCAACACCAAGCGGCCCACCGCGGGTTCCGGCTGGGACACCGAGGTGGTGTCCTTCCACGAGGCGGTGCCCGGGCATCACCTCCAGCTCTCCCGGCTCCAGCTACTCGACCGGCCTGCCCGCCCTCCAGCGCCAGCGGAGCCTGCCGGTGTTCGCGGAGGGGTGGGGCCTGTACGCCGAGCAGCTTGCCGAGGAAGCCGGTCTGTACACCGGCGAGCCCGGCCTGCTCGGCTCGATCAGCACGTCGCTGATGCGGGCCGCCCGGCTGGTGGTGGACACCGGCATCCACGCCTTCGGCTGGAGCCGCGAGCGGGCCCTGGACTTCCTGGTGGCGCACGTGCCCATGCCGCCCGAGTTCCTCGCGGCCGAGACCGACCGTTACGTGGTGATGCCGGGGCAGGCCCTCGCCTACCTCACCGGCAAGCTGGAGATCCTCCGGATCCGGGAGGAGGCCCGCAAGCGGCTGGGCCCGGCGTTCTCCCTGCCCGCCTTCCACGGCGCGGTCCTGGACCACGGCTCGCTCCCGATGCCAACCCTGGCCCGCAGCATCGAAGCCTGGCTGGCGGCCCAGTAACCTGCTGGGCATGGCAGAGCCGGACGACACGAACGCGGCTATCTGGCGGTCCGCGGAGATCGCCGCGACCTGGACGGCGGAAGCCGGGCGGCGCGAGCGCACGGACGTCGTGCCGCAGCGGTTCATGGCCGCCCTCCTGCCGTTCGGGCAGCAGGACGCGTTCACGTTCCTGGATCTGGGCGCGGGGGCGGGTGCCGCGTCCCGGGCGGTCCTCGACGTGTACCCGCGCAGCACCGCGATACTCGCTGACTTCTCCGCCGCCATGCGGGGCGTCGGCGAACAGGAGATGGCGCCGTACACCGGGCGTTACCGGTACGTCGAGTACGACATGTCCGCCAGCGACTGGCCCGCCGCGATTCCGGCGGCCCTCGACGCGGTGGTGACCTCGCTGTGCGTGCACCACCTGCCCGACGAACGCAAACGCGGGCTGTTCGCCGAGATCTTCGGTCACCTCGCCCCCGGCCGCTGGTACCTCAACTACGACCCGGTGCGCACCGATGACCCGGTCGTCACCGCCACCTGGCAGCGGGTCAACGACGCCCGCGATCCGGAGGCGGCGGCCAGGCGGCTGCACGGCTCGCCCGAGGAGCAGGCCCGCTGGGCCAATCACGTGCGGTACATCAGCCCCCTCCCGCAGCAACTGGAGTACCTGCGGTCAGCGGGATTCCACGGCATCGACGTGTACTGGAAGCAACTGGACTACGTCGTCTACGGCGGCTGCCGCCCAGGCTGAGCTGGATCGCGCCGCCGCGTCGCCGCAATGAGCAACCGCAGGTCAACGGCCTGGTCGGGCGACGCGTACGGGGAACCGGGCGCGCTGACGTCGAACCGGCCGCTGTCGGGCACGTAGTCGTGGCCCCGGGCTATGACCCGGCGCAGTTCGCGCAGGACCGCGATATCGGCCTGCGGGTCACCGGCCAGGACGATGAGGTCGGCGTCGTATCCGGGAGCGAGGCGGCCGGTGACGGCGCCGAGACCCAGCGCCGCCGCCGCCTCGGTGGTGGCCATCGCGAGCACTTGTGCCGGCTTGAAGCCGAGCGTCACCAGGTATTCCAGCCCGCCGACGTACTGATGATGGGGGTTGTTGTCGACGCCCGCGTCGGTGCCCGCGATGATCCGCACCCCCATCTCGTGCAGGGCCTTGACGTGCGCGCCGACCTCGATACCCGTTAGCTCAGCGACGTATGGCGCGCTCCCGCTGATGGTCGGGCACACGAACATGCCTTGCTCCGCGATCCTGGCGGCCACGGCCTCGGAGAAGCGCCTCTCGTTGGTCTCGGTCACGAAGGAACAGTGCTCGATCGTGGCGACCCCGGCCTCGACCGCGCGGCGGATGCCCTCGATGCCGTGTGCGTGCGCGGCGACCGGCTTGTCCACCCGGGCCGCCTCCTCGACGATCACGGCGAGTTGTGCGGTGGTGAACTGGGCGTACCAGGGTGCCGACCCGGCCGTCATGAATCCGCCGGTCGACATGACCTTGATCAGGTCGGCGCCGTTCTTGTGGTGGGTGCGGACCAGGCGGCGGAGGTCGTCCTCGCTGTCGGCTTCGCCGCCCATGAACCAGCAGTGGCCGCCGGTGACAGTGATCGGCGCCGCCGCCACGACCAGCCGCGGGCCACGTGCCAGGCCCGCGGCGATCGCATCGCGCACGGCCACCGCCAGATAGCCGCGACCGCCCAGGTCCCGGGCCGTCGTCACGCCGATACCGAGCAGTTGCCGCGCACTGTGCAGCATCAGCATCAGCTGCTGCTCGTCGGTTTCGGCGCGCATCCGGGCGGCGGGGTTCGGCCCACCGTCGAAGGCCAGGTGGACGTGGCTGTCGATCAGCCCCGGCATGATCGTGGCGGCTGGATAGTCCGTCCGCGGCAGTGACCGGTAGTCAGCGGGCAGCGCGACGGCCGGGCCGACCCAGTCCACGGTGCGGCCGCCGATCGCGACCGCGCCGTCGATGATGGTCTCGTCGCCGGTCATGACCCGGGGCGCGGTGAGTATCTCCGGCACGGCATCACCTCGCTAGGCCCACATGAGCATGATGCAGGATGACGGAGTGCCAGGAAATCTCAGACAGAGCATCGACGCCACCACCGTGGCTACGCTTCGGGCGCGCGGCAGCTTCAAGTGGACCGCCCCCGGCCCCGGCGGGTTCGGCGCGGCCGTGGCGGAGATGGACTTCGGTGCCGCGCCCCCGATCCTGGACGCCCTCGCCCGGCTGTCCGCCGACGCGCAGTTCGGCTACCTGCCGCCGTATCTGGCCGAGGAGCTGGGCGCCGCGTGCGCGGGTTTCATGGTGCGCCGCTACGGCTGGGGCCCCGATCCCGCGCTCATCCACCCCGTGCCCGACGTGATCAAGGCGCTGGAGATCGCCATCACGCACTTCTCCCGGCCCGGCTCGCCCATCATCCTCCCCACCCCTGCCTACATGCCATTCCTCATCGTGCCGGGCCTGCTCGGCCGCGAGATTATCCAGGTGCGGATGCATGGCGAGGCGGGCTTCTTCACCTTCGACTTCGACGCGATCGAGGCGGCGTTCCGGGCCGGCGGGCACCTGCTCATCTTCTGTAGCCCGTACAACCCGCTCGGGCGCGTCTTCGCCCGGTCTGAAATGGCGCAGCTGACCGACGTGGTCGACCGGCACGGCGGCCGGGTCTTCGCCGACGAGGTCCACGCTCCGCTCCTCTACCCAGGCGCGCGTCATATCCCCTACGCGTCGACCTCCGGTACCGCCGCCGCGCACACGCTGACCGCCACCTCCGCCTCCAAAGCGTGGAACCTGCCCGGCCTCAAATGCGCCGAAGTGATCCTCACCAATGAGCCGGACGAGCAGCACTGGCAGGAGATAGGACCGTTTGCCTCACACGGAGCCAGCAATCCCGGCGTGGTCGCGAACATCGCGGCGTTCCGCGATGGCGAGGCATGGCTGGACGAAGTGCTCGCCTACCTGGACGAGAGCCGCCGGCTGCTGGCCGGCCTGCTCGCCCGCCACCTGCCGCAGCTGCGCTACCGCCCGCCAGACGGAACGTATCTGGCCTGGTTCGATTGCACCGCGATGGATCTGCCGCGGTCCCCGGGCGCGATGGTCACTGACCTCGCGCACGTCACGGTCGTGGACGGGCCCGCTTTCGGTGACGGCGGCGCGGGATCGTTCCGGTTCAACTTCGCCACGCCGCAACCCATCCTTGGCGAAATGGTCGAGCGCATCGCCGCAGCCCTCACGCCCGCGTAGGCTCCGCTCCTTCATTAGCGCGTGGATCTGTTCACCGTATTGGCGAACAGGTTCACGCGATCATCGGAGTACCGCCGGTGGGGCTCGCTGACACGGCCGTGTCCCGATCTGAGCAGGCGCGGCTTCGGCTCAGTCGCGATCAAACATCGGGTTCGGGTCAAGCGCCCAGCCCGAGACCTGTCGCCCGCCATGCGCTTCCCGTTCGTGCTGATGCTCCCAAACAGCGATAGCCGCGCGCTGGACCAGTTCGTAGTCGCCGTCTGGATAGGTGTGGGAATCTCCGCAATCTCCGCAGGTTTCTGTTCGTTGTGGCATGAGGTCCAGTATCCGCCTGCGCTGGCGCGCACCGGCCGTCCCGAGCTTGCGATCTTGGCGAGTTCCGCCAGACTCTCCCGGCCACCGGGGAACGCGTGGCCGGCGCGCCGGTGGGTCACTGGGTCCAGGGCGGGGTGATCCAGGAGCCGTCGGGAAGCACGCCGGCGAAGCCGACGCTGGTGGTGACCCAGGCGGTCGCGGGTTCGGCGGCCGTGTTGTCGACGCCGAACACCGAGCCCGCTGGCACCAGTATCACGTCGCCGGCCGCCGCGTCGGCCGGCTGGCCACCGATGGTGGCGCGGATGGTGCCGCTGAGGACGTAGAGCACCTCCTCCCGCGAGACGTGGTGCGGCACACCCTGGGTGCGCGCGGGGATCTCGATGCGCCAGGCACACAGCTCCCGGCTGCCGGCCGACGGCCTGGCGTAGGAGGTGAAGCTGGTCTGGTGCAAGTGGTGCACGATGGCCTCGGTGGCGTGGATGACAGGCATGACATGCTCCCGAATATGCGCAAGTAACTTGCTTATATGTTCAAGCAGCTTGCCTAATCTGTCAAGCTGGGCTCATGCACCACGATGACGCTCAGTCCCTGGCCTTCGGGCTGCTGGCGGCCACCCGGGCCCTGGTCGACGGGGTATCGGCCGGCGTCAGGGCGCGCGGATTCGGCGACGTGCGCCCGGCGCACGGCTTCGCCTTCACCCTGCTGGCCGGGGGCGGCGCCACCATCACCGAGCTGGCCGCGCATCTCGGCGTGACCCGGCAGGCCGCCGCGCAGCTCGTGGACGAGCTGGAAGCCAAGGGGTACGTCGAGCGGCGGCCGCACCCGCACGACGCCCGCGCGCGGCTGATCATGCTTACCGATAAGGGCTGGGCGTGCACCCGCGCGGCCGAGGCAGCCATTACCGACACGATCCGCCCATGGGCGGACGAGCTGGGCGAACAGCGCCTGCTCGCCCTCCGGGACGACCTGCTCAGCATCGCCCCCCACGGCCCGCTCCGCCCGGTCTGGTAGCGCCCGGGCACGTCACCGCGAGCCGAGCCGGCCGTCATGGGCAGGTTGCCTCCCCGGCCGGCTTGCGTGCGGTGAACGTGAGCACGTCGCCCACGCTGACCGTGACCGGGCTGAAGCCCAGGGTGCGCAGCCAGACCAGTATCGTCGTGGGCTCGACCGGGTTGTAGACGTCGTCGTGGTGGAAGTCGTGCAGATCGGTGCCCGCCAGGCTGTCGGAGCCGGCCAGCGTCCCGCCGGGCCGCAGCACGCGCAGCGCCTCGGCGAGGATCTGGTGTTGCGCCGCGGCGGTGCGCACGTGATGCAGCATGGTGAACGAGCCCACCGAGTCGAACGAGCCCTCGTCATAGGGCATCCGGGCGGCGTCCCCGGTGTCCACGGTCACGTTGCCGTCGCCGTAACGCTGCACCAGGCGCGCCGCCGCGGACTCGTCGGACTCCAGCACGGTCAGCCGGGCGACGCGCTCGCGCAGCCAGGCGGTCGCAGCGCCGGGCCCGGGGCCGATCTCCAGCATGTCCTTGCCGAGATCCACCCCCGCCGTCGCCGCGGGCAGGATCTCTGTTTGCAGGTACTCCGCCCACTCGGGCCCGCCGCACAAGCTCTCGTGATCAGGGTTCATGCGCACGAGGCTACGGGACGCGGGCCGGAGCCGGCGGGCGGCCGGGGGCCGCCTCCGGCCGCCCGCTACGGCACCCTCACCGGGTACCGGTACGCACTGCCCTGAGGCGCGCGTCCGGCAGGTCCCGCCGCACCCCCTGCGGGACCACCCGCCTGGCGGTCGCCACGTAGAGCGGAGAGCCGATGACGACGTGGACTTCTCCCTCGTTCCGGACGCCGATCTGAGTTTCCGCGAGCGGAACCGCCAGGAACTCCATCCGCTGCGGCGGGACGCGGCCGGACCACGGGTCGTACGACGTGACCGGCGAGCGGTCCACGCATTCAGACCAGTACCTCGGCAGGTCCCCGGTCAGCTCACCGTGCCTGAGCTCCGGGTTGCGCAGGAATCCGCTGCTCTCGAGCGCGCCGACGAGGTGACGGCGGCCGGCCACGGGCCGCAGGCCAAGTTCGCGCACCTCCCCCAGGGCGTGGTAGCGGGACCCGCCGAGCCCCACGTACTGACGATTATCGAAATCGTTGCCCTGGAACCATACGCCACGGTCGTCAAGACCTATCCAGCCCCATTCCATCTCCATCTCGCCGTGGAAATAGTCCGCACCGGGCTGCTCGATAGTGCCCACGCGGTGGTGTTTGGAGATAAAACGCTCGACCACCGCCAGCTTGGCCAGCCGCGTCGCGGCCGGGTTGTCCGCCCCGCGCAAGGTTTGGCTGGCCAGCTTGGGGTCCACCCTGACCTCGGCGCTGATGCGCTTCCGTGCACCGGAGCCGATCTGCGCGAACAGCATCTCCAGCTTCGCGTCAGAGACATAGGTGTAGTAACGGAAGGCCGGTGTTTCGTGGGACCGTGAACGGAACACTGTGTACCTCGGGCATCTGTTCGCCAGTACACGTTCGGCAGGTATTCCTCTTTCTGCCTTGCCTAGTGCGCCCGGCGGAGGGCCCGCCGCACCCGTGTACTCAGAAACCCCGGCACCCCCCAAGGATGCCATCACCAGGACGTGTCCCGTGGATCTTTGCCGTCGCGCGAGCGACCTGGCGCCGCCGAGCGGGGGCGGGCGCGAAGCGCGGGGGCGGGAGTATCCTCAACCCCGTGCCCCCACAGCGGGAGCGGCCGCGCCGGCCGGAGCAGCACGAGTTCACCTCGAACCGGCTCAACCGGCTCGCCGAGGGTCTGGGCGCACGGTCCTACCTCGAGATCGGGGTCGAGACCGGCGTGACGTTCGAACTGGTGAAGGTCGCCGAACGGACGGCGGTGGATCTGGCCTTCCAGTTCGACACGGCCGGCTACCCAGGCGAGACCACGACGTTCGCCCAAATGACCTCGGACGAGTTTTTCGCGGGTCTCCCGGCGGGCAAACAGTTCGACCTCATCTTCGTGGACGGCCTGCACACGTTCGAGCAGACGTACCGGGATCTGTGCAACTGCCTCCTGCATTCGCACCCGCGCACGGCGATACTCCTGGACGACACGCTCCCCTGCGACGTGTACTCCTCGCTGCGAAACGAGCAGCAGGCGGTGGCCTACCGGGCGGCGTCCGGGGTGGAGAGCAGCGCCTGGCACGGCGACGCGTACAAGGTCGTCGTCGCCGTGCACGACTTCCACCTGGGGCTGGACTACCGCACGATCGTGGGCGCGGGGAACCCGCAGACGCTGGTCTGGCGGTCGAACGCGGGGCGGCGGCAGCCCCTGCTGGACTCGCTGGAGGCGATCTCGCGGATGACGTACTTCGATCTGGTCGATCAGATCGACGTACTCCGGCAGTACCCGGAGGAGTTGGCGATCAAGGAGTGCGTCGCGGCCATCAACGGATCGCCGGCCTGACCCGGCCCCTTGCTCAGTTCCGGCCCGGCCCCTGACGGCAAGCCAGTCACGGCCGTGGCTGATCGTCCTCGCGGATCCAGTGCGGGCGGCGGAACAGACGGCCGAGCCTGTCGTGCAGGCTCTGGCCCGTGTCCGCCAGCGCATCGACCCGGTACACCGGCGCGCCGTCCGGCGGCGCCAACTGGGCCGCCTGCGCGTCGTCCAGGCTGACGCCGATGTGGGTTGTGGTGATCTCCCGCACGTAGTCGGCGTCGATGAAGCGGAGCCCGGCCTGGGTGGCGATCACGATCCCGTCGAACACGTCGACCTCAGGCACCTGCAACACGTGCTCCAGGGTGCCGATCCGGTTGCCGCTGCTGCTCAGCACCGGCGTCCCGGGAACTGCCGCCATATAGGAAATAGCCGAATCGTCGGTCACGCTGATACCCCGTCTCGCCGCGGGGCGGCCCAACCAGCGGGGTCCGCCAAACCTGTGGAGCGTACCACCCGGTAGGCGGCCTCTCGCTGAATTCGGGGTGGTCGGCGGCCGGTTACGGAGGTGGGAGGGGAAGGGCCTTCTTGGCTTGCTCGTACAGGTCGGCGGGCAGCGGGCCCTCGGCGGCGATGGCCAGGTTGGCGCGGAGATGGTCCACGCTGGACGTGCCGACGATCGTGCTCGACAGGGCCGGGTGGCTGAGCGTGAAGCGAAGCACGAACTCAACCCGGGTCATGTCGCCGAGCAGATCCTCCACGCCGGAGGTCTCCCAGCGGCGCTGGCCCTCGCCCTGGTTCAGCCCGAGCGGCCCCTGGCGCCAGTTCTTGTCCTCGGCCGGGCCGCCGCGGGCCGCGCCGCCGCGGATGAGCGTCCCGGCTCCCGCCGCGGCCGCCGCGCTGATGAGCTCCTCGTGTTCGCGCTGGACCGCCGAGTAGGGGATCTGGAAGACGTCGAAGACGCCCATGGCGATGTGGTCAGGCAGGTTCGGCAGGATTCCCGATATGCCGATGAACCGGACCTTGCCCTGCTCACGCGCTGACATCAGCGTCTCGACCGTGCCGCCGGATTCCATCTGGGCGCGGCTGGGCGACATGTGCACCTGGACCAGGTCCAGCCGGTCGGTACGGAGCCTGCGCAGGCTCTGCTCGATCCCGGCCCGCACGTTGGCGGCGCTGTAGTCGTGCGGGAACGGCGGCCGGGACCCGGGCGGCGGGGGCCCGAGCAGGCACCCGCACTTGGATGCCAGGAAGAACTCATCCCGGCGGTGCCCTAGGTAGCGGCCGATGAGTTCCTCGCTGCGGCCGTAGTCGATCGAGGTGTCGATCAGGTTGATGCCCCCGTCGAGCACCTCGTTGAGGAGCCTGCCCGCGTCGTCGTCTTCGATCGCCGGGCCGTGCGGTTGGCCCCGCAGTTCCATGGCCCCGTAGCCGAGGATGGTCACGTCCGTTCCGGTCCGCCCCAGCGGGCGCTTCTCGATCGTCATACCGCAACGCTATCGGCCGGGCTCCGCGGCCCCTACCGGGGCAAGCGCCAGGCGAAGCACGTCGCTAGCAAGCAGTACAAGGAGTACGGCCCTCGCTGTGGAACGCGGCGCCCGGGCCAGCTTGGGCCGCCCCAGCGAGTTACTCCCGGTAGCCGCATGCCGTTAAAGGCTACGCTGAGTTAGTAGCGGCTGGGCATGATTAACGTCCATGATCCGGGGAAGAGCGGCACTGTGACCTGGGCTCTTAACGGAATATTAATGCGCGGGCGGCAATATTTATGCTGCGTTCACGTTTGCCGACGCCGCACCGGTACTAGCGTGGAAAGCCGACTGAGCATCCTTTCCCCGGCAGCACGAATACAGTCACGGTGAGCAGCACATTATGCCCCGCGAGCGAACATGAGCCATTCTCGCTTAACACCAGAAGGCTGCGCGGACGCCGGCGCCGAGCCCGGCCGTCCCACCCACCCCAGCGCAGATTCCGGTCACCGCGCCCAGGCCGGCGCCGGGCCCAGCCACCAGTTCCACGATCCATCAGGGCTGACCCGGCGCCCCGGCCTGGCAGGGCTGACCCGGCCCTGCGACACCGTTGGGCGGCCACGGCCCCGCGCCCGCAGCCGGGCCCCTCCGCGCAGGCCGAACGCCCGATGACCGCCGCAAAGGGCGGCCGTCGCCGTCCCCCGCATCGAGGCACATCCACGGAGGTTTGTATGAACGTGCTCCCCCGCAGCACACCCCGGCCCGGCCGGGCTTTCTTCTTCCGGTTCCGCCGGACGGCGCTCGCCCTGGCCGCCACCGGAGCCCTGACGCTCTCCCTGCTGGCGCTGGCCACGCCCGGCGCCCCGGCCGCCACCACCGGCGCCGCCATGACCACGGCCGCCGGCGGCACCACGGCCGGCGCCGCCCGCCTGACCGCGGCCCCCAAGTGCCCGTGGCTCAACCAGCGCCTTACCATCGCGGCCCGGGTACGCATGGTGCTGTCCCACATGACCCTGGCCAACGAGATCACGATGGTCGAGGGCCAAGGCACCAACCAGCCCTACGTCTTCTACATGGCCGGCCAGCCGAAGCTCTGCATCCCCGCGATGGGCCTGGAGGACGGCCCGGTCGGCGTGGGTGACGGGCTCACCGGCGTCACCCAGCTCCCCGCGGCCGTCTCCCTGGCCGCCACCTTCGACCCGGCCATGGCCGCGCAGTACGGCAAGGTCGTCGGCCGGGAAGAGTGGGGCAAGGGCGCGGCCGTGAACCTGGGCCCGACCATCAACATCGACCGCGATCCTCGCTGGGGCCGCTCCTTCGAGGCCTACACCGAGGACCCGTTCCTCAACGCCGCCCTGGCCGTGGGCGATATCGACGGCGTGCAGAGCACCGGAGAGATGTCGCAGGTCAAGCACTTCGCCGCGTACAACCAGGAAACCAACCGCAACAGCAAGCAAGATGACGTCCTCGTGAGCACCAGGACGCTGCACGAGATCTACTTCCCCGGGTTCGAGCAGTCGGTCACCCAGGCCCACGCGGGCTCGGTGATGTGCTCGTACGCGGTGATCAACGGCGCGTTCGCGTGCAACAACGCGTACATCCTCCGGACCACGCTGGACCAGCGCTGGCACTTCCCCGGCTTCGTCACCTCCGACTACGGGGCGCTGCACTCCACCCAGGGCGCCACGCAGGGCACCGACATGGAGCAGCCGTTCAACCAGTACTACGGCAAGTCGCTGGAGAACGCGGTGCTGCACGGTCACATCGCGCAGTCCGTCGTGGCCGGCATGTGCCGCCGCATCCTCTACGAGATGTTCCGCTTCAACCTGTTCAACAACCCGCCCACCGGCAACACCGGTGACAAGGTCACCACGCGGGCGCACCAGGCCGTGGCCACCCAGGTCGCGGAGGCCGGCACGGTGCTGCTCAAGAACGACGGCACCCTGCCCCTGTCGTCCACCAACGGCGGCTCGATCGCTGTTATCGGCCCGGCCGCCTCCACCCAGACCAGCGACACCGGCGGCGGCAGCGCCTACGTGACCGCCCCGTTCAGCGTCACCCCCCTCCAGGGCCTCACCGCGGCGGCGGGCCCGGGCACGACCGTGTCGTACCAGCAGGGCCTGCCGACCGACACGAGCCTGGCCGGCATCCCGTCCACGGACCTGTCTCCCCCCTACACGGGGACCTCGTTCGGCGGCAGCTACACCGGGACCCTCACCGCACCGGAGACCGGCACTTACGTGCTCGGCCTCACCAACACCTGTGGCTGCTACACGCCGGCCACGCTGTCGGTGAACGGCACCACGCTGTTCGCCGTGCCGAGCACGCCGCCGGTGCACACCTACACGGCCAGCGTCCAGCTCACCAAGGGCGACACCTACACGATCCAGATCAACGGCCCCGGCCCTTCCTCGGCGCTGACCTGGGCCACACCGTCCGACCTGGCGTCCGGCATCAGCGCGGCGGTGGCCGCCGCCAAGTCCGCCTCGACGGCCGTCGTGGTGGTCTCCGACGACACCGAGACCGAGGCCGCCGACCGGTACAGCCTCAACCTCCCCTCGGCGCAGGACGAGCTCGTCTCGGCCGTGGCCGCGGCCAACCCGCACACGGTGGTGGTCGTCAACGCCGGCGCGCCGATCGCGATGCCCTGGCTCAATCAGGTGGCCGCCGTGGTGGACGCCTGGTACCCGGGTGAGAGCAACGGCACGGCGCTGGCCAGCGTGCTCTACGGGAACACCAACCCGTCCGGGCACCTGCCGGTGACGTTCCCGCAGAGCCTGTCCGACGTCCCGGCGCACACCCCGCAACAGTTCCCCGGGGTCAACGGCAAGGTGCACTACTCCGAAGGGCTCGGCGTCGGGTACCGGTGGTACGACGGCCAGAACATCACCCCGATGTTCCCGTTCGGCTTCGGGCTGTCGTACACCACGTTCGGGTTCAGCAACCTGGGCATCGCGCCCGGCAAGAAGAACGGCACGGTCAAGGTGACGGCCACGGTGACCAACACCGGGCACGTGGCCGGCTCGGACGTGGCCCAGCTCTACCTCGGCGACCCCGCCGTGGCGGGCGAGCCACCACGCCAGCTCAAGGGCTTCCAGCGGGTCACCCTCGCCGCTGGGCAGTCCTCCACGGTGACCTTCACCCTCGACAGTCATGACCTGTCGTACTGGAAGACCTCGGCGAACAACTGGGTCCTGGCGAACGGCACGTTCAACGTGTACGTCGGCGATTCCTCGGCTCTCGCCAACCTCCCGCTGCAGGGCAGCTTCATCCTGATCGGCGGCAAGGCGGTGACCCGCTGAGGTGATTAACTAGCCAAACGGCTGGCGCGTGGCGACCACGGTCCAACGCGCCAGCCGTTTGGCATGAAAATCAAGGGCCGGCCGCGGCGGTGAGGCGGCGGGGACGGCTGGAGCAGCACTCACAGCGCGCGCAGGGTTCATTTGATGGCACCGCCGCCGCCGGCCGGCGAGGTGAGGCGGCAATAGCACGATGACACGATGGGCGTGTCCGCGTAGGCGGCCGCGATCTTGAGCTGCTGCCCGATGATGCCGGCCTGCTCGTCCTTGCCCAGCCTGGTGAGGCATTCGTGGTAGCCGTGCAGGCTCCACACGTTGCCGGGGTGCTGGCAGGCCCGGGCCAGGGTGGCGTCGAGACCCAGGTCGGCGCGGTAGACGGCCTCGGCCTCGGTGACGCCGGCCCTGTTCGAGCAGCAGGGCGCCGAGGGCGTGCCGGGCCGGCTGCATCCAGCCCCACGGCTCGTCGTAGGGCAGCCCGTCGTCAAGCTCGACCGCGCGGCGCAGGTGACCGAAGGCCACGTCGTAGTTGCCCTTGCGGTACTCCAGCTCGCCGTCCAGCATGGCCGCCGCCACGGCGAGGATGTCCTGGCAGGTGTTGTTGAACACGGTGCGCGAGCCGGGTACCCGCGCGACGGCGGCCGCGAACCGGGCCCGGTGCTCCCCGGCCTCCGCGACGCGCCCGGTGGCCGCGCCGGCGATCCCCTTCGCGTAGTGCATCATCGCCGTCGTGACGCAGTAGAGCTCCTGATCGGCGGGCAGCGGCGCGGCGATGATCTCGTCCCACCGGCCGAACCGGATCAGCACGTGCATCCTCATCGGCACGAACCCCTCGAGCCAGTCCGCCATCGGCGGGGCCTGGACCCGCAGCAGCTCCTCGGGGATCGCCGCGGCGAGGTCGTCTGCCGCGGCGAGGGCCGTCCGCGCCTGGCCTGCGAACATCGCGCCGTAGATCTTGAAGTGGTAGTCGTGCGCCCGGTACAGCGTGTAGAAGTTCATCGCGCCCCGGCGGGCGAGGAACTTGTTGTCCGCCACGATCGCCGCGCTGTTGGACGACACCACGCCGCGGTAGTCGCCGCACAGGACATCGAGGTGCGTGGGCATGTGCCGCAGGTGGCCCGCGTCCGGTGCCAGGTCGCGGAGCCAGTCGCCGGCTTGCAGCGCGTCCTCGGGCCGGGCGGACATCTCCATGAGGTGGATGTACATGTGCAGCACGCCCGGGTGGCCCCGGCCGCCGTCGCTGGCCAGCGCGCGCTCCAGCACTGCCTTGGCCTCGAGCGTGCCGGTTCCCGCGGCGGGCTCCCCCGTGGTCTGGTCCCACAGAGCCCACGGGGTGATGTTCATCAGCGCGTCGGCGAACAGCGTGGCGACGTCCAGGTCGTCGGGATAGGCCCGGTACACCTCGCGCATCGCGCCGGCGTAGGCGGCGTTCCAGGCTGAGCCGTCTCCGTCCAGCTCGGTGGCCGGGTACCGGGCGGCGATGGCCTGCGCGAGCGCGCGCTCGACCGGCGTCGCCGTGGCGGCGTGCTTCGCGGCCGACGCGGTGGCCGCGTGCGCCCGGGACAGGGAGGAGGCGAGGTCTTCGGGGTCGAACGCTTCCCACGGCTTGTTGTAGTTCGGCCCGAGCGCGAAGGCCAGCCCCCAGTAGGCGAGCGCGCAGCCAGGGTCGGCCTCGATCGCCCGCTCGAAGCACGCGGCCGCCTCTTCGTGGTTGAACCCGTACGCCCACAACAGCCCGCGGGTGAACCAGGCCCGCGCCTGCGCCGACGAGGTCGTGACGGGCCGCTCGTAGCTGCCGAGATCGAAGTAGTCAGACATGCACACCCCATGGCCCTGGCCGCCCGGAACCGCGGTGATCGTCCGCGCCCAGCCGTCGAGCCGAGTATGACAGCCCGCTCCGGGCACCCGCAGCCGGGGAAGTGCCCGGGAGCGCCAATTCTACATATTACATATCTGGCAAATAGTCTATTTTAAAAGATGGGAAAATAGAGAATTGAACATGAGTTTCCTACTGGACAGATGGGTACGTCAGCGCTTAATCTCTATTTTCGCACATGAAAGACTAGGGAAATGCGCGGCGCACACTCGCGGTCAAATTAGGAAGGAAGAAAGAGCCACCGATGGACATCAACCCGTACATCGTCCTCGGCAGCGCTGTCGTAGGACTGCTCGTCGGGCTCACCGGGGCGGGCGGTGGGGCGCTCATGACCCCGATGCTGATCTTGCTGTTCGGGGTGAAGCCCTCGTCCGCCATCTCCAGCGATCTGGTAGCCGCGGTCTTCATGCGGCCCGTCGGTGCGGCCGTGCACATGGCCAAGAAGACGGTGAACCTGCGGCTGGTCGGCTGGATGGTGTGCGGCTCGGTGCCGATGGCGTTCGTCGGGGCCTTCTTCCTGAAGGAACTCGGCAACACGTCCTCCGCGCAGAAGAACGTCGAGGTCTTCCTCGGCGTCGCGCTGCTGGTGGGCGCCGCCGCCATGGTGTTCCGTTATGTCCTGGATCGCAGGTCCGGGCAGGAGCGGAACAGCCTCGTCCATGACGTCCAGGTCCGCCCGCTGCCGACGATCATCATCGGCATGATCGGCGGGCTGATCGTGGGCATGACCTCGGTGGGGTCGGGCTCGCTGATGATCGTGCTGCTGCTGTTCCTCTACCCCGCGCTCAGCGCGAACCAACTGGTCGGCACCGACCTGACCCAGGCGGTGCCGCTGACCGCCGCGGCGGCGCTGGGCGCGCTGATCTTCGGCAGCGTCCAGTTCGGCGTGACCGGGTCGATCATCATCGGCAGCGTGCCCGCGGTGCTGGTCGGCTCGTTCCTGTCCTCCCGGGCGCCGGACCGCTACATCAGGCCGATCATCACCTTCGTGATCTTCGCCTCCGGCCTGAAGTACGTCGGGGTCGGCACGACCACGCTCGGCTGGATCCTGGTCATCGTGCTGCTCGGCGGGGCCGGCTACTGGCTGGCCAGGGTCCAGCCGTGGCGCAGCGACCGGCAGGTTGCCACCCAGGCCGCCGGCGCCGGCCAGAGCGGTTCCGGGGCTGGCCCGCCCGGCGGCGGCTAGCAGACCCATCCCTGGTTAGCCCGGCCGTCGCGGCCGGGCTAACTGGTTTTCCAGGCAGCGGCCTTGATGCTTTGTCTGCTGTCTAGTTACGATAGACAAATGGCTATCGATGCCGACCTGCTGAGCCAGGCCAGGGCCGCCGAAGGCCGCCTCATCGACGCCGAGCACGCGGCCGAGGTCGCCCGGGCCGACTTTCACCGGGCCGTGCGCCGGCTTCAGCTCGCGGGCGGATCACTTCGCGAGATCGCGGACGCGCTCAACCTCAGCCATCAGCGCGTGCATCAGATCGTGGCGGCCGCCGGCGGGAGCCGGCGCTGGCGCAAGCGCCACGCCACCGGCGAGCTACAGCAGTGCTCGTTCTGCGGTAAAGACCAGAAGCACGTGAAGACCCTGATCGCCGGGCCCGGCGTGTTCATCTGCAACAAGTGCATCGCCCGCGCGGGCGCCGTGCTGGACGGCGGCACCGAGACCGCCCCGGCGGGCAGCGCGCTGCACCGGGTGGGCCACGAGGCCACGGCGGACCGGTGCAGCTTTTGCGGCAAGCGCCGCCTCCAGGTCACGGGCATGGCAGCCGCGGGCAACTCCCGGATCTGCGCGGAGTGCCTGGCCCTGTGCGACGAGATCGTCGACGAGCGGCTGGCCTGATCCCACCGGCTCCACGGCCCCGCGACGGGGCGCGGCGCCCGCAGGACCTGGCTCCGTAGCGAGAACTAATGACCGTTGCCGATGTGGCAACCACGACTACGCGGATAGCTGGGCTACCGTCCTGACTGATCGCCTTGTGCACCGCAACCACCACGCACGCGTGGGCGTCATATCAGTCACACGGCTCACGGAGCCGCCCGGCGACAAGGACAACGCGATGAACCCAACTACAGCCCTGGCCCGGCGAGCGGTCGCCGCAGCGGCGCTGACCGGCCTCGCCGCGCTCGCCGCGTCGTGCACATCCGCGCAGTCCCCCTCGCCGGCCCCGACGGCAACGGTCAGCGCGGCCCCGTCCAGCGGTCCCGCGGCTGCCGCCGCCACCACGCCGGCCTCGAACCTGGTCCCTTCGTCATCCCCGCCCGCCCCGCCCGGCCCCGGGCCCTGCCCGACCCGCTCGTTGCGGGTGAAGCTCGGCGTCAGCCAGGGAACGGCCGGCAGCGTCTACACGGTGATCGACTTCACCAACATCTCGAACGTGACCTGCACCCTGTACGGCTACCCGGGGGTGTCGCTGGGCAGCGCGAAGCCCGTCAAGCAGATCGGCAAGGCGGCGGTGGAGAACCCGGCGACCCCGCGTGCGCTGGTCACCCTGCAACCGAACGTGACCGGAAACGCGTTGCTCCGGATCGT
The DNA here is from genome assembly GCA_963703605.1 of uncultured Actinomycetes bacterium. Taxonomy (GTDB): domain Bacteria; phylum Actinomycetota; class Actinomycetes; order Streptosporangiales; family Streptosporangiaceae; genus DASXKD01. The sequence continues at coordinate 138,049 of CAVPFC010000042.1, forward strand.
CGACGCGCTGAACTACCCGGCGAACCGCTGTGACCCGGTGACCGCGCACTACTTGCAGATCTACCCGCCGAACCAGACAACCCCGGTCTTCCTGCGGTACAAGACGCAGGCCTGTGCCAAGCCGCTCGCCCTGCTCACCGTGGACGTCGTCAAGCCCGGATCAGGCAGCTCCTGACCCCGCGTCCCACCAGCGTTTGTCGTGAAGGCGCCCACCACGACGTAAGAGCGTCGTCATGGGCGCCTTCACGACGTATGGCGCCGGCGCGGGCGCTGATTGCGTGGACCGTTGCGTGGGTCATTGCGTGTGGTCATTGCCGGCCGGCATTGCCAGAGTCGAGGTAGCCCCAGGGCCCTGCGAGTTGGCCAACTCCCCAGGTCACCGGGCGCGGGCGGCCAGCATGACCGTCCCGACGAGCCAAAGGAGCAGCATCCATGTCCCTAACGCTACGTTCATCCACGATGAAGATCGGGCTGGCCGCGGCCGTCGTCGTGGCGGCCACGGCCGGCACCGTCGCCGGTGTGGCGGCGGCATCGGCGCCGAGCGCCGCCGCGGCGGCGCCGATCGACCACCAGCTCTGTTACACCGCCGCGGCGAAGTTCCCGACCCCGCCGCCCGTGATGCTGGCGAACCAGTTCAGCACCAAGGGGTTCGTCCCGCAGATCGGCGCCTTCGCCATCCACTGCAACCCGGTGCTGAAGATAACGCCGACCGCAAAGTTCCCCATCAGGAACCCCAAGGCCCACCTGGCCTGCTGGACCATCACCGAGCCGACGCAGCCCACCCCGCTGGTGCAGGTGGCCAACCAATTCGGCTCAGCGGTGCTCCAGCCCGGGCAGCCCAACCTGCTGTGCCTGCCTAGCTGGAAGAGCCTGACCGGGCCGCCCAACGAACCGACCCCTCAGCCGCCGGGCCTCAGCCACTTCACCTGTTACCCCATTCTGAAGACCGTCTCCGGTGGCTACAAGCCTCCGGCGCTCAGGCTGAAGGACGAGTTCACGCGCACGGCACGGGCCGTCAAGGTGAACCCGGTGCCGCAGGAGCTGTGCCTGCCGACCCAAAAGACCGTGCTCTCTACCGGGCAGGTCTACAAGATCGTCAACCCCGTCTGGCACCTGCTGTGCTTCGCTGTGACCAAAACCCCGACCCATCCGGCCTGGGACCAGAACCAGTTCGGTACCTCGGCGCTGAAGATCATCAAGACGCGGTGGCTGTGCCTGCCCTCGACCAAGAAGATCGTGGGCTAGCCGAAGCCAGCCAGCGCAGGAACACCGGCCGGCCGGGCGGAACCTCCGCCCGGCCGGTCCGCCGTCTTGGCACAGGGCGCGGCCGGGCCACCGGCGTCAGTGGCCGGCGGGAACCTCGACCGGCGCGGGGAACAGGCGCGCCAGCAGCGAGCCGATCTCCTCGTCGGCCAGCGAGTACCTGATGATCCGCCCGTCGCGATGGGCGGCGACCACACCGGCCGCGCGGAGCAAGCGGAGCGCCTGGGACACGGTCGTGTCGTTCATCCCGGTCGCCACGGCAAGGTCGGTCACGCTGATCGGGCCGACGGCCCTGATGCAGACCAGCAGCGACAGCCGGCCGGGCTCGGCGAGCAGCGAAAACCGCTGCGCCCAGTCGGCGACGGCGCCAGGCTCGCCGAGAGCCGCGATGGCCTCGCAGGCCCGGTGCTCGTCGATGGTCCGGTGATCGGCGCGATCGGCCGGCACAAGGTGCATGCGTCCCAGTCTGCCACGCCCCCGAATATCTGATTACCTATGCAGGTTTGACACTATGGGCCGCCGGGCTCTACGGTTGCGTCTCGCGGAGGATGGCCTGTGGACGGCACAATCGCGGAGCCGCGCACCCGCGCGCTCCGGCCCGCCGAGCGAGCGCGGCTGTCGCTGATGGCCGCGGTCATCGTTCTGCTCAACGGCAGCGGCTGGGCGATCTTCGTCTTCACGGTGCTGCCGAACCACTTTCACTACGAGAAGCTGGGTGTCGGCCTCGGCGTCGCGATCACCGCATGGACGCTGGGACTGCGGCACGCGTTCGACGCCGACCATATTTCCGCCATCGACAACGTGACCCGCAAGCTCATGGCCGATGGCAAGCGGCCGCTGGGTACCGGGTTCTTCTTCGCGCTGGGCCACTCGACGGTCATCGTCGCCGTCGGCGCGGGCATCTCGATCGCGGCCCGGGCCGTGTTCGGCGCGGTGGTCAACCCGAGTTCCACCTACGAGACCCTCGGCGGGATGGTCGGCACGTTGCTGGCCGCCACGTTCCTGTACCTGATCGCCGCGCTGAACCTGGTCGTGCTCACCGGGATCGCCCGGGTGTTCCGTGACATGCGGCGCGGCAAGTACAGCGAGGAGGAGCTGGAACGGCAGCTTCAGGCCCGGGGGCTGATGTACCGGTTCTTCGGCCGGTTCATGCGCTCGGTCAACCACACCTGGCAGATGTTCTTCGTGGGCCTGGTGTTCGGCGTCGGCTTCGACACCGCCACCGAGGTCGTCCTGCTCACGGCCACCGTGTACGCGGCCACCTCGGGGCTGCCGTTCTACGCGGTGCTCGCCCTCCCGTTGCTGTTCGCCGGCGGCATGACGCTGTTCGACACGCTCGACGGCTGCTTCATGAACTTCGCCTACGGCTGGGCCTTCGCCCGGCCGGTCCGCAAGGTTTACTACAACCTGGTCATCACCGGCCTGTCGATCGCCGCCGCGTTCCTGATCGGCACGGTCGAAATCCTCGGCGTGCTCACCGGCGAACTGCACCTGCGCGGGCCGTTCTGGGGCTTCATGGCCAACTTCGACATCAACAAGGCGGGGTTCACGATCGCCGCGCTGTTCGTCGTGGTCTGGGTGGCCGCCGTGGCGGTGTGGCGGTTCGGCAACATCGAGTCCCGCTGGGACAGCGCGATCCCGCCGGCCCCGCCGGGCTGACCACGGCAAACACCAGGGGGCGGAGGTGGGCTCCACGCACCGGGCGTAATGCATCTCGTGGATGATTGCGGCTATGGACGATTTCCTGGTGCTGCGGCCCGTCGCCGAAGACGACCTGGCGCTCCTGGAGCGGCTGACGCAGGACCCGGCTGCGGCTGGGGAGTTCGCCTGGACGGGATGGCGCGATCTGCTCCGGTTCCGTCGAGGGTGGGCGGAGGACAGGCTGGTCGATGACGACGGCGGGGTCCTCGTGATCGCCCGGAAGGACGAGCGGATCGGCTTTGTGTCCTGGTTCAAGGTGGACTTCCCGCCGGCCTACTACTGGAGCATGGGAATCGGGCTACTGCCGGAGGCGCGCGGCCACGGGTACGGCACCCAGGCGCACCGGCTGCTGGCGCGGTACCTGTTCGCGCACACCACGGTGCACCGGATCGAAGGGATCACCGAGGCGGAGAACGTGGCCGAGCAGCGGGTGCTGGAGAAGGCCGGGTTCACCAGGGAGGGCGTGATGCGCGGCGTGTTCTGGCGGGACGGGGCCTGGCGCGACGGGGCGCTGTACAGCCTGCTGCGCACCGATCAGCCCGGCTGAATCCGCCGCGCCGCGGCACGGCCCTGGTGAAGACCTACTCCAGCGGGCATGGGACCACCTACCCGGACATGGCCTGGGAGCCGAAGGAGGCCTTCCGCGCGGTGGCCGGGTACCACGCCAAGGATGCGGCCGGCGCCGCAGCGGGAGAGTGAGATGACCACGACGACGGCGAGGTGGGGCAGGGCCGCCTCGGACGAGGCCGACCTGTACTACGAGCGCCGGGGTGACGGCCCGCCCCTCTTGCTGATCACCGGCGGCGGCGGTGACGCCGGGTACTACTCGGCGCTGGCCGGCATCCTGGCCGGCGACTTCACCGTGCTGACCTACGACCGGCGGGGCAACTCCCGGAGCCGGCTGCCGCGCGGCCCCGTCACGATCACGATGGCCGGCCAGAGCGCGGACGCGATAGCGGTGCTGCGCGCGAACGGGTTCGCGTCGGCGCACATCTTCGGCAGCAGCGGCGGTGCCACGATCGCGCTGGACCTTGCCGCCCACCACCCGGAGGTGGCGCAGACGGTGATCCCGCACGAGCCTCCGGTGCCCCGGGTGCTCGAGGATCCCAGTGACATCCTCGCGTTCTACGACGAGTTCGACCGGGTGCTGGCGGCCGAGGGGTGGCAGCCCGCGTTCGTCCTGTTCCAGACGAGAATCGGCCGGATACCTCCGGAAGACCGCCTGGTATGGGACTCCTTGTTGCGCCCGGCCAAGGTCATTCCCGCGGGGCCGTGGCTGGACCTGATGAAGCGCGTCAGCGGCAACTGGGAGTACATGACCAGGTACGAGATGCGGCCCTTCATCGACTACGTGCCCGATCTGGACCGGATCGTGGCCAACGGCACCAGGATCGCCCTGGCCCGGGGAGCCGACACCCTGGACGTGGCGGAGATCCAGATGAGCGAGGTCATCGCGGACCGGCTCGGCGCCGAATGCGCCGTGTTCCCCGGCGGGCACACCGCGGCGCTGGAGGTCCCCGGCGCGTTCGCGGATGCGCTGCGGGGCCTGCTGCACCGGCTGGGGGCCTGACGGCGCGGGCCGGACCGGCTCGGGCCTGACGGCGTGGGCCGGGTCGGCTCCGGGCCTGGCGGCGTGGGCCGGATCGGCTCCGGGCCTGACGGCGCCGGCTGGCCGGTGGTGCCCGCCGGGCTCAGCCGAGCAGGTGGTGGCGGTGCTGCCAGGCCAGCTTGAGCAGCGCGGCGCCGGACGCCTGCATCGGGTCCGCGCCGCTCGCCAGCCGGGTGACCGTGTCCTCGGTGAACGGAATCCCCTCGCCCTGACCGCCGGTGACGACGCGGCCTTCGGCGTTCAGCGCGACCAGGCCGCCGAACGCCTTGTCGAACTCCGCCGCGTCGAAGACCGCGACGGTGAGGACGTCGGTGGCGAACGTCACCGGGTCCACGCCTATCCCGAGGCAGTGCACGGTGAGCCGGCCCGCGCGCCGGGCCTCGGACAAGCGCCGGAAGAAGGGCCACTGGGCGTAGTCGAGCACGCCGCCGGTGGTCTGGTAGTCCTCCGAGGTGCCGAGGAACTCCTCGCTGAACTCGCGGGCCATGCACTTCCACAGGCTCAGGTCGTGCGGCACGGCCGCGGCGGCGCCGGTGGCCGGCTGGAACAGGCCGACGGGCATCACCTGGTACATGCCCCCGGCGTGGTTCACCTTGGCGGGATCCCGCCAGTGCAGCACGAACGACGCCGCGCCGCGCGCCTCCCGGCGCAGGGTGAGGGTGGTGACGGCGCACAGCGACAGGCGGCGGTCCAGCGCACACGGGTCCGCGGCCTGGCGGCGCAGTGGGAGGCCGGCCATGCTCACGCCCGCGGCGGACTCGTCCCAGGCCGCGGCGAGTTCGTGGGCTACCGAGTGGCCAAGCTCCATGCCCGCGAAGTAACTGGTCCGGGTCAGCCGTAGCTCGCGCGGGCCGGTCAGCGTGGCGCCCAGGAGCCGGTAGCAGGGCCGGTTTTCGAACAGGGTGGGGCGGTCCAGGGCGCCCACCGCGCCGGCGTAGCTGTCGTACCGGCCGCCGGACGGGCGGGCGGGCCGCACGTGCGCCGATGCCGCACCGCCGATGCCCGGCACCGGCTGCGGCGCCTGATCCACCCAGGTCAGCGACACCTCGTCCAGCGCGAGCGGGGCGCCGGGCAGCCACTGCGCCCGGGTCAGCAGGTCGGTGCCGGCGACCCGCGGCAGGTCCGGGTACAGGCCCGCGGCGACGTGGCTCAGTTCCTGGCGGTTCGCGGTGAGCACGGCGCGGACCTGGCGCCAGCGCTCCGCGGAGTCCGCGGCCTGGACGGGGGCATCGGGCACGCCCGGGCACCTCCTTGAGGCTGGGCTCATGGGCCCGGCCACTCTAGTGCCCGGGGCCGGCCGCGGCCCAGCACCGCCTCCCCTTCACGCGGGCGACCCCCCTGCTGTTGGCGATCGTCCGCACGGACTATCAAGCTGCGAATCCTTTAGGCGGCGCGCCGGGCACATTGGTCCACGGCAAGGCTTTTCCTTCCGAGCGCAATCGAATGCGCCCAAATTTGCCGTTTGGCGGCAGCGAAACCGGTTCGAAGGCCCTTGCTATTGCCCCGGCCGATAAGCCAAACATTGGGACTTCCGCAACGGCGGCCGCTGGTGTAGAGAGGTTCATTGTGGGCAGGCACGGCGCCGAGCAAGCGCCACCGAACGACCCGCTCATGGCGGTGGTCGTAAGCGCGCTTCTTCTGCTCTTCGCGGGGGTCTGCCTGCTCGCGGTGTTTTAGCCGGCCCGGATGCCGTCGGGTAACGGGCCGCTCGCTTTCCGTTGCCCATCGGCCGGGCAAAGCGCCACGCCGGCGGCCGGCGCCGCAATTTTGTTAGCTGACCGCATCGCGCCGGTCGGCCGATTCCGGGACCAGATGGGCTAAGGTCTTCCCGGCATGGCACATCCCGCGGTGCGGGAAACGCCCGCTGGGGCCGGCGCACCGCACCGATCACGTCTCGCCGTCCAAAGGAGGTCGGTATGTGGACGCTCCGGCAGGCTCGCCGGCTACCCGCACTCTCGGTTCTGGTCGTTGGCGCCGCCGTGGCCCTGGCCGCCCCGGCCCTGAGCACCTCCGCCGCCGCCTCGGTGGGCGCGGCGGCGCACCCGCGGCCCGCGGCGTACCCGCATCGCGGCGCGGTGCGGCCCAACGCCTACGGCGAGATTGACTGCAACGGCCTCAGCCCCATCCAGAAGCCCGCCAAGGCCGACCTGGCGTGCGCCGACCCGCGCGGCTCCTACGGCGGCAGGTTCTACGAGAACGGGCATTACATCGGGCACGACGAGCCGTCGCTGCGCTTCCTGTCCTCCCGGAAGGGGTCCGGCAGCAACTTCACCATCACGGAGACCCTGCCGCGCGATCCCAAGGGCATGCCAACGGTGAAGACCCCCGGCCACGACGTGACGCACTGGTTCGAGCTGTCCGTAGCGCCGTGGTTCTCCACCACGGTCTGCGACCCGGACTCGGCACCGCTGACGCCCTGCAAGCCGGTGTCAGACGCCAATGCCCCGCACGGCAGGTACCTCGGCGGGGGCCAGGGGTTCGTGGAGCTTCAGTTCTACCCGCCGGGCTTTGCGCCGTTCGCCGACGCCACCAGCTGCAACGACACGAGCTGGTGCTCGGCGTTGAACATCGACAGCCTGGAGTGCCAGGGCACCGGGAACGGCAACTGCAACCCCAACTGCGTGGAGCCGGTCAACTTCGCCTTCATCCAGACCAACGGCGTGCCCACCGGGCCGCCGAGCCCGCAGCTGGCCGACCTCGCCACCCTGACGCCCAACTCGCACACGCTGCTGATGAACCCGGGCGACAAGATCAAGGTCCACATGTGGGACGCGAAGATCCCCGGCGGGCACGCGCTCGAAGCCAGCGAAACCGACCTCACCACGGGCAAGAGCGGATTCATGATCGCCTCGGCCAGGAACGGGTTCAAGAACACGAACCCGTTCACCTGCGACGGCACGGCGTTCAACTTCCAGCCGGCCTACTCGACCGCCAAGGCGGCGAACATCATCCCCTGGGGCATCGGGCCCTACATGATCAACACCGAGTACGAGATCGGCCACTGGGAGGCCTGCACCAGCGTCACCGGCCCGGGCACGTTCACGCTCGGCACGTTCAAGGACACCTTCTACAAGGTGTGCCACGGCCCGTATGAGACGAAGCCGGACACCGGCAAGACGTTCGAGCCCGACGACTCACCGTGCTACAAGAAGGGCGACACGCACGGCGGCACCGTGGCGCCCAACCTGGTGACCGGCTGCGACGTGTTCTTCGCCGCCATCGGCGACCTCGACTACGACGGCCAGCCCTACTGGGCCGACTGGCCGAACTCGGTCAGCCCGGGCACGTTCCCGTCATCGTTCCTCCAGCAGGAGCCGACCTCGGGCGGGCACCCGTACTCGCAGGTCCAGTTCATGACCGACACCAGCGCCACCGAGTTCAACACCAACTGCAACCTGGTCAACGGGAAGGGCTGCGTGCTCCCGCCGAAGGGACCGGGGCACTTCTTCCCGTACTTCACGCAGGCGAGGGCCGGCGGTAAGTGCGTGTGGGAGTTCGGCAACATGCGCAACGGCAACACGTTCGGCGGGGACAAGCAGTACGGCAAGGTGGGGCCCAGCACGATGGGCGCGTTCGCCGGGGCCGTCCGCCGGAACCCATCCTGCTGACCGGTTCCGGCCGGCCCGGCCAGCTCGTCAACTGGGCCGGGAACGTGCGGTACCGCGCGGCGGGCGTCAGCCGGCCGCAAACCATCGCGGAACTGGCGGCCGAGGTGGCCCAGAGCACGCGGGTGCGTGCTCTGGGCACCCGGCACTCGTTCAGCCGCATCGCCGACACCGAGGGCATGCTGATCTCGGCCGCCGGGCTGCCGCCTGTCGCCGACATCGACTCCGCCGCGGCCACGGTGACCGTCGGTGCGGGCGTCACCTACGGCGACCTGGCGCCGCGCCTGCACGCCGCGGGCTGGGCGCTGCCGAACCTGGCCTCGCTGCCGCACATCTCGGTGGCGGGCGCGTGCGCGACCGGAACACACGGCTCGGGGGACGGCAACGGCAATCTGGCAACCGCCGTCCAGGCCATGGAGCTTGTCACCGCCGACGGGGAACTGCGCACGCTGCGCCGCGACACCGATCGTGACCGGTTCCCCGGCGCGGTCGTCGGCCTGGGCGCGCTCGGCGTGATCGCCACGCTCACGCTCGGCCTCGTGCCGGACTTCGAGGTCCGCCAGTACGTGTACGAGGACCTGCCCGCCGGCCAGCTCACCGGCCACTTCGACGAGATCTTCGCCGCCGCCTACAGCGTGAGCGTGTTCACGCGCTGGCGGGGCGGGCGGCATAGCCAGGTATGGCTCAAACACCGGGCCGGTGACCCGGACCCGCCCGCCGCGGGCCGGTCCTTCTGGGGCGCACGGCCCGCCGACGGGCCCCGGAACCCGGTGCCCGGCATCCCTGCCGGGCCGGCCACCGAGCAGGGCGGCGTGCCCGGCCCCTGGCACGAGCGGCTCCCCCACTTCCGCCAAGGCTTCACCCCGAGCGCCGGCGCGGAACTGCAGTCGGAGTACCTGCTCCCCCGGGACGCGGCCGTCCCGGCATTCGCGGCGATGGCCCGGCTGGGTGACCTCCTCGCGCCGGTGCTGCGGACCTCCGAGATCCGTACCGTGGCCGCGGACGAGGCCTGGATGAGCATGGCCTACCGCCGGGACAGCGTCGCCCTCCACTTCACCTGGGCCCTCGACCCGGACGCGGTGAGCCCGGTGGTCGCCGCCATCGAGGCGGAACTCGCGCCGCTGGGCGCCAGGCCGCACTGGGGCAAGGTGTTCTCCATGCCGCCGCGGGCGGTGCGCGCGCTCTATCCCCGCTGGGACGACTTCCGGGCCCTGGCCCGCTCCCTCGACCCGGCGGGCAAGTTCCGCAACGACTTCACCGACACCTACTTCCCCCGCGAGCAACAATAGTCACACTGACCCCAGACGAGCGGGCGGGCAACCGGGGCGGGAGCCGGCGGGCGGCCGCGTGGCCCAGCCGGTTTGTCCTGGTTGCCACAACCACGACAAACGCAGACCGGGCGTGGGCGCCGGAGGGGGTCGGCGCGGCGGTGACCGGCTCTACGATTACGTCATGGCGCAGGCCGGCGTGGACATCACCAGCCCGGCCAACGCCCGGGTCAAGCAGCTTGTCGCGCTGCGGCACCGCCGGGCCCGCGACCGGGCCGGGGTCACCCTGGTCGAGGGCTACGAAGAACTCGGGCTCGCCCTGTCCGCCGGGGCCCGCCCGCTCACCCTCTACGTTTGCCCCGACCTGGCGGGCGGCGACGCGCAGCCGATGATCGACCGGGTGGCTGGCCTCGGCGCCGAGGTGGTCCGGGTCAGCAGGGCGGTGTTCGGCAAGATCGCCTACCGCGAGTCGCCCGACGGCTGGCTGGCGGTGCTGCCGCAGGTGCCGGCCGGCCTGAACCAGCTCGACCTGGGCTCGCGGCCGCTCGTCCTGGTTTGCGAGGGGGTGGAGAAGCCGGGCAACCTCGGCGCGATCCTGCGCACCGCCGACGCGGCCGGCGTCGCGGCGGTGGTCGCCGCCGACCCGGGGACCGACTGGGGGAACCCGAACGTGGTACGGGCCAGCAAGGGGACGGTCTTCTCCGTGCCGGTGGCCTCGGCGCCGTCCGCCGAGGTGCTGGCCTGGATCGCAGGCTGGGGGCGGGAAGGGCAGAGCGCGGGGGCGGGAGAAGCAGAGCGGTCATTGAGCCTGGTGGCCGCCACCCCCGACGGCGGCACGCTGCTGACCGACGCCGACCTGTCCGGCCCGACGGCGATCGTGGTCGGCTCGGAGGCCCGTGGGCTGCCCGCGGCCTGGCTGGACCGCGCCGACGTGCGGGTGCGCATCCCCATGTTCGGCCGCGCCGACTCCCTGAACGTCGCGACCTCCGCCGCCATTCTCCTTTATGAGGCAGTACGCCAGCGCCTTATCAATCCGGCGGCCGCGCCGTGAGCCAGATCCAGGGCGCGGCTCGCCCGGCTGCCCCGCGCGCGGCTCACTCGACTGCCAGGCGCGTGGCCCGCGCGGCTGCCCGGCGCGCGGCTCACTCGACTGCCATGCGCGTGACTCAGCCGGCTGCCCGGCGCGCGGCGATCCGCCGCAGCGGGGGCAGGGTCGGCGGCGGCTGGGTGCGCGGCGGCAGCTCGGCCAGCAGTTCCGTGGTGACCTCGGCGACCTTGCGGACCGCCAGCTCGAACGCGGCCTCCGTCCGGGGCGACAGGGTCTGGACCCCGCTCACCTTGCGCACGTACTGGCGCGCGGCGGCGGTGATTTCCTCGCTGGTGGCCTCCGGCTCGAGCCCACGGAGCGTGGTGATGTTGCGGCACATGACACCGACGGTACCCGCGCCCCGGGTAGTGCGGTCCGCGCATCGTGGGTAGGCCCCTGGGCATGCCATCTCTGGACGACTACCAGCGGAAGCGGGACCCGGCGCGGACGCCGGAGCCCATGCCGGACGCCCCGGCGCCCGGCGACGGGCAGCCCCTGTTCGTCGTCCAGGAGCACCACGCCCGCAGGCTGCACTACGACTTCCGGCTGGAACGCGACGGCGTGCTGGTCTCCTGGGCGGTCCCGAAGGGGGTGCCCGAGGATCCCGGCACCAACCACCTCGCGGTGCACACCGAGGACCACCCGCTGGCCTACGCCTGGTTCTCCGGGGAGATCCCGCGCGGCGAGTACGGCGCGGGCACGGTCACGATCTGGGACCGGGGCACGTACGACACGGTCAAATGGACCGACCGCGAGGTGAAGGTCGTGCTGCACGGGCGGCGGCTGACCGGCGGCTACACGGTGTTCCAGACCCACGACAAGGACTGGATGATGCACCGGGAGAAGCAGCCGCTGCCCGGGGTGCTGACGCCGATGCTGGCCCGGTCCGACACCGTACTGCCGCCGGACGACGGCCGGTGGGCGCTGGAGATGAAATGGGACGGGGTGCGCGCGCTGGCCTACTGCGACGGCGGCCGGGTCCGCCTGGTCTCGCGGACCGGCCAGGACGTCACCCCGACCTACCCCGAGCTGCGCGGCCTGGGCAGCGCCCTGGAGCGGCGGCAGGCCCTGCTCGACGGGGAGGTCGTCGCCATGGGCGACTCGGGCTGGCCGGACTTCGAGGCGCTCCAGCCCCGCATGCACGTCCGCGACGCGGACGCCGCGCGCCGGCTTGCCGCCGAATACCCGGTCACCTACCTGGCCTTCGACCTGCTCCACCTGGACGGCCGGCCGCTGCTCGACGTGCCCTACGCCGAGCGCCGCGCGCTGCTCGAAGGCCTGGCCATCGACGGGCCGTACTGCCAGGTTCCGCCCTCGTTCACCGGCGAACCCGGGGCCGGCGTCCAGGCCGTGTCCCGCCAGCACGACCTGGAGGGCGTCGTGGCCAAGCGGCTCGACTCCCGCTACGAGCCCGGGAAACGGACGGGAAGCTGGCGCAAGGTCAAGAACACGCGGCGGCAGGAGGCGGTCATCGGTGGCTGGCGCCCCGGCAAGGGCAACCGGACGGGGCAGATCGGCTCGCTGCTTGTCGGCGTGCAGGAACCGGGCGGCCTCGCCTACGCCGGCCACGTCGGCACCGGGTTCACCGACCGGACGCTGCGCCTGCTCACCGAGCGGCTCGCCCCGCTGCGCCGGGGCACCTCGCCGTTCGCCGTCCCGCTGCCCGCCGACCACGCGCGCGACGCCGTCTGGGCCGAACCGGTGCTCGTGGCGGAGGTGAGCTTCACCGGCTGGACCCGCGCCGGGCGCATGCGGGCCCCGTCCTACCAGGGGCTGCGCTCGGACAAGGACCCGGCCGACGTCATCCGCGAACCCTGACGCCAGCCAGGCGCGCACGTTCATGATCGTTGTGGCAACGATCACCTTCTGACGAGACACCCAAGCGCAATCACGGCATATGGCATATGTGGCGTGGCCGGGCGGTGAGCATCATGGTGGCGGCCCGCCAGCCGGCGATCTGGCGGGAGAACGCGTCGATCACGGATGCGAGGTAGGCCATTCCTGCCCAGGTCGGGCGGTAGGTGGAGTCGGCTAGGCGTGGGAGCGCTGGACAGGGTTCTTTCTGCTGATGGTCACCGTAGTCCTGGTCACGTCTGAGTTGGAAGCGGAGCTGCCGACGTTGGAGGTCGTGCTGGTGATGATCCGCCCGATCATGTTGGTGCCCTCGTCGGTGAACCACAGCGCCCCGTCGGGGCCGCCGGTGATCGCGCCTGGCTCGCTGATGCCCGGGCCCGTGTAGGTGGTGACCGGCCCACTGCCCCTGATCCTTCCGATCGTATTGTCGCTTTCGTTGGTGAACCACACCGCCCCATCCAGGCCGGCCGCAGTGATCCCAGCGGGGCCGCTAATGCCGGGGCTGGTGTAGCTGGTGAGCTGCCCGGTGGTGGTGATCCGCCCGATCGAGTTGCCGCCGGCGTTGGTGAACCACAGTGCCTTCCGGCCGCGGGCGATCGCGCCCGGGTCACTGATGCTCGGGCCGGTGTAGCTGGTGACCTGCCCGGTGGTGGTGATCCGCCCGATCGTGTTGTTGCCCTGGTTGGTGAACCACAGCGCCCCATCCGGGCCAGCGGTGATCGCAGCCAGGTTGGTCGATGCTGGGGTCGGTGTAGCTGGTGACCTGCCCGCTGGTGGTGATCCGCCCGATCGAGTCGCCGTTGGTGAACCACAACGCCCCGTCTGGCCCGGCCGTGATCGCGCCCGGGGAGCTTATAGCGGCCCTTGAATAGAGGGTGACCTGCCCGGTGGCGGTGATCCGCCCGATCGTGTGATTGCCAGGGTTGGTGAACCACATCGCCCCACCAGGACCGGCCGCCAGCGCCTTGGGATTACTAATGTTGCGGCCAGCGTAGATGGTGATCTTCCCGGTCGCGGAGAGGCGCCCGATCGAGTTGTTGCCCTGGTTGATGAACCACACCGTCCCGTCCGGCCCGGCCGTGATCCCGGCCGGGTCGTCGATGCCGGCGTAGATTCTCACATGGATGGCCACGGAGGCATCTGCGATGCCGGCCGCCAGGCCGAAGGTAAGAACCGGCGTACCCACCAGCACCGCGGCCAGTGCCGCCAGGCGCCGCAGGCGGACCATCGCACTCAAAGCCACGTACCGTCTGAGCATCGCATCCCCGCAATCACTAGGCGCGAGCGGAAGACCCCGACTGCCGGGAAACACGGCGAGCAGTCGAAGCGCCACGAGTCGGCTACCCGTCCCCCTGCTTTAACCCACTCTGTCCATAGCTGACCCACGGGGCCAGGTAAAAGCGAAAATACCCAAGGGCCCTCAAGATGCTGCCTGGGCGCACGTAGACGCGCCCAGGACTACACCCCTCCGGGCATAGTACCGGGCCAGAATCGGCGGCTCGGTGATTCGAATTCCGGAAAGGCGCGAGCCCCACCAGATTAGCAGAGCGGCGCCATAGACCGGCCTGGAACGCCACGTCCCTTCTTACCGTGCCGTCACGCACCCGATCTGGCCCCAGCCGCAGACAGATGCGAATGCGAAGAGTGTAACGATTTTTGCATATAACAGCAGGCCCTGAGCTTGTCCGCCCGCCGAGTACCTCGCGATTCTGACCCTTGCGTTTCACATCCCCATTTGTTGGTCGGAAGCGGCGAAATAAGCCGAAGACACCACCATCCCAGGAAGGAGCCCGGTCGAGCCGGTGACGGTGGCGCATGTGGTCAGCAGGACCGCGCGGTAGCAACCTCATGGAGTTACTTTGCCGCAAGTATTTACCAGTCGCAACCACAACAGAGCGCTCGCCAGCTAACTTAGCCGTGGTTACCCTTTGAGGAACGGCGCCGCCCGGCGGGACATTTCGGGTCTGTGGTCCACTCGATCAGGCGTCGGCCGGGTCAGCAGCGGCGAGGTTGTCCCGATCTTCAGCCATGACACCGCCACCCTGGGGTGGTTGGCAAATGCCATGATCTTGAGGTCAAGCTGCGACGCGATCGGAGGCTGGGCGTAGGTAGGGCCGCCGCCGGGCGAACTGTCGGCCGTAGGCCGTCCTTATAGGTAGGGGTGGGTGGCTGGAGGACGGCTTGGTGGGCACGCGGACACGGATTTGCAGCCGCTCAGCCTGGTTACCCAGTGGCGGCGGTGGGCCGGCCAGCTACGGTGGCTGGTTCCTGAAAGCCTTCCCGTGTGGGCGGGCTCGGCTGGGGCGCCCACACGGCTGGCTGCTGCGCTCGTCTCCTTGGCGCTAGTCTTGAGGGGGCGGACTGGAAGCGATCCGTGAGAGGTCTGCGGTCCACTCGATTGTCAGGCGTCGGGCCTGGTCAGCGGGCGCGGGGTTGTCCCCTTTGACGTGACACCTTCTATAGCCACCCATGGCCCAAACCCCGCAGCAACAAGCGCCTAGACCATCTCAGCAGACGGCCGCGCTTACCACGAGACCCTCCGTGCTAGAGGCACTCCATCCTGCTAAGCGCCCGTCACGGGCATGCGCAGAGTTCTGGAGCAGCCCAGGCTCCCATGCTGGGCGCAGCGATCTTTGGCCGATCAGAGATCGCTAACGGACGGCGCTGATCCTCCGGGCCCATGCACGCATCCGCCCCCTGAGTGCCGATGTGTCCTCAGCATCAATGCCGTACGGCTGGAACAGGCTGTCCGGGAGACGGCCGATCGCAGTGAGTGCCTCCGCGAACCGTGCCCGGTCGAAGCCAGGATCGTGATCCGCGGCCAAGTTGAGCAGTTCGTCCTCTGTGTACCGGCCGCTGGTCACGATCGCGTCCACGTCGATGTAGTCCCGCACTTCTGCCCGCCCGAACAGAGCGCAGACCTTGTTAGCCACGGCATCGTCCGCGTGCAGCACAGGCCCAACTGCCAACTGGATTGGGTCGTTTCTTCGCCAGTCCAGGCCCAGTTCCACCTTCGCGGTTTCCGCAGCCGACCGGACATCGAGGCGTGCGAAGGACGCACTCCGCAGTTCGGTCTCGACTCGAAGTCCTTCGCGCACATAGGCCGCAATGACGACGTCCACTGCCTGCGCAAAGTCGAAGTCAGCGCTAGCTTCAGCGAAAAGGTCGATATCGGAGGACAGACGACTCAGGAAGCCATGGACCTGAACCGCGTACCCGCCGGCCAGGGCGAAGCCAAACGACCCGGCCGCATCCAGCGCCACGCGGGCGAGCCGCTCGTGAAATGGATCCATACCGAGGATCGGTCCTGTGTCTACGCGGCCAGCCTCAGGCCTGGGAAGCGATCTTCCCAGCTTCGCCGCACGCGAGCTGGCAGGAATAGTCGATCCCAGACTTGGCGGAGAACCTCTTCGTTGAGGTACGAGCGCAAGTCATCGACCCGCGTCGCTTCGCGGATCACGCGTTCGTACATTACGTTCCGCTCCGCGGGATCATCGAGGTGGAACTCAGTTCGTTCTGACCAGTCCAGGCGCAGCGGCAACTGAATAACACCAGTCACCGGCCCTACCAGTTCCCCGAGGGTCTCGGGCAGCAGGTACGGGCGGTTCTCCGCATACGTTCGACCAGCCACGGCCACCAGCGTAGCCCAGGACAGAGCCACGCTTTCCTGACCGCACACAATGAGAGGGACCGTATGCCGCCTCAGCCTGTGTGCTGTCACACGTTGGCGGTCCACTCGTTGGTCAGGCGTCGGACCTGGTCAGCGAGGGTGGGATTGTCCCCTTCTTTCGTGACACCTTCTATGGTGATCATCGTCACAACGGCCACCAACGAACGGGGCGAGCGCGGGCCGACGAGGCGGGGCTGCCCGGGCCGGCCGGGCCGGCCGGGCTGTGCTCAGGCCGACTGTGCGCAGGCTGGGCTGTGCTCAGGGCGCGAGGTTCTCCCGGCCGTGGGGCTGCGACCAGTCCAGCAGCGGGCCCGCGGGCACGATGCGCTGCGGGTTGAGGTGCGGGTGCGTCGTGTAGTAGTGGCGCTTGATGTGATCGAAGTTGGTGGTCGGGCCGAAGGCCGGGTTCTGGTACAGGTCGCGGGCGTAGCCCCAGAGGTTCGGGTAGTCCACCAGCCGCCGCAGGTTCGCCTTGAAGTGGGTGACGTACACGCTGTCGAACCGGGCCAGCGTCACCCACAGCCGGACGTCCGCCTCGGTGATCTGCCCGCCGAACAGGTACCGGCGCCCGGCCAGCCGCTCCTCCACCTCGTCCAGCGTGGCGAACAGGGCACCGACCGCCAGGTCGTAGGCCTCCTGGGTCGTCGCGAACCCGCACCGGTACACCCCGTCGTTGACGGTCGCGTAGATCACGTCGTTGAGCGCGTCGATCTCCGCGCGCAGCTCCTCTGGGTACAGGTCGACGCCGGGGGTGGCCCAGGCGCCGAACTGGGTGCCCAGGTCGATCGTGATGTCGGGGAAGTTGTTGCTCACGATCTGCGAGGTCTCCCGGTCCCACAGCACCGGCACCGAGATATGCCCGTCGTAACCCGGCTCGGTGGCGTCGTACGCCTCCCTGATCAGCGTGAACCCGTTGACCGGGTCGGGCCCGTACCCCGGCCCCTCGCGGAACGCCCAGCCGCGCCCATCCCGGACCGGGTCCACGACCGACAGCGACACCACGTCCTGGAGGCCCATCAGCCCGCGCACGATGACGCTGCGGTGGGCCCACGGGCAGGCCAGCGACACGTACAGGTGGTAGCGGCCGGGTTCGGCGCGGAACCCGCTGGAGCCGTCGGCGGTGATCCGCCCCTGGAACGGGTACAGCGGGCGGACGAAAGCCCCGTCCGCGCGCACCGGCGCCTTCACCGAATAGTCCCCGTAGGACTGGAAGTCAACGGGGCTCGCCACCGGGGCGGTCCTGGTCATCGCTGCGCCTCCTCGCGGAAACCGGCAGTTGGGACCCTACCCCCGTGCGGTCGCGACAGAACCATGGCCCCGGCGGCCCCGCGTCGGCACGCTGGGGTTGGTTATCGTGTTCTGATGACGGCCGCGCCAAACGCGACAGCCCCGGAAGGCGCCGGGGGGCCCGGCGGCGCGGCCAAGCACGCGACGGCCCCGGATGCGACGGCCCCGGATGCGCCCGGCCGGGATGCGACGGCCCGGGAGGAACCGCGCGCCGCCCAGCCGCGGCACCTGATCGTCACGGTCTACGGCCTGTACTCCCGTACCGAGGGCGGCTGGATGTCGGTCGCGTCCCTGGTCAGCCTGCTCGCCGACCTCGGCGTGGACGAACCGGCGGTCCGGTCGTCCATCTCCAGGCTCAAGCGCCGCGAGATCCTGCACGCCAGCCGCCGCGCCGGGGCCGCCGGCTACGAGCTGTCCCAGTCGGCCCAGGCGATCCTGGCCGAGGGCGATCACCGGATCTTCCGCACCGAGCGGGCCAGGCTCGCGGACGGGTGGCTGCTCGCGGTGTTCTCGGTGCCCGAGTCCGAGCGGCACCGCAGGCACGTGCTGCGGTCCCAGCTTGCCCGGCTCGGGTTCGGCACCGCGGCGCCCGGCGTCTGGATCGCTCCCGCCTACCTGCACGAGGCGACCGCGGACATGCTCGCCCGGCTCGGCCTGTCCGGGTACGCCGACCTTTTCCGCGCCGACCACCTCGCGGCCCGCGGCCTGGCCGGCGGCGACCTGGCGGACAAGGTGCGCCAGTGGTGGGACCTCGACCAGACCGAACGCCTCGCCCGCGATTTCGTCACGGCCTACGAGCCCGTGCTCCGCGGCTGGGCCAAGCGGCGGCCGGCGGCCAGCCAGCGCGCCGCGTTCGCCGATTACGTGCGGGTGCTGACCGACTGGCGGCGGCTGCCCTACCTGGACCCCGGTCTCCCCGCGGAACTCCTCCCGCCCGGCTGGGCCGGTGCCCGGGCGGCCGAGGTGTTCTTCACGCTCCAGTCGCGGCTGGCCGGCGCCGCCGCCGAGCACGCCGCCCGGGCGCAGGGCGGCCCGAAGGGCCCTAGCTAGGCGTTCCCGGTTCCAGGTAGTTGGGCCGCTCGTGGTCCCAGGGCCGCTGGACGCCGCCGGGCCAGCCCAGGCCCGCGCCCTCCGGGCCGGCCACGGCAATCCCCTGCACCTCGACGAGCGCCTCGGCGTCCCACAGCCGGTGCACCCCGATCGCCGCCATGGCCGGGTAGTCGCGCCCGGCCAGCCGCCGCCAGATCTCCCCCGCCTCGCGGGCGTGGGCCCGGTAGCCGTCCATGTCTACGAGGTACAGGGTGAGGCTCACCAGGTCGTCCGGCTTGCCGCCGGCCGCCCGCAAGGCGGAAAGAAGGTTCGCCAGGGCCAGCTCAAATTGGTGCATTACGCCAGCGCCGTCGATCCGTCCGTCCGGGCCCTGAGCGGTCTGCCCGGCAAGGAAGATCAGGCGGCCTCCGCTGACGGCCACCGCGTGCGAGAACCCCGATGCCGGGGCCAGCCCGCCGGGGTTGATCCGTTCGACGCCCACGCCCCGGTGATACCACACCGGCCAGCGGAGCGCTTGCCTAGCCGGTCCCCGTTGCCCCGCTGGCCTGGTGGGCCAGCCCCGGAACCGGGCCGGCGGGACGGAGCCGGGGCTCGGCGCGACAGCCGTTTGGTATATCGAATTGTTGACGGTCGTGCGGATTACGACATATCTTGGCAGCGCAGGCACCCGGAAGGAGCTATCGAGTGCGGATCGCCGTGCTCGGCGGGGGGCCGGGCGGGCTCTACTTCGCCGCGCTGGCCAAACAGCTCGATCCCCGCCATGAGGTGCACCTCTGGGAGCGCAACGCGCCCGACGACACGTTCGGCTTCGGGGTGGTGTTCTCCGACGAGACGCTGGGCGGGATCGAGCACGCCGACGCCAAGGTGTTCAGCCAGATGGAGCGGGAGTTCGCCCGCTGGGACGACATCGACGTGCACTACCACGGCAGCGTGCTCACCTCCGGCGGGCACGGTTTCGCCGCGATGAGCAGGCAGCGGCTGCTGGCCATCCTCCAGCGCCGGTGCGCCGAGGTGGGCGTGCGGACCCAGTTCAGCGCGCAGGCGCCGCAGGCCGAGGTGCTCGCGCCCGGGTACGACCTGGTGGTCGCCGCGGACGGGGCCAACTCACAGACCAGGCAGCGGCTGGCCGCGGTGTTCCGGCCGGAGCTCGAGACTCGCCGCTGCGCCTACATCTGGCTCGGCACCGACCTGGTCTTCGACGCGTTCAAGTTCTACATCCTGGACACCCCCGCCGGGGTGATGCAGGTCCATGGCTACCCATACAGCCGGGACGCGAGCACGTTCATCCTGGAGGCCCGCGACGACGTGTGGCACCGGGCCGGGTTCGCGGGCCTGGCGTCGGCCGCGGCGCACCTGCCGCCGGGCCGCAGCGACGAGACGTCGATCGAGATCATCCGGGAGATCTGTGCGGACGTCTTGGGCGGGGCGGCGGGGTCGGGGCCAGCGCTGCGTGGCCACGAGATCGTCGGCAACAACTCCCGCTGGGTGAACTTCACCACGGTGCGGTGCGCGACCTGGCGGCACGACAACGTGGTGCTGCTCGGCGACGCCGCGCACACCGCGCACTTCTCCATCGGGTCCGGGACCAAACTGGCGATGGAGGACGCGCTGGCCCTCGCAGCCTGCCTGCACGAGCAGCCGGACATCGCGGCGGCGGCCGCGGCCTACGAGGCGGAGCGGCGCCCCGTGGTCGCGTCCACCCAGCGCGCGGCGCAGGCCAGCCTGGAGTGGTTCGAGAACATCGGCCAGTACACCGGCCAGGACCCGGAGCAGTTCGCGTTCAACATCATCACCCGCAGCCGCCGGGTCACCTACGACAACCTGCGGCTGCGCGACCCCGAGTTCGTCGCGGGGATGGACCGGTGGTTCGCCCGTCAGCAAGGCGCGGCGGACGGCCAGGGCGGCACGGCGGACGGCCAGCGGGCCGCGGCGGACGGCGGGCCGGGCGCGTTCGCCGGCCCGCAGGGCACGGCGGACGGCGGGGCGGAACCAGGCGTCCGGCCGCCGATGTTCCAGCCGGTGCGGATCGGCCCGCTGGAGCTCGCGAACCGGGTCATCGTCTCCCCCATGGACATGTACTCGGCCCGCGACGGCGTCCCGGGCGACTTCCACCTGGTGCACCTGGGCGGCAAGGCGCTCGGCGGGGCTGGCCTGGTGATGACCGAGATGGTGTGCGTGTCGGCGGCCGGGCCGGATCAGCCCGGGCTGCGCCGGGCTGTACACCGGCGAGCAGGAGGCGGCGTGGCGGCGCGTGGTGGACTTCGTGCACTCCCGCAGCGCCGCCAAGATCGGCATCCAGCTCGGGCACTCAGGGCGGAAGGGGTCGACGCGCCTCATGTGGGAGGGCATCGACCAGCCCCTGGAGCAGGGCAACTGGGCGGTGTGCGGCCCGTCCGCGATCCCCTACTCCGCGATCAACCAGGTGCCCACGGAGCTGACCGAGGCCGGCCTGGCGGAGATCACGGCGCAGTTCACGTGGGCGGCGCGGCGTGCCGCGCGGGCCGGGTTCGACCTCCTCGAACTGCACTGCGCGCACGGCTACCTGCTGTCGTCGTTCCTCTCCCCGCTGACCAACCAGCGCACCGATGGCTACGGCGGGTCGCTGGCGGGCAGGCTGCGTTACCCGCTGGAGGTGTTCGACGCGGTCCGGGCGGTGTGGCCGTCCGGCCGGCCGATGACGGTGCGGATCTCCGCGACCGACTGGCACGACGGGGGCGTCGACGCCGACGAGGCCGTGGAGATCGCCCGCGCGTTCGCCGAGCACGGGGTGAACGGCATCGACGTGTCCACCGGGCAGGTGGTCAGCGACGAGCGGCCGGCGTTCGGGCGTAGCTACCAGACCCCGTACGCGGACCGGATCCGCAACGAGATCGGGCGCAAGTACGGCGTGGCGGTGATCGCGGTCGGGGTGATCTCGTCCTACGACGACGTCAACTCGATCCTGCTGGCCGGGCGGGCCGACGCGTGCGCGATCGGCCGGGCGCACCTGTACGACCCGCACTGGACCCTGCACGCCGCGGCCGACCAGGGCTATTCGGGTGCCGGGGTGAGCTGGCCGGACCAGTTCGCCGCCGGCAGCCGCAAGCCGCAGGCCGGCCGCACCGACGGCCCGCGGCCGCGCCTCGACCTGATCAGGACCGGGGCGCCGGCCACCGCGCACGCCCGCTGGCGCCCGGCGGGGGCGGCCCGGCGGACCGGGTCATGAACGCGTTCGCGCTGACTCCCGCGCAGCAGGCGTTCACCGCGGAGGTGCGCGGGTACGCGGCCGGCGAACTGCGCCCGCTGGCCGAGGCCGGCCAGCCAGGCCGGGTCAACCGCGACCTGCTCAAGGCGATGGGGCGGCTGGGCCTGCTGGCCCGGCTGTTCCCCGGGGCGGCGGCCGGGCAGCTCTCCCGGGAGGCCCAGGCCATGGACCTGTGCCTGCTGCGGGAGTCGCTGGCCATCCACTGCACCGAGGCGGAGACCGCCCTGGCGCTCCAGGGCCTGGGCAGCTACCCGGTGCTCCAGTCCGGCCGCGACGAGCAGGTGCGCCGGTGGCTGCCCGCGGTGGCCTCGGGCGACGCGGTGGCCGCGTTCGCGCTGTCCGAGCCCGGGGCCGGGTCGGATGCCGCCGCGCTGGAACTCGCCGCCGAGCCGGACGGGGACGGGTGGCGGCTGACCGGCACCAAGACGTGGATCTCCAACGCCCCCGAGGCCGACTTCTACACCGTGTTCGCCCGGACAACGCCCGGCGCCCGGGCCCGCGGGGTGAGCGCGTTCCTGGTTCCGGCCGCCGGCCCGGGCTGTCCGGCGAGCACCTGGAGATGGTCAGCCCGCACCCGATCGGCACGCTGACCTTCGACGGGGTACCCGTCCACCGCGACGAACTGCTCGGCGAACCTGATCGCGGTTTCGCGGTGGCGATGCGGACGCTTGACCTGTTCCGCCCGAGCGTGGGCGCGTTCGCCGTCGGGATGGCGCAGGCCGCGCTGGATGCCGCGCGGGCCTACGCGAGCAGCAGAACCGCGTTCGGCGGGCCGCTGGCCGGCCAGCAGGCCGTGGCGCACCTGCTGGCCGAGATGGCGACCCGGACCGAGGCGGCCCGGCTGCTCGTCTACTCGGCCGCGGCCGCCCTGGACGAGAGGGGTGCCGGGGCGGGCGGGGCTGCGGCACAGACCGTGGTGACCGGGCCAGCCGGGGTGAGCGGGGTGAGCGGGGCGGCCGGGGTGACCGGCGTGGCCGGGCGCAGCGCCATGGCCAAGCTGTTCGCCACCGAGACGGCCCAGTTCGTGGTCGACGCGGCCGTGCAGATCCACGGCGCCCGCGCGCTCCAGCGCGGCCACCTGCTCGAACACCTCTACCGCGAGGTCCGCGCCCCGCGCATCTACGAGGGCGCCTCCGAGATCCAGCGCACGATCATCGCCCGCCAGCTACTCAAGTAAGCCCTGCTACGGGTTGTTGCCGTTCTTGCCGTAGACCTCGGACGGCGAGGAGTTCGTGATGAAGGCGGGCACGCACTTGCCGGTCGTGCCCTGCACGCAGTCCTCGACCAGGTCGCCGAAGGTGCCCGCGTCGCCGGACGCGTCGTGGCCGCTCACGCTGTCGAGCTTATGCTTGGCCTCCTGCCAGGTCTGCCAGTAGTCAGCGTGCAGGGTTTCCCAGCCATCGGGGTAGGCGCCCACGTAGCAGTCGCCCCCGGCCGAGGCGCACCCGGTCGTGGTCGAGGGGATGCCGATGTTGTCGGTGCAGTTCGGGTCGGCCCCGTGCGAGCAGGCGAACGAGAGCGTACTCGCCGTGCCGTTGGGGCTGGGAACCTTGGCCGCGACGCACTTGTGGAACCCCCAGATCGCCACCCCGCCTTTGGTGGTGCCCACCTGGAAAGCCGCGTCGTGGTCGTTGTGGGCCTTGCCGTTGACCATTTCGTCGTTGTCGTTCGGGGTGCTGCCGCCGCTGGGGCTGTTCTCGGCGTTGGCGGCGGTGTTCCAGCCGATGTTGCCCTCACCGGTGCAGGTCGAGGGCTCGCCCCAGCCCTTGCCCGAGGTGAGCAGGTGCACCCGCTCCTCGAGCTGGACCACCGGCTTGCCGCTCCCGCAGCTCCCGTTGGTGGGGTAGTAGAAGTCGTTGGCGGGCCGCGCCGTCAGCCCCGGGTAGTTCTGCCAGGCCGTGTACGGGATCCAGGGAGCCACGTACCCGGGAACCATGTCGGTGGGCAGGCCTTGCGCGTTCGCCGGGCTGTTCGGGGCCGGGAAGCTCTTCTTGCCGTTCCAGCAGTCCGGGAAGAAGACCTGGGCCACCTGGCCGTCCGAGAAGCTGTCGTCGGCGTCGGTGTAGTTGGTGCAGTCGTACGGCCAGGCCGAGCGCGGCGTGGACAGGCCGATGGCCTGGTCGGCGCCGCACGCGTACACGACGATGTTCAGGTCGTCCGGGTAGCTGGGGCCGCCAGCCGTGCACCCGTCGGGCTCGGTCCCGTCGACGTTGGCGCAGCCCGTCGGGTACCCGGCGATCATGATGCTCCCGTCCGGGATCTCCTGGTTGACCGCGCTGCCATGCGGCACGTAGTAGACCCGCATGTACAGGTCCTTGCTGGTGGAACACGTCGTGGTCCGGCAGCCGCCGCCGGGCAGGTAGGCGGACGGTGATCCGGACGGTGGCGTCATGAACGGCTCGGGTATCCAGTAGCCGGCCGTGTCCTTGGCGTCCTGGCAGTTCGTGGCCGGGGTGAGGCCGTTCTTCTCCATGCTCCCGGCGCTGCCGTCATCGCCGGAGACCATGTTGGGGAACGGAACGGGGGTGCTTCCGTTCATGGCTTGCCCGCCGGACGCCAGGTTGCCGAAGAACGCGTGCATGTGGTCGGTGTTGAAGCTGCCGGGCTCCTCGATGGGATCTTCGGTGGTGACGTCCGCGTTGTAGAAGCAGCGGACGATGAAGTCGCCATGACCATCGGCGCTCAAGGCGGTGGAGCCCTGGCGGGACAGCGTCACCGAAAGGGCCACGACCACTCCTAACGCGAGCGCGAGCCGGAACCAGAACCGTCTGTGCACGTGATCTCCTCCCGCGGGCCCCGAGCCGGGCGGCCGGTCCGATTCGCCCGGCTTGCCCCGCTACCATCCCGCCCAGCGTAAAAGAGCACGCCGGGCGTGAACAGTCCGCTCGTTGCTCGCAGCGCTCTCAGCCGTGCATCGAACAGCCCCGCCCCGCTGGCCTACGCGTCCTGGCCCAGCGCCTGGCCGGCCGGGACTTCGGCGAGTGCGGTGCGCGGCTTGGCCGACACGCGTTCCAGCAGCACCAGGACGAGGATCCCGGCGACGGCAAGCAGGACGGCCCCGACGCGGAACGACAGCGCATAACCATGGGTGAGCGCGACCGCCGGGGCGGTGCCGCGCCGGATCTGGCCGCCGGCGTACCGGAGCGCGAGCGTGACCAGGGTCGCCAGGCCGAGCGCCGAGCCGATTTGCTGCATCGCGGTCTGCACCCCGGAGGCCAGGCCGGAGTCCTGGCCGGTGACCTGATGCAGCGCGCCGTTGATCAGAGCGGGGTAACACATCCCGGTGAACACGCCGAACACGATCAGACCGGGCAGTATCCCGCCGGCGTAGGACGAGTTGACCCGGATGTAGCTCGCCGCCAGCAGCCCCGCCGCGCTGCCGAGGAAGCCGACGGCCAGCACCGCCTTGACGCCGATGCGCGGCATCAGCCCGGTGCTCAGGCCCAGCCCGGCGCCGATCCCGACGCCGAGCGGCAGGTACACCACCCCGGTCCGCAGTGGGGAGTAACCGAGCACCTGCTGCAGTACAGGGTCAGCAGGAAGACATAGCCGAGGAACGCCGCCATCAGGGCCAGGCTCAGTACGTTGGAGGTCACCCGGGTGCGGTTGGTGAAGAACCGCACTGGGATCAGCGGCTCGGCGGCGCGCGCCTCCACAGCGACCATGGCCGCCAGCAGGCCGGCCCCGACGAGCGAACTCCGCGGTGTCTTGTCAGAGGTGCTCGTCGCCGGGACGCCCGGTGCGGATCCCGTCGAGGACGATCTTGGTCAGGCGCCGGCCTTGCCTGATGCCGTCTTCGTCTGGCGCGACACGCCAGAGGTAGCCCATGAGCAGCAGCACGTCGGCGGGGTCAAGGTCACCGCGGACGCTGTTGTCGGCGACGCAGGCGTCCAGCAGCTTCGTCACGGCGGCGACGACGGGGGCATAGGTCTCGTCGATGGCGTTCTGAATCGCGGCGTTGTGCAGAGCTTCCCCGAGGCCGTGCTTGACCCGGACGTAGGCGGCGAGTGTCTCGAACCAGGCGGTGAACGCCTCCAGCGGCGGATGAGTGGCGAGGATCTCGTCGACCGAGTCGACCAGCTTCTGCACGTCGTGCCGGTACACGGCCAGGATCAGGTCCTCGCGCGTCGGGAAGTGCCGGTACAGCGTCCCAGCGCCCACGCCCGCCCGCTTGGCGATCTCGTTCATCGAGACGGCGGCGGACGCAGCCAGCAGCTCGTGCGCGACCTCCAGGATCGCGACGCGGTTGCGTGCCGCGGCACTGCGCTGGGTTCGGTACGTGACGGGCGTCTGGCTGGCGGTCATGGACTCATCTTCGCTCGGGCCGGGCCGGCACCAGTTGAGATGCGGAGAACTCTCCGCTAGTTTGAAACCTAAAGCGGAGAACTCTCCGCAAGGTGCAACTCTATCAGGGAGACCACCATGGAATACGTCAAGCTCGGCACCACGGGACTCGACGTCTCGCCCGTCGCGATCGGCGCCATGACCTATGGCGATCCTGGCCGGGGCCACCCGGTCTGGTCGCTCGGCGAGAGCGATGCCCGCCCGCTCATCCGGCACGCCCTCGACGCCGGCATCAACTTCTTCGACACCGCGAACGTGTACTCGCAAGGCTCAAGCGAGGAGATCCTCGGCCACGCCCTGCGCGACTTCGCCAACCGCGACGACATCGTGATCGCGACCAAGCTGCGCCACCCCATGCGTTCCGGCCCGAACGGCAAGGGCTTGTCCCGTAAGGCGATCATGACCGAGGTCGAGCACTCCCTCACCCGCCTCGGCACCGATTACATCGACCTCTATCAGATCCACCGCAACGACCACACCACGCCGCTGGAGGAGACCCTGGGGGCACTCCACGACCTCGTCAAGGCCGGCAAGGTGCGCTACCTCGGCGCCTCTTCGATGCCCGCCTGGGAGTTCGCGAAGGCCCTGCGCCTGCAGCATGAGCACGGATGGGCGCGGTTCGTGTCGATGCAGGACCACTACAACCTGCTCGCCCGCGAGGAGGAGCGCGAGATGATCCCGCTGTGCCTCGACGAGGGCATCGGCACGATCGTGTGGAGCCCGCTGGCACGCGGCCGCCTCGCCCGCGCCTGGGACGACGCCAAGGCGACGGCACGCAGCGGCAACGACGGCTTCGCCGACATGCTCTACACCCCCCTGACCGAGCAGTCCGACCACGCGATCGTCGACGCCGTCGGCGCCGTGGCCGAGGCCCGCGGGGTCAAGCGCGCCCAGGTCGCGCTGGCCTGGCTGCGCAGCAAGCCCGTCGTGACCGCCCCACTCGTCGGCGCGAGCACCGTCCGGCAGATCGACGACGCCGTGGCCTCGCTCGATATCGAGCTAAGCGACGAGGAGATCCGCGCGCTGGAGGCCCCGTACACGCCGCGCCATGACTTCCAGGGCATCTCCGACGACGCCGACCTGCAGGCCGTCATGGCCCGCCTGCCCCAATTCACCACGGCCGCCTAGTACCGTCAAGACCAGGGCCCGCGTTGCGGTTCAACGCCGACGGCCTGGTCGTGGAGGAGCGCGACTTCTACAACAAGGTCTGACCTGCCCTTGCGCCGAGTACCACCGCCTTCCCGGCGGGGTCGCGGCTCAGGTTGCCGGGGGCCAGGCGGGGTCGGCATCGGTGACGGCGCCTCCCGCGGCTGCGCTGCTAGGCGTGGTCACCGCAGCACCGTGCTGCCGTTCGGGCCGTTGAGGCGGGCGACGAGTGCGGCTGCGGCGGCCGGCCTGATCTCGACGTCCGCGCCGAGGGCTGTGAGCGGCGGCGCGAGGGACGGGGGATCGGGGTGCTCGAGGTGCAAGGCCTCCAGGGTGAGCCCGTGCGGCGCCGATCTGGCGGGATGCTCGGTGTCGCCCCAGCTGATCAGGAACGGGATCAGGCCGTCGGCCATCGCGTTGAGGATCGCCCGCCACCGGAGCACCGTTCCGTCGGGCGCGGCCCGTTGCCCGTCGGCCACCTCGCCCGGGTCATAGCCGCGGCTGCGGGCCCTGGCGACGGCCGCGTCGATGTCGTCGCAGGCAAGCGCCCAGCTGACCAGCCCGGCGCGGCGCAGGCCATCGACCCCGAAGGGGCGCGGCGTGGACGGTTCGGGCTGCCCGGGATCGGGAGCGATGATCTCCAGATACGTCCGCGCGCCGAGCGCGAGCAACGCGTTGTGGGTACCCAGCCCGATGTGCTTGCCTCCCGGCTGGGCCCGGACGCCGAAGCGCTGCTCTACGTCGGCGACCGCCGCCGCCAGGTCGGGAGCGGCGTAGACCAGGTGGTCGATCAGCATATGATCCTCACTTCGGTACCGACGGCCCCGGCGTGACCGCTGCTCTGGAGCGCGGCCCGCAGTACGGGCCAGTCCCCGACCGAGGGTAATCACGGCGCGCGGCACCAGCCAGGGCTTGAATCTCGTCGCTGAACCCTGCAAGCCCCATGGCGGTACGCGCGGATGTCCCGCACCCGCACCGATCGTGGCGCTGCCCTGTCCGCGGCAGAATCCAGCCATGGCAAATGAGCCCGTGTACCAGTACGTACCGGGCAGAAACAGACGTCTACCCTTGACGCAATTGCGTGCCACGTTTCCGCGGAAACGTGGCACTGCCCGGCCAAGCCTGCGGCGGTCCGGCCTGCGTCCGCTCGGCGGCATGAGAGTGCGCCCGTTCAGGGCTCGGAGCGTGCGCCCGCGGCAACCCACTTACCCTGAAGTCTGTCAGTGTCCAAGCGGTGGCCACGCAATCGCCAGGGCTAGCGCCGGGGACGACGAACCCGTAGCCAGGCGCCGAACACCACCAGCATTCCGAAAAAGCTGAGAAGGAAGAGCGAGGCCGCTAGCTGTCGCAACAGCAAGATGTTAGGGCCTCTGATAAGGAAACTGACGACGAGGAGGCAAACCAAAAAGATGAGGATGCGTCGGCGCTGTCTTGTGTCGCTGCGGACAAAACGCCCCATAGCCAGTAGCCGAGCATGCCGACCACCGCAGTAACGCTGAGCCCAACGACCCATCCAACTGACACTTGCGAGGTGGTGCGCGGAAACGTGAATTGATAACCCACGATGCTGACGATGAAAAGGCCCAGGAAGCAGGCGAAGGCGATGCGCCAACGCTGCCTGGCTGCCCTGGCTTGGAGATAGCGGGCGCGCCAATCCAGAATCGCCGCAGCCAGCACGTCATGGTATATCTCATACCTGTTATCGCCGATGCCGCCCACCGATGAAGATGGCGATCGAGCGCAGAACCAGACGTGGCACTGGACGGGGTGGACCTGAGGGTACCGACTTAGACCAAGTCAATTTGGAACGTTATTTGGCCACACGGCATGGAAACGATTAAGAATGCTTCTATCCTTGAGGCGATATGAGCGACGAATTTCTAACAACATGTCGCAGCCTGAACAGGCGAATCAGATAATTGCACTATATTCAAAACGTCAGGCCGTTAATCCTGATTGGACTACGCCTCAGCTCGCAAACGCTATGAGCAGATATGCTTTGCGACGCAGAAGCATACGCGATGCAACGTCCTCATTTCGGCAAATTCGAATGGAGGGGACCGGACCTGGTGGTCCAGGCTTGGCTCAGGCCGCGTGGGGCGCTATTTCCACGATGAGGTCGGCGTCGAGGGCCATGCTGATCCGTTCTAGCAACGGGATGGTGGGTACCACGCCGCCTGCTTCCAGGCGGGACAGCGCGGGCTGGGTCATGCCAGCCCGGGCCGCCAGTTCGACCTGGGACAGACCCAGGGCTAGGCGGCGTTCGCGGACGGCCTGGCCGATCAGGAAGGCCCGGCGGGCCTCAGCGTATCCCTGGCGGTATTCCTCGCTGCCGCGGCGGTCGCGGGCGAGTTCCTCGTAGGCGGAATGCTCGGCTGTCATGTCAGTTCACCTCCCGGTCGAACACCTCGTGGGCCCGGCCATGCTCGGTTTCGCAAATCGTCTGGGCATGAAGGGCGCGGGAAACTTCGGCGGTCTCCGCGCCGCGGGTCTTACGGAAGACCGTCAGTAATATCACCCGCCGGCCTGGTGCCAGCCAGTAGGTGACCCGCGTCTGCTGGCGCAGCAGGTGGAACCGCAGTTCCCTGACCTTCCCGCCGAGATGACGGGTGTACGGCTCACCCAGATCCTCGGCCCGTTCGGCGAGCAAGCCGACGAGGAAGTCGACCCGGCCGAAGTCGCGGTCGGACAGGCTGGCCAGCCAGGACCGGACTTCGGGCTCGATCTCGACCTCATACAAGCTCGCCATGCATCTGATGCTATATGCATCTGATGCTATAGCCAAGGCCGCGCAGTGGTCAGGTGCCGGAGGCCATGCAGGCGGCGAGAATATAGTTCGGGTGCCGGTCGAGGTTCTTGCGGGCCCGGTCGCAGCGGATGGTCGTCCGGGGATCAGCATGCCGGGCGGCGATCTGGACATCGCGCAGGTCTACCTCGGCATCCAGCATGGTCGTCACGAAAGTGTGCCTGAGCATGTGGGGATGTGGCTTCGTAATCGGCATGCTGGCCTGTTGCGCGAGCTGCCGCAGGCGGCGGGTGGCGGCGTGCCCGTCCATCCGGGCACCGCGGCTGTTGACCAGGATCGGCCCGCGGATGCGCCCTGTGATGGCGCGGTCGATGGCCCGGCCGACCGCAGGAGGCAGCGGGACCAGGACGACCTTGCCGCCCTTGCCGCATACGCTAAGGACACGGTGACCGTGCTCCTCGCCCAGATCGCCGATGCCGGCACCGGTGGCTTCGAAGATCCGCAGGCCCAGCAGCCCGAGCATGGCTACCAGCGCGACGTCATACCGGTTCGCGGACTCGCGCGCAGCGGTCAGCATGGCCTCGAACTGCAGATGAGTGAATCCGAGCGTGGGCGACTCCGGCGCCACTGACGGGCGGCGGACATGCCCGGCCGGGGAATGCTCCAGCACTCCGTCGATCACACAGGTCCGGTAGAACCCGGCGGCCGCCGCGATACCGTGGAGGGCCTGAACCGGCGGAGCTCCTGCATCCACCGGATACACAGCTCCAGATCCGCGCGGCGCGCGGCCAGCGGATCCAGGCCACGCTCCGCACACCAGGTGAGATAACAACGCAGGTCGGATTCGGTGTGCTCACGGGACGAACCCTTGAACCGGCCCAGGTAGGCAGCGGCTGCCAGGCGTACATGACCGGCCAGCGCGTCGCTGGTGGAGGAGTGGGGGATTGGCTCACTGAAGTGCATCATTCCCCGACAGTGCGCCTGGCGGGTAAGTGCGCAAAGCGGTCCATCTACACCCGGTGCGGCATGAGAGTGCGAGGGCATGACGCAGTTAGCTTTAGGAACCATGGTCATGTGCGCGGTTCGGGCGCATCGGCCACGGGATCTTTCCAGTCATCTGGCGGTACGATCTTGGCCTCGATGCCGGCATGTTCGGCGAGCAGGTAAAGCAGGTTCGATCCGTCGATGAGCTCGATCGGCTTGTTTCTGGCGAAGTCGAAACTTGCCTGCCCGTATCCGGATGTTGTTACGAGGATTCCCTTGCTGGCGCCTTCGTTTTGCAAGGTTCCGAATAGATCACGGACGGCGGAGACGCCGACGGTGTTCTTATACCTTTTCGCCTGAATGACCACTTTGCCGCCGAAGATCGGCCGCGGGTCCCAGGCTACGCAGTCCACGCCGCCGTCACGGGACGGCCGTGTTTGCCGGGCTTCCAGGCCCATCTTGGTGAACAGGTTTTGGATCAGCGCCTCGAATTCCAGGAAGGACAAGTCCATGAGGTTGGGGCGCTGGTCAAGCTGTGACAGCGCATCGGTCTCGGCGACGAATCTCGGGTCCACCATGCTGAACTCGAGCACCGGCCGTACGGGCAGCAGCTCGGCAGGGCTTTTCGATACCCCGGCGGAGAGATGCTTCAGGCATGCCAGGGGCTCTATGTGCGACAGGTCGAGCTCGCTGAACGACTCGCGGGTCGTGCGTACCGTCACCAGGCACGGCCGGATCCGCCGCCCGCTCCCCGGATCGGTGGTGTCCACGACGCCGTTGAATACCACCGTGTCCAGGTGTCCGCCCTTATCCGACCGGAAGAGCTCGTACAAGGTACGGATGGCTACCTGCGCCACGGCTGACGCATACAGCGCCTTGATCTGGGCTTGGGGCCGCGCGGATTCGGCGATCGTGTCACTGGTCTTCATATACCGGTAAGCCTTGACCGCCGGCACCACTTCGACGGTAGGCAGCTCATATTCCACCACGGCCTGCCGGGATTCCGGCACGTAGGCGAACTTGAATTCCTGCGGGAACCCGTCCGGGTACCGGGACGATTCGAGGGCCAGCGAGCAGTACGAAACGATCGCATCCAGGTCACCGCGGCGATAGTCCGCCTCGAAGGCGTCGATTTCCTGGTGCTGCCTGCGAGCCTGGGCGTTGGCCGCGTCGACCGCCGCCTGCCAGTCAGCGCGGGCGGCCGCCAGGGCCCGCGAGCGGTGCTCCTCACGCGCACGGTAATCGCTGACCACCTGCTCATACCTCGCACGTGCCGCTGCTGCAGCTTGCTCGTGCTTTCCCTTGCCGAACACCTTCGACAAGCCCGTAGGCGGGGCAGGCATGAACGACTCAAGGGCCGGAGCCGGCTCAGGCTGCTCCAACTCAAAGTGCCGCCACGGCGGCGGCGACGCAGGCGTCTTAAGCGAGGAGAAACTGAGCTGATCACCAGCCTTCAAAGCCGCCGCAAGCAAGCCCTCCAGTGCCTTCATCGCAGCCTCAAGCTCATCGTTCATCGCCGCCACGTCCGCCATGCGGCTCTCGGCGTAAAGGCGCTTGCGCTCCTTTTCTTCTGCTGCAACGGCGTGCAGGTACGCGGCGTGGGCACGTTCGGCTTCCCGCCGTGCTGCCGCCTGAGCTCGCACCTGAGCGGCTTGCGCTCGTGCCGCCTCGCGCTGCATCTGCGCATATCCGGAAAAAAGGGAATTGCGCCGTGCCATCGCCGACCCTCCGCTCAACCCGCGGGATAAACCGTCCATACTGACGATATCGCTAGTCCATTCGCCCAAATACGGAGTAACGGTGTTGAAATGAAGAAAGACGGGACAGCCGCGACCGCCCAGGAGATCGACGGTGAGTTCACGGTGCTCGAGGTTCCGCCGTCCGGGGAGGCCTAGACCGGCGCGGAGCAGGCATACGAGGTCTTGCGAGGCGCGAGAGGTTGGTCCGGGAAGGGACGATCGTCCGGCCACGACGGCAGGATGATGCGATTCGCCTTCAACCAGGTCGCAGCGAAGGCATCGGCCCCCGATGTCGTGAGCGGGGCCCCGGCGACACCGGGCAAGCCGGTGCGGCTGCTGCCACGACCAGGGTTCCTGGTCGGCCGGGATGACCTGCTCGCCGGCCTACACGTGCGGCTAACCAGCGGCGCGGGCCTCCAGCCGCGGATGGTGGCCCTGTGCGGGCTGGGGGGCGCCGGGAAGACCAGCGTCGCAGTGGAGTATGCATATGAACACCTAGACGAGGTTGGGCTGGCCTGGCAGTTCGCCGCCGAGAACTCCGCCGTGCTGGCCGCCGAATTCAGTGAACTAGCCGCCCAGCTGGCTCACGCGCCAGCGGCGTCGTAGCGCGCTACCAGGTCGTAGCGCATTAGCAGGGAGGGTTCCGCGGCAGATCGGGATGATGCGGCCCGATCATCCCCTGCCGCTGGGCCGCGCTAGCCGCGGCCAGGGCGCCTGGCCACGAGCCACACGACGATGAAGACGGCCATCGCGATGAGCCCGATGAGGGCGAACGTCTTGAGCGTGGCAAAGATCCCGCCCGCAGCGGTGACGGCAAGCCATATGGCGAGGATCGCGCCGAGGATTGTCCCGATGATCCGGCCCATGTCCCTAGTATGCGCCCTTGACTCTGGCAGGCGACGGTCGTGCCGGCCGTCCCGGTCCGGAGCCGGGGCCCTGCGGGCCGCCGAACCGGAACTTCCGCGCCGCCTGTAAGAAAGGGAGCGCGCGGGATATTACCGGGTGGACGGTGCTGCCGAGGCGATTCCCGACCGGAGGAGCTGGATCTTGGATGATCTCGACGCGATCGAGCGGTTCACCGGGCTGTACGACAGATACCGCTCCCGTGTTTACGCCTACGCGGTGAGCCGCGCTGGCCGCCAGCTGGCCGATGAGGTGGTCAGCGAGGTGTTCCTGGCCGCCTGGCGGAAGGTGGCCGAGCTGCCGGACGATCCGCTGCCCTGGCTGCTGGTGACGGCACGGAACGTTATCGGCAGCGAGTTCCGCTCGGCGGCGCGCCAGGAGTCCCTGACGGCGGAGCTCAGGTCGTGGGTTTCCGGGACGGCCGCGGACATCGCCGATGAGGTATCCGAACGCCATGCCGTGCTCCGCGCCCTCGCCGCCTTGTCAGAGGCGGACCGGGAACTGCTGACGCTGTCGGCGTGGCATGGCCTTTCACCGCGCGATGCCGCGTCCGTGGCCGGCTGCTCTGTCGCGACGTACTTCGTCCGGCTGCACCGGGCCAGGCGGCGCCTTGAGAACGCGATGGCCGCCGGCGCGGAATCCGGACCCGGTCACGAGGTAGTCGCCCAGGAGGAAAGGGAGCCCCGATGGACATAATGGATCTGCTCGCTGAGGCGCGGCCCGGCAGCCTAGACCCGCCGCCCGACCCCGCCCGGCGGGCGAGCGACCTGGCGAGGGCCATCGCCACGTCCCGCACCGGGACGGCCACCCGGCCCGGCGCCAGCCCGCGCTGGCGCGCCCGGCGGCCCGCGCATCCGGCCCGTCTGGCCGCGATCGGGATCAGCATCGCCGTGCTCGCGGGTACCGCAGGGGCCGTCGCCGCCCTGAGCGCCACCGGTACGCCTGCAGCCCGCCCGCGGCTCCCCGCGGCGCGCGCGGGAACGGCGGTCCCCTCGCCCGACGAGGTCCGGAACGCCATTCTCACCGCGTTCAACGGCGTGTCGGGCGACGTCTTCTACACGCGGATCACAGAAATCTATCCCGGCCCGCAGTCCCGCTGGAACGGTGTCAGCGAAAACTGGTTCTACCCGCTGCAGCCACGGGCCGGCCAGGAAGTTCACGTACGTTCCCTGGTCCTGCCCCGCAACCTTGGGGACAAAAGCGACACCGAATGGATCTACAGCGAGCCCGCCGGCACCCAATCCGGGTCCATCAGCGTGACCACCAAGACCGAGATGATCGACGTGGAGTACGGTAACCGCACATGGTCTGACACCACCGGCAACTGGGGTTTCCCGTCAGAAATGGCCAGTCTGCAAGACCTCCGCGAATCGATCGCCAACGGCAAGTTCCAGCACGTGCGGAAGACCGAACTCAACGGCCGGATCGTGCTCGAGCTGACCTCGCGCGAAAACGTCAACGGCACGGAGGTCGCGTCCGCCTGGTGGGTCGACCCGGCCACCTACCTGCCGGTCCGGATGCTCACCCAACAGGCGGGGATCACGTACCAGGTCGACTACGGGTTCCTTCCGCCCGTACCCGCGAACATCGCGCAGCTAACGGTGACCATTCCGGCCGGGTTCACCCGGACTCCCACCCAGAAACTGCCCTGACCGAAAGGCCGTGGGGTCTGACCTGGCCACAGTTTCGCCTATCCTGCCGCGGGCTGCTGATCAGCCGACGCGGGCCAGGGATGCCGGTGACGGCGGGGTCACGCCGTCTGCGGCGTCCAAGAGGATCTGCTGCAGCGGGCGGGGCAGGTCACCGTGCCACACCAGGGCCGCCGTCGCGGTCAGCGGGTGGCCGGCGATGCTGACCCGGACCATGTCACCGGTGTCGGCCAGGCGGGGCAGCCGGATCACCCCGGACGGCAGTCCGGCGATGGCGGCAGGGCCGGTCAAGACCGCGGCGGGCCGCCCGGCGGTCGCGGCGAAGGCGAGCACCACCGGCAGCGAGTGCCGCAGCGGCGGGTCGGTGAACTCGAACCGCGGGTCCGTGGCCCGCACGATGCTTGTCCAGGCGTCGTAGATAGCGGGCTCGGCGCGGCGAGGCCCGAAGATGACGTCCATGCTGGCCAGCTCGTCCAAGCTCATGCTCCCGCGGCGGGCCGCCGGGTGCGAGGCGGGGATCCACAGGTCGGGTTCGAACTCGCCCAGGCTCATGGCGTCGAGCGGGGCGGGCAGCGCATCTGGGCTGGCCGTCAGCCAGCCCAGGCCGGCGTCGGCCTGACGCCGGCGGACCGGCGAGAACTCAGCGTCCAGCGACGTGTCCATCCAGTCCACGTCCACGTCCGCGGCCTCGGCGGCCGACCGCACCGCCGAGGCGATGGTAACCGTAAGGGCCGCGGGCAGGTGGGGCGGGATGACAAACCGGAGCCGCGGCCGGCCCAGGCCTGCCGCCTGCCGGGTCTGGCTTATCCCATGTTCGACCATTGACAGCACGTCCCGGGCGGCGTCCAGCAGCATGGTGCCCGCCGCCGACAGCTGCACGCCGTCGCGGCCGCGGTGCAGCAGCGGCGTGCCGACGACCTGTTCCAGCCGCTGGATCTGCTGGCTGAGGGTCGGCTGGGCGATGGACAACCGCTCCGCGGCGTGCGTGAGGGTGCCCGCATCGGCGACCGCGACGAAGTACCGCAGGTGCCGCAGTTCAAGACCCTGCGGCGCCTGGGTGTCCGTACGAGGCAGCCGAACCGGTTCTGCCTGTGCTTGCTTCATGTCCGTCCCTCTGCCAGGTCCTGGGATACTCGATAATCTGCTTGCACAAACAAATATGCCTCATTGAATTTGCTGTGTCAAGCAACTATATTGACGGTCATGGCGAACGACCCGGCCCGCAACCCGCCCGTGCCGCTGACCCCGGACGAAGAGCTGGCCTGGCGGGCCCTCGCCCGCGCGGTTCTGATCATCCCGCGGGTGCTGGACGGCGAGCTGCTCCGGGCCCAAGGCCTGGGCCTCACCGAGTACACGGTGCTGATGAATCTGTCCGAGCAGCCCGGCCGGTCCATGCGGATGAGCGTGCTGGCCAACGCCGTCTTGATCTCAGTCAGCGGCCTGACCCGTGTCGTCGAGCGGCTGACCCGCCAGGGACTGGTCGAGCGCGTCAAAGCCGGCACCGACGGCCGCGGCCAGCTGGCCGTCCTCACTCCTGAGGGATTCGCCCGGCTGGAGAAGGCCTACCCGACCCTTCTGGCCGCCGTGCGCGAGAACGTCGTGGACCACCTGGCAGACCTCGACCTCGCCGCCTTCGCCCAAGCCATGGCCGGTATCGGCGCACCCGAGATGGGCCCGCCAGTGCGGCGCACCCCC
>CAVPFC010000043.1:0-63851 GCA_963703605.1 uncultured Actinomycetes bacterium
GCTTCGCCAGGCTCCGTGAGTACCGGCTCAGCCGCGCCATGGCCGCGCTGGAGGCCAGCGAGCTCGGCGCCCTGCTGGTTTTCGACAACAACAACATCCGCTACCTGACCGGCGTGGCGATCGGCGAGTGGACCAGGGACAAGCTCTGCCGCTACGCGCTCTACACCCGCACCGGTGAGCTGTTCCTCTGGGACTTCGGCTCCGCCGCCGTCCATCACCGGATGTACTGCCCCTGGCTGAAGCCCGAGCACTGCATCGCGTCCTACACCACGATGCGCGGGGCCACCGCGCCCGAAGCCGGGCTGGTCGCCAAGGCGGTGGCGGAGATCAAGGGCATCCTGGCCGAGACCGGCGTCGCGGGCATGCCGGTCGGGGTGGACTTCGCCGAGCTCCCGACGATCTTCGAGTTGCAGCGGCAGGGGATCGACGTGCGCGACGGGCAGCAGGTCATGCTCGACGCCAGGCAGCTGAAGTCCAGCGACGAGATCGCGCTGCTGACCACGGCCGCTGCCATGGTCGACGGCGTCTACCAGGACATCACCGACGCGCTGCGGCCCGGCGTGCGGGAGAACGAGATCGTGGCGCTGGCCTCCAAGCGGCTCTACGAGATGGGCTCGGACGACGTGGAGTCCATCAACGCCGTCTCCGGCGAGCGCTGCAACCCGCACCCGCACAACTTCTCCGACCGGATGATCCGGCCGGGGGAGCAGGCCTTCTTCGACATCATGCACTCGTTCAACGGCTACCGGACCTGCTACTACCGCACGTTCAGCGTGGGCAGCTCCACGCAGGCGCAGCGCGACGCGTACGCCCGGGCCAGCGAGTGGATGGAGGCCGCGATCTCGGCGATCAAGCCCGGGGTGAGTACCGACCAGGTGGCCAGGCTGTGGCCGACCGCGCAGGACATCGGCCTGCCGGACGAGAAGACCGCGTTCGGCCTCCAGTTCGGCCACGGGCTCGGCCTCGCCCTGCACGAGCGGCCGATCATCAGCCGGCTCTCCTCGCTCGACGCCCCGATGCAGATCCAGAAGGGCATGGTGTTCGCGCTGGAGACCTACTGCCCGGCCAGCGACGGGGTGTCGGCGGCGCGGCTCGAGGAAGAGGTGGTCGTGGTGGACGACGGGGTGCGGATCATCACCAAGTTCCCGTCGAAGGAATTGTTCGTCACCAACCCGTACTAAGGAATCGGCGCTCATGGATGACCAAGCGGCACTCGGTCTGTACCGGACCATGACCAGGATCCGGCAGTTCGAGAAGCGCGCGCACGACCTGTTCTTGCAGAACCTGGTCAAGGGGACCACCCACCTGGGCACCGGCCAGGAGGCCATCGCCGCCGGGGTGGCGGCCGCGATGCGCGAGGACGACTACACGTTCGTCACCTACCGCGGCCACAACCACGTGCTCGCCCGCGGCACCGACATGGCCCCGGTCATGGCCGAGCTGCTCGGCAGGCAGAACGGCCTGATGCACGGCAAGGGCGGGTCGATGCACCTGCTGGACGTGTCAAAGGGCGTCCTCGGCTCGTACGCGATCATCGGGGCGCAGCTGGTGATCGCGAACGGCACGGCCTGGTCGGCCCAGTACCGCGGCACCGGGCAGGTCACCGTCTGCTTCTTCGGCGACGGCGCCACCAACATCGGCGCGTTCCACGAGGCGCTGAACCTGGCCGTGGTGTGGGCGCTCCCGGTCGTGTTCATCTGCGAGAACAACCGCTACATGGAGTACACGGCGATCGAGACGGTGACCGCGGTGAAGCGCCCCGCGGCCGACCGCGCCCCCGCGTACGGCCTGACCGCGGCCGTGGTGGACGGCAACGACGTCGAGGCGGTGTACGCGGCCGCGGCCACCGCCATCGACCGGGCCCGCGAGGGCGGCGGGCCGTCCCTGATCGAGGCGCTCACCTACCGGCACGGCGGCCACTCGCGGGCCGACCCGGGCAAGTACCGGCCCGCGGACGAGGTCGCGGAGTGGCTGGCCAAGGACCCGATCCCGGCCTACCGCACCGTGCTCATCTCGCGGGGCGTGGACGAGGCCGTGCTGGACCAGATCGACGCCGAAGCGAAGGCCGCGGTCGACACCGCGACCGAGGAGGCCAAGGCCGGGCCGGAGCCCACCCTGGACCTGGCATTCACCAACGTGTGGGACGACGGCGGCTGGGCCTGGCGGAATTAGAAGCCGGACGCAGCAAGCGCAGCGCCGCGAGGGAGGCAATCGAATTGAGTACCGACGTAGTGATGCCGCGGATGGGCGAGACGGTTGACGAAGGGACCGTCAACGTCTGGCACAAGGCGGTGGGCGACCAGGTGACCGAGGGCGAGCCGTTGCTGGAGATCGGCACCGACAAGGTCGACACCGACATCCCCGCGCCCGCCACCGGCGTGCTGGCGGAGATCCGGGTGGCCCAGGACGAGACCGTCCCGGTCGGCACCGTGATCGCGGTGATCCAATGACTCCTGCTAGCCCGGGGGGACACAGTGCTCCCCGGGGGACACCCCCGGACCCCCGACGGCCCGGAACCCCCCGTACGCCTTCCGAAGCCAGCGAGGTGCTGTCCGGCGCGCCTCCGGCACGACGTCCCGCGAGGGAGGCCAGATGACAACTGTGACCTACCGGGAGGCGGTCGCCCGGGGGATCGCCCAGGAGATGCGCCGCGACGACCGGGTCGTGTTCCTCGGCGAGGACGTCGCCGCGGCCGGGGGAGTGTTCAAGGCCACGGTGGGCCTGCTGGAGGAGTTCGGGCCGCGGCGGGTGCGCGACACCCCCATCAGCGAGCAGGCCATCCTCGGCGCGGCGATGGGCGCGGCGATGACCGGCCTGCGCCCGATCGCCGAGATCATGTTCAGCGACTTCTTCGCGGTGTGCTGGGACCTGGTCGCCAACGAGATCGCCAAGAGCCGCTACATGTCCGACGGGCAGGTGTCGTTCCCGCTGGTGATCCGCTGCGCCAACGGCGCCGGGGTGCGGTTCGGCGCGCAGCACTCCCAGTCGGTGGAGAACTGGGCGATGGCCGTCCCCGGGCTCAAGGTGGTCGCCCCGTCCAGCCCGCGGGACGTGATCGGCCTGCTCGCCGCGGCGGTGCGGGACCCCGACCCGGTGCTGTTCTTCGAGCACAAGTCGCTGTACGCCACCAAGGGAGACATCGGGGACGACGCGGAGATCATCGACACGCTCGGCCGGGCGAAGGTGGTCACCGAGGGCGACGCCGCGACGATTCTGGCGCTCGGCGCCATGGTTCCCCGGGCGGTGCAAGCGGCTGGCCGGCTCGCGGCTGAGCACGGCATTCGCTGTAGTGTCGTGGACGTGCGCAGCCTGGTCCCGCTCGATACGGCCACCATCCTCAGCGAGGTGGCGCGGACGGGGCGGCTCTTCACGGTCGAGGAGAACCCGCGCCTGTGCGGGTGGGGCGCGGAGATCGTGTCCATCGCCGTGGAGGAGGCGTTCGGCTCGCTGACCGGGCCACCGGTGCGGATCACCACGCCGCACATCCCGCTGCCAGCCGCCGACGCGCTGGAGGACCACGTGCTGCCGTCGGTAACCCGCATCACGCAGACGGTGCGCGAGAGCTTGGAGGACGCGTGACGGCTGACCTTGCCACCATCACCGGCATCAACGTGCCGACGGGACTGTTCATCGGTGGCGACTGGACCACCAACGGCCGGACCCTCCCGGTCACCGACCCGGCGACCGAGGACGCCCTGGTGGAGATCACCGACGGCACCCCGGAGGACGCCCTGGCCGCGGTCGCGGCCGCGCACGAGGCCCTGCCCGGCTGGGCGGCGACGCCGCCCCGGGAGCGCGCCGAATGCCTGCGGCGCGCTTGGGCGCTGATGATCGAGCGGTCCGAGGCGATCGCGCGGCTGATGGTGCTGGAGAACGGCAAGGCGCTGCGCGACGCGCGCGGCGAGGCCGTCTACGCCGCGGAGTTCTTCCGGTGGTTCGCCGAGGAGGCCGTGCGCCTCGACGGCTCGGTGGCCACGGCGCCGTCCGGCGCCAACCGCATCCTGGTGGTCCGGCAGCCGGTCGGGGTGAGCGTCCTGGTGACGCCCTGGAACTTCCCGGCCGCCATGGCCACCCGCAAGATCGGGCCCGCCCTCGCGGCCGGCTGCACCGTGGTGCTCAAGCCCGCCAAGGAGACCCCGCTCACCGCGTTCGCGGTCGCCGACATCCTGCGCGAGGCGGGCGTGCCCCCCGGGGTGGTCAACGTCGTGTGCACGTCCAAAGCCGGCCCGCTGGTGTCCGCGATGCTGGCCGATTCACGAGTGCGCAAGCTCTCCTTCACCGGCTCCACCGAGGTCGGCCGGGTGCTGCTGCGGACGGCTTCGGAGACGATCACGAACTGCTCCATGGAGCTCGGCGGCAACGCGCCGTTCCTGATCTTCTCCGACGCCGACATGGACGCCGCGATCGAGGGCGCCTTCCTGGCCAAGATGCGCAACGGCGGCGAGGCCTGCACCGCCGCCAACCGGTTCTACGTGCACGAGCGGGTCGCCGACGAGTTCACCTCGCGGTTCGCGGACCGCCTGAGCAAGCTCGCGGTCGGGCCCGGCCTGGAGGACGGCACCGACCTCGGCCCGCTGGTCAACGAGGACACCCGGTCCAAGGTCGCCAGCCTCGTCGACTCGGCGACCGCGGGCGGCGCGCACGTGGTCACCGGCGGCCGGGCGCCGGACCGGCGTGGCTTCTACTACCTGCCCACCGTGCTGTCCGACGTGCCGCCGGACGCCAGCATCCTGTCCAACGAGATCTTCGGCCCGGTCGCCCCCGTGGTGCGCTTCACCGACGAGGCCGACGCCATCGCGATGGCCAACGACACCGAGTACGGCCTGGTCTCCTACCTCTACACCGCCGACCTGAGCCGCGCGCTGCGGGTGTCCGAGGCCCTGGAGACCGGCATGGTCGGCGTCAACCGGGGCATCGTGTCCGACCCCGCCGCACCGTTCGGCGGCGTCAAGCAGTCCGGCCTCGGCCGCGAGGGCGGCCATGAGGGCTTGCTCGAGTTCACGGAGTCGAAGTACATCGCCTTGGACTGGTGACGCCAGCCCGAACTTGTGACGACCAGCCCACGTACCAGCCGGGGCTGACTGGTAGCAGATAACCCTGGTACCAGTCTCGACTTCGCCGGCGAAAAGTCGAACATCCGTACTCGGCTGACGTGGCGCACGCAGGCTGACCACGGCCGGAACTACCTTGTCCTGGTGTCGGCTCGCGTTGCGAACCACGCTAGCCGTGGTGGCTGGACAGTCGCCGCGCCGTGGTTAACTGAGTTCGCGATGGACAGACGGATATTCGGGCTCGAGAACGAGTACGGCGTTACGTGCACGTTCCGGGGCAGCCGCAAGCTCTCGCCGGACGAGGTGGCCAGGTACCTCTTCCGGCGCGTCGTCTCCTGGGGCCGCAGCAGCAACGTTTTCCTGCGCAACGGGGCCCGGCTCTACCTGGACGTGGGCAGCCACCCGGAGTACGCCACGCCCGAGTGCGACAACATCACCGACCTGGTGGTCCACGACAAGGCCGGTGAGCGGATCCTCGAGGGCCTGCTGGTCGACGCCGACCGCCGGCTGCGCGAAGAGGGCATCGCCGGAGATATCTACCTGTTCAAGAACAACACCGACTCCGCGGGCAACTCCTACGGGTGCCACGAGAACTACCTGGTCGGGCGGCACGGCGAGTTCGGCAGGCTGGCCGACATCCTGATCCCGTTCCTGGTCACCCGGCAGGTCATCTGCGGCGCGGGCAAGGTGCTCCAGACGCCGCGCGGCGCGGTGTACTGCGTCAGCCAGCGCGCCGAGCACATCTGGGAAGGCGTGTCGTCGGCCACCACCCGGTCCCGGCCGATCATCAACACCCGCGACGAACCCCACGCCGACGCCGAGCGGTTCCGGCGGCTGCACGTGATCGTCGGCGACTCCAACATGAGCGAGACGACGACCCTGCTCAAGGTCGGCGCCACCGATCTGGTGCTGCGCATGATCGAGGCGGGCACCGTCATGCGCGACCTGAGCCTGGAGAACCCGATCCGGGCCATCAGGGACGTCAGCCACGACATGACCGGGCAGCGCAGGGTGCGGCTGGCCAACGGCCGGGAGGCGTGCGCGCTGGACATACAGCGCGAGTACCTGTCCAAGGCGCGCGACTTCACCGACCGGCGCGGCGCCGACGCGAGCACGCAACGGGTCCTCGAGCTGTGGGAGCGCACCCTGGACGCGGTGGACAGCGGCAACCTCGACGACGTCGCCCGGGAGATCGACTGGGTGACCAAGTTCCAGCTCATCGAGCGTTACCGGGCCAAGCACGACCTGCCGCTCTCCTCGGCCCGGGTGGCCCAGCTCGACCTTGCCTACCACGACGTGCACCGCGGCCGGGGGCTCTACTACCTGCTCCAGCGCCGCGGCGCGGTGGTGCGCGCCGCCCGGGATATCGACATCTTCGAGGCCAAGTCGGTGCCGCCGCAGACCACCCGGGCCCGGTTGCGGGGCGAGTTCATCCGCCGCGCCCAGGAGCGGCGCCGCGACTTCACCGTCGACTGGGTCCACCTCAAGCTCAACGACCAGGCCCAGCGCACGGTCCTGTGCAAGGACCCGTTCCGCTGCGTGGATGAGCGGGTGGAGAAGCTGATCGCCGGAATGTAAAGCGCCGATCGCCCGAATGTAAGCTGCGGATCACCTGAATATATGCTGCCGCTCTTCTTGGCCGGGGACGAGCGGCCCCGGCCAGCCGGTAGGCTGGCGAAGCTTAATAATCGACCTGACAAGGTTCCCCCATGCGACGTATAGCGGTAATTACCGCCCTGCCCCTGCTGGCCGCCGCTGTTCTGGTCGGCTGCGGTAGCTCCTCCCCGTCATCGACCGGGAGCGCGGCCGTCACGGTGACCGGCAATTTCGGCACATCCCCCGTCGTGAAGATCCCGACACAAAAGGCCGGCAGCAAGCTGGCGGTCACGACCCTTGTGCACGGCTCCGGTGCACCCCTGGCCTCGACCGACGCCTTTGTCGGCAACTACGCCATCTACCTGTGGAGTGGCAGCTCGCACAAGCTGCTGCAGAGCACCTTCAAGACCGGCCAGCCGACGCTGTTCTCCGGCACGCTCCTCCCGGGCCTGGAGAAAGCGCTGGTCGGGGAGAAGATGGGCAGCAGGGTGGTCGCGGTCATCCCGCCCGCCGACGGCTTCGGGAAGAACGGCGACGCGCAGGCGGGGATCAAGGGCACCGACACCCTGGTCTTCGTGGTGGACATGCTCGAGGACTTCGCGCCCACGGCGTCGGTCAGCGGCACCCAGGTGTCGGCTGGAAAGGGCCTGCCCACGGTGAGTGACACCACCGGCGCCGCGCCCACCATCAAGATCCCCTCCGGCAAGCCGCCGACAACCCTGGTGTCGAAGACCCTGATCAAGGGCACCGGGCCCGCGGTGGCCGAGGGCGACACGGTGGTCGTCCAGTACACCGGCGTGAACTGGCGGACCGGCCAGGTGTTCGACGCGTCCTGGCAGCACCACCCGGCGGCGCCGTTCGGCTTCACCATCGGCGCCAGCCCCAGCCAGGTGATCCTCGGCTGGGACAAGGGCCTGGTCGGCCAGACCGTCGGCAGCCGGGTACTGCTGGTCA
Source organism: uncultured Actinomycetes bacterium (assembly GCA_963703605.1). Classification (GTDB taxonomy): domain Bacteria; phylum Actinomycetota; class Actinomycetes; order Streptosporangiales; family Streptosporangiaceae; genus DASXKD01. The sequence goes on from CAVPFC010000043.1 coordinate 7,602, forward strand.
TCCCGCCCGCCGACGGCTACGGCAAAACGGGCCAGCCGCAGGCGAAGATCCTCGGCACCGACACCCTGGTCTTCGTGGTGGACATCCTGGGCACCTTCAACCACAGCTCAAAGGCCGCCTGACCGCGCTAACGGCCAAGGCCCCGTGACGCAGTCACGGGGCCGTTAGGCCATCGGGGGTTCCAGGGGTCGCCCCGGGGTTAGTACGAAGGCGGCCGCTAGGCCATCGGGGGGTTCCAGGGGTCGCCCCCGGGTTGGTACGAAGGCGGCCGCTAGGCCATCGGGGGGGTTAGGGGGGTCGCCCCCCCAGCTAGTATCTGGGCGGCGTGCCGGCCTGCCGCGGCAGCGGCGAGGAAGTAGGCGGGGTCCTCGGCCAGGCCGCGGCCCATGGTGGACAGCGGGACCGGGCAGGTGCGCAGCGCGTCCATGAGGCCGCCGGTCGGCATCCGGACCAGCGTGTGCGGCGGGGACAGCTGCTCCGCCTGCGCGAGTATCCCGGCGCCGAACTCGCCGCCGAGGTCGGGCACCACCACGTCGGCGGGGGCCAGGGCCACCCGGCCGTAGGCGGTCAGGCTGTGGTGCGAGATCCCGCGGTGCCGGTCCCTGGCGTCCGCCTCGCTGATCCGCAGGCTGGCCACCGGGCGCCCGCCGAGCACCGCCACGGCGTTCACGGCCTCGCCGCAGGCGACGCCGGAAAAGCCCCAGCGGGTGCCGGTACCGAGGTTCCCCGGCCCCTGCGCCACCACGGCCACGTCGGCGCCCAGTACGTGCCGCGCCGCCAGCAGGCCTGAGTGCACGGTGACGGTCTCAAGGTCGCCACCAAACGATTGGCCGACGCTGACGATCCCGGCAAGCCAGCCAGCCTCGCGCAGCCCCGCGCTGGCGCGCGAGAACCACGCGGGCAGCGCCCCGCCGTCGAGCATCACGTACGCCGTGGTGGGCGGCACCGGCGCGGCGGCGCGCAGCGCGGCCAGCACGGCGGGCAGGGCCGAATGGAGGTCGGCCACGACGACCGGCATCCCGCCCAGGTCGTCGGCGTCGCGGAGCACGTCGTGATGCGGGGAGCCCTGTTCGTCGGCCGACAGCACGCAGGCCTGCATCGGCGTGTACCGCGCCTTGATCACATGGCCCCGGTGTGGCGTATCCTCCGGCAGCCGGTCAGGCACGGCGATCACGAGGGCATAGCCTCCGGTGCCGAGCCCGAGTTCCACGGCGTTCGCGTTAAGCAATACCCGGTCGCCGGCCTCGGGCAGGCCGGTCAGCGCCGGGTAGGCGAGCGCCCGCAGCGAACGGCCGGCCGCGGTGACTTCCAGCTCAACCGCCCCCTGCCATTCGCGGCGAACTCCGACCACGACAGCGTTCCGCCAACGAATCACCCAGGCAGGGTAACCTGGCCGGCATCAACCCCGTGTGAGACAGCCCAGGAGAGGGTGGCAATGTCGCGGCGGAAGACCGAACGGCTGCTGAGCCTGGTGGTCTGCCTGCTGTCCAGCCAGCGTTATCTGACCGCCACCCAGATCCGCGCGGCCGTGCCCGGGTACCCGGACTCCTTCGACGCGTTCAAGCGCATGTTCGAGCGCGACAAGGAGGAGCTTCGCGAGCTTGGCATCCCGCTGGAGATCGGGCCGGCCTCCGACGAGGAGGTCGGGTACCGGATCCCGCGGCAGGCCTACGTGCTGCCCGAGATCAGGCTGGAGCCGGACGAGGCGGCCGTGCTCGCGGTGGCGGCGCGGGTGTGGCACCGGGCCGAGCTGGCCGGGGCCGCGGCGGGGGCGCTGCTGAAGCTGCGCGCGGCGGGGGTGGACGCGGAGGAGACCCAGCAGCCGGGGATCGAGCCCAGGCTGCACGCGGGCGAGGCCGCCTTCGCGCCGCTGTGGGAGGCGGTGCGGGACGGGCGCCCGGTCACCTTCCGCTACCGCGCGGCCGGGCGCAGCGAGGCACAGCAGCGTGAGCTGGAGCCCTGGGGGGTGGTGAACCGGCACGGCCGGTGGTACGTGGCCGGCCACGACCGGGCCCGGCAAGCGGTCCGGGCGTTCCGGCTTAGCCGGATCGAGGGGGCGGTGGAGTTCAGCGGGCCGCCGGGGTCCGTGACGGTGCCCGTCGGCGCCGACGTGCGCGAGATGGTCCGCGCCTGGGACGACCGGGTCCCCGGAGACCGGACCGCGGTGCTGCGGGTCCGCGCGGGGGCCGGCGTCGGGATCCGGCGAGAGGCGATCCGCCAGGAACTGGGAACCGATGGCTGGGACGAGGTGGAGCTCCCGTTCCACGAGATCGCCTGGTTTTCCGAGCACCTGGCCTCGTTCGGACCTGACGTGGTCGTGTGCGAGCCCGCCGACCTGCGGGACGCCGTCATGACCCGGCTCAAGGGAGCGCTGGCGTGAGCCCGCGCGCGGGCGAGCCAGCGGCCCCGGGCACCAGCGCCGACCGGTTGCAGCGGCTGCTTGCCCTGGTGCCCTACGTGATCAGCCGGAAGGTGGTCGGGCTGGCGGAGACCGCGGCCGCGTTCGGCGTCACCGAGCGGGAACTCACCGACGACCTGAACATGCTGTGGTGCGTGGAGTTGCGCACGCCCGACCCATATTGCCCGATCGACCTGTCCTACGAGGGCGGCGAGATCGTGATCAGCCAGGCGGAGCCGGTGGACCGGCCGCTGCGGCTCGGCGTGGACGAGGCCAGCGCGCTGCTTGTGGCGCTGCGGATGCTGGCCGAGGTCAGCCAGTTCGCCTCGGCCGGGCAGGGGCCGGAGGCTTCGGCGCTCAGCCGCACGATCGCCAAGCTGGAGGCGGCGGCGGGGGAGGCCGCGGTGCCGAGCTCCCAGGTGGCGGTCGAGGTCGACCAGAACGCCGAGCAGAGCGTGCTGGCGCGGGCGGGCGAGGCGCTCGAGGCCGGGCGCCGGGTGCACCTGTCCTACTACGTGCCGGGCCGCGACGAGGCCACCGAGCGGGACGTGGACCCGATGCGGCTGCTCGTCGTCGAGGGCCGCACCTACCTGGAGGGCTGGTGCCGCCGGGCGGAGGCGGTCCGGGTGTTCCGGCTCGACCGGGTGCTGCGGATCGACGTGCTGCCGGTCGCCGCGGAGGTACCGCAGCAGGCCGAGCCCGTGGACGTGGACCAGGGCCTGTTCCGGCCCTCGCCCGGCGACATGCGGGTGGTGCTCGAACTCACCCCCCGGGGGCGCTGGGTGGCCGAGTACTACCCCTGTGAGGACGTGGTGGAACTCGGCGACGGGCGGCTCAGGGTGACGCTGCGCACCCCGGACGCCGCCTGGGCCCGGCGGCTGGCCCTCGGGCTCGGCGAGGACGGGCGCGTCCTCGAGCCGGCCGCGCTCGCCGCCGCGGTCCGCGCGGACGCCAGCGCGGCGCTTGCGCACTATGCGCCGTAGCCACATTATGGTGGCTGGGGTAGGTGGCCGCCCGCCGGACACCAGGCGCCCAATCGCCGGGAGGGGCCATCCGTTCCCGGCAGGGCGCCGAATGGAGGGCATGAGGTCACGCGCAGTGTGTATCCAAGCGGGAGTCCGCCCCCTCCGGGGATGAGTTTGCGGTTCCCCCGTCGTAGAATCGGCCCAAAGTCATCCGCAGGTTAAGAGGCGACATGCTTGGCGACTTGTTCGACAGCCCCTGGAAGATACTCATCATCGCCGTAGTGGTCCTGGTGCTCTTCGGGTCGCGGAAGCTCCCCGATGCGGCACGGTCGCTCGGCCGGTCGATGCGCATCCTCAAGGCCGAGATCCATGACCTGCACGACGAAGACGCGAAGGACACCCAGGACGGCCAGCAGCCGCAGTGGCAGCAGCAGCCGGCCCCGCCGCCGCAGCTTGCGTCGCCGGTCGCCCCTGCGCCCGGCGTGCAGTACGCGGCGCCACCAGCCGCGGCTCCCGCGGCTCCCCCGGCCGGCGTGCCGGTGCCGGAGGTCCAGCAGGACACCACGCGCCCCGCCTGACCCGGCGTTGCCATGGCAAAGATGCCCGCCTCGGTGGTGGGCGCGCGCGTGCTTGGCCAGCGCATGCTGAAAGAGCACCGGGCGGCCAACCCCGAAGGCCGGATGCCCCTCCTTGATCACATCAAGGAACTGCGGAACCGCCTGATCAAGGCGGTGCTCGCTCTTCTCGTGGGGATGGGCATCGGGCTGATCCCGGCGGTCTTCGACCGGGCGTGGCACTTCATCGAGCGCCCGTTCTGCAATGCGGCGATCCGGACCGCGTCTGGGCACCTCGAGAGGGGCTGCCATCAGATCGGCGACTCGCTCGTGATAAACGGCATCTTCGACCCGTTCACGCTGCGCATCCAGATCGCGTTCTACATCGGCTTGATCATCTCCTCGCCCATCTGGCTGTACCAGCTCTGGGCGTTCATCGCGCCCGGCTTGTATTCGCGGGAGAGGCGCTGGGCCTACATGTTCGTGGGCGCCGCGGTACCGCTGTTCCTCATCGGCGCCACGCTGGCCTACGTGGTCATGGGCCGTGGCCTGCACTTCCTGCTCGGCCTCACCCCGAACGGGGTCCTCAACCTGCCGACGATCTCCACCTACCTCGGCTACGCGACGGCAATGCTGCTGGTCTTCGGCCTGGGCTTCGAGCTGCCACTGATCATGGTCCTGCTGAACCTCGCCCGGGTGCTGACCCACGAGCGGTTCCGCAAGTGGCGCCGGATAATGATCTTCGGGGTGTTCCTGTTCGCCGGGATCGCCTCGCCCAGCCCGGACCCGATCACGATGCTGCTGCTCGCGGTGCCCTGCGTGCTCCTGGTTGAGGTAGCCGAGGTGATCGTCTGGGCCAACGACCGGAGGATAGCGCGCCAGCCGTCACCGTACGCCGGCCTGTCGGACGACGAAGTTTCCCCGCTCGACATCAACGACACCAGGGACAGCAGCACCCTCAAGTAGCCACGGGCCCGGTCCGGGCCGTGCCCGCGGGAGGGCGCGGGCGCGTCGCCTAGGCTTGAGCGTGTGTCCACTCACGCGAGCCCCGCGGAGCGTTACGCCGCGTTCCGGCGGCAGCGGGCGCAGGACGGGCCGGCCCTGACCGAGTTCCAGGCCCTGTACGACTTCACCTTCGACGACTTTCAGCGCCGGGCCTGCCTGGCGCTCGGCGCCGGTCACGGCGTGCTTGTGGCCGCTCCCACCGGATCCGGCAAGACTGTGGTCGGCGAGTTCGCCGTGCACCTGGCGCTGGCCGAGGGGCGCAAGTGCTTCTACACCACGCCGATCAAGGCGCTGTCGAACCAGAAGTACGGCGACCTGGTGCGCCGGTACGGGGCCGACAAAGTGGGGCTGCTCACCGGCGACAACAGCATCAACGGCGAGGCGCCGGTCGTGGTGATGACCACCGAGGTGCTGCGCAACATGCTCTACGGCGGCTCCACCACCCTGGACGGGCTGGGCTACGTGGTGCTGGACGAGGTGCACTACCTGGCCGACCGGTTCCGCGGGGCGGTGTGGGAAGAGGTGATCATCCACCTGCCCGAGTCGGTCCGGGTCGTCGCGCTGTCGGCGACGGTGAGCAACGCCGAGGAGTTCGGCGACTGGCTCACCCAGGTGCGCGGCGGCACCACGGTTATCGTGGACGAGCACCGGCCGGTGCCGCTGTGGCAGCATGTGCTGGCCGAAGGCCACCTCTACGACCTGTTCGTATCCCGCTCCGACGCCGACGAGCCCCAGGTGAACCCGGAGCTGCTGCGGCTGTCGCGGCGGGAGGAATGGGCAAGCCGCAAGGCCCCCGGGCGGCCCGCCAGGGGCGGCCACCGGCCGCCCCGCACCCGGCCGCCGAGCCGCCCCACGATCATCTCCCGGCTGGACGCGGCGGCGCTGCTGCCGGCCATCACGTTCATCTTCAGCCGGGCCGCCTGCGACGCCGCGGTGGCCCAGTGCCTGGACGCCGGGCTCCGCCTCACCACACCCGACGAGGCCGAGATCATCACCAAGGTGGCGGAGCGGCGGACCGCGGATCTGCCGGACGCCGACCTGGCCGTGCTCGGGTACGGCGAGTGGCTGGCTGGCCTGCAGCGGGGCATCGCCGCCCACCACGCGGGCATGCTGCCCACCTTCAAGGAGGTGGTGGAGGAGCTGTTCGCGGCCGGGCTGGTGCGGGCCGTGTTCGCCACCGAGACCCTCGCGCTCGGCATCAACATGCCCGCGCGGACCGTGGTCATCGAGCGGCTCGACAAGTGGAACGGCGAAACCCACGTCGCGCTGACCCCGGGGGAGTACACGCAGCTCACCGGGCGGGCCGGGCGGCGCGGCATCGACGTCGAGGGGCACGCCGTGGTGCTCTGGCAGCCGGGCCTGGACCCGGCCGCCGTGGCCGGCCTGGCCGGCACGCGGACCTACCCGCTCAACTCCAGCTTCCGCCCCTCCTACAACATGGCCGTGAACCTGGTCGCCCAGGCCGGGATGGAACGGGCGGCCGCGATCCTGGAGTCGTCGTTCGCGCAGTTCCAGGCCGACCGCGCGGTCGTGGACGTGGCGCGGCAGGCGCGGCGCGGCCGGGAACAGCTGGAAAAGCTGACGGTGCACTGCGACCGCGGTGACTTCGCCGAGTACTTCAAGCTCCGCCAGGAGCTGTCGGAACGGGAGGGACAGGCGGCCAGGCAGCGGGCCGCGGCCCAGCGCGCCGCGGCCGTCGCCTCGCTCGGTGAGCTGCGCCGCGGCGACATCATCCGGGTGCCCGGTGGCCGCCGGGCAGGCATGGCCGTGGTCCTCGACCCGGGCGTGCCCGCCGGGCCGCCGGGCTCCGGCCGCCGGGCGGACAGCCTGCCGCTGCCCCTCGTGCTGACCGCGACCCGGCAGGTCAGGCGGCTGTCCATGGCGGACTTCCCGGTCCCGGTCAAGCCCATCGACCGGGTGAAGATCCCGAACGGGTTCAGCGCCCGCTCGCCGAAACACCGCAGGGACCTGGCCGCGAGCGTGCGGACCAAGCTGGCCGGGCATGATCGGGAGGATCCGCGCCCGCGCGGCGGCCGGGCGGCGCAGGCACAAGAGCAGGCCGAGCAGGCGGAGATCACCGGGCTGCGGCGGCGGCTGCGCGCCCACCCCAGTCACGCGTGCCCGGACGCCGGCGAGCACGCCCGCCAGGCCGAGCGCCGGGCCCGCCTGGAACGCGAGGTGGAGCGGCTCGAAGCCCAAGTGGCCGGCCGGTCGCACGTCATCACCCGGACGTTCAACCGGGTGTGCACGGTGCTGGAACGGCTCGGGTACATCTCCGGCGGCCAGGTCACCGAGGCCGGCCAGCGGCTGGCCAGCCTCTATACCGAGCTGGACCTGCTGGCGGCCGAGTGCCTGCGCCGGGGCCTGTGGGACGGGCTGAGCCCGGCGGAGCTCGCGGCCTGCGTGTCGGTGCTCACGTTCGAGTCGCGCACGCCGGAGGCCGCTGAGCCGCCCCGGCTGCCCGGCGGGCCGGTCCGGGGGGTCCTCGCGGAAACGGTGTCGGTGTGGAGCGAGCTTGAGACGCTCGAGAAGGACAACCGCCTGTCGTTCCTGCGCGAGCCCGACTTCGGTTTCGCCTGGGCCGCGCACGCCTGGGCCCGGGGCAAGCCGCTGGACGTGGTGCTCGGGCCCGACCTGACCCCGGGTGACTTCGTCCGCGCGGTCAAGCAGCTCATGGACCTGCTCGGGCAGGTAGCGGTTGCGGCGGGCTGGGACGAACCGGTGAGCAAGGCGGCCCGGGCCGCCGTGGACTCGCTCCGGCGTGGTGTGGTGACCTACTCCTCGGTCGAGGATTTCCCGGACGGCGACATCGAGGACTTCCCGGCCGAAGACGCCGGACAACCGGCAGAAGGCGCGGGACAACCGGCCGAGAACGTGGGACAACCGGCCGAGAACGTGGGACAACCGGTCAGCGGCCCGCCGGATCTTCCGGACGGCACCGAGCGCGGTACGCTCCCGGCATGACCGACCTGGCAGACTTCGCCGCGCTGGTGGGGGGCGACCACGGCCTCGGCGTCGTGTCCACCCTCCGCGCGGACACCACCATCCAATCCTCAGTCGTGAACGTCGGCGTGCTCCCGCACCCGGTCACAGGTGAGCAGGTGGTCGCCTTCGTGAGTCAGGGCAGTGCCCGCAGGCTCGCCAACCTGCGTGCGCGGCCGCGAGCCACGGTCGTGCTCCGCGCGGGCTGGCAGTGGGCCGCGGCCGAGGGCCCGGTGCAGCTGTGCGGCCCCGGCGACCCGCTGCCCGGGGTGGATGCGGAGCGCCTGCGCGTGCTGCTTCGGGAGATCTTCACGGCGGCCGGCGGCACGCACGATGACTGGGACACCTACGACGCCACCATGAGGGCCGAGCGCCGCACGGCCGTGCTGGTGACCCCCGAGCGCGTCTACCCCAACGCGTAACGGCTCCTCAGGCGGCGTAAGCGCAACGGAGCGGGCTGTTACCGAACCGTTACCGGCAGGGCCAACCGGGGGACCTGCTCGGGCGTGTCCTACATAAGGCTTGCTGGCCGGGCGCCGGACCGCCTGGCCGGAGGCCGGGGACCAGCGCGCACAGGGCGCTGCCCGAGGAGCATGCGTTGCGTCGCAACACCGAGTTCGAGGACTTCTACCAGGCCAGCTACGGCCGCCTGGTGGCGCTGCTGCTCGCCGTGCTCGGGGACAAGCTGGAGGCACCGACATTCCGAGGAACTTCGGGGTCAGGCGGGCAGATATTTCTCGGCCAATTCCGTGGAAAAGTACCCGCCCGGGCAAACGCATGACCTGCTAGGCACCAGATGTCAGTAGCCGGGTCTAGCGTCTGGGCATGATGTTCTGGCAGTTGACCATCGACGCGAAAGACCCCGCTGTACTGGCGCGCTTCTGGGCGCAAGCGCTGGGCTATCAGCCAGTACCACCAACCGAGCCAGCCACGACCTGGCACGCGCACTACCACGCCCGGCTGGGGGAGGATGCAGCCTTCGACGACCGGATCTTCGACCCGGCCGGGCTGGGCCCGCCGATCTGGTTTCAGCAGGTACCCGAGGCGAAAGCCGGGAAGAACCGGCTCCATCTCGACCTCTACCCCACGGGCCGCGATAACGCGCTACCCGTGGAGCGGCGGATCGAGATCGTCGAGGCGAAGGTTGCCGAATTGACCGGACTGGGTGCCAGCGTGCGGCGCCGAACCCGGCACGATGACCCCGAAGACCCGATGTACTACGCGGTCATGCAAGACCCGGAAGGCAACGAGTTCTGCGTCAGCTGAAACTCACCGCAGCGACCCCAGGTGTCAGGGGCTCTTCGTGATCGGGGGGAGTTCGTGCCGTCCATCGAAGACGGCTGCGTCAGGTTCGTACATCCGCAAGATGGGCCGGAAATCTCCGTCGGGTGCCGGCAGCCAGTTGGCCCGCTGCCCGGCAAGGTTGAACACCAGCGGGAAACCGTAGATGAAGGCCTCGCCAGCCAGCGCCGCCAGCTCATCGCCACTGAACCTGCTCCTCCGCCCAAGACGGGCCCCGGGATCGGAACCTGGCCGGTGTCAGGCTACCGCGGGCCTTGGTCAGCGGTCTGGCGGGCGGCCGCGCCGTCTTGGCGGCGGTGGCGGCGGTTGCCCTGGGGGCGGAGGGGGCGGGATGGTTTCGACGCTGGGCGCTGGCTCCGGCCAGACCAGCAGGACCGGGCAGGAAGCGTGATCCACGACAAAACGGCTCGCCCGCCCCAGGCTCTTGGGCCCGAGCCGGGAACGGTCCCCGTCGCGGGCCAGGATGAGCAGGTCCGCGCCGTCCGCGGCCAGGATGACCTCGCGTTCCACCCGGCCGCGGCGTTCGGCGCGATCACACGGCAGGCCCAGGCGGCGGGCCGCCTCGTCGAGCAGCTCCCCGGCCGAGGCCCGGGCCAGGACCTCCATGCGGGTGCCCGGATCCCGGTCGGGCCTGCCGCGGCCGAGCAGCCCGGCATAGGCGCCATGGCCCGCGCCGGGCACCTCGTCGGCGGTGACGTGCAGCAGCACCAGGCGCGCTCCGGCCGGGGCGAGCCCGCGCGCGGCATCGACCGCGCTTGGCCAGGTGCCTTCCGCGACCCAGATGATCACGGTCCGCTGGCCGGGCGCGGCGGCGGGTGTCTCGGTCACGGCGGTCAGCCTCCGATGACGTGCAGCGCGGCCCACAGGGCGAGCACCGCGAGGGCAAGGCCGGCGGGCACGGTGAGCAGGCCCAGCCTGGTGAACTCCCACAGCGACGGCGCGGAGCCGTGCCGGTGCAGCACGCGGCGCCACAGCAGGGTCGCGAGCGATCCGGTGTAGCTCAGGTTGGGCCCGATGTTAACCCCCAGCAGCACGGCCAGGATCGCGCCCGGGCCGGCCGGCGCGGCCAGCGGGACGAGCACAAGGACGGCGGGCAGGTTGTTGACCACGGTGGCGAGCAGGGCCGCCAGGGCCGCGACCGCGAGCAGCGCGGGCAGCGAGGTGCCGGCCGGAACGAGCGGGCGGAGCGCGGCGCCGAGGCCGTTCGCGACCACCGCCGCCACCACGATGCCCAGGCAGACCACGAAGGCGAGAAACGGCACCGCCGCGGCGCGGGCCAGGGCAGCGGGCGTGGTGCGGCGTCCCCGCAACGCCCGCGCGGCGAGCAGCGCCGCCCCGGCGAAGGCGGCCCACGCGGGAGCCACGCCGGTGGCCGAGGTCACCACGAACCCGGCCAGCGTGCAAGCGACCGTCGCGAGGGCGAAGACCGGCAGCCCGGCAGGCTGGGCCGGCGGCTCGCTGCGTTCGGCCCCGGCGTCCAGGTCGGCCGCGAAGAACCGGCGGAAGACCACCCACTCGGTGGCGATCGCGGCCAGCCACGGCAGCGCCATGAGCGCGGCGAACCGGGGGAAGGCCAGGCCGGTGGCGCCGAACGCCAGCAGGTTGGTCAGGTTGGAGACGGGCAGCAGCAGCGAGGCGGAGTTCGCCAGGTGCGTGCAGGCGTACACGTGCGGCTTCGGCCGGGCGCCCAGGCGTGCCGCGGTGGCGAACACCACGGGGGTCAGCAGCACGACGGTGGCGTCCAGGCTGAGCACCGCCGTGGTGACGCAGGAGACGGCGAAGACCTGGGCCAGCAGGCGCCGGGGGCGGCCGCCGGAGGTACGGGCCATCCAGGCGCCGCAGGCGCGGAACACTCCCTCGTCGTCGCACATCTGCGCGAGCACGAGCACCGCCGCCAGGAACCCGATGACCGGCGCCAGCCGCCGCGCCTCGGCCAGGGCGGCGTGCGCCGAGATCGCCCCGCTCGCCACGACCGCGAGGGCGGCGGGCAGCGCGGCCGCCACCTCGGGCCAGCCACGCGGCCGGATCACCGCCCACGCCAGCAGCCCAAGCAGCGCCGCGACCGAGACAGCCTCGGCGGCAGCGGGGTTCAGAACCAGGCCTCCCCGTGGTCAGGCGGCGAGAGCCGGCGAACGGGCGCCATGACGCCTACCAATACTGCCCGCCCTGGCAGGATTAGGCGGATGGGCTCGCTGATGCTGCTCGACAGCGCTTCGCTTTACTTCCGCGCGTTCTATGGCGTGCCGGAGACCCTGACCGCGCCCGACGGCACCCCGGTCAACGCGGTGCGCGGGCTACTCGACATGATCACCCGGCTGGTCCGGGCGCGGCACCCGAGCAGGCTTGTGGCCTGCATGGACGCGGACTGGCGGCCCGCCTTCCGGGTAGCCGCGCTGCCGTCCTACAAGGCGCACCGGCTGGCGGACGAGGGCAAGAACTCCGAGCAGGTGCCAGACGCGCTCGCCGTGCAGGTGCCGGTCATCGAGCAGGTGCTTGCCGCGGCCGGGGTGGCGATGGCTGCCGCACCGGGGTACGAGGCGGACGACGTGATCGGCACGCTGAGCGCCGCCGAACAGGGGCCGGTGGAGATCGTGACCGGGGACCGCGACCTGTTCCAGCTCGTCGACGACGCCAAGCCCGTCCGGGTGATCTACACCGCCCGGGGCCTGACCAAGCTGGACATCGTGGACGAGGCCGCGATCACGGCCCGGTACCAGATCCCCGGCCGCGCGTATGCGGACTTCGCGACGTTGCGCGGTGACCCCAGCGACGGCCTGCCCGGGGTCGCCGGGGTGGGCGACAAGACCGCCGCCGCGCTGGTGCGGACGTTCGGGTCGATCGAGGCGATGCTCAACGCCATCGACAAGGGGCACGGCGGCTTCCCGACCGGGTCGCGGGCCAAGGTGGCCGCCGCCCGCGACTACCTGGCGGTGGCGCCGGCCGTCGTGCGGGTGGCCACCGACGCCCCGGTGCCGCCGGTGGACGGCGGCCTGCCGGTCAGCCCCGCCGACCCCGGCGCGCTGGAGGATCTGGACGCCCGCTGGGGCCTCGGCACCTCGTTGCGCCGCGCCGTCGCCGCGCTGTCCGGCCAGTAGAGCGCTTTTCTCGCATTACGCAGCCGCCGGCGCGCACTGCGCCGCGCGCTTACTGTCCGCCGGGGCTGGTCAGCGCACCTGGAGGGCGACCAGGCAGGTGTCGTCCTCCGCGGCCGAGCCGATCGTGTCGAGTACCGTGGCGATCACCAGCTCAGGGTCGGACGGCCCCGCGGCGGCGGCGGTAAGCGCGGTCAGCCCCTCGTCCAGCGAGCGGTCCCTGCGCTCGATCAGGCCGTCGCTGTACAGCAGCATCAGGTCCCCGGGCTGTAGTGCCAGCGACGCGGCCTCGTAGCCGGAGTGGCCCGCGCCGAGCAGGACGCCGGCGGGCTGGCTGAGCGCCGTGGCCTTGCCGTCCCGGACCAGGACCGGCGGCGGGTGGCCGGCCTGCGCCCAGGTCAGCACCCGCGTCGGCGGGTCGTAGTACCCGGCGACCACCGAGGCGGTGTGCTCGGGGTCCACGTGGTGTACCAGGTCGTTGAGCCAGCCGACGAGGCGCTCCGGCGGTGAGCCGGTGATCGCCAGGCCGGCCAGCGCGCCGCGGAGCCTGGCCATGCCGGCCGCGGCGGCGAGGCCGTGCCCGCCGACGTCGCCGATCGCGAGCAGGACGTGCCCACCGGGCATCTCCGCGGTGATGTACCAGTCGCCGCCGACCCGGCTGTCGTGGGAGGCCGGCAGGTAGCGCACCACCGCGCGCAGCCCGGGCAGGTCGAACGGCCCCTCGTGCAGCGGCAGGATGGCCCGCTGGAGTTCCAGGGTGACGTGCCGTTCCTGCGCCAGCGCGGCGGCCAGCCGGGCGGTGTCGGACTGGCCGTCAGGTACGCGGGCCGCGGAGTTCCTCATCGGGCTGCCTGCGGGGGAGATTCGGGGCTTCACGGCACGCGCGGAAACGGCGGTTGGCTCGGCGTGAGCCGGAGGAGCAACGATCTCGGAAGAAGCCATTGCCGTCCGCATCAGTGAGCTTAAGTCTACTAAGCGTGAGGCACGCGGGGCACTCCTGTCTAGATGGAGGCAAGTCTAGATAGCGGGCGCCTAGATGGAGACAAGTCTTGATAACGGAGCCGTCGCGACTGGCCGCCGGGCCGCGACCAGAGCGCGTGGTTAGATGGCGGTGTCGGGCCGTGGCGCAACGGAGGGCAGGGCATGACAGCAGGGCCGGGAACTGTACAAACGGGGCACGCGGAGGATCTGTACCCGGCCGGGCGGCTGGCACTGGCCGCCCAGGCGGCGGCGAGCGCCGGGCTCGGCGCGCTGCTGCTCACGCCCGGGCCGGACCTGCGCTACCTCACCGGGTACGACACACATCCGAGCGAGCGGCTGACCTGCCTGGCGGTCCCGGCGCGGGGGCCCGCGTTCCTGGTGGTGCCGCGGCTTGAGCTCGCCTCGGCCCAGGCGTCCCCGGCGGCCGGCATGGACCTGGAGATCGTGAGCTGGGACGAGACCGACGACCCGTTCCGCATCGTCGGCCAGCGGCTGGCCGGTATCTCCTCGGCCGGCCTGGCCGAGCAGATGTGGGCGCTGATGGTGCTCCGGCTGCGCGACGCGCTGCCCGGTACCCGCCAGGCGCTGGCCGGTGCGGCGCTGCGTGGCCTGCGGCTGCGCAAGAGCCCGGCGGAGATCGCGGCGCTGCGCGAGGCCGGGGCGGCCATCGACCGGGTGCACGAGCGCGTGCCCGGCTGGCTGCGGCCGGGCCGCACCGAGCAGGAGGTCGCCGCCGACATCGCGGGCGAGATCGTCGCGCAGGGCCACGCCCGGGCCGACTTCGTGATCGTCGGGTCCGGGCCCAACGCCGCGAAGCCGCACCACGTGCCGTCCGCCCGCGTGCTGCGGGCCGGGGACGCCGTGGTGGTGGACATCGGCGGGACGATGCCAAGCGGGTACTGCTCGGACTGCACCCGCACCTACGCGCTCGGCTCGCCGCCGCCGGCCTGGCCGGGTACTACCAGGTGCTCAGGGACGCGCAGGAGGCCGCGTGCGCCTCGGTCCGGCCGGGGGTGACCGCGGAGTCGGTGGACGCGGTGGCCCGGGACGCGATCACGGCGGCCGGGTACGGCGGGGACTTCACCCACCGGACCGGGCACGGCATCGGCCTGGAGACGCACGAAGACCCCTACATCGTGGCGGGCAACGCCGAGGAACTCGAGCCGGGCATGGCGTTCTCGGTGGAGCCGGGTATCTACCCCGGGGCGGACGGCGCCCGGATCGAGGACATCGTGGTGTGCACCGAGGCGGGTCACGAGCGGCTCAACAACGTGACCAGGGATCTCGTCGTGGTGGGTAGCTGATGCGCGAATTACTGGATCTCACCCGCGAGCTGGCGGACAAGGAGCTTCGCCCGCAGGTGGACGCGGCCGAGCGCGAGGGCCGCTTCCCGCGTGAGGTGTTCCGCACGCTCGGCCGGTCCGGGCTCCTCGGGCTGCCCTACCCCGAGGAGTGGGGCGGCGGTGGCCAGCCCTACGAGGTGTACCTGCAGGTCGTCGAGGAGCTGGCGCGGGCGTGGCTGACCGTCGGCCTCGGCGTGAGCGTGCACACGCTGACCTGCCTGCCGCTGGCCGCCTTCGGCACCGCCGAGCAGCGGGACAAGTGGCTGCCTGAGCTGCTCGGCGGCGAGCTGCTCGGGGCGTACTGCCTGTCCGAGCCGCAGAGCGGTTCGGATGCGGCGGCCCTGGCCACCACCGCCGTGGCAGTGCAGGGGGAGGCGGGCGACGGGTACCGCATCGACGGCGTGAAGGCCTGGATCTCGCACGCCGGGCAGGCCGACTTCTACACGGTGTTCGCCCGCACCTCGGGCAGCCCCGAGGGCCGGGACCGGGCCCGGGGGATCAGCTGCCTGCACGTGCCCGCGGCCACCGGCGGGATCACCGCCGCGCCGCCCGAGCACAAGATGGGCATGCGCGGCTCGGTCACCGCGCAGATGATCTTCGACGGTGCCTGGGTACCCGCCACCCATCTGGTGGGGGAGGAGGGCGAGGGCTTCCCGATCGCGCTGACCGCCCTGGACTCCGGCCGGCTCGGCATCGCCGCGTGCGCGACCGGCCTGGCCCAGGCCGCGCTTGATCTCGCGGTCGGGTACGCCAGGGAACGCACCCAGTTCGGCAAGCCGATCATCGACAACCAGGGCATCGCGTTCATGCTCGCCGACATGGCCTGCGCGGTCGAGGCGTCCCGCGCGCTCTACCTGGCCGCGGCGCGGCGCAAGGACCGCGGCGAGGAGTTCGGCCCGCAGGCGGCCATGGCCAAGCTGATGGCCAGCGACGCCGCGATGCGGGTGACCGTCGACGCGGTCCAGGTGCTCGGCGGCTACGGCTACGTGGAGGACTTCCCCGCCGAGCGCTACCTGCGCGAGGCCAAGGTGCTCCAGATCGTGGAGGGCACCAACCAGATCCAGCGCCTGGTGATCGGCCGCTGGCTCGCGCGGCCTGACGGCCCCTAAACCGGGTCCTCGACCTCGACCTCGACCTCGGCGGGGCCGCCGTCCGCGCCGGGGCGCCCGATCGCCAGGCCGGTGGTGGGGTCGAAGAACTGCAAGTTCGCGGTGTTCACCGCGAGCTCGATCGGCTGGCCCGGCCGGACGTGGCTGCGCGCGGCCACCCGGGCGGTCCACAGCGACTTGCCACCGGCCAGCACGGCCGCCGCCTCGTCAACGTCGCCGTCTCCGGCCTTGGCGTCGCTGATGCTCGGGTGCTGTAGCGGCGGCACGTCCAGGGCGAAGATGACGTGGATCTCGCTGCCCAGCTCCTCGATGACGTTCGCGGTGACGCCGATCCGCGCCCATTCGGCGTCGGCGAGGCTGGCGTCCTCGAAGTCGGACGGCCGGATGCCAAGGATCACCTCACGGCCGAGGTAGCCGCTCAGGCCCGGCTTGGCGTCGAGCAGGCCGGCCGGCAAGCGGAGCCGGAAGCCCGCGAAGACCACCGAGGGCCCCGCGTCCCTGACCAGCTCCGCGGAGACGAAGTTCATCGCGGGCGAGCCGATGAAGCCCGCGACGAAGAGGTTCACCGGATTGTCGTAAAGCGCCTGAGGCGTGTCCACCTGCTGGAGCTGGCCATCGCGCAGCACGCAGACGCGGTGTCCCAGCGTCATCGCCTCCACCTGGTCGTGCGTGACGTACACGGTGGTGACGGCGAGCCGGTCGTGCAGCTGGCTGAGCGACGCGCGCATGGAGACCCGCAGCTTCGCGTCCAGGTTGGACAGCGGCTCGTCCATCAGGAAAGCCCGCGGTTCCCGGACGATCGCCCGGCCCATCGCGACCCGCTGCCGCTGCCCGCCGGACAGCGCCGCAGGCTTGCGGCGCAGGTACTCCTCTATGCCCAGCATCCGCGCGACCTCGGTCACCCGGCGCGAGATCTCGGCCTTTGGGGTCTTGCGCTGCTGGAGGCCGAAGGCGAGGTTCTGCTCCACGGTCATGTGCGGGTACAGCGCGTAGTTCTGGAAGACCATCGCGATGTCGCGGTCCTTGGGCGGCAGGTTGTTCACCACCCGCCCGCCGATGGAGATGGTGCCCGAGGTGATCTCCTCCAGGCCCGCGATGGAGCGCAACGCGGTGGACTTGCCGCACCCGGACGGGCCGACAAGAACCATGAACTCCCCGTCCTTGATTTCCAGGCTCAGCTCGTCCACCCCAGCGACCCCGCCGGAGTAAACCTTGCTCACCCGCTCCAGGACGATCTCGGCCATCCCGCACTCCAGTCCATGTGGCCTCATCTGACGTCTTTGTCCCGGAGCGTATCCGGCCTCACCGGATTTAGGTAGCCACCCGCCACTCACCGCCATGCGGGGACGCACGGCAGGGACTACCGTGACGGCGTGGAGGAGATCGATCGCAAGATCCTGTCGCTGCTGGCCGGTGACGGCAGGATGAGCTTCACCGACCTGGCGCGCCAGACCGGGCTGTCGGTGTCCGCGACCCACCAGCGGGTGCGCAGGCTGGAGCGTCGCGGCCTGATCCGCGGGTACGCGGCGGTGATCAACCCGGCGGAGGCGGGGCTGTCGCTCACCGCGTTCGTGTCGATCAAGCCGTTCGACCCCGCAGCGGCCGACGACGCGCCGGAACGGCTGGCCCACCTGGCCGCGATCGAGGCGTGCCACAGCGTGGCGGGGGAGGAGAACTACATACTCAAGGTGCGCGTCGCCTCTCCGGCCGGCCTGGAGAACCTCCTGTCGGAGATCCGGGCCGCGGCGAACGTCTCCACCCGGACCACGATCGTGCTGAGCACCCCGTACGAGAACCGGCCCCCGGATCTGTGACGCCCGGACTCGCTCACGGCACGGGGTAAAGGAAGGTTGAGCGTAAGATCAAGCAGGCCCATCGAGACTCGGAGGGGGAAGGCCGGTGCCCGAACGTGCGGTGACACTCCGGGACGTCGCGGCCCAGGCCGGGGTGCATCCCGCCACGGCCTCCCGCGCGCTGAACCCGGAGACCAGGCTGCTCGTGAAGGAGGACACCGCCCGCAGGGTCCTGGATGCCGCCGAACAGCTGGGCTACCACCCCAACCCGGTCGCGCGCAGCCTGCGGACGCGGCGCTCCCATACCGTGGGCGTGCTCATCCCGGACCTGACCAACCCGCTCTTTCCCCCCATCGTGCGCGGCCTGGAAGACCGGCTGGCGGCAGCGGGCTATGTGGCCCTGATCGGCAACACCGACGGCGACGGCGAGCGGGAACGGCTGGTCTTCGAGCAGATGCGCGCCCGGCACGCGGACGGGATCGTGCTCGCCACCGCGCACCTGAGCGATCCGCTGCTGGCCGAGGCGAGCCGCACGGGGCTCCCGGTCGTGCTGGTCAACCGGATGGCACAGGACCACAGCCTCCCGTCGGTGTCGGTGGACAACGAGAGTGGCATGCGGATGGCGGTGGCCCACCTGATCGGGCAGGGGCACCACCGCATCGCGCACATCGCGGGGCCGCAGGAGGTGTCCACCGGCCTGTACCGGTACCGGGGCTTCGTGGCCGCGATGGAGGCGCACGGGCTGGCCGCCGATCCCAGCCTGATCGTGGTGGCCAAGGCGTTCTCGATCGAAGAGGGGCTGCGCACCACCCGGCTGCTGCTGGAGCGGGGCGAGTGCACCGCCGTGGCGGCCGGCAACGACATGCTCGCCGTGGGCTGCCTTGCCGCGATCGATGAAGCCGGCCTGAACTGCCCGGCGGACCTGTCCGTGGTCGGCTTCAACGACATGCCGTTCATCGACCGGCTCCGCCCGCCGCTGACCACCATCAGGTTCCCGCACTACCAGGTCGGCACCGAGGCGGCGCAGTTGCTGCTGGAGCTGATCGCTGGCCGGGGCGGCCCGGTCAAGGTGCTCTACCTGGCCCCGGAGCTAGTGGTGCGGGGATCGACCGCCGCCCGCCGGGGCTAGCCCGCGGGGGAGGGTCCCGGGCACCGCAAGCCACGCGCCAGCGGGCGATCTGGGCGTTGCCGACCGCTTTTTGGCGACTCGGCTGAGCGGTTGCCGGCCGACCGCTTAGGCTGACCCTTGTGGCTGTGCCAGCAGCCTGACCTGCCCGGCTCTGCCGGGACGGCCAGCCAGTACGTGTGTAGGTAACAGGTTGAGGACAGGGATTGACAGACTGCCGCCAACCCGCCAGGCTGCATGCTGCAAACGATTGTTAGGAGAAGGAATGGCTGGGCAGGGCACTTTGCACCGCCTTGGCTGGCTTGGCACTGGGCGGATGGGCGAAGCACTGGCCCGGCGACTGCTCGCGGCCGACTGTGATGTCGCCGTCTACAACAGGACCAGGGCCAAGGCCGAGCCCCTCGCGGCCTACGGTGCGAAGATCGTCAACTCGGCTGCCGAGCTGGGCGACCGCGATATCGTGTTCGCGACCGTGGGCACACCCCAGGATCTGCTCGACGCGGTGCTCGGGCCGGCCGGGCTGATCTCCGGCGGGGGCGCACCGCAGATCGTGGTGGACTGCTCCACGATCTCCGTAGAGGCGTCCCAGCAGGTCCGTGAGCGGCTCGCCGCGCACGGGACCGCGCTGCTCGCCGCGCCGGTCATGGGCAATCCCCGGGTGGCCAGCGCGGGGCGGCTGACCCTGGCGATCTCAGGGCCGCGAGCCGCGTTCGAGGAGGCGCAGCCCTATCTCGACCTTCTCGGGTCCGGCGCGACCTACGTCGGCGAGGGCGAACTGGCCCGGATGGTAAAGATTTGTCATAACCTTTTCCTCGGCATCGTGACGCAATCACTGGCGGAAGTAACGGTTCTTGCCCAGCAGAGCGGGATCAGCAGGGAGGCCTTTCTGGCTTGCCTGAACAACAGCGTGATGGGCTCAACGTTCACGCGCTACAAGACGCCCGCCTTCGTGAACCTGGACTTCCACCCCACCTTCACCGCTACCCTCCTGCGCAAGGACTTTGACCTTGGTCTGGCCGCTGCGCGGGAGGCCGGGGTTCCTCTCCCGGTGGGCGCGCTCGTGCATCAGATCATTCAGAGTTTGATCGGAACAGGGCGCGCTGACCAGGACTTCGCTTCATTGCTGGAACTGGAGGCCGCCGGCGCGGGCCTTGACCTTGTGAGCGAGAATGCGGATATCTCCGACGGACTCGACACAGCCGACACGAACAACTCAAATGCAGTACGGTGAGCCCCCAGCACCACTGTCCGTGGCCGACCGCTAACCAGGCTTGGGGGCCCCTCATCGCGAGGCGCCCGCTCCGGGACGCCAACGGCGGCTGGCTATTTCCACCCGGCCAATTGAAGAACTGGAAGGAGGACCGGATGAGACCTCACGGTACCCGGTTCTTGTCTCTCACGGCCGTCGCCGCCGCTGCGGCGATCGTGCTTGCCGCCTGCAGCAGTAGCAACAGCAGCGGTGGGGGGAGCAGCAGCACCAGCAAGTCCCCGATCCTTATCGGTACATCGCTCTCGCTGACCGGTGACTTCTCCGTCGACGGCCAGGCGTTCCAGCGCGGCTACGACCTGTGGGTGCAGAGCATCAACAAGAGCGGCGGGCTGGACGGCCACAAGGTCACGCTGAAGGTTCTCAACGACAACAGCGACCCGGCCACCGTGGCCACCAACTACACCCAGCTGATCAACGCCGACCACGCGGCATTCGTGTTCGGGCCGTTCTCCACGCTGCTGACGTCCTCGGCCGCGCCGGTGGCCGCGCGGAGCCACTACGCCTTCATCGAGGGCGCCGGTGGTGGCCCGCTGGTGTTCTCGCTGAAGCTGCCGAACCTGTTCGCGGTGAGCCCGGTGGTCGCCGACCAGCTGATCCCGTTCGCCGAGTGGGTGGCGGCACTGCCGGCCAACGAGCGGCCGAAGACCGCGGCCTACCCGATGGTGACCGACCCGTTCGCGGTCCCCATGGTGCAGAACGCGCAGGCGATCCTGCAGAAGGCCGGCATCAAGACGGTGTACTCCAAGATCTTCCCGGCGGAGAACCCCTCTTACAAGGCGGGGGCCGACGCGATGGCCGCGCTGAAGCCGGACATGGTGGTCATCGGCTCGCCCGACGTGCCCGGCGTCCAGGCGGTCATGCAGGCGCTCATGCAGCAGCACTTCACCCCGAAGATCCTCGCCGCCTCGGCCGGCCCGGACCAGGGCGCGGCGTTCCTGTCCGCGATCGGCGGGTCCAAGAACGCCACCGGCACCATGGTGCCCAACGGCTGGTACCCGGGGTTCCAGAACCCGCTGAGCGAGGCGTTCGTCAAGGACTACAACGCCAAGTACGGCGGCACGCCGGCCGACATCAACTCCGACGCGGCCGAGGCGTACTCGGTCGGCGAGACGCTCGCGGCCGCGGTCGCGGCGAACAAGAGCCTGTCCAACACGAAGGTCATCACGTACCTGCACAGCGGCGTGACGATCCAGACCGTGCAGGGGCCCGCGAAGTTCAACTCCGTCGGCGAGAACGTCGTGGCCAAGCACTTCATCTTCCAGTGGCAGAAGGGCGCCACGTTCGTGCAGGTGCTGCCCGCTGGTGCGACCGGCTCCGTGCCGATCGTGAACCCCAAGCCGGCCTGGGGCCAAGGCTGACCGTGTGGTGCGCGGAGCGCCCAGCGCGCTCCGCGCACCACTCATCCCCGCGCACCCCAGCAGGGAAGGAGTGGAACCAGATGAGGCGCCCTCGCGCCAAGACCCTCCGGCTCGCGGCGCTCACCGCCGCGAGCGCCGCTATCACCGCCGCGTGCGGTGTCAGCAACGCCGCCACCACCGGCGGCCTGGCCGCCGGCCCGACCGGCACGCCGATCACGGTCGGGATCTCCGAACCGCTGTCCGGCCCGGCCCAGGCTCAGGGCTTCGAGGCCGACGGGCAGGCATGCCTCAAGGGCTACGAGCTGTGGGCCAGCGACGTGAACAGCCACGGCGGCCTGCTCGGCCACCCGGTCAAGCTCATCGTCATGAACGACGAGGGCTGGCCCGCGAGCACCGCGTACGACTACAAGTGGCTCATCACCCACGATCACGTGAACCTGGTCCTTGGCCCGTTCTCGTCGCTGCTGACCGCGCAGGGTGCCGCCAAGGTCACCGAGCAGTATCACTACGCGCTCGCGGCCGGGCAGGCCGGCTCGCCAGCCGTGTACGCGCTGAACGATCCGGACATGTTCTCCACGAACGTGCCGGTGACGGACCAGATGAAGCCGTTCGCCGACTGGGTCAGCCACCTCGGGCCGAACCTCCGCCCGAAGTCGGCCGCCTACCCGTCGGTGGCCAACCCATTTTCGGGCCCGCCGGTCGTGACGGCGATGAGGATCCTGACGAAAGCCGGGATCAAGAACGTTGACACGGCTCCCGGAGGATTCACCCAGCAAGGCGTCAACTACGGCATCCCCAGCGAGACGGCCGGCGCGCTCAGGGCCGCCGCCGAGAAGGTCGTCAACTCCGGCGCCCAGATGGTCGTTCTCGGCTCGGTGGACGTGCCGACCGTGCAGGCCTTCGTCAAGGTTTTCATCGCCAGGCACTACGAGCCGAAGATTTTCATCGCGGCGGCCGGCCCGGACCAGGGCAATGCGTTCCTGGGCGCGATCGGCACCGGCAACGCCTACGGCATCATGGTGCCCAACGGGTGGTACGGCGGCTTCCAGAACGCGCTCAGCCACGTCATGGTGCAGGACTACATCGCCAGGTATGGCGGCACGGCCTCTGCCGTCAACGCGGACGTGGCCGAGTCCTACTCGGCGGCGGAGGTGCTCCAGGCCGCGGTGGTGGCCACCCACGGCACGGTCCAGTCGCAGCTCATCCACTGGCTGCACAAGAACCCGATCCCGACCCTGCTCGGCACGGTGAAGTTCAACAACGTGGGTGAGAACACGGACGCGCTGCAGTCCGCGACCATCTTCCAGTGGCAGCAGGGCCTCGGCGGCGTTCCTAAGTTCGTGCAGGTCATCAAGTCCGCCCAAGTCTCGCCCACAATCCTCAGCACCAAGCCGAACTGGGGCGGCTGAGCATCGCCACCGCACATAGGGAACGGAGCACGTAACTGGTATGCAGACCTTCTTCCAAGCCATCAGCGATGGTGTCCTTGAGGGCGGGGTCTATGGCCTGATGGCCGTCGGGCTGACGCTGATCTTCGGCGTGCTCGACATCATCAACATCGCCCAGGGCATCATGGTGATACTCGGTGCCTACCTCAGCTACGTGCTCTGGACCCATCTGCACATCGATGTGTTCGTCGGCCTGCTGATCACCATCCCGGCGATGTTCATCCTCGGGGTGGCGATCCAGGCCCTGTTCATCCGGCCGCTGCGGGGACGCGAGCGCACCTCCATGTCGCTGCTCGCCTGCTACGCGGTGGCGATCATCACCGAGGGAATCCTGTACCAGACCTTCGGGTCGAACTACCTGTCCATGAACACCTACTGGACCAGCCCGCGGGCGGAGGTCAAGATCTTCGGGTACTACCTCCCGTACATCTACCTCCTCGGCTTCGCGCTCGCGGTGGTGTTCGTGGTGGCGCTCTACTTCGTGCTGTACCGGACCCAGTTCGGCCGCAGCGTGCGCGCCACCATGCAGGACCACACCGCAGCCCGGCTGGTCGGGATCGACGTGAACCGGGTGGCCGCGCTCACGTTCGGGATCGGCGTCGGGGTGACCGCGGCGGGCGGCATGGTGTTCGGGGAACTCAACGCGTTCAACCCGAACACCGGGTATGACCTGATTTCGCGGCTTCTTGCAATCGTTATCCTTGGCGGCATGGGCAGCATCGGCGGCGCGCTCGGCTCGGCCGTGCTCGTGCTCACGCTCGCGTCGATGGTGGACGTCTACTGGAACCCCGAATGGTCGACGGTGGTGTTCTACGGGGTGATGGTGCTCGTGCTCGTGTTCCGGCCGCAGGGCCTGTTCGGGCGCAGGGAAGCGAGGGCGCAATGAGATCCCTCGCGCTCTGGCGCGCCGCGGGCCTGATCGCGCTGCTGGCCGTCGCGCTGCTCGTCCCGCTCGACGGCAACGTCGTGCTGACCCAGGTGGGCGTGCTCGTGCTGATGTACGTGGGCTCCGCGGTCGCCTGGAACATCTTCTCCGGGTTCACCGGCTACATCTCGCTGGGGGCCGCCGTCTTCTTCGGGACCGGCGTGTACACGGTCGCGCTGATCGTCAAGCACATGAACCTGGTAGGCGGGAACGTGTTCTGGCTCTACCCGCTGGGCGGCCTGGTGGCCGCCGCGGTGGCGGTGCCGTTCGGGCTGATCGCGCTGCGGGTACGCCGGCACACCTTTGTCGTGGTGACGATCGCGGTGTTCTTCATCTTCCAGCTGATGGCCTACAACTTCAGCTGGACGGGCGGCGCGTCCGGGCTCATCCCGACGTTCCTCAACTGGGACGCGACGACCGTCTACAACCCCTTCTACTACACCGCCCTGTTCATCGCGGTCGTAGCGGCCGTGCTCGCCTGGGCGATCTGGGGATCCCGGTTCGGCCTTCAGCTCCGGGCGATCAGGGACGACGAGGACCGCGCCCGCGGGCTCGGGGTCAAGACCATGCGGGTCAAGCTGACCGCCTTCGTGATCTCCGCCTTCATCATCGGGACGCTGGGCGGGCTGTACTTCTACTTCCAGTCGGACGCGCTGCCGCAGTACGCGTTCAACCCGTTCTTCGACCTGACCGTCGCCCTGATGGCGTTCCTGGGCGGGTTCGGCACGCTGTCCGGGCCCATCTTCGGTGCGCTGCTGCTCGAGCCCTATCTCGGCTGGGCCCAGCAGCAGGTGACCAACACGTACGCGGCCGAGATCGTCCTCGGCGTGCTGTTCCTGGCCGTGATCATCCTCCTGCCGCGGGGGATCCTGCCGACCGTGGGCGAGCGGCTGACCGCGTTGCGGATCAGGATGCAGCGGCGAGCGGCCGAACGGGCCACCGGCCCGCCGCCCGGCCTGCCCGTCGGTGCGGCCGCGGCCGGGACACCCGCCGAGCCGACCAGCAGGAGCGCGTCATGACGGCGCTGCTCCGGACGGAGGGCATCTCGAAGGCGTTCGGGGGGGTGCATGCGCTCAGCGACTGCTCGATCGAGGTCGAGAGCGGCAGCATCGCCGGGCTGATCGGGCCGAACGGCAGTGGAAAGACCACGCTGTTCAACATGATCACCGGTTATGGGCGGGTGGATACCGGCGACGTCTACCTGAACGACACCAAGATCACCAACCTCGCGCCGGACAAGGTGTTCGGGCTGGGAATCGGCCGGACGTTCCAGCTGACCCGGGTCTTCTCCCGGTTGACCGTCATGGAGAACATGATCGTCGCCGCGCACTACAGGGAGCGTGCCGGGCAGACCGGGCGGCTGCACAATCCGTTCGCCCGGGCGGGTGGCCCGGCGACCCGCAAGCGGGCGATGGAGCTGCTGGAGTTCACCGGCATCGCCAAGCTGGCCGGCGACCAGGCGGAGACGCTCTCCTACGGGCAGCGCAAGCTGCTGGAGCTGTCCTACGTGCTGATGGCCGAGCCAGCGATCATCCTGCTCGACGAGCCGGCGGGCGGGGTGAATCCCACCCTCATCGGCACGATCTCCGAGCGGATCCGTGAGCTGAACCGGCAGGGCACGACGTTCCTCATCGTGGAGCACAACATGGAGTTCGTCATGGGCCTGTGTGACCGGGTCACGGTCCTCGACTACGGCAACGCCGTGGTCACCGGGCCGCCGGACGTGATCCGCACAGATCACCGGGTCCTCGATGCCTACCTCGGGACAGCGGAGGACGACGATGACGTCACAGTCTGAGCTCGCCACGCCGGCCCTCGTGGTGGAGGGCGTCGTGGCCGGCTACGGCGGCGGCGACGTGCTGCGCGGGGTGAGCCTTGAGGTGGTTCCCGGCGGGATCACCTGCGTGGTCGGGCCGAACGGCGCCGGGAAGTCAACCCTGCTCCGCGCCATCAGCGGCCTGCTGCGGCCCAGGCTCGGCCAGATCCACCTGCACGGTGAGCCACTGGTGGGCAAGAGCCCGCGGCAGATCCTCAAGCTGGGCGTCGTGCAGGTGCCGCAGAACCACAGCCTGTTCCGTGAGATGACGGTGCGCGAGAACATCTTCCTCGGTGGCTACATCCTGCGCGAGCGCGGCCTGGCCGACCGGCGCTTTGCCGCGGTGCAGGAGATGTTCCCGCAGGTAAACGACTGGCTGGACAAGAAGGCAGGCAGCCTGTCCGGCGGGCAGCAGCGGCTTGTGGAGTTCGCCCGCGGCCTCATGCTCGACCCGAAGCTGGTGATCTTGGACGAGCCGTCGATGGGACTGGCACCCAAGGTGCTCAAGTCGGTCTTCGACGCGGTCCGGATGATGCACGCGCAGGGCAAGACGATCCTGCTGGTGGAGCAGAACGCGCGGGCCGGGCTGCGGCTGTCCACCCACGGCGTGGTGCTGGAGAACGGCCTGGTGCGCCTGGCCGGGACCGGCCAGGAGGTGCTCGAGCACCCCGAGATCGGCGCCCTCTACCTCGGCGGCGCGGTGTCCACGGCGGACGGCCCGCCCAACGGAGCAGCCCCGGCCGCTGACGGGGGCGGTGCCGTGGACGGCACCGCGTCGAAGGCGGCTCGTTGATCGTTGACGTTCACCGCCACGTCGTCGTCGGGGAGATGACCGCGCAGGCGGTGCCGGGCGACTGGCGCCCTGCGATCAGGCGGGAGAACGGGCGGTACCTGCTGACCTTCCGCGGCCGCGACATCAGCTCGGTCGTGGGCGAGTTCACCGACGTCGAGGAGATGCTCGGCGAGGCCACCGCCACGGGAGTCGATCACCTGCTGCTGTCGCCGTGGATCATCACTGGTGCCCACCGAAGCCGAGGCCGCCGAGGCCGCGCAGGTCTGCGACGTGCAGAACGGCGCGCTCGCCGCGCTCACCGCGGCACACCCCGGACGGGTCAGCGCGGTCGGCGCCGTGGTGCTCCAGGATCCGGCCCTGGCCGCCCGGCAGCTGCACGAACTGATCACCGGCACCGGCCTGGCCGGGGTGGAGATCCCGGCCAGCGTGGCCGGGCGCTACCTCGGCGACGACTTCTTCCTGCCGTTCTGGGAGGCCGCCGCCGACAGCCGGGGCGCTGGTGTTCATCCACCCCACCACCCGCGGCTTCGGCGTGCGCCGCCCTCGACGACTACTACCTGTGGAACTCGGTGGGGAACCCGATGGAGACCGCGATCGCCGCCGCGCACATGGCCATGGCCGGGGTGCTCGACCGGTTCCCCCGGCTGCGCGTGCTGCTGGCCCACGGCGGCGGCGCGCTGCCGGTGGTTCGCGGCCGGCTGCGGCGTGCCTTCGCCGTCCGCCCCGAGGCCCGGGCCCGCAGCACCGCCGGCCCGGACGCGGCGCTGCGCCGGTTCTACTACGACACCGTCACCCACGACCACGACCTGCTCGCGGACCTGGCCCGCTACGCCGGGCCCGGGCAGTTGCTGCTCGGCTCGGATCGCCCGTTCGACATGGGCACCGACCATCCGGTCGGGGAGGTACGTGCGCTCGGGCTCGGCGACGGCCGAGGCACTCGTGCTCGGCGGCAACGCGGGCCGCCTGCTCGGGATCCCCGGTGGCTGACCTGGCGCCCGCCAGCCACGGCGGAGCGCTGCTGGCGGGCCTGCTGGCCGAGCACGGCGTGCGGCACGTGTTCGGCGTGCCCGGCGGCCAGACGCTCGCGCTGTACGACGCGATCCTGGACACCGGGGCCCTGCGGCACGTGCTGGTGCGGGACGAGCGCTCGGCCGCCTACGCCGCCGACGCCTACGCCCGGGTCACCGGGCGCCCCGGGGTCTGCGACGCGACGGTCGGGCCGGGTGCGGCCAAGCTGCCGTCGGGCCTCGCCGAGGCTCTCGGCGCCTCGGTGCCCGTGGTCGCGCTGGTCGAGCGACCTGCCCGCCGGGATGGCCCCGCACCGCTACCGCAGCGCCGCCTCGCAGGCCCTTGACCAGGCTGCCCTGCTGGCCCCGGTCACCAAGTGGCACGCCACCGTCCCCGACGCGGCCACGATGCCCGCGCTGGTCCGGCAGGCATTCCGCGAGGCCACCACGCGGCCGGCCGGGGCCGGTCGCGCTGTTCCTGCCCCAGGACGTGCTGGACGGCCCGGCGAAGGGCGAGCCCCCGCTGGCAGGCAGCGCCCGGTTCGGGCGCTTTCCGGCGTTCCGGCCCGCCCCGGATACCGAAGACATCGCGGCCGCCGTTGCCGTCCTCCGGGCGGCCCAGCGGCCGTTCGTCCTGGCGGGCGGGGGAGTGCTGCACTCGGGGGCCGGGGCCGAGCTCACCGCGCTGGCCGAGTACCTGTCCGCGGCGGTGGGCACGACGCTGTCCGGCAAGGGGGCTATCGCCGAGGACAACCCGCTGTCGGTAGGGGTGACCGGCAGCATGGGCACGGCCGCGGCCGCGGCCGCGCTGGCCGAGGCGGACGTGGTCCTGCTCGCCGGGACCAAGGCAGGCAGCGGCCCGACGTTCGGCTGGAAGCTGCCCCGCGCCGACCAGGCGATCGTCCAGCTCGACCTCGACCCGGCCGAGCTGGGCCGGGCGTTCCCGCTCGCCGCCGCCGTCCTCGCCGACGCCAGGCAGGGACTGCGGAGCCTGCTCGCGTCGCTCGGCGAGCCCGGCGACCGGGCCGCCTGGCGGGCCCGGGTGGCCGAGCTTGCCGCGGCCTGGCGGGCCGAGCGCGACGCCGAGCGGGCCAGCGGCGCGGTGCCGATCGCCCCGCAGCGGGTGCTGGCGGAGATCGAGGCGGTACTGGACGGCGAGGACGTCCTGATCTGCGACGCCAGCCTGGCCAGCGGCTGGGGCGGGGTGTACCTGGAGCAGCGGCGTGCGGGCCGGCGGGTGCTCTGCCCGCGCGGGCAGGCCGGCCTCGGCTACGCGCTGCCCGCCGCGATCGGCGTGGCCACCGCGCAGCCTGGCGGGCGGGCCGTGGTGCTCACCGGGGACGGCGCGCTCGGCTACGCGGCCGGTGAGCTGGCGACCGTGGCGGAACTGGGCCTGCCGGTGACCGTGGTCGTGCTGAACAACCGCTCGCTCGGCTGGATCCGCTGGTACCGGCGGATCACCTTCGGCCGGGGCTGGGAAGACGAGGACTTCTCCGACGTGACCTTCGCCGAGGTGGCGAAGGGATTCGGCGTC
Source organism: uncultured Actinomycetes bacterium (assembly GCA_963703605.1). GTDB lineage: Bacteria > Actinomycetota > Actinomycetes > Streptosporangiales > Streptosporangiaceae > DASXKD01. Next base: position 36,403 of record CAVPFC010000043.1, read on the forward strand.
GCCGGGCAGCGGGTCGCCGAGCCCGGCAGGCTCGCGGACGCGCTGCGCGAGGCGCTCGGCTCGGGTCGGCCCGCCCTGCTCGACGTGGTGACCGAACCCTGGCAGACCCCTATCACCGCGCACCGCAGGGCGGTGGCCAATGGCGCCAACGAAGGATATGGAGGCTGACGCCCGATGCCCCGTCACCCGGACCGGCTGATCGAGCGGATCGCTCAGCCGCAGGCCGCGCGCTTGATCGAAGCCAGCGGCGTGGCCGTGGTCTTCGCCGGGAGCGTCGAGCAGCACGGCGGCCACCTGCCGCTCGGCACGGACGCGTTCGCCGCGCAGTCGATCGCCGAGCGGGTCGCGGCCCGCCTCGGCACCGTGGCCGCCTCGCTCGGGCCGGTCGGCGTCGCGCACTACCACGGGGCCTGGCCGGGCACGCTGTCCCTGTCGCCGGGCACGCTCATCGCGGTGTTCAACGACGTCTGCGGCGGGCTCGCCGCCGCCGGAGCCCACCGGATCGTCTCGGTGAACTGGCACGAGGGGAACTCGGCCACGCTGCGGCTGGCCGCGGACGAGGCCCAGCAGCGGCACGGGGTGCAGGTGGTGATGGCCGAGACGCACGTGATCACGCACACACTGTTTCCGGACGAGATGGAGTTCACCCACGCCGGGTCCATGGAGACCGCGGCCGTGCTGGCGTTCGACCCGTCCCTGGTGCACCTGGAGAACGCGACGCCCGCGAGCGACCGGACGGCCGGCGAGGCCGCCCACGCGCTGTTCCGCCGCCCGGATGTCTACCCCGTGATGCGGGACTTCCACGACGTCGCCGCGACCGGCTGGTACGGCCGGCCCGAGCTGGCCACCCCGGAACGGGCCGAGGAGATCGCGGAAGCGGTCGCCGACCACGTGGTCCGCCAGGCGCGGGAAATATGGCACGCGCTGAGGGAAGGCGATCACCACGCGATGGTGCCGCAGGCACCGCCTCCCGCTCCGCCGTTTGGCGCGCCTCCGGCACGACCAAGCGCAGCGCCCGCGAGGGAGGCAATGTGAGGAGCATGCAGGCGGCGCTGCTGCGGGAGTTCGGCAGCCTGGAGGTGGCCGAGGTGCCGATGCCGGAGCCGGGCCCGGGGGAGGTCCTGGTCCGGGTGCGCGCCTGCGGCATCTGCGGCACCGACCTGAAGATCGTGGCGGGCGCCTTCCAGGGCACCTGGCCGCCGGCGCTGCCGTTCATCATCGGGCACGAGTGGTCCGGTGAGGTGGCCGCGCTCGGGCCGGGCACCGAGCGCAGCGGGCTGGCCGTCGGGGACCGGGTGGTGGCCGAGAACCACACCGGCTGCGGCGCCTGCCCGATGTGCCGGGCGGGCCGGTACAACCTGTGCGAGCGGGTCCGCGAGCCAGGCTTCAAGCTGTACGGGCACACCGCGCCCGGGGCGCTGGCGCAGTACGCGGTGCGGCCCGCGGTCGCCCTGCACAAGGTCCCCGCCACCGTCAGCGACACCGCCGCAGCCCTGGTCAACCAGGGGGCACTGACCGTGCACGCCGCGCGCCGGGCCCGGCTGAGCGCCGGGGCGAGCGTGGCGGTGTTCGGCCCGGGCCTGCTCGGCCTGCTCATGCTCCAGGTGGCCCGCGCCTCGGGAGCCACCACGGTGATCGTGGTGGGCCGGGGGCCGCGCCTGGACATCGCCCGCGACCTGGGCTGCACCGCCGTCGTGGACTACTCGCAAGCCGACCCGGTGACGGGGGTGCGGGCGGCCACCGGCGGCCGCGGCGCCGACTGCGTGTTCGACTGCTCCGGCAACCCGGCCGTGCTGGGCCAGGCGCTGCGCTGCGCCCGCCGGGGCGGGACGGTGGCGCTGCTCGGCCTGGCCGGCGGCGCCACCGCCGAGCTGCCGGTCGATCTGGTCACGCTCGACGAGCTTGACGTGCTCGGCATCCGGTCCAGCCCGAACGCGTATCCCGCCATGATCGCGCTGCTGGCCGCCGGGGCGATCCGCACCGAGCCGCTGACCACGCACGTCTACCCGCTCGCCGACGTGGCCACCGCGTTCGACGCGCTGGCCCGGCGGGAGGCCATCCGCCCGATCCTCACCCCCTGAGCCAGGAGCCGCCGCATGCCATGGATTAGCACCCCGGACTTCTCCGACGCCGGCAACGACCAGGGATGGACCAGCCGGGTCTGGGCCAGCGCCGACGTGTTCGGGCAGCCGGTCCCGCTGAAGGTCAACCGCTGGCGGCTCGCCCCAGGCGCCCGGGCGCCCGGCATCCCGCTCGGGGGCACCGAAGCCTTCGGTTACGTGATCGCCGGATCCGGCACGGCGCAGGCGTCACCGCCCGACGCCGGCGGGGAGGTGTTCAGCCTGGACACCGAGAGCGTGCTGTGGCTCGCCGCCTGCGACGAGCTGACCCTCCAGGCCGGTCCCGCCGGCCTGGACCTGCTGGTGGCCCAGTCCACCGGCGGCCCAGCACCCGCCCCGCTGCGCAAGGTCTTCACGGCAGCCGAGCTTCCGCACCTGGTCTCCACCCGCGACACCAGGGACCGGCTTGACCTGATCACCGACGACGTGCCGGTGGGCGCGAAGGCGATCCGCGCCGACCGGATCATCTACCACCCGGGCGACACCGCGGCCGCGCACTACCACACCGACTGCCATCACGTGTTCTGCGTGCTGGCCGGGTCCGGGCTGCTGTACACCGGCGAGGCGGCGACGCGCCTGGGCGCTGGAGACAGCGCGCTGGTCGGCCCGGGCGAGGTGCACTGGTTCGAGAACGACAGGCAGGGGGAGTTCTCGTTCGTCGAGTTCTGGGCGCCGCCGCCGACGGAGACGATCTGGACGGTGACCGGCGACCGCTGCACCTGGGCACCGGCCGGCTGACGGCGGAGGCAGGCACACGTGGACGAGCGGCTTGACGCGATGTACCGCCGGTTCACCTGGCGGATCCTGTCCAACTACGTCACACCCTGGGAGTTCGAGCAGCTCAAGGCCGAGATCACCGACTACGAGCAGTGGTGCGCGGCGTGGAGCCGCCACGCCGCCGGCCACGTGCGGCGCGGCGACGAGGCGCTGGCCGTGGGGCGCCGGCTGCACCGCCGGGGACGCTTATCTGCGCGGCGGGCTCGCCTACCACTGGGCCAGCTTCGTGTTCACCCACGACCAGGCCCAGTTCCGCGGTGCGCTCGAGGCGATGGAGGCCACCTGGGCCAAGGCCGCGCCGCTGGTGGCGCCGCCGATGGAGCTGCTGCGGGTTCGGTTCGGCACGCTGTCCATGCCGGGATACCTGCGCGTCCCGGCCGGGGCCAGCCACCCTCCGGTCGTATTGCTGCTCCCTGGGGCTGATTCGGCGAAAGAGGAGCTTTACCACCTGGCCGACCACATCGTGGCCCGTGGCCTGGCGGTGGCCGCCTTCGACACCCCCGGCCAGGGCATGCTGAGCTTCGAGTCCAAGCTGCGGCCCGACCAGGAGGCCGCGGTGCGGGCGATCGTCGACGCGCTGGCCGCCCGGCCGGATCTGGACGGCTCGCGGCTCGCGGTGGGCGGGATCTCCTACGGCGGCATGTTCGCCATCCGCACCGCGGCCGTGGACGAGCGGGTGCGCGCGGTGTTCGCCATCTCCAGCTGGTACACCCCGGCCGGGCGGTTCGCCAGCATGGACGCGCTGACCAGGCCCGGGCAGTACCAGCACCACGGACCGGACCCGGCCGCCAACATGGCGGCCATGACGCTGGCCGGCGCGGCCCGCCAGGCCACCGTCCCGCTGCTACAGATCTTCGGCGGTAACGACCCGGGCACGCCAGCGGAGCACGGCGAGCGGATCGCGGCCGAGTACGGCGGGCCGGTCACCACCGTGGTCTACCCGGACGGCGTGCACATCCTGAACAACCTCTGGTACGAGGCCAGGCCGCTGGTAGGCGACTGGCTCGCCGAGACGCTGTAGCCGGAAGGGCGGCCATGGACTACGCGAAGGCGGACGCCAAGCAGGCGGCCCGCGACTGCTTCACCGGGCTGTGGGCGGCCATCACCACCCCGTTCGACTCGGCCGGCCAGCTCGACCAGGCCGCGCTGCGCGAGGACCTGGACCGGCTCACCGGCAGCCTGGGGATCAGCGGGATCTTCTGCGGCGGGGTGATGAGCGAGTTCTGGGCCCTGTCCGGAGCGGAGCGGCGGCGGCTGACCGAGGTGGCGGTGGAGCGGGCCCGGGGCAAGTGCCCGGTGCTCGCCCACACCGGGCAGCACAGCGCCGAGGAGACCATCGAGCTGACCCGGCACGCGGCCGCGGTGGGCGCGGACTTCGCCGTAGTGATCAACCCCTACTACCCACCCGCCTCCGACGAGGGCCTGTACCGGTGGTTCGCCCACGTGTGCGCCAGCGTGGACATCGGCGTGTGGCTGTTCGACACCAGCTACTCCGGGGTGACGCTGTCCACCGAGCTCATCGGGCGGCTGGCCGAGATCGAGAACGTGGTCGGCATCAAGGTCGGCCGCGACCACGCCCGGTACCTGGACCTGCTGGCCGCCTTCGGCGACGCGATGCTGGTCTGCTCGCCACACGAGGAGACCTGGCTGGAGAACATGACCTCCCACGGCCAGCGGGTGTACATGTCGTCGGCGGCGCCGTACCTGTACCAGACCCCGTCCTGGCAGCCGATGCGGGAGTACACCGCGCTCGCGCTGGACGGGGACACCGCGAAGGCGGAGGAGGTCGCGGCCACCCTCGGCCCGGTCCGCGACGTGGCGGCCAGGTGGCTGCGCGGCAAGGCCCGGATGATCGACAACGTGGCGTCGATCAAGGCCTGGGCCGGGCTGGTCGGCATGTCCGGCGGCGCGGTGCGCCCGCCGCTGATCTCGCTGACCGGCGCCGAGCACGCCGCGCTGGCCGCCGACCTGGCGGCGACCGGCCTCATGAGCTAACCCGGGGGACGGCCTCCCTGCCCCCGGTGGCCTCACGGCCGGGGCGTCACGCGGGCTTCTCCAGTTGCTCGGCCATCCAGTCCGCGGCCTGCGGGCGCCACCGGTAGGTCATGTTCATGCAGACGTGGTTGCCCTCGTCGAACATCCACAGCTCCGCCGCGGGCGCCTCGGCCGCCACCCGCTCCGCGTGCTGCCACGGGACCAGGCGGTCCCGCTTGCCGAAGACCACCACCATCGGCTGGGCGATCCGCTCCGCCACGCCCGCCAGGGTCATCCGCTCCGCGACCTGGTGGGCCTCCTCGATGGTGGCGGCGCCACACCCATAGCTGAACGTCGCGAGGCTGTGCGGTGACCGGTCCCGGATCAACGCCCCGTAGTCGTAGCAGCCGCCGCAGGCGATCACCGCGCGCAGCCGGGGCTCGAACGCCGCCGCCCGGGCGGCGTAGTAACCGCCGAGGCTGACGCCGAGCGTGCCGACCCGGTCGCCGTCCAGGTCGTCGCGCCCGCACAGCACGTCAAGCGCGGCCGCCACCGGCGCCTCGAAGTCGGGGCGGATCTTCAGCTCCCGGGCGCTCTCACCCTGCCCCGGCCCGTCCAGCGAGAAAGTCGCCAGGCCGCGGGCCAGGAACGTGTTCTCCACCGCGAAGAACTCCTCCTTGGTGGAGTCCAGGCCGGCGATCAGCAGCACAAGCGGCGGCCGGTCCACTCCCGGCGGCTTGCGCAGGTTGCCCGCCATCGCGGCGCCGCCGAACGGGATCTCGATCCGCTCGGCGGCCCGATCGAGCAGTTCCAGCCCGTGGTACATGGCCGCGACCGCCTGAGCGGCGACAGCGTCGTGCGCGTCCATGTCCAGCATCCAGACGAACTTGCCGAAGTGGTAGCTGACCGCGGCCCTGATCCAGGCCTCCCCGGCCGTCCGCAGCCGGCCGCGGCCGTGCGCCTCGCGGGCGAGCGCGGCATGCAGGTCGCCGTTCTCGCGCCAGGCATCCAGCCAGTCCGCCCACCGCTCGATACCCGCGGTCACCCGGGTGAAATCGCCGGGATCGACGCCCTGCGCGGTGAACCGTGGCCCCCAGTTCGCGATGGCCGACTTGACCTGATCGTCAGGCACGAGCGTGACCTCCCGTCGCGGTGGTGACGCCGGGCCCCGACATGACCTCCGCCGCGTCGTGGCCGAGGTCGCCGAGCAGGACCATGGCCGCGTTGCGCCCGGGGGCGCCGGTGATCGACCCGCCCGGGTGCGTGCTCCCCCCGGTCTGGTACAGGCCGGGGATCGGCATCCGGTGGCTGGCCCAGCCGGGCACCGGGCGCAGCTCGCCGCTGAAGGCGGGTCCCCGGTTCCCGCCGTGGAAGGCGCCATGGATCATGTGCGGGTTCAGTTGCTCGATGTCGGCCGGGGACTTGACCAGGTGGGCCAGGACGGTGTCGTCGGTCATGTTGGGAGCGTGCCTTTGCAAGGTCTCGAACATCCGGCGGGCGTGCTTCTCCTTGACCTCGTCCCAGCCGCCCATCTCCTCGGGCAGCTCATACGTCTGCGTGCTGAGGACCTTCACGGTGTGGCAGCCCTCGGGAGCACGGCCCGGGTCGGCCAGCGTGGGGGTGGCGACAAGCACCCACGGCGGGTCGGCGACGAACCGGCCGGCCCGCAGGTCCGCGCTCATCTGGAGCATGTCTTCCGGCCAGCCCGCCCAGCCCGCGGACACCGCGCTCAGTGGGCCGTGCGGGGAGGCGAACTCCGGGGCCGCGGTGGTGCAGTAGTAGGCCGCGAACCCGGGAACGCCGACGTCGTAGGTGTCCACCCCGTAGTGGAACTCCTCCGGCCACGCCTCGGCGGGCGCCATGTCGCGCAGATGCTTGACGTGGATCGTGGACACCACGGCGGTGCTCGCCAGGTACTGCTCACCGTCGTCGGTCTCCACGCCGGTGCAGCGGCCGTCTTCGAGCAGCAGCCGCCGCACCCGGCGATTGCACAGGATCGTGCCGCCGCGGTCTTCGAGGTAGCCGGTCATCGCCCCGGTAAGGCTCGCCGACCCGCCGATGGGGATGGACCAGCTTCGCTGCTGGCGGCCGAACGTCTGCTGATAGGGCAGGATCCCCGAGCCGGGCGTGTCCAGCGGCTGAACCACCTGGTAGGCCATCCACAGCAGAAACGCCTGCACGTGCCGGTCGGAGAACTCGTGCTGGACCACCTCGATGGCGGAGAGCTGCCGCCGCCGCGCCCAGATCCGCGCGCGGGGATGGTCGGCGAACATCTGATCCAGCGAGGGGCCGTACCCCACCGGGGTGAATTGCCACCGGCTGAATATCGCCTTGACCTCGTCGTAGTCGTCGAGCAGGCGCCGGTAGGCGACCGCGTCGTCCCGGGAGAACCTAGCCACCTCCTCGATCGTGCGCTCACGGTCCAGCCACATCGTGAACTGCTCGCCGTCGGGGAACGCAACCTGCTCCACCGGGTCCGGCTCGGCGTAGCGCAGGCCGTAGTCGGCGATCAGCCCCAGCTCGTCGTGCAGCAGCGCCGGGTTGACCCGGATCATGGTGTGGCCGGTGGCGCAGGTGTCGATGCCGAAGCCGGGCAGCAGGAGTTCCTCGGTGGCGGCGCCGCCGCCGGGGATGTGCCGCGCGTCGAGCACCAGGCAGCGGTACCCCGCCTTGGCCAGGTAGCAGGCGGTGAGCAGGCTGTTGTGCCCTGCCCCGGCCACCACGATGTCGGCGCTCGTGCTCATCTGCCGTCTCCCTTCAGCTCACGCCCCCGGCCTATGCAAACCATTGCAGATCGGGTGGTCATGGGGCAATGTGGGGTTCCTTACCCGCCCCTGGCGGCCGGATCATGCGGTGCCGGCCGGGCCGGCGCCGGTCACGGCGGTGCGGTACCCGAGCCGGAACCGGTCCGCGGGAACCACGATCTGGCCGGCCTCCACGGTGCGCGCACCGGCGCGGTGCGCGCGGTCCACCACCAGCACCGGCGCACCCGGCGGGAGCGCCAGCGCGGCGGCTTCCTCGGCGCGGCAACCGCGTGCCGAGATGTCCTCGGTGACCTGGTCCACCCGCACCCCGATCGCGCGCATCCGCGCGATCACCCCGCGCCCGGCCAGCGGGCCCTCCTCGGGAAGCGCCACGCCGGTCCGGCCGGTCAGCGGCGCCGGCTCGTGGCTGGTGACCAGCTGCACCGGGCTGCCGCCCGCGCTGGCCACGTACCGGGTCCGGATGACCGGATCCCCTTCGGCCAGCCCGAGCAGCCTGGCGATGTGCCGGTCCGCGCCGCGCCGCTCGGTCCGGTGTTCCCACGAAACGGCCTGCGCGCCGGCCAGCCCGAACGGCGACCCGGGGAAGTCCGGCCGGTCGCGCTCGAGCCGCTGGGCGCCCGGCACGGCGCGGACGTAGCAGCCCGAGCCCGCCCTGGTCTCGATGAGCCCCTCGGCGGCCAGCACGCCCAGCGCGTGCTTGGCGGCGGTCTCACCGACCCCGTACCTGGCGATGATCCCGTTCCTGGACGGCACCCGCGCCCCCGGGCCGAGCACGCCGTCCCTGATCTGCGCGCGCAGGTCTTCGGCCACCCTGAGGTACACCGCGTCCGTGGCGGCTCCCATCAGCTCCCGGCCCCCGTTACTTGACGCGGGCCAGCGTGAGACCGTCGCCGACCGCCAGCATCACGAGTTCGACGCGATCATCGTTAAGAACGTGGTCGTTGAATTCCTTGATGGCGCGCGCGTCGGGATCCAGGCTCTCCTCGAAGATCCGGCCGTGCAGGAGCGTGTTGTCGATCAGGAGGATGCCGCCGGGCCGCATCCGTGGCACCAGCTCCTCCCAGTAGCCGCGGTAGCCCCGCTTGTCGGCGTCGATGAAGGCGAGGTCGAACGTGGCACCGGCGGGCAGCGCGCGCAGCGTGTCCAGGGCGGGGCCGAGCCGCAGTTCGATCCGGTCCGCGAGCCCCGCCTTCTGCCAGTACTCGCGGGCCAGCGAGGTCCATTCCTCGTTGATGTCGCAGCAGATCAGCTTGCCGCCCGCGGCGAGCCCGCGGGCCAGGCAGATCGAGGAGTAGCCGGTGAACGTGCCGACCTCGATGGCCTGGCGCGGGCCCACGAGGCCGGCCAGCATGGTCATGAACGTGCCCTGCTCCGGGCCGATCTGGTAGATGACGTTGCCGGGGAAGCGCTCGGCCGTCTCGGCGATCAGATCCCGCAGCACCGCGTCGGGCGGGGTGGCGTGCGCGACCAGGTAGGCGTGCAGGTTCGGGCGCAGGTGCTCGGATCCGGAGGCCATGGGTCGAGGTTAGCGCCCGCGCCCACCTCCGCTCTGCTAGTCCCGCCCCCGCGCTTCGCGCCCACCCCCGCTCTGCTTTCCCCGCCCCCGCGCTTCGCGCCCGCCCCCTCTCTGGGCGGGATGTTGCGCGCAGCACCCCCGCCGCTCGCATACTTGGGTCAAACCAATGCCGGCCGCCAGGACCGGCGCCGTATACCCCGGAGGCGGATTGTGACGGCCGAGATACTGCAACGGCGGGCCGGGATCGAGCGACAGATCTCCGGCTTGACCCTGTGCGACCTGCTGGAGCGCACCGCGGCAGGCTCGGGCGAGGCCGCCGCGTACTCCGACGAGGCGGACGGCACGCAGGACGGCTGGCGGACGCTTACCTGGGCGCAGGTGAACCAGCGCGTCCGCGAGCTGGCGGCCGGCTTCGCTGCGCTCGGCCTCGCCCCGGGGGAGCGGGTCGCGCTCATGCTGCCGAACCGGAGCGAGCACGTGCTCGCCGACCTCGCGGCGGTGTTCGCCGGCGGCGCTCGGCGTCACTTTCTACGCGACGCTGGCCCCGGAGCAGATCGCCTTCGTGGCGGCCGACTGTGACGCCAGGATCGCGGTGCTGAACGGGGCCGGGGAGCTCGCCCGCTGGCAGCCGGTTCTGGACCAGCTACCGGGCCTGAAGAAGATCATCGTCGTGGACCCGGCCGCGTGCCCGGCCGGCGAGCCGTACCTGACCTGGGACGAATTCGCCGCGCTGGGCGCGCAGCGGCACGCCGCCGAGCCGGAGCTGATCGCCGGCCGGGCCGCGGCGATCGCGCCCGATGACCCTGCGGCGCTGCTGTACACCTCGGGGACCACGGGCAACCCGAAGGGCGTCCTGCTCACCCACCACAACATCATTTACGAGCTGGCCGCGGCCGACTCGCTCGGTATCGTCACCCGCGGGGTGCGGTGGGTGTCCTACCTGCCGCTGGCCCACATCGCCGAGCGGATGTTCAGCATCTACCTGCCCATCTTCACGGTGGGGCACGTGCACTTCTGCCCGGACACGCCGCAGCTTGTGCGGGTGGTCGGCAAGGTGCGGCCCACCGCGTTCTTCGGTGTGCCCCGGGTGTGGGAGAAGATACGGGCCGGCATCGAGGCGCTGTTCGCGCTGGAGCAGGACGAGGGCAAGCGGGCCGCGGTCGAGCGGGCGATGGAGACGGGGCGGCGGTACGTGGAGAGCTGCCAGTACGGCCGGGTGACCCCGCCGGAGCTGGCGCAGCAGTTCCAGGCCGCCGACGCGGCGGTGCTGGCCCCGATTCGCGGGCTGCTCGGGCTGGACCAGGCCGAGGTGGTGTCGAGCGCGGCCGCGCCGCTGCCGCCTGACGTCGCGGCGTTCTTCTCCGGCCTGGGCATGAAGATCCTCGACATCTACGGGATGACCGAGACCACGGGCGCGTTCACCACCAACACGCCGGACGCGTTCCGGCTCGGCACGGTGGGCCAGGCGTACCCGGGCATGGAAGTCAAGATCGCCGATGACGGCGAGATCTGCACCCGCGGGCCGCTGTGCACGCCCGGCTACCTGAACCGGCCCGACCTCACCGCGGACCTCATCGACGCCGACGGCTGGCTGCACACCGGCGACATCGGGAGCCTGGACGACGACGGCTTCCTCTCGGTGGTCGACCGGAAGAAGGAGCTGATCATCACCGCGGGCGGGGAGAACATCGCGCCGGCCGGGATCGAGAACCTGCTGGTCGCCCACCCGCTGATCGGCCAGGCGCTCGCCTACGGCGACCGCAGGAAGTATGTGGTGGCCCTGCTCACGCTGGACGGCGAGGTGGCCCCGGCCTGGGCGAAGGCGCGCGGCATCGAGGCGGGCTCGCTGGCCGCGCTGGCCGCCGACCCGGTGGTGCTCGCCGAGGTCTCCGCCGCGGTCGCGGCGGTGAACGAGCGGCTGGCCCGGGTCCAGCAGGTCAAGCGCTGGCAGCTGCTGCCGGTGGAGTGGACGGCGGAGACCGAGGAGCTGACGCCCACCCTCAAGCTGCGGCGGCGGATCGTCCACGCCAAGTACGCCGACGTCCTCGACACGCTCTACGGAGGGGACTGAGCGGGAGGCCCGGCCGGCGGACCGGGGCACGGCCGCGGCCGGGCCGGCCGCACCGGGGCGGTCGCACAGGGGCCGGTAAGGTCGGTGCCGGAGGCGTCAGGGTGCCTGGTGGCCCCCCCGGTCTTCAAAACCGGTGTGCGGCGCTCCGCGTCGCAGGCGGGTTCGATTCCCGTCCGCCTCCGCTGACCTGCGAAGACGCCGATAGTGGTGGCGGCTGGCAGGCGGCTGCGGGAGCCCTGGCACCGTGGCTCGATGGCGCCAAATAGAACATCTGTAGAAGGCCCACTCACGATTCGGCGCCCTCCACCGGGCCGCGTCGCCCAGCCCGTGCATCGCAGGATGGCTACCGGCGCTGGCTGAGCAACGCACGAGCCCGGCCAGAGCAGTCAGCGCATAAGACGGCGCAGGTCTTCGGCCGACAGGCCGACATCCCGAAGGACCGCCCGCAGCGTTCCCTTCGGCACATCCTTCCCACCGTGGACAGGCACGGTGGTGGCCCGCCCGTCAGGGTGCTTGAGTCGGTGATGGCTGCCGCGCGTGTGGGTTAACTCGAAGCCCGCGGCCCGGAGTGCCTGGACGAGCCGTGCGCCGGATATCGCTGGCAGCGAGCTAGGCAACCTCTAGTTCCAGCGTGTGGGCTAGCTGCTCGGGAACCCCGTCCTCATCAATGACCATCTGGACAGCCTCACGAAGGTCGGCTACGGCCTCTTCAGGGGTCGCGCCGTTGCCGTTCGCGCCTCCGCTCGCACCGAGCCAGGCGTGCGCGTTCCAGATGCCGTCCTCGTCTTGCTCCAGCGTGTACGGCACGTGGACAGTCCTGGGCTGGCCGCTCATCGTGAAATCGTCTCCCTGGCGGTTAGCATGCAACCTTGACAATGAGCGTACCCGGGCAAGGCTCACGGCTCCCGGTTGAGCGGAGGATGGCCAACGGGCACCGCTGACGCCTGCACGAGCCGGGCAGCGCTGTTCTAGCCGCCTGTATCACCGCAGGTCAGCGCATGGCCAGCGGTTCCGGTAACCGCTGCAGATCGCCGCGATCCTGCGCGAGGCGATCGAGCGCGGCGACTACGCGCCTGGCCGGCCGATCCCGTCAGAGACCCGCCTGATGCAGGAGCACGGGGTAGCGCGGCTCACCGCCCGCAAAGCTGTCCGGTGATGTGCCGGGCCGCGGCACGGGCCTGCGCCTCAGTCTCGTAGGGGCTGGGGGTCACCGGGACCACCACCCGTGCTGGCACACTGCTAGCACGACACGGATTGCACTGGCTTTCGCCGGGCTCTGCCGCTTTGTGGAGCAGACCGGCGCTGACCTGCGCGGATGACGGTGGATTACGCGGGCTTTCCCAGCCTTCACCCCGTAAGAACGGTCTTCAAAACCGGTGTGCGGCGCTCCGCGTCGCAGGCGGGTTCGATTCCCGTCCGCCTCCGCAGCCTCAGCCCGGCGCGGCGCGAGCCGCCGCGCGGATGACGTCCTGGCTGGTGGCGCCCGGTTCCGTGGCGGCGGTCAGGCACGCTTCGATGACGAGCCGGCGGGTGGCGATCGCGTCCCGGATACCGACGCAGGCGAACGCCGACGGCAGGCCGGCGGCCGGCCACGGGCGGGCGGTGCAGTGCAGGCTCGCGTGGAGGCGGCCGTGGTCGCGGGCGAATCCCGTGCCGCGTACGGCGCAGATGGACTCGTCGAGTTCGCCACGGGTCCGGATCAGGTCGGGCTCGGCCCGCGCCGCGCCCGGGGAACGAGGCGACGAAGCTGTATGAGTACCGGCTGCGGGTGAGTGTCCCGGGCAAGGCGCCGTATGACATCGACTGCGCGATCTGCGCGGCGGGGATCAGCCAGGGCCAGGTGGTGCACGTGGCGGTCAGCGCGCATAACAAGCACCGGGTCACCATCGACGTCGGCCAGGGCAGCAAAGGCGGCGACCGCCGGCCCCGCCCGGTCACCGACGCCAGCACGATGAGCCAGGGTTATCAGGCCGGGACCCGGGACTTCGCCAGCGACCTGGGCGCCACGGGCGCAGGCCGGACGGCTTCGGAGAGCGAGCGCCTCAGCCAGCTCGCTCAGCTGGGCAAGCTGCACAGCGAGGGTGTCCTCACCGACGCCGAGTTCGCGGCCCAGAAGGCCCAGATCCTCGGCGAATAGGCCCAGCGGCGATCTGGCCGGTGGGCGGCTCCGGCCAGATCGGCCCGGTGCGCCCCCGCTGGGCGCTTTGCTGACCGTTGACACCCACCAGCGGGCCGGATTACGGTCCGATGGTTCGGCATGCGGATATGTGCTGACATGCCTCTTCGAGGGCGGCGAGGTGGGTCCGTTGGCGGCAGGGCATCGCGCGATCAAGCTGCGGCTGGCAGCGCTGGGCACCGCGGCGCTCGCCGCGGCCTATCTCATCCCGGGGACGGTGAGCGCGTCCGCTGCGGCCGGCCGGACGCCGGCCGGGGCGGCGGGGCAGGTCACCGAGCACGTCGGGTCGGGCGCGCACGGCGCGACGATCGTGCGCAGCAGATACGGCGTACCGACGATCACCGCGGGCACGGCGGCCGGGATGTGGTTCGGGGCCGGCTGGGCACAGGCGCAGGACCGCATGGTGCAGCTCGAGCTGACCAGGCGCGCCGTGGAAGGGACGCTGTCGGCGATCCTCGGCCAGGGCGAGCTAGGCCAGGACGAGACCGTTCGCACCGTCTTCTACACCCAGCATGAGCTGGAAGCCCAGTACCAATCGCTGCCCGCGGGCATCAGGGCGGCGGTCGCCTCGTTCGCCAACGGCATCAACGCCTACGAGGCGGCCGCATACCGGACCGCGGCCAGCGAGCGGGCCGACGTGCCCTACGAGTTCTTCACCCTCGGCAGCTTGCTCGGGATGACCGGCCCGTACCGGCCGGCCCCGTGGCGCCCGGTGGACACCGTGGCCGTGGGCAACTACCTGGCCAGGGAGTTCGGCGGCGGCGGTGGCAGCGAGCTCCAGAACCTGATGTTCCTGGAGTACCTGGTCGCCGAGCTGACCAAGGACGCGGCGAAGCGGCCGGGGCCCGAGGCAGCCGCGATCTTCAACGACGCCCGCTGGACCGACGATCTCACCGCCCCGACCACCGTTCCCGGACGGCGGCTGGACCTGCCGAGGCCGGCCCGGGCGGCGCGTACCGGTGCCGGCGCCGCCGTCCTGCGGGCGGCCGCGCGGCTGCCGGCCATGAGCCACCACGCACTCGCCGCGGCCGCTGCGGCGCTGGCCGCCGACCGCAGGACGATCCTGAAGACGGGAATCTCGCTCCGGGTACTGTCGCACGGCGGGTCGAACGCCGTGGCGATAGCGCCGTGGCGCTCCGCCGACCACCACGCGCTGCTGTGGGGTGCTCCCCAGGAAGGGTTCGGCACCCCGAGCGTGGACGGCGAGGAGTACCTGCACGCGCCCGGCTACGACGCCGGCGGCATGTACATCACCGGCGAGCCGTTCATCCTGATCGGGCGGAACGCGAACCTGGCCTGGACCACCACCAGCGAGGAACTGGTCGACCAGCGGATCTACATCGAGCACGACGTCAACTACGCGGCGAACCCGCCGACGTACCGGTTCGACGGCAAGCAGATCCCGATGACGGAGATCAATGAGACGATCGACGTCGCCGGCGGGCCTGCGGTGAAGCTTCCCCGTGCTGCGGACGGTCGACGGGCCGGTGGTGTCCACCGACCCCGCCGATCACCTGGCGATCTCGCTCCGGTTCGCGTCCTGGGACCGGGAGACCGGCAGCCTGCTCGGGTTCTCCCAGCTCGGCGGGGACCGCAACCTCGCCCAGTTCCGGCACTCGATGAGCCTGGTCACCACGCTGCACAACTTCCTCTACGCCGACCGCCGGGGCAACATCGCCTACTTCGGCGACGGGCTGGTGCCGATCGAGCCGCGCGGGGTGGACCCGCGGCTGCCCGGGCTGGGGGACGGGAGCCAGCAGTGGAAGGGGTTCGTGCCGTTCGCGCGGATGCCGCACAGCATCAACCCCCGGCAGGGCTTCCTCGACAACTGGAACACCAAGCCCTCGCAGCAGGCCTACTACCAGCAGAACTCCGGAGACGAGTACTGGGGCACGATCTTCCGCTCGCGGCTCATCAGCAGGCTCGCCCGCGCCAGCACGAGGATCAGCGTCAGCTACCTGGAGGGCATCGAGCACGCGATCGGCACGATCGACAACGGGGACAACACCCGGCCCGCGTCCCGCTACATCATCCCGTTCCTGGTCCGCGCCTACCGGCAGCTGGTGCAGGCCCACGACCCGCTGGTGAACGCCGCCGCCCACCCCGATCTGCGCCCGGCGGTCCGTGCCCTGGCGCACTGGAACGGCGTCACCACGCTGGGCAGCCCGGCGATGTCGATCTTCATGAACTTCCTGGAGGCGTACGAGCGGAACGTCTTCGAGGGCGGCACCTTCCCGGGCGAGCAGTACACCGGCGCGGTCAACTTCAGCGACGCGGGCCTGGGCCTGGGCACCTTCGGCGGGCTCGGCGGGATGGGCACCTACAACCTCCTCTATCACGTCGCTCAGCCACACCGTCGGCGTGCTGCCGTGCGTGACGCTGTGCCACCACGCGGTACTTCGCCGGCCATCGCGCCCAGCTCCTGGTGGAGAGCCTGAACGACGCGATCACGATCCTGTCCGGCACCGGTACCCAGCTCGGCCAGGACGTTCCCGGCTTCGGCACCACGGACATCGCCAAGTGGGGCTACCGGCCGGCCCAGGACCAGAACTGGGACAGCCTCGACCCGCTCGCCGCAGGGCGTCACGACGCACTGCGGCACCAGCGCGAGCCAGAACCGCAGCACGTTCATGATGGCCGTGGACGTCGGCCGCACGCTGACCGGCCAGGACGAGCTGCCGCCCGGGCAGAGCGGCTTCATCTCGGCCGCTGGCAAGCCCAGCCCGCACCTGTGCGATCAGGTCGGCCTGTTCAACAGCTTCCGGTACAAGGCGATGCCGCGGGCCTAACGCGCCTAGCTGTCGTCGCCGGACGAGCGCGCGGAGATCAAGCGGCGGAACACGCTGGTCCGCGGGCCTTCGCCGTCGGCGTCACCGGCTGCCTCCTCGTCCCGCGCCGGGCGGGCCGGGGTGCGGCGCCTGGGGAGCCGTCCTGCGGGGACCGTGGCTGGCTCGGCCGCGGCCTGGCCGCGGCCGGTGACCAGCTCGACGTCCCGCGCGCCGATGACCGCCAGGCGGCCCAGCGCAAGCCCGGCGATGAAGACGATGAGCAGGCCGAGGCCGGTGAAGTAGGCCAGATGCTCGGCCACCTGGTGCACTGGGCCTCCGGTCGCCGTCCCCGCGTCGAGCGCGGCGGGCACGGACACCCGGGCGCCCAGCGTGTCGTAGGTGGTCCACACCGGCGCGAACAGGGCCCCGGCGGCGAACCAGGCCCCGCCCGCGGCGGCCAGGCAGGCGGCGGAGATCGCCACCGGCCGGAAGGCGCTGATCAGCAGGATCAGCCCGCCAAGGACCACGGCCGCCCCCGGCAGGATCTCCAGGAAGAACCGCCCCCACGTCCAGGTCCACGCGGTGTCCGGGGTGTAGGCGAAGTGGAAGTACGGGCCTATGAACGGCACCACCGCGCCCCAGGCACCAAGCAGGATAAGCAACAGACCGCTGGCGACCCCGCGGCTTCGCGGCACTCGCAGCATCCCAGTCATGAGAATCACTCCCAAGCCACACTGAGGTTGACGCTGCGACCCACTACCCGCGGTTGCGGCCGATATGCGCTGCGCCCGGTGCCGGGAATGCCAGCGGTCAGTGCCGGGAGTGCCTGCGCTCGGCGAACCTGACGCTGCTCCACGCGGCCGCCTCGGCCGGCGGCTCGCCGGCCGAGATCCACCGGGCGATCGTGTACGCGGTGACCGGCGCCATGAGAATGCCGGTCCGGAAGTGCCCGGAGGTCAGCCACGCGTTCTCGAGCCCGGGTACCCGGTCGATCACCGGCCGCCCGTCGGGGTGCCGCGGCCGGAAGCAGCACCACTGGTAGGCGGCCGGCAGCCCGCGCACCGCGGGCAGCGTGGCGTACAGTGCCGCCAGGATCGAGTCGATGACGTCCTGCCGCACGAGGGGCGTCTCGTCGCCGATGTCGAAGGTCCCGCCGACCAGCAGCCTGCCGTCGTCGAGCTGGGTGGCCACCGGCGCCACCGTGCCGGGCAGGCGCACTGGCGAGGGCTCGGTGACCAGCAGGTGCCCCTTGACCCTGCTGGCCGGCAGGTCCAGCGGCAGCCCGTCGAGGACCGGGGGCATCCCGGTGGCGAACACGACGGCACCCGGGGAGATGTCACCGGCCGTCGTGGTGACGCGGACCACGCGCCCCCCCTGGACCGTCACCGACGTGGCCGCGGTGCCCGTCGCCACGGCAGGCAGAATGGCGGCCAGCCGGACCAGCGAGCGCAGCGGATTGACCCGGGCCTGGCGCCTGATGAGCGCGCCCGCCATGGGCCGGGCCAGGCCGGGCACCAGCTCGGCGACCTGGTCGTGGTCGAGCCACTCCACCGCCGGGCGCTGATGCGGGGCGAACCCGTCCGGGTCGGGTGCCAGCCCGATCCAGTCGAGCTCTATCAGCCCCACCCCGCCCGGCCAGGTCTGCTCCAGCTCGCCCCACAGGTCCAGGCTGGTCCGGGCCAGCTCCACGAACGGTTCGGGGTCGCTCCACTCGTGAATCTCCGGCGTGAGCAGGCCCGCGGCCCCGCCGGTCGCGCCCGAGCCGAGCCTGCCCGCCTCGATCAGCAGGACCGTGCCGAGGCCGGCCGCCTGGCAGGCGGCCGCGGTGGCGACGCCGGCGATTCCGCCGCCCACCACCAGGATGTCCGGGTGCCGTTCGGAGATGACGCCCGCACCGCGCCCGAGCTGGGCACGCTCTTGTTCGGTGAGCCGATCTCTCCAGACAGCAGTCTCTACGACCATGACCTAATTGTCTCCTGCCTTGGTCATCGTCCCCACCACAATGGGCCACGCTGATCATCTGAGTAGGCTGGTGGGGTTGCGGCGCTGGTGCGCCGTCCTTGTCCGCGCCGGAGGTGATGCCCGGGTGCTTTCTGATTCGTACGGCCGGGTTGCCACCGACCTCCGGATATCGGTCACCGACAGGTGCAACCTTCGCTGTGGGTACTGTATGCCGGCCGAGGGCCTTGACTGGCTCCCGCGCCCTGGGCTGCTCACCGACGACGAGGTCGTCCGGCTGGCCCGGATCGGTGTGGAGATGCTTGGCATCACCGAGATCCGGTTTACCGGCGGTGAGCCGCTGCTGCGCCGCGGGCTGCCCGGCATCGTCGCCCGCGCCGCGGCGCTGCGGCCCAGGCCCGAGCTCTCCCTCACCACCAACGGGATCGGGCTTGACCGTCTCGCGGGCCCGCTGCGCGAGGCGGGCCTCGACCGGGTCAACGTCTCGCTCGACACCCTCCGGCCGGACGTGTTCCGCAGGCTCTCGAGGCGGGACCGCCACGCCGACGTGCTGGCCGGGCTCGCCGGGGCGGCGGCCGCCGGGCTGGCCCCGGTCAAGGTGAACGCAGTGCTCATGCGCGGCATCAACGACGACGAGGCGGTGCCGCTGCTCCGGTTCTGCCTGGAGCACTCCTATCAGCTCCGCTTCATCGAGCAGATGCCGCTGGACGCCCAGCACGGGTGGCGGCGGGAGAACATGGTGACGGCCGGGGAGATCCTGGACGCTCTGTCGGCGGAGTTCTCCCTGACGCCCGATGAGGCCAGCGCCCGTGGCTCCGCACCGGCGGAGACGTTCCTCATCGGCTCCGGGCCCGGCCGGGTGGGCGTGATCGGCTCGGTGACCAGGCCGTTCTGCGGGTCCTGCGACCGGGTGCGGCTGACCGCCGACGGGCAGATCCGCAACTGCCTGTTCGCCACGGACGAGAGCAACCTGCGGGATCCGATGCGCGCCGGCGCCAGCGACGAGGAACTGGCCGCGCTGTGGCGGCGGGCGGTCGCGGCCAAGCTGCCCGGGCACGGGATCAACGAGCCTGGCTTCCTCCAGCCAGCCCGCCCGATGTCCGCCATCGGCGGCTGATCCGGGCACTACTCGGCCAGATCGCGGCCGCGGTCCCGCGCCGCCCGCTACCACCCGGTTACCTCACCGCCTTGCTTGAGGCTTGCCATCCGAAAGTTGCCGATATATCGTTGACCTGTCTGAGAGTAACAAGTACTTCTCAAGAGTTCAGATCGTCGCAAAAGAAGGATGCGAGGTAACGCACCATGCACGGAGAAAGGCACGGCGAGCCATGGGGCCCGCCACACGAAGAGGAAGGCTGGACGCCCCCGCGCCGGGGGCACGACGAGGAGGACTGGGGGCCTCCGCACCGTGGCCGCGGCCGCGGCCGCGGCCCGGGGCCCCGGCGCAAGGCCGGGCCGTTCGGCCCGCCGGGCTTCGGCCCGATGGGCTTCGGCGGGTTCGGGCCCTGGCCGGGAGAGCCTAAGTTCCACCGCGCCCGGCGGGTCCGGCGCGGCGACGTCCGGGCGGCTGCCCTGTCGCTGCTGGCCGACGAGCCACGCAACGGCTATCAGATCATCCAGGGAATCGCCGAGCGTACCGGCGGCGTCTGGCAGCCGAGCCCCGGTTCGGTCTACCCCGCGCTCCAGCAACTGGAGGACGAGGGCCTGATCCAGGCGGAGACGCCCGAGGGCGGCCGCAGGCGCTACGCCCTGACCGGCGACGGACGCCAGTACGTGGAGACACACGCCGAGGAGGTCAGTGCCCCCTGGGAGGACGTCGCCAGCAGCGTGGGCTCGGACGCCATGGAGCTGCGTCACCTGATCGGGCAGCTGGCGATGGCCGCCGTCCAGGTCGTCCAAGTCGGCACCGAGGACCAGGTGGCACAGGCCCGCAGGATGCTGACCGACACCCGCCGCAAGCTGTACGCGATCCTGGCGGCCGAGGACGAGCCGGCCGACGAGTGAATCGGGCGGCTCGTGCCGCCCGCCGGTAACGGTGCACACTGCCGTAGCCGGCGGGCGGCGCGCCAGCGTCTAGGCTCACTAGTGAACTGCGAGGAGGCAGACTTTGGCAGCGCAGGACACTCCGGGCGCCGCGGTCGCGGCGGACGGCAACGGGCACAGGCCGCCCATGGCGATCACCGTGGCGGGCCTGACCAAGCGCTACGGCGAGATCGAGGCGGTCCGCGGGATCGACTTCGAGGTACCGGTGGGGGAGACCTTTGGCTTCCTCGGCCCGAACGGCGCGGGCAAATCGACCACGATCAAGATGCTGTGCACCCTGGCCCGGCCCTCGTCGGGGTCGGCGCGGGTGGCCGGCCACGAGGTCACCTCGGCCCGTGACGCGGTGCGGCGCAACATCGGCCTGGTCTTCCAGGACACCACCCTGGACAACTACCTGACCGGCGCGCAGAACCTCCGCTTCCACGCGGCCCTGTACGGAGTGCCGGCCGCCGCGGTCGAGCCGCGGATGCGGCAGGTCCTGGAGATGGTGGGCCTGTGGGAGCGCCGGGACAGCCTGGTGATGACGTACTCGGGCGGCATGAAGCGGCGGCTGGAGATCGCCCGCGGCCTGCTGCACGCGCCGCACGTGCTGTTCCTGGACGAGCCCACGGTCGGGCTGGACCCGCAGACCCGCGCCTCGATCTGGGAGTACATCAACGAGCTCAAGCGCCGTGAGGAGATCACTATCTTCCTCACCACGCACTACATGGACGAGGCCGAGCACTGCGACCGGATCGGGATCATCGATCACGGCAAGATCGTCGCGATCGACACGCCCGAGGCGCTGAAGGCCAGCGTCGGCGAGGACCGGGTGCAGATCAACACCGCCGACGACCAGGCGGCGATCGCGGAGCTGGGCCGCGGGTTCGGCATCGAGGCGGCGATGCACGAGGGCGCGGTCACCTTCTCGGTGGCCTCCGGTGAGCAGTTCGTGCCGAAGCTGTTCGCCGGCCTGTCGGTGCCAATCAAGTCCGTCAGCGTGTCCCGTCCCTCGCTGGACGACGTGTTCATGTCGTACACCGGTACCACGATCCGGGACGCGGAGGCGTCGGGGACCGACCAGATGCGGCAGATGGCCGCCGCATTCCGGGGGAGGCGGTAGACATGGCGACCCAGACCACCACGACGGCCGAGCGCGGCGAGCAGGCGGCGCTGGCCGGGACGATCCGGGTCTCGGTTCCCGAGCACAGCCTGCGCACCGACCTGCGGGCGGTGTCGATCGTCTGGCGCCGGGAGCTGATCAGGTTCCAGCGCGACCGGCTGCGCGCGATCACCTCGCTGATCCAGCCACTGCTGTTCCTGCTGGTGCTGGGCACCGGACTGTCCTCGCTGGCCAGTCACAGCCTGCCCAGCGGGGTGGACTTCAAGACGTTCATCTACCCCGGCGTGCTGGCCATGTCGGTGCTGTTCACCGCGATCTTCTCGGCCGCCTCCATCGTGTGGGACCGGGAGTTCGGCTTCCTGCGCGAGATGCTCGTCGCGCCGGTCAGCCGGGCCTCGATCGTGATCGGCAAGTGCCTGGGCGGCGCGACCATCGCCACGTTGCAGGGCATCATCATGCTGGCCCTGGCCGGCCTGGCCGGGGTGCCCTACAACCCGGTGCTGATGCTCACTCTGGTCGGCGAGATGCTCCTGCTCGCCTTCACGCTCACCGCCTTCGGCGTCATGATGGCCGCCCGCATTACGCAGTTCCAGGCGTTCATGGCGCTCACCCAGATGCTCGTGATGCCGCTGTTCTTCCTGTCCGGCGCGCTCTACCCGCTGCACGGCCTGCCCACCTGGCTCAGCGTGCTCACCCGGATCGACCCGCTGACCTACGTGGTCGGCCCGATGCGCCATGCGGTGTTCAACTACCTCGCGCTGCCCCCGCTGGCCAAGCAGGCCCTCTCGCCGGCCATCACCTGGGCAGGCTGGCCGGTCCCGATTCCGCTGTCCCTGGGCATAGTCGCCGCCATGGGCCTGGCCATGATGGGCATCGCCATAGCCACCTTCAGCAAGCCCGAATAGCCCCCCGCACCCGCCCCGTTCATGTCACCAATGCGGGCCCAAATTGTAACTCCCAAGCCATGGTAAAGAATCCACCAGGAAACCATCTCTTTACCTAAAAATGATCAACCCTAAAGCGACCCCACCCATGCTGCCGGGCCGGATGAGGAGCGCTCTAACGGACCCCGGGGGGCGGGCCTGGGCTGTAGGGGAGCGTCATGCAGCGTGCTGCCGGGGCTGCGGTCATGCTGAGCGCCCCGCACGTTGGTCACGGAGCGGGCGACGCGGCACCGGGGGGTCCGGGGGGTCGCCCCCCCGGGCTAGTACTGCGAGCCCGAGGCGAAAGCCCCGAAGGGGCTGAGCATAGGGCGACGCCGGGTGGCTACGGGGGCAAACCACCCGGCGTCGCAATCATCGGCGTTCCGACGGGGGCCCGGAACGCCGGCAGGTGCTCCGACGGGGGACCAGAGCACCGAATCGAATGCTACACCAAAGCCCCACAGGGATGTAACAACACCCGAAGACGAGAGTGCCTGGTTTTCTTGCGGCGCGAGGCGGCTGAACACGCCGGAAGGCAGCGGCCGACCTGGTACGGAACGCCGTCCGAGCCCGCCGGCCGGCTCTTATTGTTGCCCGCCGCCAGTGTCGCTGTCGCTGTCCGGCTGACCGGGGCCGGGGGGACTGCCGGGGAGGGTCTGCCCCGGCTGGGAGTAACGCTCTGGCAGGTTCGGTTCGTACCCGCGGAAACCCCTGGTGCTGCTGGGCTCGCGGCCGCCGTTGGCGAACACCACGGCGAAGTACGGAATCACCAGGGCACCAACGGCCGGAATGGCCGAGAACCAGCCCGCGCCTGCAACGAACAGCCCGATCGTCAGGATGAAACAGCCGACCCTGATGCCCATCATGATCAGGTAACGGCGTTCCCGGTAGGCAATATCTTCCGACCGCGGACGCTGGGCCTCGGTTACCAGCTGCACGGCCTCCCGGCGGCTGTTACGCCTCTTCACGGTTCCAAACTATTACCGGGCGCGGCCTGCGTCACCCCCGGGATCTCGGCCACCGACCGGGCGCCGGCCAGCGCCATCGCGTGCGCGAGGTCCTCGGTGAGCGCGGTGAGCAGGTCACGGACCCCGTCGGCGCCGCCGCACGCCAGCGCCCACAGCACCGGGCGGCCGACGAACACCGCCCGGGCGCCGAGCGCGAGCGCGGTGAGCACGTCCTCACCGCTGCGCAACCCGCCGTCCGCGAACACCACACCGCCGCCGAGCGCCGCCGTCACGGCGGGCAGCGCGAGCGCGGCCGGCAGCGCCCCGTCGAGCTGGCGCCCGCCGTGGTTGGACACGATGACCCCGGCCGCGCCCGCCGCCAGGCAGGCGCGCGCGTCGTCGGCCCGCAACACCCCTTTTACCAGCACCGGTACGTTCCCGAGCCCGGCGAGCCAGCCGATGTCGGCGAACGTCACGTCCGCGGCCTGGCCGGTCGCGCTCAGGTCCGGCACCGGCCCGATGTTGGCGAGGACCTCGGCCTCGCTGACCACGCCGTCGGTGCGGTCATGCCGCTTGCGGCCGACCACGGGGGTGTCCCCGGTGAGCACGAGGGCCTGGGCGCCCGCCGCGACCGCCCGCTCCACCAGTCGCGCGGTGAGGGTGCGGTCGCGCATCACGTAGACCTGGAACCACCACGTGCCCCCCTCGGCCGCCACCGCGGCGGCGACCTCCTCGATCTTGCGGCTGGACCGGGTGGACAGCACCATGAGCGCACCGGCCTGCGCGGCGCCGCTGGCGGTCGCCACCTCGCCCTCGGGGTGGGCCAGGCCCTGGAAGCCGGTGGGTGCCACCGCGACCGGCGTCCTCAGCACGGGCCGCGGCCCGACCGGCAGGCGCACGCCCGTGTCGACCGCCGAAACGTCGCGGAGCACGCGGGGCGCCAGCCAGTACCGTTGCCAGGCCTGCTCGCTGGCCCGCAGGGTCCGCTCACGCCCCGAGCCGCCGGCGTAGTAGTCATAGACCCCGGGGGCCAGCAGTTCCCCGGCGCGCCTTTCCAGGCCGGCGATGTCGACCGCCACACGGGCTCCCTTCGGTGTGCTATGGAGGGATCATGACCGACCGAACGTACCGGGTGACCGAGATCGTCGGCACCTCACCCGACGGCATCGAGCCCGCGATCCACAACGCGATCCACCGCGCCGCGCAGACGCTCCGCCACCTGGACTGGTTCGAGGTGACCGAGATCCGCGGCCAGATCAGGGACGACCAGGTGGCCCACTTCCAGGTGGGACTGAAGGTCGGCTTCCGCCTGGAGGACGGCTAGCTTGCCTGGCTGACCGAGGACATATTGAAGTCCGCGAACCGGGCCGGGGGCATCGCCGAGCGGCTGAAGTAGTCGCCCCACTCGCGGGCCAGCGCGGGTGAGTACGAAGGCAAGTCGTATACCAAAGCTGAATTTGAAGCTCTTGTGGACTCCTCAAATTAGGACAGCACCCGCGCGGTGGCGGCTCGGGAGCGGACGGCCGAGAAAGCGCTTGGATCGAGGGGCAATTCGTGCTATATTTGTGCTGCGTTTGTTGCTCTTGTAACACCTTTAGATTCGTTTAAGGGGGCTGCAAGTTGACACTTGCGGCCTCTTTTGTTGTACGGCTGGAGGCGGTCGAGAAGCACAAATAGCTTAAAAAAAGAAGGAAGTACATCAGTGAGAGAACAAGGAACAGTGAAGTGGTTCAATGCTAGCAAGGGTTTTGGGTTCATCCAGCGCCAGTCCGGCGAGGACGTTTTCGTCCACTTTTCCGCCATCCAGGCGGAGGGTTACAAGTCGCTGAACGAAGGCCAGGCGGTTGAATTCGAAGTGACCCGCGGCCCCAAAGGCCTGCAGGCAGCGAACGTCACCAGCCTCTAGTCAAAAAGGGCGGGTCCGCCATGCGGACTCGCCCTTTTTTTGTTTCGAACGATCGCAACAAGGCAGTCGATGTCGCACCAGGATGTCGTAACATCAGGCCGAGCCGTAAAAGGCGTAAATGAGCGACAGCGTCATCGTACAATTCATCGGGTTCCAGTCCAAATCTCTTGTCCGTGAGTACACCTTTACCGTCCGCCATCCGGCAACCGAGCCGGAAGAATTCACGCTGACCATCCCCAATGAAGCGTTTGATTCGCGCCGCGTGCGCTACCAGGACGCGCCCGACATCTGCTCGCACAAGCTCCACCGCGAACTGGCCGCATCCGAGAACCATCCCCCGAAAAATCATTTCCGCCTGAGCGACGCGGAACTCGACGATTACCGCACGGCCCACACTCCGAAGTCGGCAAAATATCCGTACGCACCGAAGCCCGACCAGGAATTCTAGAATCCTCCGTTTCGAATATCGCACTCTACGGCTGAGCCGCATCCGCAGACTCGTGATATGTTTTCTCGCGGGGTAGCCCTTCTGCTCGCGCAGCGCGGGCGCACACATTGATGCTTCGAACGGATCCGACGACAAGCAGCCCGGGCGCGGCCGAAAGCGAACGGCTGGCGGACGCGGGGCCCCCTATTTCCGCCGTTGCGCAATCGGTCCGCTTTGTCCGCGCGCACATGCGGAATATTCTGGCCATATCCGTTGTCGTCCTCACGCCGTGTTTCTGGCACCGCCGCATCGAAGCGGGCGATCTCGGCAGCCATGTTTACAATGCGTGGCTGGTGCAGTTGATCGAACATGGACATGCACCCGGCCTGTGGATTGCGCGGCAATCGAACAACGTTCTCTTCGATTTTCTGCTGAGCGCCCTGGGATCGATTTTCACCTTGCGGGTTGCGGAAGAGATTGCAGTCTCCCTTGCCGTGCTGATTTTCTTCTGGGGAGCGTTTGCGCTGGTTTGTGCGGCGACGTGGCGCGCTCCGTGGTTTCTTCTGCCTCTCCTCGCCATGATTTCCTACGGCTGGACTTTCGAAATGGGCTTTTTCAACTACTACATCTCGCTGGGGCTGTCCTTTTTCAGCCTGGCGATTTTCTGGCGCGGAAAAACCTGGGAGCTCTTCATTGCGCTTGCACTTGCTCCGCTCGTCTTCCTGGCCCATCCGCTAGGTTTTTTCTGGCTGCTCGCAGCGGCGGCTTACATCGGCAGCGCTACAGCGATTTCACGCCGCCGGCAGTTCGTGTTGTTCGCGGCAGCGGCGGCCGCGCTCGGGATCTTGCATTTGTATCTCGCGAGGCACTACATCATGGAACCGCCGGATTTTCCTTATTATTTCTTCGTCGGCGGGGACCAATTCGTTCTTTTCGGCGCGCGCTACAACCTGATCAAAGATGCCGCGATCCTTCTCGCCATCGCTGCTTTCGTAATTGAGCTTATTCACCGGCGGCGCGAACCGCGCGCCGGAGCGAGTTACGCCATTCCATTGCAGCTCTATCTGCTCGCCGAACTGGGAGTGGTCCTGCTGCCCGATGGGATTCACCTGCCTCAATATCCTGCGGCAATTGCGCTGCTGACGGAACGTCTCACTTCCATATCAGCGGTTCTTGCGTGCTGCGTGCTGGGCGCGATACGGCCGCGGAAATGGCATTGGATTGGATTCGGAGCGCTTGCGCTCGTCTTTTTTGGCTTCCTCTATCGCGACACTGCAATCATCGACAACATGGAAACGCAGGTGGAGAAACTTGTCCGCACGCTGCCCGCGAATCAGCGCGTGATGGCAACGATCGTTCCCCTTCCCTGGTTCTCGAGTCGTGATGCAGCACATCGTGGATCGCGCGTGCATCGGCCATTGCTTCAGCTACGGAAATTACGAGCCAGCCTCAGGACAGTTTCGGTGTGCGGCGCGGTTCCCGGAAATCCCTATGTGATGACCCAACGACCGCGAACCGCCGCGATGGAAGAAGGATGGTACGAAGTGCGTTCGCAAGACCTGCCTGCCTCCGATTTATCAGTGCAGCCTGGCGGGAACGGATTTGTGCATCGCTCCTCTGGCGGCGGGCGATGGAAACGACGATTTGGGAGTTCATCCGCCGTGATTGATTGCCGCGTTTGTATTGGGCGACACAAGGTCTGGCTTCAGGGGCTGAAGCCCATTTTTTTGCAGCCTCAATGTCGGAGCTAAAGCTCCGACCCCCTAAGACATCGCATGAGTTGGCTTGGTTTCTACGGAAGCAGGCCGAAGACGACGACGCCGGTCGCCGTGGGGACAAAAACCTTGCCGTTGGCGATCATGGGCGTGACGAACTTGCAGTTTCCAGTCGTCTGGAATTGGTCGCGGCCGCCGGCAGCCTGGTTGCTGTCGTAAAGTTCGTTGGCAAGGTTCGCCGCATCGAAAGCGAAAAGAAC
>CAVPFC010000044.1:0-3262 GCA_963703605.1 uncultured Actinomycetes bacterium
GTCCACCCGCTGCTCGAAGTCGACGTTCATGCGGCCCGGGGCTGGCGTGGCCGGCAGGGCGGGCACCGGCGGGATGGGCGCGACCATAAGGCGTTCCTCCGGAGGGCACGGGCCGAGCTATGTACAGCATGATTAAACGTATGTACAGTGTGGCTGTCAAGGCGCCCCTACGGGGGCTCCGGGGTCGTCCCCCGGGCAAGCAGAGCGGGGCTTCGGGGGTCGCCCCCCGGCTAACGGAGCGGACTGCGGAGCTAATGGCGGGTTCGTTCGACCCGAGCGTAGAACTCGGTCCCCGGCTGCGGCAGGTACGGGAGCAACGGGGCCTGTCCGCGCGGGAACTCGCCCGCCGCATCCGGTGCTCGGCCAGCCTGATCTCCCAGATCGAGCGGGGCCTGTCCGCCCCGTCCGTGGGCATGCTGTACGCGCTCGCCACCGAGCTGCGCACGTCGCTCGACTTCCTGTTCAGCGCCGCGGTGCCCGCCGAGGGCCTGACGGTGACCGCGCACGGCGACGGCCGGGTGCAGGCGGCGGGCAACGGGCCGGCCTCGCTGCCCGCCGGTCACGGCATCGTCCAGCGGGCCGGCAGCCGGCGCACGATCGACCTGGCCAGCGGGGTGCGCTGGGAGCGGCTCACGCCAGGGCCGGACGAGCGGGTCGACTTCCTCGAAGTGATCTACGAGCCGAGCGGGCACTCCACCGACGCGAGGCGGCCGCTCCGCCACGACGGCCGCGAGTACGGCCTGATCACCAGCGGCACCCTGCACGCGAGCGTCGGCTTCGACACCTTCGAGCTGCGGCCGGGCGATTCCATCGCGTTCGATTCGGCCATGCCGCACCTGTACTGGAACGCCACCACCGAGAACGTGCACGCCGTCTGGGCGGTCGTGCACGGCCAGCCGGGGATCGCCTGAGCCGTCTCCCGGCGCGCTAAGGATCGGGCCAGTCGGCGACCGGCTGCTCCGCGGCGGCGACGGAGGCACCATCACCGGCCAGGCCCGGGCCACGACGCCGGCCAGCGGGGGATGCCTCGCCGGCCGCGGCGGCCTCGCCCGGCTCGCGGTGCGGCGGGCGGGCCGGAGGCTGCGGTGGCGGGCGGTGCCGGGGCCGGTCCCCCGACCAGAGGGCGGGCGGCAGGTCCAGGGCACACGCCAGGGCGTACGAAGCGCTTTCGTAGTTGACCCGCCAGCCCCGGAAATGCGGCCAGGCCTCGTCAGCGCCCCGCTCGAACTCCCAGCCGGCGCGGCGCATGTGGTCGATGGCAGCGCCGAACTCCTCCCTGGTCAGCAGGAGAGGATCGTCCGGGTGCGGGTCCTCGGGCACCCGGATGCCCAGCCCGGTGGCGAGCCTGCGCATGGTGAGGTAGCCGACCCGTAGCAGCGGCCGCGCCTCGGAGGGCGCGGAGCGCGGGTTGCAGGCCAGGTGCAACGCGGCGGCGTCGAGCACGGCGAGCAGGCTCAGCAGCCAGGACGCCGCCGGGTCGGGGGACCTGAAGTAGACGAGGGTCCGGTAGTTGGTGTGGCTCTCCGATATGTCCGCCGCCCACTCCGTCCAGCGCTCGTAGACCTTGGGCAAGTAGGCGACGTCGCCGATCAGCGCCTGCCGGGCCAGCAGCTCCGGGCCCCAGGGCGGCGCGCCGGCCAGGGCCTCCAGCATGGTCACCTGGATCTCCCGGCGGTTGAAGGCCGCGTAGAGCACCGGCAGGTAGGCGATGAGCAACGCCACGAGGGCCAGGCCGCTGGCGGCGGCCAGGAAGACGACGGCGACCGGCGTGGGGCCCGCCGGCCGGACGAAGCCAAGCGTGAAGATGGAGGAGCCGGACTCCTCCAGGTCGGTACCGAAGCCGCCCTGCTTCAGCGGCCACAGCAGCAGGCTGAAGCCGATCAGCAGGCAGGTCAGCCAGGTCACCAGCATGCCGATGAGCCAGGCCGGGCCCGAGGCGCCCAGGATCCGCTCCCGCAGCCCGAGGTCGGTGACCCGGGCAGTGAGCTTCCGGAAGACGACCCCGGACAGCCAGCCCATGGCCTTGCCCAAAGCCGAGGTGGTGGCGCGCGGGACCACCAGCGCCTTGATCACGCTGGACGCGGTGCTCAGCAGCAGGATCAGCCCCGCGGCGAAGCCGAGCCACCGGACCATGATCACGGTCGGGGACCGCCCGGTTAGGGGGCCGTGCCGTCACCCGGCGGCGGCTCGTCCGCGGCGGCGTCGCCCGCGGGCTCCGCGTCCTTGCCGGTGGCCCTGGCGAGCAGCTCCTCCAGCCGGGCGCCGGTGATCCGGCGGAACGTCCGGTGCGCCCGCCCGCGGACGAGCGCGGCGACCTCGAGCTGGCTGCCGTTGATCTCGGAGCGCTCCCCGTTGCCCTGCCCGGACAGGGCCGCGATCGCCGCGGCGAGAGCGGCCTCCATGGTCAGGTCCGGCGTCCAGCGGTCCTTCAGCACGAGGGCGACCTGGTCCGCCTGGCCGCCCATGGCGACGAAGCCGTGCTCGTCGGCGACGGACCCGTCGAAGGTGATCCGGTACATCTGGTCGCCGTCCGGCGTCTCCCCCACCTCGGCCACCACGATCTCCACCTC
Source organism: uncultured Actinomycetes bacterium (assembly GCA_963703605.1). Lineage (GTDB taxonomy): Bacteria > Actinomycetota > Actinomycetes > Streptosporangiales > Streptosporangiaceae > DASXKD01. The sequence goes on from CAVPFC010000044.1 coordinate 2,571, forward strand.
GTACGGCTTGTTGCTCTCGGTGAAGATGCTCGCGAGTACCTGTGCGTACCAGTTGGCCAGCCCGCGGGCGGTGACGTCCTCGCGCGCGTACTGGTAACCCCGCGAGTCGGCGAAGCGGACCCCGGCGACCCTCAGGTTCTCGTACTCGTTGTACCGGCCGACCGCCGCGAACGCGATCCGGTCGTAGATCTCGCTGACCTTGTGCAGGGCGCTGGACGGGTTCGGCGCGACGAACAAAATTCCCTCGTCGTACTCGAGCACGACGCTGTTGCGCCCGCGCGCGATGCCCTTCCGCGCGTAGTCCGCCTTGTCCTTCATCTGCTGTTCAGGCGACACGTAGAACGGCATGGACACCGCTGGGGTTCCCCTACTCGTGTGGACGGATAGTTACCGGATGCTCGGGCGGTTGGTTGCTAACTGGCCGGCTGGCGCAGCGGCGCGGTCGGCCCGCCCGGCGAGGTCATTCGCTCGTCGACGATCGCCTGCGCGTACTCGCCGGCCTCGTCATCGCTGAGCCGCTGGAACCCGTCGGCGGTGACCACGGCCACCACGGGGAAGATGCGGCGGGTCAGGTCGGGGCCGCCGGTGGCGGAGTCGTCGTCCGCCGCGTCGTACAGGGCCTGCATGCACACGGTGATCGCGTCCGTGGCCGGCAACCGCTCGGTGTAGAGCTTCTTCAGCGAGCCGGCGAT
>CAVPFC010000045.1:0-78065 GCA_963703605.1 uncultured Actinomycetes bacterium
GGAGCCTCAATGATCAAAAACTTCCTTCCGCTGGCCGGAGCGCTGTTTACCACGGCATTCGCCCTGGCTCAACCCCCCGCGCCGCCTCTATTGCCGCCTGTGCGGATCCTTCTGGTAGGCGATTCCACCATGGCGGTCAAGAGCGGATGGGGGCCGGGCTTCTGCGCCGATGTGGTTCCGCAGGCTGCCTGCGTGAACATGGCCAAGGGCGGCCGTAGCACCAGCAGCTATCGAGCCGAAGGGGCTCCTGGGCGCAGGTGATGGATCAACTGAAGCGCAATTCGGAGTTCGCGGCAACCTATGTACTGATCCAATTCGGGCACAACGACCAGCCGGGAAAACCCGGGCGCTCCACCGATCTCACGACAGAGTCCGGACGCCGGCAGTACGTGGAAGACGTGAAAGGCGCCGGCGCGAACGCGGTGCTGATCACTTCACTGACTCGCCGCTCGTTCAAGGATGGGAAAGTGAAGAACGATCTGCTCCCCTGGGCGGACGCCACAAAGAAGGTAGCGGCCGGCGAAGGCGTGCCCGTGCTCGATCTGAATGCGGAGAGCGTCGCGGCAGTGGAACAGATGGGTCCCGTGGAGGCCAACGCGCTCGCGATGGCTCCGCCACCGCCGCTTGTGGCGGAGAGCGCCGCCGGCGGCAATTCCGTACCCGCGCCGAAAACGGCAACGCCTCCCGCATCGGCCGCCAACGAATTGGAGCGCAAAGGCGAGGCGGCGCCGGTTTTCGATTATACGCACCTGGGCGGGAAAGGGTCCGCGTATTTCGGCCGCATAGTGGCCGGTGAGTTGGTGGTTGCAGTCCCCGTCCTGCGGCCTTACATCCTGCCGTAAGAGATGCCTGTTTCGTTTGAATTCATGCGCGGCATCGCCGGATTCATCGGCATCGGATGCGCCTACATGATGGGCCGTTCGCTGGCGCTGTTTCGCCAGGGCAAGCAAAAGCTGTCGCGGCTCTACGGCTGGATCTTCCGCACGGCGCTATGCATGATCGCCGTCGCGCTGCGGAATCGCCTGGACGCGGCCGATATCGTCATCTGGACGCTCGCCGCAATCGCATTCGCTCTGGCGCTGTGGAACCATTCGCGGCCTAAGATCGAGGAAGATCTCACCCGCACCATGTTTCCCGGCGACGACTGAGTTTCCCGGCGACGACCGACGGTTGTTACAATCTTCTCTTACATGTCGCTGGTTGTGGTCGGTTCAGTCGCCTACGATGGCGTTGAAACTCCGCATGGGAAAGTGGATCGCATGCTCGGGGGCGCGTGCATGTACATCTCCTTGGCGGCCAGCTATTTCACTGGAGTCAATATCGTCGCTGTGGTAGGCGAGGACTTCGCGCAAGAGGACGTCGATCTGCTTGCGGGGCGAGGGATCGATCTGGCGGGCCTGGAGCGGGTGCCGGGCAAGACATTCTTCTGGGCGGGGGTCTACTCGGCCGACATGAACGAAAGAACGACGCTGCGAACCGATCTCAACGTCTTCGCCGATTTTCAGCCGAAGCTGCCCCGGGCCTATCGCTCGCAACCGTACCTGCTGCTGGGCAATATCCAGCCCGAGCTGCAACGGCGCGTACGCGCGCAGATGAACGGGTTGCGGCTGGTGGGCGGCGACACCATGAACTACTGGATCGCCGATCATCGCCAGGATCTGCTCAAGACGATCGCCGAATGGGATTTCCTGCTGATCAATGACAGCGAAGCTCGAATGCTATCGGGTGAAAACAATTTGCGGCGCGCGGCGGAGAAGATCCTCGATATGGGGCCGCACACGCTGGTGATCAAGCGCGGAGAGTATGGCGCCATTCTGTTCCGGGAGGATGGCCATTTCATGGTACCGGGGTATTCTGCTGCGAGGAGGTCTTCGACCCTACCGGCGCGGGTGATTGCTTTCGCCGGCGGCTTCATGGGATATCTGGCCGGACAGGGCATCGAACCGAAAGGTGGAAAGGCCGATATGGCGGAGCTGCGCCGCGCCGTCATTTACGGCTCCGTGATGGGCAGTTTCTGCTGCGAAAAATTCGGCGTAGACCGCTTCCGCACCCTGACCCGCGATGAAATTGAGGCGCGCTATCGCGAATTTAAGAGCTTCACTTCGTTCTAAGCTCCCGCAGGCCGCGGTCACCGCCGCCCTCGCGTTGCTGAGCGCCGCCGCGGTTCTGTTGGTGTACTTCCAGGGCTGGATTCTTTACTACGGCGACGCCGATGCGCACCTGATGATTGCGCGGCGCATTGTGGATTCGCAAAATCCCGGATTGGAACAGATCGGTTCGGGGTGGCTGCCTTTGCTCCACCTGCTCATGCTGCCCTTTGTGAGCGTGGACGCCTGGTGGCGCAATGGGATCGCGGGCGCGATTCCTCCCGCGATTTGCTTCGTCGCCGGCGGATCGTTTTTCTTCGCGGCCGCACGGCGGATCTTCGATTCCACGGCCGCGGCCGTAGCGGCGACGGCATTGTTCGCCCTCAATCCCAACGTTCTCTACCTGCAATCGATTCCCATGACGGAGATGGTGTTCTTCGCCTCATTGGCCGCGCTGCTCTACTTCACGGTGCGGTTCGGGCAAACGCAAGGCTGGCTCTGCGTGACCGCCGCGGGCATCGCCGCCTGCGCCGCCACGTTGACGCGTTACGAGGGGTGGTGCCTGCTTCCCTTAGCGGCGGGGTATTTTTTGATTACAGCGCGGCGGAATCGAATGGCGGTTACGCTGCTGTTCGGCGTGCTGGCAGCGGTGGGTCCGGTGGCATGGCTGGCATATAACTGGTGGATGACCGGCGACTGTCTCGATTTCGTCCGAGGTCCATATTCGCCGGGCGCGATCCAAGGCGGCGCCACCTATCCGGGACTGCATGACTGGCGCGCGGCGTGGCTCTACTGCCGCACCGCCATCCAACTCTGCGCCGGGCCTGGGCTGGTGGCCCTCGGGCTCATGGGCATAATAGCCAGCCTCTTAAAACGCGCTTTCTGGCCACTAGTGTTGCTGGCGCTGCCGCCGGCGTTTTATGTGGCGAATATGCACTCAGGGGCGTCGCCCATCTTCGTGCCTTCGCTTTGGCCGCACTCTTACTACAACGTCCGCTATGGAACCGCCGCGCTGCCGCTATTGGCGCTGGCGGCGGGGGGATTGGTGGCGCTGGTTCCACCGCGGATGCGGGCCCCCGCCGCCGGCATCGCGATTCTGGCGGGCATGGCGTGTTGGTTGCTGCGTCCGCAGCCGGGCGCATGGGCTGTGTGGCAGGAACCGCGCATCAACAATCAGGCGAGCCGCGAGCGCATTCGCCAAGCCGCCGCGTATTTGATGCCGCGTTACGTGCGGGGAACCGGCATCATTACTTCGTTCTACCCGCTTACCAGCGTGTTCCGCGAGATGGGCCTGCCGCTAAGGGAAGCGCTCATGGGCGACAATGGCTTGCCATGGCTGGCCGCCGTCAGCCGCCCCGATTTTTTCCTGACGCAGAAATGGGCTCTCGTGGAAGGCGGCGACCAGGTGCAGAGCGCGATCAACCGGCTTGGGCTGCTGGGCGCGAAGTACAAAGAGCGCAGCGCCCGCGGCCGTACCTTGGCGGTCCGGGGCAGGTCGGGCTCGCGCAGTTCCGGCTCGGGCAGTTCCGGCTCGGGCGGGCCGGGCGCGGTCATGGCCCGGCCTCGCGCTGGGCGGAGTCATCCCGCGGAGCCGCGCCGTGGCGGGCTGACTCCTCCCGGAGGGCGGTGTCGGCGACGCGCAGGCCGGCCCGCGCCGTCCGGTCGGCACGCCGGTGCCCATGGAAGTGGCCGGGGTGGTACAGGTGTGAGCGGGTGCCGCTGGCCGCCAGCGCGGGCCCGACCAGGAACAGGGTGTGCTTCCACAGCTTGCGGGCGCGGGCCTCGTCGGCCAGCGTGCCCACCGTGCAGTCCACGATCAGCTCGTCCGGCCAGGTCGCCCGGTAGGCCAGCACGACCGGCGTGTCCGGCGGGTACCCGCCCGCCAGCAGTTCGGCCTGGAGCTGCCCGGACCGGGCGGCGGACAGGAACACCGCCATCGTGGTGCCGTGCCGGGCAAGGCTGGCGAGTTCCTCCCCGGCCGGCATCGGGGTCTTCCCCCCGCCGAGCCTGGTGAGGATCACCGACTGGGCCAGCTCCGGGATCGTGAGCTCCCGGCCGGCCAGCGCGGCGACCGCGGAGTAGGCGCTGACCCCGGGCACCGTCTCGTGCGGCAGGCCGAGGTCGTCGCACAGTTCCCGCTGCTCCTGCACCGCGCCCCACAGCGCGGGGTCGCCGGAATGGATCCGGGCCACCACGAGGCCGCCGGCCAGCGCGCGCTCGTACAGGGCCCGCACGCCCTCCAGCGGCAGCGCGGCGGAGTCCACGATCTCGGCGCCCGGCTTCGCGTGCCGCAGCACGTCGGCGTGGACCAGGCTGGACGCCCACACCACGATGTCCGCCGCGCCGATGACCCCGGCAGCGCGCAACGTCAGCAGGTCGGCGGCGCCGGGCCCCGCGCCGACGAACCACACCTTGGCCCGGGCGGCGGGAGACGGGCCCGGCGTGCCGGTCACAGCTTGCCTCCGCGGTGGCTGCGGCGGCCCGGCACCAGCAGCGTGGACAGGTACGGGGCCGGCCCGCTGACCTCGGCGGCGGGGCGGATGTCCTCGCCCGGCAGCCCGAGGCTGGCGCCGTGGACCGCGCCGTCGAGGCGGCCCGCGTCCCGCACCGCGGCGAGCACCTCGGGCAGATGGCTGCCACTCTTGTAGCCGACGACCGTGTCGAAGCTGGCCAGCGCCGCGCGGAACGGCCCCATCCCGGCGGTCAGTGGCAGCAGGGCCAGCGTCTCCCGGCCCTCGCACAACACGGTTCCGCTGCGCGCCGCCAGGTCCTGCATGGCCGTGATGCCGGGCACGGTCGCCGCCGCCAGGCCGGGCACCCGCGGCCGGACCGACGCCGCGAGATAGGTGAACGTGGAGTAGACGTTCGGGTCACCGATCGTGGCGAACGCGACAAGGCCGGCGCCGCCGGAGAACGCCGCGACGGCCGCGTTCGCGGCGGCGTCCCAGGCGGCCTCGCGGCTGGCCAGCCCCGCACCGGCGGTCAGCGCGAACGGCACCCGGGTAATCCGGCCGTGGTCCACGTGCGCCCGCACCGTCGCCTCCGCGCGGCCCTGCTCTCCGGTGGCCATGACGGGCACCAGGACCAGATCGGCCTCGCGGAGGACGCGGACCGCCTTCACCGTGACCAGTTCCGGATCCCCGGGCCCCACGCCGACCCCGGCCAGCACCGGCGCCCTCATGCCGCCGCCGCCACTAGGCGCCGGGCCAGCTCCGGGTACCCCGCCCAGTGCAGGTGCAGGTAGGACGCATGGACGCCACGCCGTACGAAGCCCTCTTCTTTCCCGCTATACGCCCACGCCGGGGTGCTCGGGCTCCGCGGGACCACGGTGGTCCGGTGGAATTCGTGCCCACGGACGGCCGTCCCGGCGGGTGTGAGCACCGAGGGGCCGGCCGCGACGGCGTCGCGGTAGCCGAGGGTGAGCCGGCCGGTCATCCGCGCGGCGGCGTCGAGTACCCCGCACATCGGCTGGCCGTCCAGCTCGCTCGCCAGGTACAGCAGGCCGGCGCACTCGGCGGCCACGGGCGCGCCCGCGGCGGCGAGCCTGGCCACGCCCGCCCGGAGCGGTTCGTTGGCGGACAGCTCGCTCGCGTGGACCTCGGGGAATCCGCCGCCGAGCACCAGGGCCCCGGTCCCGGCCGGCAGCGACTCGTCCCGGAGCGGGTCCACGGCGACTACGTCGGCGCCGGCGGCGGTCAGCAACTCCACCGTCTCGGTGTAGCAGAACGTGAACGCCGCCCCGCCCGCGACCGCGACAACCGGGGTTCCCCGGGCGGCCCGCCGCCGCTCATCCACATCATGGAATTGGTGTGGTTCCGACGGTGATCCCATGATCACGGAACCCGGGTCCCAGGGCTCGGCGGCGAGCGGGCCGACCGACTCGGCGAGCGCAGCCACGGCGGCCAGATCGACGGAGGCGGTGACCAGCGCGGCGAGCGGGCCTATCGCCTGGCTGGCCGCGCCCGCCCGCTCGGCCGCCGGAACCAGGCCCAGGTGCCGGGACGGGACGGCGATCGCGTCGTCGCGGCGCAGCGCGCCGAGCACGGGGATGCCGGTCCCGGCCAGCGCGTCCCGCAGGATCTCCTCGTGCCGGGCCGAACCCACCCGGTTCAGGATCACCCCGCCCAGCCGCACCTCCGGGTCGTAGGCGGCGAACCCGGACACCAGCGCGGCGACCGACCGGCCCTGCGCGGAGGCGTCGACGACCAGCACCACGGGGGCGCCGAGCAACCGCGCGACGTGCGCCGTGGACCCCTCGGCCGTGCTGCCCCGCCCGTCGAACAGGCCCATGACGCCCTCGATGACCGCGATGTCCGCGCCCGCCGCGCCGTGGGCGAACAGCGGCGCGATCCGGTCCTCGCCGCAGAGCACCGGGTCCAGGTTCCGGCCGGGCCGCCCCGTCGCCAGCGCGTGGTATCCGGGGTCGATGTAGTCCGGGCCGACCTTGTGCCCCGACGGCGCCAGGCCACGCGCGCGCAACGCGGCCATCAGCCCGGTGGCCACGGTTGTCTTGCCGTGCCCGGACGCGGGCGCGGCCACCACCAGGCGCGCGGTGTTCACCACTCGATGCCCTTCTGGCCCTTCTGGCCGGCGTCCATCGGGTGCTTGACCTTCGTCATCTCGACCACGAGGTCGGCCACGCCCACGAGGAGCGGGTCGGCGTCGCGGCCGGTGATGACCACGTGCTGCTGGCCGGGCCGGTCCGCCAGGGTCGCCGCGACGTCCCCGGCGTCGACCCAGCCCCACTTGACCGGGTAGGTGAACTCGTCCAGCACGTAGAACCGGTAGGCCTGCGCGGCCAGGTCCCGCTTGACCTGCTCCCAGCCCTCCCTCGCGTTGGCGGCATGATCCGCCTCGCTGCCCGGACGGGCGATCCACGACCAGCCCTCGCCCATCTTGTGCCAGGTGACCGCAGCTCCCTCGCCGGTCTCCGCGTGCACCCGGTCCAGCGCCTGGAGCGCGGCCTCCTCCCCGGTCTTCCACTTGGCGCTCTTGACGAACTGGTAGACGACTATCGGCCAGCCCTGGTTCCAGGCCCGCAAGGCCAGCCCGAACGCGGCCGTGGACTTGCCCTTCATCTCCCCGGTGTGCACGACGACGCAGCGGCCGCTGGCGGCGTTCCCGGGTGGTGAGCCCGTCGTCCGGGATGACGGACGGCTTCCCCTGCGGCATCAGGCCACCTCCTGCTGCTGCTTGTCCGGGGGGACGACCCGCCTGGACCCCCCGATCAAAAACCGGACCGAGTCGGCCAGGGGCGTAGCGGCGAGGTGCTCCAGGCGCAGCACGGGGCCGCCGAGCGACTGGGCGAGGCTGGCGGCGAGGCCCAGCCGGACCGGGCCGGACTCGCAGTCGACGACCACGGTGTGCAGGCCCACCGCGGCCAGCAGCGCCGCGGCCCGGTGCGCGTGCCCGACCGGGTCCGGGCCGCCGGTTGCCCGCCCGTCGGTGACCAGGACCAGCAGCGGGCGGCGGCGCGGGTCGCGGATGCGTTCGGTGCGGAGCACCTCGTGCGCCCGGAGCAGGCCCGCCGCGAGCGGGGTTCGCCCGCCGGTGGGCAGCGCGGCCAGCCGGGCGGCCGCGGCCTCGACCGAGAACGTCGGCGGCAGCGCGAGGTCGGCCGAGCCGCCCCGGAACGTGACCATGCCGACCTTGTCCCGGCGCTGGTAGGCGTCGAGCAGCAGGGACAGCACGGCGCCCTTGACCGCGCCCATCCGGGCCCGGGCGGCCATCGAGCCGCTGGCGTCCACCACGAATAGGACCAGGTTGGACTCGCGCCCCTCGTGCCGGGCCTCGCGCAGGTCGCCGGCGCGCAGCAGCAGCCGCCCCGGCGCGGCCCGGCCGCGGGACACCTGGTGCGGCGCGGCGGCGGCGAACGTCGCGGGCACGTGCACCCGGCCGACCCGGCCCCGGGGCTCGCGCGCCCCGGTCACGTGCCCGGCCTCCGCCCGGGCCCGGGACCTGCGCCCGGCCGACCCGGTACCCGTGCCGGGGACCTCAAGCCGCTTGACCCGGAACACCGGCCCAGGCGCGGCGGGCGGTTTCGCGGCCGCGGCGCCCGTCCGTGGCTGGCCCGCCGCCTGCGGCGCGGGCGGCTCACCCCGGTGCTCCCCCGCAGGGCCGGGCGTCTCCGGCCGGCCCGGCGATCCGCCGCGGCCCCGTCGTCCCGTGGCGGTGGGGGCGCCGCGTCCGGCGTGGTCTCGTGGCCGGCCTCCGGCCGCTCGTCCCCCGGCTGGCCACCCCCCGGCGCCGTCATCCCCAGGACCGGGTCGCTCGGGATCCTCACCGGCCCCCTCGGCGAGCGCCCGGTCGAGTTCGTCCTCGTCGAGTTGCGGCGCGTCGAACGGCTGCCGCCTGCGCCGGTGCGGCAGCGCCAGCCGGGCCGCGGCGCGCACGTCCGCGGCGGTGACCTCGCCCCGGCCCTGCCCACGCGGCGTGCGCGAGCGCGGCCCGCGCGGTCACCAGGTCCGCGCGCAGCCCGTCCACGTCGAACGCGGCGCACACCGTTGCGACCTGGCGCAGCGTCCCGTCGGGCAGCACGACGCCCGGCAGCAGCGCCTGCGCCGCGACGATCCGCTCCGCCAGCCCCGACTCCGCGGGCTGCCATTGGCCGGCGAACCCGGCCGGGTCGGCGTCGTAGACGAGCCGCCGCCGCACCACCTCGCCGCGCAGCCCCGGATCGCGCGGCGCCACCGCCTCCACGGTGAGCCCGAACCGGTCCAGCAGCTGCGGGCGCAGCTCGCCCTCCTCCGGGTTCATGGTGCCGACCAGCAGGAACCGCGCCGCGTGCCGGACCGAGACCCCGTCCCGCTCCACGTAGCAGGTGCCCAGCGCGGCGGCGTCGAGCAGCAGGTCCACCAGGTGGTCGTGGAGCAGGTTGACCTCGTCCACGTACAGGACGCCGCGGTGCGCGGCGGCCAGCAGGCCCGGCTCGTACGCCTTGACGCCCTCGGTCAGCGCCCGCTCGATGTCCAGCGCGCCGATCAGCCGGTCCTCGCTGGCCCCGACCGGCAGCTCGACCAGCCGGGCGGGGCGGGTCAGCGTGCCCGGCGCCCGGCTCGTGCGGGCCGTCCGGGCAGGCCGGATCCGGGGCGGCCGGGTCGCAGGAGAACCGGCACCCGGCCACGACCTCGACGTCCGGCAGGATCGCCGGCCAGCGCCCGCACCATGGTCGACTTCGCGGTGCCCTTCTCGCCGCGGACCAGCACGCCGCCGATGGCGGGGGACACCGCGTTGAGCATCAGCGCCAAGCCGCAGCTCGTCCATCCCCACGACCGCGCTAAACGGAAAGCTCATTTGCTTCCCTTGCGGGCGCTTCGCTGGCTTCGGGAAGTCGCTCACTTGGCCGCCTCCTGGGCTGGCTCGGGCAGGCGATGGCCCGGGCTGGGGCTGGTGTTGCGGCTGGGGCGCCTGCGGCTGATCATGACTCCTCGCCTTCCAGGTCGCCTTCGAGTTCCAGGTAGACCGCGCGGAGGCGGTCCAGGGTGTCGTCCACGGGCTTGGCCCACAGGCCCCGGTCGGCCGCCTCGAGCAGCCGCTCGGCGATGCCGCGCAGCGCCCACGGGTTGGACTTGCGCAGGAACGCGGCTGGTCTGCTCGTCGAACACGTACGAGGCGGCCAGCTGCTCGTACATCCAGTCGTCGACCACGCCGGCGGTGGCGTCGTAGCCGAACAGGTAGTCCACCGTCGCGGCCATCTCGAACGCGCCCTTGTAGCCGTGCCGGGCCATCGCGGCGAGCCACCGCGGGTTGACCACCCGGGACGCGGAACACGCGCGTGGTCTCCTCGGCCAGGGTCGCGGGTGCGCACCAGGTCGGGCACGGCCGAGTCGCCGATGTACGCGCGCCGGGGCGGACGCCGGTCAGGTGCCGGACCATGGCCACCATGCCGCCGTGGAACTGGAAGTAGTCGTCGGAGTCGGCGATGTCGTGCTCGCGGGTGTCGGTGTTCTTCGCCGCGACCGAGATCCGCGCGGAACGCCGTCTCCATGTCGGCCCTGGCCTCGCGGCCGTCCAGGCCGCGGCCGTACGCGTACCCGCCCCAGACCGCGTAGACCTCGGCCAGGTCGGCGTCGGTGCGCCAGTTGCGCGCGTCGATCAGCGGCAGCAGGCCGGCCCCGTAGGCGCCGGGCTTCGAGCCGAAGATCCGGGTGGTCGCCCGCCGACGGTCCCCGTGCGCCGCGGCGTCGGCGTCCGCGTGCGCGCGCAGGTAGTTCGACTCCGGTGGCTCGTCCAGGCCGGCCACGGCCGCGATCGCGTCGTCGAGCAGCGCGATCACGTGCGGGAACGCGTCCCGGAAGAACCCGGATATGCGCACGGTCACGTCGATCCGGGGCCGGCCCAGCGCGGCCAGCGGCAGCACCTCGAACCCGGTGACCCGCCGCGACGCGTCGTCCCACACCGGCCGGCACCCGATCAGCGCCAGCACCTCGGCGATGTCGTCGCCCTGGGTCCGCATGGCCGACGTGCCCCACACGGTCAGCCCGACCGAGCGCGGGTACGACCCGGTGTCGGCCAGGTGCCGCGCCACCAGGGACTCGGCCAGCGCGGCGCCCACGTCCCAGGCGTTACGGGACGGGATCGCCTTCGGATCGACCGAGTAGAAGTTCCGCCCGGTCGGCAGCACGTTCACCAGGCCCCTGGTCGGCGAGCCCGACGGCCCGGCCGGCACGTACCGGCCGTCCAGCGCGGCCAGCAGGTTCGTCACCTCGTCGGGTGTTCGCTCCAGCCGGGGCACCACCTCGGTCGCGGCGAACTCGAGCACGGCCACGACGGACGGCGGCGCCGCCCCGAGCACCTCGGCCGCCACGGCCTGGACCCGCTCCGGGTCCCAGCCCGCCGCGTCCAGGCCCGCCACCAGCCGGCCCGCGAGACCCTCCAGCGCGTCGATCACATCGGCCCCGGTCGCCCGCCCGCCTCCCCTTCCCCCTTCACCGGCCGCCGGGCCGGGCAGGTCCGGGGGCACCGTGACCGGCTGCGCGGGATCGGCCAGCAGCGACCTCTCGTAAAGCCCGAAATGCGAAGCGAGCGCGGACCGAAGGCCTGGCAGCGCGCTCCGCCCGCCCCACACCTGCGTGGCGCGGAGCACGGCCAGCACCGTGGTCACCCGCTGCTCCCCGGCCGGGGCGGAGCCCAGGATGTGCAGGCCGTCGCGGATGACCGCGTCCTTGATCTCGCACAGGTACCCGTCCACGTGCAGCACGAAGTCGTCGAAATCCTCGGCCGCGGGCACGGCGTCCACGTGCAGGTCGTGATGTAGCTGCGCGGCGGAGATCAGCTCCCAGACCTGGGCCCGGACGGTCGGGAGCTTGGCCGGGTCGAGCGCGCTGACCATGGCGTACTCGTCCAGGAGCTGTTCGAGTTTGGCCAGGTCGCCGTAGGTGTCGGCGCGGGCCATCGGCGGGATCAGGTGGTCGATCACGCGTCGCGTGGCCGCGGCGCTTGGCCTGGGTGCCCTCACCCGGGTCGTTGACGATGAACGGGTAGACCAGCGGCAGGTCGCCGAGCACCGCGTCCGGCGCGCAGCCGCGCGGACAGGCCGAGCCCCTTGCCGGGCAGCCATTCGCAGGTGCCGTGCTTGCCCAGGTGCACCACCGCGTGCGCGCCGAACGACCGGTCCAGCCACCGGTACGCCGCCAGGTAGTGGTGCGACGGCGGCAGGTCCGGGTCGTGGTAGATCGCGACCGGGTTCTCGCCGAACCCGCGCGGCGGCTGGATCATCACGATCACGTTGCCGAACCGCAGCCCGGCCAGCACGATCTCGCCGCCCGTCGACGTACAGGCCGCCCGGCGGGTCGCCCCAGTGCGCCCGGACCGCGTCCCGCAGCGGCGCGGGCAGTTCCGCGAACCAGCCCGCGTAGTCCGCCGCGGGCACCCGCATCGGCGCCTCGGCGAGCTGCTCCTCGGTGAGCCACTCGACGTCGTGCCCGCCCGCCGCGATGAGCCGGTGGATCAGCTCGTCGCCGTCCTCGGGGAACCCGTCGCCGGTGTCGTAGCCCGCGTCCCGGAGCGCGCGGAGCAGCACGACCGCCGAGGCGGGGGTGTCCAACCCGACCGCGTTCCCCACCCGGGCGTGTTTGGTCGGGTAGGACGACAGCATGATCGCCAGCCGCCGCCGCCCCGGCGGCGTGTGCCTCAGCCGGGCGTGTGCCAGCGCGATTCCGGCGGCCCGGGCGGCCCGCTCCGGGTCGGCAACGTAGTGCGGCACCCCGTCGGGGCCGGTCTCCTTGAACGAGAACGGCACGGTGATCAGCCGCCCGTCGAACTCGGGCACCGCCACCTGCATCGCGGCGTCCATCGGGGTCAGCGCCGCGCTGGACGCCGCCCACGCCGCGCGGGAGGACGTCAGGCACATCGCCTGGAGCACCGGCACGTCCAGCGCGGCGAGCGCGGTCACGTCCCAGGCGTCCTCGTCGCCGCCCGCGCTGGCGTCCCCGGCCACCGCCCCGCCCGCGGCCAGTACGGTCACGATGAGCGCGTCCACGCCTTCGAGCAGCCCATACACCTCCGGCCCGGCCGAGCGGAGCGAGGCGCAGAACACAGGGCGCGCGTTCCCGCCGCCCGCTTCTATCGCGTCGGCGAGCGCGTCCACGAACGCGGTGTTCCCGGACACCGCGTGCGCCCGGTAGAACACGATCCCCACGGTCGGCCGGCCCGGCAGTTGCGCGCGGTCGCCGTGCCGTCCGTGCGCGGGCAGCGCCGCCGGCGGCGCGAACCCCTCCCCGGTGAGCAGCAGCGTGTCGGACAGGAACCTGGCCAGCTCCGCCAGGTTCGCGGGGCCGCCCTCGCGCAGGTAGGCCAGCGCCTGCGCGGCCACCCCGGCGGGCACCGTGGACGACGCCATCAGGTCCGCGTCCGGGTCCGGCTCACCGCTGAGCACCACCACCGGCAGGCCGCCGGCCAGGACTTCGGCGAGGCCGTCGGGCCAGCTTCTCCGCCCGCCCAGCAGCCGTACGACCACGCAATACGCCCCGTCCATCAGCCCCGACACCTCGGCGGTAGCCGTCCGCGCGGGGTTGGCCAGGCGATAGGGCCCGCCGCTGGCCCGGGCCGCGAGCAGGTCGGTGTCCGAGGCGGACAACAGAAGAATGAAGGCGGCGGAGGGCTGGCGTGGCCCCGGGGTGGCCGCGGTGCCGGGCTGCGCGGGCCCGCGGGGTGCGCTGCGGTCTGGCGCTGCGCTGCTCATGGGGCTCCTGGGGGGACGAAGGGGAGGCCGGGAGGCGGGCCCTGCTCGATGAGGCGGAGCAGGGCATCAGTGTCGGTGTGGGCGGCGACCAGGTCGGCGAGCGTGTCGAGGTGGCGTTCCCGCACGGCCGCGAACGCGACGCGGGCGGGCTCGAAGTCCCGGCCGGCCGCCGCGGCGACCCGGCGCAGCACCGCGCGCCGGAACCCGTCGCTCTCGAAGATCCCGTGCCACGTGGTGCCGTACACCGCGCCCGCGCGGCACCCGCCGGGGAACGGGTCGCCGCCGGTCATGCTCACCATGCCGTGGTAGATCTCGTAGCCGGTCACCGGCTCGCCGTCCGCCGTCCCGGAGCTCAGCCGCAGCGCCTTGCCCGCGCCGAACTCGACCGTGGCCGGCAGCAGGGCCAGCCCCGGGACCAGGCCGGCGCCGCTCTCCACGTCGTCGCGGATCTCGCCCGCGAGCATCTGGAACCCGGCGCAGATGCCGAGCACAGGCCCGCCCCGCGCGGCGCGTTCGGCCACGGCGGCAGCCAGCCCGCGCTCGCGCAGCCAGGCCAGGTCGGCGACCGTGGCCCGGCTGCCCGGCAGGATCACCAGGTCAGCGTCGGCGATCTCCGCAGTGGTCGTCACGAACCGGACCAGCACGCCCGGCTCGGCGGCCAGCGGGTCGGTGTCGGTGAAGTTGCTGATGTGCGGGAGCCGGATCACGGCAACCCGGAGCACGTCCCCACCCCCCGCCCGCCTCCCCGTTCCCCCTTCGCTTTCCCCCTTCACTGGGCCTGCCTTCCCTTCCCCCCGCACCGATCCGAGCGCCAGCGAGTCCTCGGCGTCGAGCCAGAGCCCGCCGGTCCACGGCAGCACCCCGAGCGTGGGGCGCCCGGTCAGGTCGCGCAGCATGGCAAGCCCCGGATCCAGCACGGCCGCGTCGCCGCGGAACTTGTTCACCACGAAGCCGGCCACCAGCGCCTGGTCCTCCCGGCTCAGCAGGGCAAGCGTGCCGAACAGGCCGGCCAGCGCCCCGCCCCGGTCGATGTCGGCGACCACGACGACCGGCAGGCGCGCGGCCCGGGCCAGGCCCATGTTGGCCAGGTCGTGCCCGCGCAGGTTGATCTCGGCCGGGCTGCCCGCACCCTCGCAGACGACCACGTCGAACCGGTCGGCCAGCGAGGTCAGGCTCGCCAGGACGGTGCCCGCCAGTTGCTGCTTCAGGCCGGGATAGGAGCGGGCGCTGGCCTCGGCGAGCGGCTCACCGAGCACCATGACCTGGCTGGTGCCGCCCGCGCCCGGCTTGAGCAGCACCGGGTTCATCGCCGCCTCCGGCTCCAGGCCGGCGGCCGCGGCCTGCATCGCCTGGGCCCGCCCGATCTCCCCGCCGTCCCGGGTGACCACCGAGTTCAGCGACATGTTCTGCGCCTTGAACGGCGCTACCTTGACGCCGCGCCTGGCCAGCCACCGGCAGATCCCCGCGGTGACCACGCTCTTGCCCGCGTCCGACGTCGTCCCCGCGACCAGCAGGCCTTTCATTTGGCCTCCCTCGCGGGCGGTCGGCCCTGGGGGGCCTCCCTGGCTTCGGGAGGCACCGGGGTCCGGGGGCTTGCCCCCGGAACCAGCAGAGTCTCGGCGCCGGGAAGCCGCAGCGCGCAGCGATGCGGCGTGGGGCCCGGCGCCTGCGGCGTTACGGCAGAGCCCCGCTTGGATGGGAAGCCCCTCATCTCAGCCTCCGCCCTGCCTGAGGTGTGCGATCGCGGCGGCGAGCAGGGCCGCCGTGGCCGTAACCAGCCGGGAGAGGCGGATCGCGCGGTCGATGTCGTCCGGGACCGGTGGCGGGCCGTCGCCCAGGGTGCCGCGGCGCTCGGCCCGGCCCTGGTAGAGGTTGGTGCCGCCGAGCTGGACGCCGAGCGCGCCGGCGAAAGCGGCCTCGCAGCGGCCGGCGTTCGGGCTGGGATGCGCCGCGCCGTCGCGGCGCACCGCGCGCAGGGCGCCGCGCCCGCTGCCACCGGCCACGGGCGCCAGGGCCACCGCGAGCAGGGCGGTCAGCCGGGCGGGCAGCAGGTTCGCCACATCATCGAGGCGGGCGGCGGCCCAGCCGAACTTGGCGTAATGCGTGTCCTTGTGGCCGACCATCGCGTCGAGCGTGTTCACGGCCCGGTACCCCAGCAGGCCGGGCAGGCCGAAGACAGCGCCCCACAGCAGCGGCGCGACGACCGCGTCGCAGGTGTTCTCCGCCACCGACTCCACCGTTGCCCTGGCCAGTTCGGCGGCGGGCAGCCCGGCGGGGTCGCGCCCGCACAGGGCGGGCAGGACGGCGCGCGCGCCGTCGAGGTCGCCGGCCGCCAGGGCGGCCGACATCGCCGCCGCCTCGGCCGCGAGGCTGGCGCCGCCGAGCACGGTCCACGCCGTCACCGCGGTCAGCGCGGCGAACCGCGCCGGATCGCGCCCGGCCAGCCGCTGCATGCCCCAGCCGAGCGCGGCGGCCGGGCCGGCGCAGCCGATGGCGAACAGCGCCCCCCGGGCACGGCTGGCGGCCCACAGCCGGCGCTCGGCGCGGGAGGCGGCGGCGCCGAACGCCGCGACCGGGTGAGCGCGGCGCGGGTCGGCCAGCAGGGCGTCGAGAGCGGAGCCGAGGAGCAGCCCGGGGGCGAGCCCGGCCTGCCGGCGCATCGGTGCGGCCGGCGGGTGACGGCGGGCGTTGATCCGGGTGGAGACATCATCGTGGCGGCCTTCCTCGGGGTAACCACGCCCCGCGGCGAAGGATCGGACGGCCGGAGTGTCCTGGCTCCCGGATCGAAGCTCCCCTCAGCCTTCCCACCGCCGTGCGGTCGTGGCTAACGTGAGGGCCGCTCCCCGGTCACAGTGGCGGGACCGCGCCGGACTCGCACCGGCTTCCTCCACTGCCGTCGATTGGACGAGGTCCACACCACCACACTGCCTCACCCGCGTCAAGCAGCAAAGCTGCCCTCTGGAAGAGGCCGAGATAGAGGCGACGCTGGCGGCCCATAAGGAATGGTGGCCGCGGGCCGGCCAGGCGGTCTCGCACGAGGGAGCGATGGCCGAACTGCTTGGCTGACCGCTTGGCTGGCTAGGCGGCGCGATGGGGCGGGGCGGCGGGGTCGGGGCTAGCACTGGGGCGGGCGGGGGCGTGGGCCGCGGCAGTGAGGCGCAGGGCGAGCGCGGCGGCCTGGTCGCGGATCTCCGCGATGGCCGTGGTCTCGTAGCGGAGCCCGCGCAGCGGCGGGCCGAGAGTGAACAGCGTGCTGCTTGGCCGGCCGGACGCGTCGAGCACGGCGCCGCCCGGGCTGGCGTCGATGCCCAGCCGCAGCGGGTCGGGCCGCGCCAGGCCGCGGCCGAGCAGGTCGCGCAGCAGCGGGTCCCCGGCCGTGGTGATGTCGGGATTCGGGCCGGTCGCGTTGATCAGCCAGCCAGTCGTGAGTTCGGTGACGGTCCCGTCCTGGTCCACGCGGACGCGCAGGCCGCCGGGGACCTCGGCGACCGCGGTGACCCGGCCCGCGCGGATGGTGAGCCGCCTGGCGCAGCGCAGCGCGGTGACCCGGCGCGCGACCTCCGGCGGCATCCGGTGCCGGTGCACCTCCCAGTAGCGCGCCACGTGCCGCAGGAACACGCGCTGGTCGGCCACGGACAGCCGCCGCCACAGCCGGGGCACGTAGGGCCGCAGCGCGTCGACGATGTCCCGCCAATGATCGGGGCGGTCCGCCACGGCGGTGCGCACCTGCCACATCAGCTCGCCCAGCCGCACCTGGCCGAGGTCGTCGGACAGCACCGGCAGCCAGCCGATCCCCGCCGTGACCGGGCCCGGCCGGTGCGCCTGGGGGAGCAGGCCGTGCCGGGACACCGCGTGCACCACGGTGCGCGGGCTGGCCCCGGTCACCGCGATGGCCACGTCCATCGTGGTCAGGCCGGTGCCGAGGACGACCACGGGGCTGCCGTCACAGGCATCGCGCAGCGCGCCGGGCGCCCACGGATCGGCGATGTAACGGGGGGTGGCCGGCACCGGGCACGGCGCCGCGGGCGGCAGGTTCCCGGTGGCCAGCACGGCGGCGTCCGCGTCGATGTGGCCGTCGGCCGCCAGGTGCAGGCGCAGCGGGTGCCGGGGCGCGCCGCCGCTGATGCGCACCACATCCGAGGTGATGCGCCGGACGGTGGCAGTCCGCTGCGCGGCGCGCTCCGCCGCGGCGAGCGTTTCGCACAGGTAGCGGCCGTAGGCCTGGCGCGGCAGGAAGCCGTCCTGCGGCTGGCCGGCGGTGCCGTCCGCCCGGGCCCAGCGCAGCAAGTGGCCGGGATCCCCGGCGACCGCGCTCATCTTGGCGGCGGGCGTGTTGAGGAGGTGCCCGGGGTTCGTGGTGGAGTACGCCTGGCCGAGGCCGTGCCTGCCGAGCCGGTCGATCAGCGCGATGCGCAGGCCGCCCCGTCCGCCGGCCGCGAGCCGGAGCAGGTGGACAACGGCCAGCGTGCCGCTGGCGCCCCCGCCGATGACGGCGATGACCGGCCTGCCGTCGCCGGGAAGATCGGAGGAGTACACCCCTTCACCATAACCCAGTATGTCGATAGGATAAATAGTAAAACTGAACCAGGAGGTGGCCACAGTGATCGAGATCGTGGTGCTAAGCACGCCGTCGCTCGGTGACCGGAGCTACCTGGCCAGCGACGGCGCGGTCGCGCTCGTGGTGGACCCGCAGCGTGACATCGACCGGGTGCTGGTGGCGGCCGCCGACCGCGGCGTGGCGGTGACCGCGGTGTTCGAGACGCACATCCACAACGACTACGTGTCCGGCGGCCTGGCCCTGGCCAGGGAGACCGGCGCGGCCTACTACGTGAACGCCGCCGACGAGGTGGCGTTCGGCCGGGCCGCGATCGCGGACGGGGACGAGGTGACGGCGGGGACGATGCGGGTGCGCGCGGTGGCCACCCCCGGCCACACCTTCACGCACCTGAGCTACGTCCTCGAGGACGCCACGACCGGCGCGGTGGTCGCGGTTTTCACCGGTGGCTCGCTGCTGAACGGATCGACCGGCCGCCCGGATCTGCTCGGCGCGGCGCATGCCAGGCACCTCGCGGCCGCGCAGCACGCCTCGGCCCGGCGGCTCGCCACCGCCCTGCCCGAGCACACGAGGGTGCTGCCGACGCACGGGTTCGGCAGCTTCTGCGCGGCCGGGCCGCCCGCGGCGGCGGCCACCACGATCGGCGACCAGAAGCGGGCCAACCCCGCGCTCACCCTGGACGAGGACCGCTACGCCGAACAGTTGCTGGCCGGCCTGGACGTCTACCCGGCCTACTACGCGCGGATGGGCCCGGCGAACGCGGCCGGCGCGGATGCTCCCGCCTTGCTCCCGCCGCCGCCGGTGACCGCGGACCAGATCGCCGCGCGCATCGCCGCCGGGGAGTGGGTGGTGGACCTGCGGGCCCGGCGGGCGTTCGCCGCGGCGCACGTCCCCGGCTCGCTCAGCTTCGAGCTCGGCGACGCCTTCGCCAGCAACCTCGGCTGGCTGCTGCCCCCCGGCACGCCGCTGACCCTGCTCGCGGACACCTCCTGCCAGGTGGCGGCCGCGCAGCGCGAGCTGTCCCGGATCGGCGTCGACCACCTGGCCGGCGCCGCCACCGGGGTCACCGTGGACCTGCTGGGCAGCGGGCGGGCGGGCGCCTGCCCGGTATCCGGCTTCCCCGGCCTGGCCGCCGGGCGCCGCCGCCGGGAGGTCACGATCCTGGACGTCCGGCGCCCGCTCGAATGGGCGGCCGGCCACCTCGACGGGGCACGCCACATCCCGCTGCACGAGCTGCCGGGCCGGCGGCGGGAGCTGCCGGTGGGCCCGGTCTGGGTGCACTGCCAGGGCGGCTACCGGGCCAGCGTCGCCGCGTCGTTCCTCCAGGCCGCCGGGCACACCGTGACGATCGTCGACGACGACTTCGGCCGGGCGGCCGCCGCCGGGCTGCCGGTCACCACGGATGCCGCGGGGCCGAGCGGGGGTGGGCGCGGAGCGCGGGGGCGGGCGGAGCAGGCCGCGCTCACCGCCGCGTGATCCGGCCGTCCGCCAGCTCCAGGACCACGTCCGCGAGGTCGATCAGCGTCCGGTCGTGCGTCGCCACCACCGCGGTCACGTCCTCGGAGCGGACGACCGCGGCGAGCAGGACCATGATCTGCCGGCCGGTCTCGGAATCGAGCTGGCCGGTCGGCTCGTCGGCGATCAGCGGCTTGGGGCTGCCCGCCAGGGCCCGGGCGATGGCGACCCGCTGCCGCTGCCCGCCGGGCAGCTCGCCGGGGCGCTAGTCGTCGGCGACGGAGGCCAGGAGGGCGGAGCGGGCCTGGTCGACGGCGGCGAGCAGCGCGCCGCGCAGCACGGGAGCAACGGGCACGGCCGTGGGCACCACGTCGGGGGTCACCGGGAAGATCCGGCCGACCTCGGTGCTCACCCGGCCGGCCAGCGCTTCGCCGCCCGCCTGGCCCACCTCGCCGCCGAGCACCACGAGCTCGGGGTCGAGCGTGACCACGACCGACGCCACGCCCACCGCCACCCGGCGGGCCAGGTCGTCCAGGAAGGCCTCGCCGCCGGGCTCGCCGGCCTGCGCCGCGGCCACCGCCTCCGCCACCGACTCGCCGGCCGGCCCCAGGGCGGGGGCCCGCTCACCGGGGGCCCGCTCACCGGCGGCCTGCCCGGCCGCGAACCGATCGCCCGCACCCGCGGTGAAGCCGTACTGCTCCGCGAGCATGCGCACCGAACGGGCGTCAACGAGCGAGCGGAACCCGCCCGTCCCCGGGTGGATGAGATCCTCGGGCAACGGAACCCCGGGCACCGGGAGGTAGCCGATCTCGCCCGCGGCGCCCCTGGCCCCCCGGTGCAGCCGGCCGCCGAGGATCGTGGCCAGGCCGAGGCCGACCCCGAGCCAGACCAGGACGAAGTCGTCCATTCCCTGGGCGGCGCCCAGCGCGTGCTCGGCCATGGCGGCGAGGTTGACGTCGTTCTCGATCGTGACGGGGCGGCGCAGGTCCTGGCGGAGGGCGTCGAGCACGCCCTCGTGCCAGTCGGGCATGTCCACGAACAGCCGCACGTCGCCGGTGCGCGCGTCGACCATGCCGCCGGTGCCGATCACGAAGGCCCGCAACTCCTCGGCCTCCACCTGGGCGGAACGGCAGGCGGTGGACACCGCGTTGCGGACCAGCTGGACCGGGTTGCGGGCCCCGTTCGGGTCCACGGTCACCTCGGTCAGCAGCCGCCCGGTCACGTCGGCGACGCCCGCGGTGACCGCCTCCGGCGACACGTCGAGCGCGGCCACGTAAGCGCTGGAGGGCACGACCGCGTAGACCGCGGCGCTGGGCCCGCGGCCGCCGGCGAGCTGGCCGGTGACCGTCACCAGGCCGCGTTCCTGGAGACGGGTGAGCGTCTGTGAGGCGGTGACCTTGGACAGGCCGGTGCGCTCGCCGACCTGCGAGCGGGTCAGCGCTCCCTCGGTCAGCAGCAGCTCGAGCGCCGCGCAGTCGTTGATCTCCCGCAGCAGGCTCGGAGTGCCTGGCCGTAGAGCCAATGCGGTCCCCCCGTCACGTAGGTATCGATCCGGCAACAGAGCGAAACTGACCCCTCACGGGGTCTATTTTATAGGAAAGTTTCTTGTTAGTTTAACTCCTACCCGGTCCGCTCAGAGAAACCCATCCGGTGACTGGGGGACGACGCCGGGCGGCCCCGGCGCCGTCCACCGGCTCACCGGCCCGGACAAGCCACCCTGAGCCTGGACGACGCGAAGGGAGACAGCAAAGGTGAGGAACAGAAAGGCCGCCGCGGCCATCCTAGCGGCCTCGGCCCTCACGGCCCTAGCCGCCGGATGTGGGTCCAGCAGCACACCATCCTCTTCGTCCGGCTCGGTGCCGGCCCAGCTCACCGTCTGGCGGATGGGGAACTCCACCCCGGCGCAGGTGACCTGGATGAACGGGATAGTCACCCAGTTCCACCAGGACTATCCCGCCTACGCCAAGACCAAGATCCATGTGGTCTTCGTGCCGTGGGGTAACCGGACCACCGACTGGACCACCGCGTACAGCAGCGGCAAGAACGGCCCGGACGTCACCGAGCTGGGAAACACCGACACGCCCACCCAGGCGTCGCTCGGCATGCTCGCCAACATCGCCACCGACGTGCACAAATGGTCCCCCAGTTCGACCATCGTCAAGGGCATGCTGGCCAACGACACCGTCGGCGGCAGCATCTACGCGGTGCCGTGGTTCGGCGGCGTGCGCGGCATCTGGTACCGGAAGGACCAGTTCACCAAAGCGGGCATCACCTCGCCGCCGGCGAGCTGGGCGCAGCTCGTCGCCGACGCGAAGCTGCTCCAGAAGAAGTTCCCCGGCACCTGGGGGCTCGGCGCGCCCAGCGACTACACCAACGCCATCGTCAGCTTCATCTGGGGCGCCGGCGGCCAGGTCGCGGTCGACCAGGGCGGCAAGTGGGTCGCCGAGCTGAACAGCCCGCAGTCCGAGGCCGGCATCAAGTTCTACGCCGACCTGTACCTGACCGACCACGTGTCGCCGAAGACCTACGTCGGCCAGACCGAGCTGGGCGCGCCGGGGGCCACCTCCGGCGGCTCGAACGAGGACTTCGCGCTCGGCAAGCTGGACATGTACATCGACGGGCCGTGGGCCAAGGCGGAGTTCCCGAAGAACGCGGTGGACACGGCCAACTTCGCCTCGTTCCCGATCCCCGGCAGCAGCAGCGGCCAGTCGCCGGCCTTCGCCGGCGGTTCCGACCTGGCCGTCTGGAAGCTGACCAAGTACCCCACGGCGGCCTGGGACCTGGTCAAGACGATGGACAGCGTCAGCAACTCCACCTCGTTCGCCAACTCGCAGGGATTCTTCCCGCCGTACACCACCCAGCTCACCGGCGGCGCCTACAGCAGCAACCCGCTGCTGTCCGGGTTCGCGAAGGCGGCGACCGTCACCCAGATCTCGCCGCTGAACGCCAAGAACTGGGCGATCGCCGACACCACCGACGCGGTCATCCCGACAATGATGAAGGCGCTGATGCAGGGCGCTAACTTCACCCAGACCGTCAACACGGCCAACGCCGAACTCCAGAGCATCCTCAACACAGGGAAGAAGTGACGGATCTGTCGACCCAGGACCGGCCGGGGCAACTCGGCCGGTCCGGGGACGGCCCACCGCCGGATCCCGGTGTGCTCCCGGCCCGGGTCCGGGCCGGAATGTTCGTGCGGCGCTACCACCTGGCCCCGTACCTGCTGCTGATCCCGGCCCTCGCCGGGGTCGCCTGGCTCATCGTGTGGCCGGCCATCCAGGTGGGCCTGTTCTCGCTCCAGAACTACGGGATCCAGCAGCTGGCCGGCGTGGCGCCCACCCAGTGGGTCGGCCTGGCCAACTTCGCCACGATCTTCAAGGACCCGGAGTTCTGGATCTCGCTGCGCAACAGCTGCGTGTTCGCGGCGGTGGTGGTCCCGCTGACCCTGGTGACCGGCACGTGCGTGGGCCTGTTGCTGAACCGGCTCGGCCGGCGCATGTCGGTCGTGGTCAGCGCGACCACGCTGCTCGCCTGGGCCACCCCCACGGTGGCCGCGACGGTGACCTTCTACTGGATATTCAACCCGGACGGCGGGGTGGTCGACTGGGCGCTGGCGCACCTGCCGGGCTGGCTCGGCGGCGGCGCGGCGACCTGGGCCGGGTTCAACTGGATGAGCTCGGTGGTGCCGGTCTACACGGTGGCCACCCTGCTCCTGGTCTGGCAGGGCTTCCCGTTCATCGCGGTCAGCGTGCTGGCCGGGCTCAAGACCGTGCCCGCCGAGCTGTACGAGGCCGCGCGGGTCGACGGGGCCGGCCCCTGGCGGGTGTTCTGGAAGATCACCTATCCGCTGCTGAAGCCGATCTTCCTGGTGCTGCTGCTGTTGTCGGTGATCTGGGACTTCGGGGTGTTCCCGCAGCTGTTCATCCTCACCGGCTCGGGCGCCAACCTCGACGAGTACAACCTCGGCATCTACGTCTACCAGCAGGCGTTCTCCACCCCGCCGAGCTACGGCCTCGGCGGCGCGCTGGCCCTGGTGCTGACGGTCATCCTGATGATCATCACCGTCGGCTACGTGCGGGCGTCGATCAGGCAAGGAGCGTTGCAGTGACCACGCAGCAGACCGCGGTGCGCGCAACCGGGATGGTGCCAGCCGGCGTTATGCACCGAAGAACCTCGGCCAGGCTGCGCGCGGCCGCCCTCAACGGCGCCGGGGTGCTGGTGGCGGTGGTGACGCTCGCCCCGATCGTGTGGATGATCTCGACCGCGTTCAAGCCGCGGGCCGAAATCTTCTCGCTCACCCCGCACATCCTGCCCGCCCACCCGACGGTGGCCAACTTCGGCCGGGTGTTCAGCGGCAGCGCGATCGGCATCTCGTTCTGGACCTTCTTCCGGAACAGCCTGTTCGTCACCGCGGCCGCGGTGCTCGCCTCGTCGCTGCTCGCCCTGCTGGCGGCGGTGGCGGTGGCCCGGTTCCGGTTCCGGTTCCGCGCCTCGTTCCTGATCATGCTGCTCGTGGTGCAGATGCTGCCGCAGCAGGCGCTGGTCATCGCGCTGTTCATCAATTTCAGGGCGCTCAACCTGCTGGACAGCCTGACCGGCCTCGCCCTGGTCTACACCGCGTTCGCGCTGCCGATCTCCATCTGGATGCTGCGCAACTTCGTCGCCGCGGTGCCCAGGGAGATGGAGGAGGCGGCGGCCATCGACGGCGCCGGCCCGGCCCGGATCTTCTGGCGCATCCTGTTCCCGCTTGTCGCGCCCGGCCTGGTGGCGACCAGCGTGTTCTCGTTCATCTACGCCTGGAACGAGTACATATTCGCGCTGACGTTCCTGAGCCCCAATTACCCGGCGAAGTTCACCCTGCCCATTTATGTGACCTACTTCATGGGCCAGCGAAGCTCCGACTGGGGAGCGATCATGGCCGCGTCCACGCTGTACACCATCCCGCCGATCGTGTTCTTCCTGATCGTGCAGCGAAAGATGGCCCGCGGCCTGGTGGCGGGAGCGGTGAAAGGATGAGGCGCCCGCCACTGGCCTCAGCCGTCACGCCGCAGGCGCCGGGCCCAACGCCGCATAAGGCGCCCCAGGCGCCGTTGCGGTGTCCCGGCGCCGAGGACCAGCCTCCCGAAGCCAGCGAGGCCCCAGGCCGAGCGCCCGCGAGGGAGGCAAACAGATGATGAGCGGGGCCGCGGGGGCCAACGGATCCCTCAGCCGCTTCGCGGACGCCATTCTCCTCCCGCCGTTTCCGGGGCCGTCCGCACCACAATGGTTGCTCCATGCGCTGGAAAACGGCCTTGCGGGCGTTACGCTATTCGGCCCTAACGTGTCCGGGCCCGAGCAGTTGTCGGCGCTGACTGCGGCGCTGCGCGCCGCGGCCCCCGAGCCGGTCATCGCGATCGACGAGGAGGGCGGTGACGTGACCAGGCTCGCCCACCTGACCGGGAGCCCCTATCCCGGCAACGCGGCCCTCGGCGCGGTCGACGACGTGGGGCTGACCAGAGCCGTGTACCGGGCGCTCGGCACCGACCTGGCCGCGGTCGGTGTCAACATGGACCTGGCCCCGTCGGTTGACGTGAACACCGCGGCGGGCAACCCGATCATCGGCACGCGTTCCTTCGGCGCGAGCACCGCCCTGGTGAGCCGGCACGCGGCCGCGGCGGTGCACGGGCTCCAGTCGGCCGGGGTGGCCGCGTGCGCCAAGCACTTCCCCGGTCACGGCAGCACCCGCGACGACACCCATCTCATGGTCGCCACCATCGACGGCGACCTCGCCCGGGTGCGCGAGCGTGACCTGCCGCCGTTCGCCGCGGCGATCGCGGCGGGGGTCGCCGCGATCATGCCGGGCCACCTCCGGCTGTCCGGCGTGACGGGGGACCGGCCGGCCACCCAGTCGCCCGGTGCGCTCGGCTGGCTGCTGCGCGGCGAACTCGGCTTCACCGGGGTGATCATCTCCGACGCGCTGGAGATGCGGGCCGTCAGCAAGCGGAACGGCATCGCCGACGCGGCCGTGCGCGCGGTCGCGGCGGGCGTGGACCTGCTCTGCCTGGGCCGTGACCAGGCCGAGGGGGACTACCTCGCGGTCCGGGGCGCGCTGGCGGCCGCGGCGGCGGAGGGCACCCTGCCCCCGGACCGGCTGGCCGAGGCGGCGGAGCGGGTGGCCAGGTTCCGGGCGATGCTCGCCGCGGGGGCGCTGCCGCCGGGACTCGGCGCGGATTCCTGGCCCGGCGCCCCGCCGGAGGCGCCGCTGCCGCCCGGCGACGGGATCGGGCTGGCGGCGGCGCGGCGCGCGCTGCGGGTCACCGGCTCGCCCGGCATAGTCACCGACCCGGTGGTGATCGAGGTCGCCCCGCCCGGGAACGTCGCCGTGGGCGTCGTGCCCTGGGGCCTGGAGCCGTGGCTGCCGGAGGGCAGCGTCGTCCGGGTGCCCGCCGGGGGCGCCCGGGCCGAGCGGCAGGTCGCCGAGGCGCTGCGGCACGCCGCCGGGCGGTCGGTGATCGCCGTGGTCCGGGACGCCCACCGCGATCCCGGCGCCCAGGCGGTCATCACCCGCCTGCTCGCGGCGCGCCCGGACACGATCGTGCTGGAGATGGGGCTGCCCGTGTGGCGGCCCGCGGCGCGGACCTACCTGGCCACCTACGGGGCGTCCCGGACGAGCGGCCAGGCCGCCGCGGAGATGCTCGGGCTCACCACGCCCGGCGCCGCCTGAGTGGCGGTCAGCCGAAGGTGACGCACTGGGTCAGGTCGCTGGGGGCGGAGTTCCCGTCGCGCGGCGGGAACGGCGCCCCGTTGGCCTGGTAGTTGGAGCCCCTGGGCGTGCTCTTGTCGAAATTGTGGTTGATCGAGGCCATGGTCGGCAGGCTTGAGCCCACTCGCGGCAGCGGTGAAAATAACAGCTCGTTATTAATTGATGACCATAAGTGACTAGGGCTCAGAGCGCGTTGATGATGTGCGTCGCGTAGGCATCCAGGGTGTAGTCCTGCGCGTCGTGCATGAGGTACACGCTGAAGTTGTCGGCGCCGATCTCGCGCAGCTCCGCGAGCCGCTCCAGGTGCCGCTCCGCCGGGCCGAGCAGGCAGAACCTGTCCACGATGTCGTCGGGAACGAACGCGGTGGACGGGTTGTCCGCCTTGCCGTGGTGGGAGTAGTCGTAGCCCTCCCTGGCCCTGATGTAGTCGGTCAGCGCGCGGGGCACCGCGTCCCCGGTGTCGCCGTAGCGGGCCACCAGGTCGGCGACGTGGTTGCCCACCATGCCGCCGAACCAGCGGGTCTGGTCCCGCATGTGCGCGTAGTCGTCGCCGATGTAGGCGGGGGCCGCCACGCAGAAGGTCAGCGCCGAGGGATCCCGCCCGGCGGCCGCCGCCGCCGCCCGGACCGCGGTGATGGTCCACCGGGCGATGTCCGGGTCGGCGCACTGCAGGATGAACCCGTCCGCCTCCTCGCCGCACACCTTCAGCGCCTTGGGCCCGTAGGCCGCCATCCACACCTCCAGGTGGCCGTCACGCACCCACGGAATGCGCACCTTGGTGCCGTCGTAGTCCACCTCCCGGCCCTCGGCCAGGTCGCGGATGTCCCGGATCGCACGGGCCAGCGTGGCCAGCGAGGACGGGGTCCGGCCGAGCACGCGCATCGCCGAGTCGCCGCGGCCGATGCCGCACACGGTGCGGTTGCCGAACATGTCGTTCAGCGTGGCGAACAGCGACGCGGTCACCGACGGCTCGCGCGACAGCGGGTTGGTGACCATCGGGCCGACCGTCACGTGGCTGGTGGCCGACAGGATCTGCGAGTAGATGACGAATGGCTCCTGCCACAGCACGGCGGAGTCGAACGTCCAGACGTGGCTGAACCCGCCGAGATCCGCCCGGGCGGCCAGCTCGATGACCCGGCTCGCGGGCGGGTCGGTCTGAAGCACCAAGCCGATATCCATCTGGCCCCCCTATCTCAGGTACTGGCACTCGCCGCGGGCCAGGAAACGCCCCCGCCCGGCCTGCCCATGCCACTCCCCGTCGCTGACGATGATCTCACCCCGGGACAGCACGACCGTGGCGCCGCCCTGTACCTCCCGGCCCTCGTAGGCCGAGTAGTCCACCGCCATGTGGTGCGTCTGCGCGGACAGCACGTGCCGCAGCGCCGGGTCGTAGATGACGATGTCGGCGTCGGAACCGGGCGCGATTGTGCCCTTGCGCGGGTAAAGGCCGAACATCCGCGCCGGGGTGGTCGAGTTCACCTCGACCCACCGGGCCAGCGACAGCTCGCCGTCCACCACGCCCTGGTGCAGCAGGTCGATACGGTGCTCGATCCCGGGCATCCCGTTGGGAATCTTGGAGAAGTCACCACGGCCCAGTTCCTTCTGCTCCTTGAAGCAGAACGGGCAGTGGTCGGTGGACACGATGCTCAGGTCGTTGGTGCGCAGCCCGCGCCACAGGTGCGCCCAGTGCTCCTTGGGCCGGACCGGCGGCGAGCACACGTACTTCGCGCCCTCGAAATCCGGCGCGTCCAGGTCGTCCTGGGACAGGTACAGGTACTGCGGGCAGGTCTCGGCGAAGACGTTGCGGCCCTCGTCGCGGGCCTCGGTCACCGCCGCCAGCGCCTGCTGGGCGGACAGGTGCACGATGTAGAGCGGCGCCCCGGTCACCTGGGCCAGCCGGATCGCCCGCGCGGTCGCCTCGCCCTCCAGCTCCGGCGGCCGGGTGCGGCCGTGCCAGCCCGGGTCGGTGTGCCCGCTGGCCAGGGCCTGCGCGACGAGCACGTCGATCGCGATGCCGTTCTCGGCGTGCATCATGATGGTCGCCCCGCTGCTCGCGGCGCGCTGCATCGCCTGAAGGATCTCGCCGTCGGTCGCGTAGAACACGCCGGGGTAGGCCATGAACATCTTGAAGCTGGTCACGCCCTCGCCGACCAGGATGTCCATCTCCTTGAGCGTCTGCTCGTTCACGTCGGAGATGATCATGTGGAACCCGTAGTCGATGCTCGCCTTGCCCTCGGCCTTCGCGTGCCAGGCATCGAGGGTCTCGCGCAGCGAGGCGCCCTTGGGCTGCACCGCGAAGTCGATCAGCGAGGTGGTGCCGCCCCAGGCGGCCGCGCGGGTCCCGGTCTCGAAGTCGTCGGCGGAGAATGTCCCCCCGAACGGCATCTCCAGGTGGGTGTGCACGTCGATGCCGCCCGGCATCACGTACTTGCCGGTGGCGTCGATCGAGGTGTCGGCGAGGCCGGCGAACGAGCCGGTGTGCGCGGGGTCGAGCAGCGCGGCGATCGTCTGCCCGTCGATGAGCACGTCGGCGCGGAACGCGCCAGTCGCGGTGACCACGGTGCCGCCGCGGATGAGGATGCGCATGACCGCCTCCCTTACGGCTGGGCCAGCGAGCCGTAGGTGTCCGGGCGCCGGTCCCGGTAGAACTGCCAGACTTGCCGGACCTCGTCGAGCAGGCCCATGTCCAGGTCGCGCACGACGACCTCCTCGGCGGTATCGGACGCGGCCCCGCCGATGATCTGCCCGCGCGGGTCGGCGAAGTAGGACTGCCCGTAGAAGTCGTTGTCCCCGAGTGGCTCGACGCCGACCCGGTTGATCGTGCCGACGAAGTACTCGTTGGCCACCGCGGCGCTGGTCTGCTCGAGCCGCCACAGGTACTCCGACAGGCCGCGGCTGGTCGCCGAGGGGTTGAACACGATCTTGGCGCCGGCCAGGCCGAGCGCCCGCCAGCCCTCGGGGAAGTGCCGCTCGTAGCAGATGTAGACGCCGATCCGGCCGACGGCGGTGTCGAACACCTGGTAGCCGAGGTTGCCGGGGCGGAAGTAGTACTTCTCCCAGAAGCCCTTCACCTGCGGAATGTGGTTCTTGCGGTGCTTGCCGAGGAATGTGCCGTCCGCGTCGATGACCGCGGCGGTGTTGTAGAGAACGCCTTCCTGCTCCTGCTCGTAGACGGGCACGATCAGGACCATGTTGTGCTCGCGGGCCACGTCCTGCATGAGCCGCACGGTCGGCCCGTCCGGCACCGCCTCGGCCCAGGAGTACCACTCGGGCTCCTGCACCTGGCAGAAGTAGGGGCCGTAGAAGAGTTCCTGAAGGCAGGCGACGCGCGCGCCCTGCGCTGCGGCGTCCCGCACCGCCGCCACGGCGTTCTTCACCATCGAGTCCTTGTCGCCGGTCCACTTCTGCTGGACCAGGGCGGCACGTACGACATCGGCCATGCCGGCCTCCTCTCCCGGGACAAACCCCCACCTGGAAGTTGCTGAGTACTACCTTCCCACCTAGGTGAGCCGGCAGGTACGCCGGGCGGTGCCGGAGAAGATCGCGTTCCGCTCCGCTGGCGGAGGCCAGCGGTGCGGGCCCGCGCCGCGGCGCAGACCGCTGGCCAGCCACGGCTGGGCGTGCGCCGAGATGTCCCAGACGTGCTGGTGCGCGTCAACGACCGGCCCCGCGGTCACCGCGGCACCGGGTCAGGTGACCTCGTTGAGCTTGCCGGTCGCCACGTCGAAGACGAAACCCCGGATCGCGTCGGTGTGCGGCACGAACGGGCTGGCCTTGATCCGGGCGATCGACTGCCGCACGTCCTCGTCCACGTCGGGGAAGGACTCGGCGGCCCAGTCCGGCTTGATCCCGGTGTCGTCCTGGATGGACCGCTTGAACGCGTCGTCGGTGAAGGTCAGCATGCCGCAGTCGGTGTGGTGGATCAGCATGATCTCGCGCGTGCCGAGCAGGCGCTGGCTGATGGCCAGCGAGCGGATCTCGTCCTCGGTGATGACCCCGCCCGCGTTGCGGATCACGTGCGCCTCGCCCTCACCCAGGCCGAGCATGTCGTAGACGTTCATGCGGGCGTCCATGCAGGCGACGACCGCGGCCTGCTTCGCCGGCGGCATCGGCAGCGGGCCGGAGAAGCTCTCTGCGTAGCGTGCGTTGTTGGCCAGGAACTCATCGATGGCGGTCATGGGACTCCTTCGCCTGCTCGGAAAGCGGACGGGGCACCCGGCCCGGCGGTGTCACGAGCAACGGCGAACCAGGCCAGGGGCACGCTGAAACAACGATCCTAACTCGTAGATGCACGGCTTTATCTACTTTATCGATCGTATCAGTCGAATATACGCCTGCTATTAGGCTGGGCACCGCGAAGCGTTCTCCCTTCCGTATTGCCGAAACCCCTGGATCGGGTCAGCCAAAGCGACGATGCTGTCGGTAAAGTTCGCGAATATCGTCGGCTAGCGCCGACGGGACCCCCGCGCCGCGCGCGGCCGAGTTCCTCCTGGGCAAGGAGTTCGGCCGCGCGCTCCTTTTGCACCAGGTAGGCCCCCTTTTGCCCCGCCCGGCCCGCCCCGCGGCCCGCCCAGTCACGCCCCGGCCGCCCGATGGCCCCGGAGCGCCGCGGGCCCGGCCCCTGCGCCCCGGCGACCCGGCCGCCCGGGTACCTTGTTCGATGCCTAACGAGTTTGCCTGGCCGATGTGGGGTGCCCAGTGGACGTGCAACGGTGGCTGAGCAGCGCCGTGGCTGCGATCGAGGACTGGCAGAGCGGCTTCGGGCCCTACCAGCCCGACCCGTCCATGCGGGTCAGCGACGAACAGTTCGCCGCCGCCTTCGGCGAGCTCACCGAGCGGCTGCGGGCCAACTACCCGTTCTTCCACCCGTCCTACGCGGGCCAGATGCTCAAGCCCGCGCACCCCGCGGCCGTCGTCGGCTACCTCGCGGCGATGCTCATCAACCCGAACAACCACGCGCTCGACGGCGGGCCGGCCACCGGCCAGATGGAGAAGGAGGCCGTCGCGCAGCTCGCCGCGATGTTCGGCCTGGGCACCCACCTCGGCCACCTGACCAGCAGCGGCACGATCGCCAACCTGGAGGCCCTGTACGTGGCCCGCGAGCTGCACCCCGGCAAGGGTGTCGCCTACAGCGAGGAGGCGCACTACACCCACGCCCGGATGTGCGGCGTGCTCGGCGTCGAGGCGACCCCGGTGGCGGCCGACGCCGCGGGCCGGATGGACCTTGCGGCGCTCGACGACCTGCTGGCCGGCGGCCGGATCGGCACGGTGGTGGCGACCGCCGGCACCACCGGCCTTGGCGCGGTCGACCCGGTGCACGAGATACTCGCGGTCGCCCGCCGGCACGGCGTCCGGGTCCACGTGGACGCGGCGTACGGGGGCTTCTTCACCCTGCTGGCCGGCCAGCCGGGCGCCGCCGGCCTGGACGACGCGCCGTGGCGGGCCATCGCCGGCTGCGACTCGGTCGTGGTCGACCCGCACAAGCACGGGCTCCAGCCCTACGGGTGCGGCGCGGTCCTGTTCGCCGACCCGGAGGTCGGGCGGTTCTACCTGCACGACTCGCCGTACACCTACTTCACCTCCGGCGACCTGCACCTCGGCGAGATCAGCCTGGAGTGCTCCCGGGCCGGCGCTTCGGCGGCCGCGCTGTGGCTGACCCTCCAGCTCCTGCCGCTCACCCCGGACGGGCTCGGCGCGGTCCTCGCGCCCTGCCGCCGCGCCGCGCTCGGCCTGGCCGCGCTGCTCCGCGACTCGAGCCGGCTCACGCTCTACCAGCAGCCGGAACTCGACATCGTCTGCTACTTCCCGGATACGCCCGGCCGGGCGCTGTCCGGGATCGACGCAGCCTGCGTTCAGCTGCTCAATGCCGGGATGAAGCGGGACCGGCCGCTGTTCCTCAGCACCCTGCGGGTGACCTCGGCCGCCATGGCGCGGCGCCACCCCGGCATCGAGGCCGACCGGGACGGCGCGCGGATCCTGCGCAGCGTGCTCATGAAGCCCGAGGCCGAGGGCTACCTGGGCGAGCTGCACTCCCGGATCGAGGACCTCGCCGCCGAGCAGGACGGCCAAGGCGCGCCATGAGCTGGCTGGACGGCAGGGTGGCGGTGGTCACCGGGGCGGGGACCGGGATCGGCGCCGCCGTGGCGGAGCGGTTCGCGCCGGCGCTGGTCTTGTCGTGGCACGTACCATCGTGGCATGCTCCGTCGCCTCGCCGCTGGCAGCGCTCAGGACCTCGTCCAGGCCGAGCGCGACATCCGCGGGCGCATCGGCGACCAGCACCTCGACTTCGCCGCGATGGCCGCGGTGTCGAACATCTACCGCGCGGCCAACGTGATCAGGAACCACATGGAGCGCAAGGTCCTCGCGGACGAGGATCTGTCCTGGGCCGCGTTCACCGTGCTGTTCGTGTTGTGGATCTGGGGCGACCAGCAGACCCGGCACCTGGCCGCCGAGGCCGGGGTCACCAAGGGGACGCTTACCGGTGTGCTGAAGACGCTCGAGAAGCGCGGCCTGGTCCGGCGCCAGGCGCACGAGTCGGACGGCCGGCTGGTGCTGGTCAGCCTCGAACCCAAGGGCCTCGGGGTGATCGAGCGCCTGTTCCCGGCGTTCAACATGGGCGAGGCGTTCGTCAGCGCCAGTCTCTCCGAGCAGGAGAAGGAGCAGCTCGCGTCGCTGCTGCGCACGATCATCCGTTCGGTCGAGGAAACCTGACCGTCCGCGCGAGGCGTCAGGCGGGCCGGCCGAGTGCCTGCTCTCCGTCCGCGCGGCTGCCCGGCGGGGTCTCGGCGGCGATGCGCAGCGCGGTGGCGACCAGCCGGTCGGCGCGGGCCTTGGCGCCGGGTTCCTCCGCGATCGTCTGCGCCAGGATCCGGTCCGGATCGTGGCCGGCCTCGTCGATCTCCTTGCGCCCGCCGGCGTCCAGCCACAGCCCGAACTGCTCGCCGTCGACCTCGGGGTGGAACTGCACCGCGAGATGTCGGCCGACGCGGAACGCCTGCACCCCGAGATCATTACGGGCGAGCACCGTGGCCTGCGGCGGCGGCAGGGACCGGTCGTGGTGAAACTCCAGCCACGGCCCCGGCGGGATCAGCCCGGGATCCGCCGAGTCGATCATGGTCCAGCCGATCTCCCAGCCCGCTTGCTCCACCGCCCCGCCGAACGCGGCGGACAGCAGCTGGGCACCGAAGCAGATCCCGAGCACCGGCACTCCGGCCGCGTCGGCCCGCCGCAGCCACGCCAGGTCCTCGTCGATCCAGGCGCGGTCCGGGCCGCCGGAGTACACCGAGCTGGTCGAGCCGAGCACGATGACATGCGCCAGGCCGGCCAGGTCAGGCAGCGGTCCCTGCTGGGGAAACAGGTGGCTGCTCAGGTCCGCGCCGCGCCGCTCGAACGCCGCGCTGATGAACCCCGCCGAGTCCTCTTCGTGGTGACGGATGACGACGACCCGCATGAACGGCCTCCGATTGCCGGACATCTCGTTTGGTGCCAAACTACTTGTCATGACGGAAGCCGTCGACCTGACCGACCTCGACATGTGGGCGCGGGGGTTCCCTACGCCGAGTTCGCCCGGTTGCGGCGGGGGGCGCCGGTCGCCTGGTGTGCTGAGGCCCCGCCGAGTTCGGGCTTCTGGTCTGTCCATTGTTACGAAGACATCGTCACGGCGAGCCGGGACGTCGCGACATTTTCCTCGGCGCGCGGGATCTCCTTCGAGGAGCCGACCGACGAGGACATGGCCGCCCGGCGCGCCCATGACGACAAACGCGCAAGGGGGCGGCCGTCCCGGTGGCCACATCTGCCCCAGGAGCCACGGTGGCGGGGCGGGGGGCAGAAGGTGGGCCGCGACCTTTGACAGTGGCTTGGTTCGCCGGATCGTTGCCAGCTGGATCAAGTCACATCCCTCTTGCTGATCCGCCTCGGCGAAATGGGTGTACAGTTCGTGAAAGCGAGAGCTTCGAAGCTGCTAAAAGCTGAAGCTCCAGACCCTGGCCCTGGCTCTCGGGGCTGGGGTCATTTTCTTTTCTCCCCGCGATTTTGCGGCGGGAGGGTGCTCATGACGCAGGCATCACACGCCATCTCAAGCTGATCCATGTAAAACCTGCGACAAGTATCCCCTGACGCAGACCCCAGTGACCTATCCCCTGACGCAGACCCCCGTGACCGCGACCTCTCCCCACCGTCCCTGTCCTGCCTCCCGACGCCTTCCAGATCAGCGGCGGCGGCACGTTGGTGAAGACCTGATCCCCGTGAGCACTCCTCCGAGCTACGGATATATACGACCCACCAACCAAGTGTTACTTCCCCGGCGAGCGCGTGGTTGTCAGCCGATGAGTTTCACAGGCGCGCTGCAAGGTCGTGAAAACCAAAACCTTATCCGCATGGCGCTGGATGGATGAGCGCTGCTCGCGCAGCTACGGTTACCGGCGTCATTCTGCTCATTACCATCTGGTGGGCGACTGTCCTCTGCTCGTACTTCATATCCGGGATATTGCTTGTTCGCTACCAGCTCGTCCGGCATGGGGCGCGCCGACACAAAATCGAGCGGCTACGGCACACCGAGACGCTAAGCGCCTTTTACCGGGATGGACGGTGACCGGCCTCCAGTCTTGAGAGCGCTGGTTATCACAGAACCTGACCGGAGAGCCCGGTCATCGCAGGAAAGAAGGAACAGCATGCAAATCATCCGCACCCGAAAACGCTTGATGGCGGCCACAGCGGTCGCAGCGGCAGCGCTCACCACCGCATCCCTGGCCGGGATGGGGGCGGCAGGTGCCGCCACCAACCTGGGCCACCGCCCGCACCCGCACTACGCAGGTACTAATGTCACCACCAGCGGCTGGTACCGGTTTGTCTGGCTGTTCACCCAACGTTGGCGGCAAGGTGTATCTGACCCAGCGGGTGATCGCCGAAAACGGACATGCGGTCGTGTTCGACAGCGGCGCGCAGCCGGTCCAGTTCCCCGGGGGATTCCAGCATCGAGACAACTGCCACCGCAGGCGGCATCCATTACTTCTGGCTGCCCACCGAGGATTACTCGGGTGTGCCGTTCCAGAATTACGCCGTCCAGCTGGGCCAGCATCAGTCGGGGCACAGGCCCTGACCGCTGCGCGCCATCCGGCACCAAGGGCTGCCCTCTTGTTTCCCGAAGGGGAAGCAGGGGGCGGTCCTGCACGCAAGCATCCCCCGCACTTCAGGAGCCTCTGATGACCGCCAGCGCTCCACTGGCCTCGCCCGAGCAGCGGCCCCGCCGGACCCGCCCTGGAGGCTGAAGGGCATCACTAATTGGGGCGCCTGGCGGGCGGGTCAGCCGATGCCGTGGCGGTGCGCGTAGCCGATGGCGGCGGCGCGGTCCCGGGATCCGGTCTTGGCGAAGATCCGGCTGATGTGGGTCTTGATCGTGTGGTTGCTGAGGAAGAGCTGCGCGGCGATCTCCGGGTTGGTCAGCCCGCGGGCGATGAGGGCGAGGATCTCGGCCTCACGCTGGGTCAGGCCGTCGGGTGGGGGCGCCGCCGGGGCCGCCCCGGCGGGGGCGGTCTTGGCTGGCGGGGCGGTCGCGGCGAGCAGCGTGGCGTGCGCGCGCGGGTCGATGACCGTCAGCCCGCCCGCCGCGGCGTGCAGCGCCCGGGCGATGTCGGTGCGGTCGGCGTCCTTGGTCAGGTAGCTGCGGGCGCCGGCGTGCAGCGCGTCGAGGACGGAGCTGTCGTCGGCGTAGGTGGTGAGCACGACGATGGCGACGCCGGGATGCTCGGCCGTCAGCCGGCGCGTGGCGCCGATGCCGTCCAGCACCGGCATGTGCAGGTCGAGCAGGATCGCGTCGGGCTTCTGCTCGGCCACGAGCCGCAGCGCCTGCTCCCCGTCCGCGGCGGCGCCGACCACCTCGATGCCGGGCAGCCCGCCGAGCAGCAGGACCAGGCCCTCGCGGACGCTGGCCTGGTCATCGGCGATAACAATGCGCAGCGGCGGGCCGGCGGGGCCGGGGCCGGCCGGTTCGCCGGGGCCGGGCGGGGCGGCGGGGCCGGTCATGACCCGGCGGGCTCGGGCTGGCGGCGGGGCAGTTCGGCGGTCACGACCCACTGGTTGTCGTGCCGCCCCGCCTGGAGGGTGCCGTTCAGCAGCCGGAGCCGCTCGCGCATGCCAGTCAGCCCGTAGCCGCCGTTGACGGTGTTGATGCCCGCCGCGGCGTCCCCGTCGGCGCCGGGGGCCAGGTCGTTGCGCACGGTGAGGCGGACGTCGGCGTCGGAGTAGTCGAGGCGGACCGCGACGCTCTGTCCCGCCGCGTGCTTGGCGGCATTGACCAGGGACTCCTGGGCGATACGCAGCAACGCGATGGTGGCGTCCGGCGGCAGCGGCGCGGGGACTCCGCCGACGTCGAAGCTGGCCGGCACGTGGTAACGCTGCGCGTGAGTGTCGCTCACCCGGGCGAGTTCCTCATCGAGCGGCAGCGTACCGGCGCGCAGGGCGTGAACGGCGCGGCGGGTCTCCACCAGGCCCTCGGCGGCCATCCGCTGGGCCGCGGCGAGGACCTCATCCGCCCGGTCGATGTCCCCGTGGTCGGCCAGCACCGCCCGCGCCGCCTGGATCTGGATCCCCAGCGCGCCGAGGGAGTGAGCGAGCACGTCGTGGATCTCGCGGGCGATGCGGGAGCGCTCGTCGAGCAGGTCGGCCCGGCGCTGCTCGGATTGCAGCTCTTCGCGCTGGGCCAGCAACTGCCTCGCCTGCTCCGCCTGGATCCGGTAGGCGGCCCGGTTGCGCCCGATGATCAGGCCGGAGATCACGATCGCCGGGAGCCCGAGCAGGGTGCCGTAGCCTTGGCCGAACGCCAGCCCGCTGACCTCGATCGCCAGGACGCCGGCCCCGGTCACCGCCAGGGCGGCGGCGAGACCGGAATCGGCGCCGGCCATCATCGCCGCCACGAATCCGAAGGCCACCATGGCGCTGCCGCCGTATCCGGCGCCGCAGGCGACTCCTGCGGCGACCGCGATCACGCCGCGGATCACCGCAAGCACACCGGCCTGATGCCGCGCCGCGACCGGGCGCACGTCAAGCACCGCCAGGGCCACGAGCGCGAGGCCGAGCAGGCAGTAGCCGACCACCTGGACCAGCACGGCGGCCTCCCCGCGTGGCGGGGCGAGGACGAACGCCAGTACGCCCAGCCAGGCGAAGCCCAGAGCACGGGCCAACCAGTTGACCGTGCGCATGGTTCCAGTATCGCCGGGCCGGGCAAACCACGGCTGGGAGCCGCCACGGTCACCGGACACGGGCGTGCCGGTGAGGATTCGCGGTTCGAGCAACGCACGCTCCTGGTTCGTTGATCTGGCCCGGCCGTTTCGGCCGGCGGTGCCGACGCTAATGACCAGTGCGGTACCAAGGCATCAGCCCACGGGCCCAGTCCGGGCTGAATATCGCAGGCCGGCCTGGTACCGGCTGGTACCAGACCGCGCCCGCCGCTGTGGTGCCGAAGGCCAGCCCGTGCTCCGATTCGCAAAACGGCACGGACGGCGAAGGTGGGTTCATCAGCGAATACCGACCCACCGGGAGCACGAGATGTTTTCCGAACTCACCACTGCGATGATCGTCAACGGCGTCGTGCTGGCCACCGTGCTGGCCAGCGACCTGGGCCCGGCGCGCAAGATCGGCCCCATGCGGCTGCTGCGCCCGGTGATCGCCGCCGCGGTGATCATCCCCCTGTTCGTCGACCGGCCGGCCACCCACGGCATGGCCCTGGTCGTGGAGCTCGCCGGCGTCGTGGCCGGGATCCTCGGCGGGCTGGCCGCCGCCGCCCTGATGCGCGTCTACCGCAGCCCGGACACCGGCAAGCCGGTCAGCCGCGCCGGGTGGCCGTACGCGATCTTGTGGATCGTGGTCATCGGCGGCAGGGCGGCCTTCTCCTGGGGCTCGGTGCACTGGTTCGAGGCCTCGATCGTCAGCTGGGCCATCGCGAACCAGGTCAGCGTCGCGGCCATCACCGACGGGCTGATCTTCATGGCGATCGCGATGGTGCTGGTGCGCACGCTCGGGCTCGGCGTGCGCGCGTCCCGCCTGCCCACCGGCGCCCTTGCCCTCCAGAACGGCTAGACCCGGTATCCGCTGGCAGGGGGCTACAGGAACACGTCGAGGCGGCGCGGGGCGCGGAACTCCCACCCGTCGGGCATGCGCATCCGGAAGGCCAGCGCGCACTGGTACCGCCAGGTAGTCCGCGACAACGCCCTCCCCGACACCCCATGATCCCGGAGGCCTGCACTGCACAGTGCAGGACAAAGCCTCAGGATCATGGGAGTACCGGCGGTGGAATAGCCGGGAGCCCATGATCGGGCGTGGCGGGGCTTTGGGGCGGGCGTTTTGTCATGCGTCCAGGTCGGCGGGGGCGACCCGGAGGCCGGCCGCTTGAGCGCCGGCGTGCAGGCGCCGATCCCAGACCGCGACGATCAGTTCGGAGTCACCGATGGCCAGCGCGCTGGCGAGATGGACGGCATCGGCACCCCTGAGTGCGTGACGCGGGGCCAACTGGCCGGCGCTGCGCTCGACCGCCTGGGTAAATTCGACGGGACGGGTTGCGGACCAGTAGTCCTCCCAGGCCCGCTCGGCGGCCGCCAGGCCGTCATCACTGAGATCGTGATTGCGGGCCGCGGCGGACAGCGCCGCGCGGACCTCCGGGTAGGCCAGCCGACTCGCCAGGGCCGCGTCGCAGCCATCCCAAAGCTGCGCGGCTAGCTCGCTACCGGTCTCGTCAACCACCAACTTCACGAAGGCGCTTGAGTCGAAGTAGACGAGGGGCACGGGTCAGCGCCGCTGCTCGCTGACTATTTCGGCCACCGGGCGGCGAGCACGTGGCCGGGTACGCCCGGATGCGACCGGGCGATCTGGGCGGGCCGGTCGGCCGATGACCCCCTCGGCAGCCAGGCGCTCGAGCGTGGCCGCGCTGCTCACTCCCAGCAGCCTGGCGACGGGGAGGCCGCGGTCGGTGACGATGACCTCCTCACCCCGGCGTACTCGGTCCAGCCACTCACTGAGGTGCGCTCGCAGGTCACTGATGGCCACGTTCATAGCGTAAAGTGTACATGAAGGCTGATACCGAATTGTACGTAACCGACTTACAGGTGGTAGGCGCCGTCGCAGTTCACCGACGACCCCGAAGACGTCGCGAGGCTCTGCCAGGAGATCATGCGCCGCGTGGACGGCATGCTTCCCTGACCGGCGGCGGCGCGGGACCAGCCCTAACGGCCCGGCCGCGCGGCGGCGGCGTGGATCCGGTCCCTGGCCCGCAGCCAGGCCTCTTCGAGGACGGGCAGCCGGGCGACCCGCAGCGGGTGGCCTTCGGGCAGCTCGTGGTGGATGTGCCGTTCCCGGGACAGGACCACGGCGAGGTTGACCAGGTAGGCGTCGTGCTCGCCGGTCTCGGCGACGATGTCCTCGATGTGGCCGGACACGGTGGGGTTCTCGGTCAGCAGGATTTGCAGCATGGCCAGGTCGAAGCCGGGCAGGAACAGGCCGGTGAACTCCCAGTCGAGCAGCGCCCATTCCCCGCTCGGGGTGCTCAGGATGTTGCCGGGCAGCGGATCGCCGTGGTTGAGCTGGCTCGGCTGGCCGCACCGGGCCAGCAGCCCGTCCAGCGCGCGCCGGTCGGCGTCGCCGAAGTACCCGGCGGCGTGGTAGCGGGCGATGCGCTTGGGATAGCCGAACACCGGCTCGAACCCGCCCGGCAGCGGCTGCCAGCCGTGCAGCATGCGGACGAGCCCGGTGGTGGCGTGGATCTCTTCCTCGGTCAGCAGCCGCCGCGGGTAGCGGCCGACGTCCAGCGGGGTGCCTTCCAGCCGCTCCATCACCACCAGGCTTTCGCCGTCGGTGCAGACCAGGCGGGGCACCCGCACCGGCGGCGGATGCGCGGCGAAGATCAGGTACACGGCGATCTCGTGCCGCTGCCGCAGCCGCCACATCGGGTCGGCGCCGGCCGACATCTTGATCACCACCGGCTGCTCGCCGACGTACCCGGTCGCGAGCACGGACTTGCCGCCATGGTTCAGCACCCGGTCGACGCGGGTGGCCGGGCAGTGGGCGGCCAGCGTGGCCAGCATGCCCGGCGGCAGGTCCATCGGCGCCGGCTCGGCCGTGGCCGGGCTTGCGGCCGGGCCGCCCGGTACCAGGCGCGCCGGCGGGCCCTCGGCCGGCTTGCCCGGGGGATCGCCCGGCAGCAGGCCCGCGGACGGGTCGCCGGGCAGCCCGCCGGACGGCCCGCCGGACGGGCCGAGGGGCGGCCTTCCGGGCCGGCCACCGGCCCTGGGTTTGCCGCACGGATCGCCGCACAGCAGGCCCGCGGGCGGGCCGCTGGACAGCAGGCACACGTGCGGATCGCTCGGTATCAGCCCTCCGGGTGGCGACATCAACATCACAGTTCCCTCCCCTGGCGCTCGCGTCCGGCGGCCGGCCGGGCTCGGGGTCACTGCGTGGCTCCGCCAGGCAGTCGGGCAGGACGACGGGTGCTCACACTGCGCGGAGTCTTCGCACCGTCGCCGGGATGCGCTCCCGGCCGGTGCAGTCACTGACGAGTCAGCCGCGTGCCAGTGAGAGCCGGGAGCTCACTGAGGGTCCGGGGCGATCCGGTAGTGATTACCGTGATGCTCGATCAGGTTGCGGCGGCTGTAAAGACTCCTAACGTCACTAGTGGAGTTTTTGGCCGGAATCGAGGCTGTGTCTGCCTGGAAGGAAGTCATGGCGTGAGTGATCAGCGGATGTCGCTGCCCGCGACGATGCCCGCAACCTCGCGGCCGGGTTCCTCGGGGCTAGCGTGTGACGCGACGGATTCGCACCGGCCTGGCGCTGGCACCACCGGGGCAGTGGAGGGGTTGACGAAATGCCGTTCAGCGGATGGCCGGAAGAGGCACTCGAGTTCTACGAGGGCCTGGCGGCCGACAACACCAAGACCTACTGGACCGCGCGGAAGGCGGTGTACGAGGAGAAGGTCCTGGGCCCGATGACCGAGCTGCTCGAGGAGCTCGGCCCGGAATTCGGTGAGCCGAAGGTCTTCCGCCCGTACCGCGACGTCAGGTTCAGCAAGGACAAGTCGCCGTACAAGACGCACCTGGGCGCGATGCTCGGCGGCCGGTACATCCAGCTCTCGGCCGACGGGCTCGCGGCCGGCGACGGGATGTACGGCATGGCCGCCGACCAGCTCGACCGGTACCGCCGGGCCGTGGCAGGCGATCTGACCGGTGCCGAGCTCGAACGGGTGGTCGCCGGGATCGAGCGGGACGGGTACGGCGTGCACGGGCGGGACGTGCTGAAGTCCGCGCCGCGCGGCTACCCGGCCGACCACCCCCGCATCGAGCTGCTCCGGTATAAGGGCATCGTCGCCTGGCACGAGTGGCCGGTGGAGCCCTGGCTCGAGACCGCGGCC
Source organism: uncultured Actinomycetes bacterium (assembly GCA_963703605.1). Lineage (GTDB taxonomy): Bacteria > Actinomycetota > Actinomycetes > Streptosporangiales > Streptosporangiaceae > DASXKD01. The sequence goes on from CAVPFC010000045.1 coordinate 41,410, forward strand.
GCCAAGGAGCACGTCACCGGCTTCCTGCGGGCGGCCCAGCCGCTCAGCGGCTGGCTGGAAACCCACGTGGGCCCGTCCGCGCCGGAGAGCCGGGCCCGGTAGGTCTCGGCGTCGGGTAGCCTGGCTAACGTTTGCAAGGCACCTCGTTCGGTGAGGCGTCGACACGAACACAGGCCACTGATCCGACGACGTCGAGAGACGCCCAGGGTCAGGACAGGTCTCCCCGGCCTAAGGGGTGACCCGAAGTGGCTGCACCCGCGGGTGCTACGTCGTGCCGTGCCAAAGCTCTGACGAGTAGGGGTGCGCGCCGGGCCCGCCCGGCGGTTTCCCCGAGCCGTGCTGCGGCTCAAGGCTGACACCCTCGTGTGTCCCGGCCGGAGGGAGGCGAGACATGGAAAGCAGTAGACCGGGCCATCAACAGGCCCGCACCCAGCCATGCCCGTCTTCATCCGGCACCCGGTAGCCGCTCGCCGAGAGCTTCCAGCACCGTCATCCAGCTGACCTAGCGCCCGGCCGGCGCGGCGCTGCCGTGTGCCTCCTTCACACGCCCCGATGGGGAGAGGGAGGGATCTGTCATGACCACCAACATTGCGACGCTGCGCAGCGCAGTCCTCGATGACCAGCACACCGGCGACATCCGCGGCGCACTCGGCACCATCCGGCTGGACGACACCTCGCCCCGGCGGGGACGCTCGGCCCACCTGAAGACGCTGCTGGCCATCGTCGGCCCCGGGCTGATCGTGATGGTCGGCGACAACGACGCCGGCGCGTTCGCCACCTACGGGCAGGCCGGGCAGAACTACGGCACCCGGCTGCTGTGGACCCTGCTGCTGCTGGTTCCGGTCCTCTACGTGAACCAGGAGATGGTGCTGCGCCTCGGCGCGGTCACGGGGGTCGGGCACGCCCGGCTCATCCTGGAAAGGTTCGGCAAGTTCTGGGGCGCGTTCAGCGTCATCGACCTGTTCATCCTCAACGCGCTGACGATCATCACCGAGTTCATCGGGATCACGCTCGCCGCGGGTTACCTGGGCCTGCCGAAGATCGTGGCGGTGGCGCTGGCCGCGGCCGTGGTCGTCGGCGCCGCGTTCACCGGCAGCTTCCGGCGGTTCGAGCGGATCGCCGTGGCGTTCTGCGCCGGCAGCCTGCTGCTGATCCCGGTCTACCTGCTCGCGCATCCCCGCGTCACCCAGATGGCGCATGACTTCGTCGTCCCGCAGCTGCCGGGCGGCGCGGGGCAGCTGTCCACCGTGATGCTGCTGATCATCGGGATCGTCGGCACCACGGTCGCCCCGTGGCAGCTGTTCTTCCAGCAGAGCTACGTCATCGACAAGAGGATCACGCCGCGCTTCATGCGCTACGAGAAGGCCGATCTGTGGATCGGCATCGCCATCGTGGTCGTGGGCGGCGCCGCCCTCATGGGTGCCACCGCCGCCGCGTTCGCCGGCACCCGCGGCTTCGGCCAGTTCACCGACGCCGCCGGGCTGGCGGCCGGGCTCCAGGCCTACGCGGGCCGGGCCGCCGGGGTGCTGTTCGCGGTCGCGCTGCTCGACGCCTCGATCATCGGCGCGTTCGCCGTCTCACTGTCGACCGCGTACGCGATCAGCGACGTGTTCGGGATCAACCACTCGCTGCACCGGGGCGTGCGGGGCGCCAAGGGGTTCTACGCGGTCTACGCCGGCCTGATCGCGGCGGCCGCCACGGTCGTGCTTATCCCGGGTTCCCCGCTCGGCCTGCTGACCGAGGGCGTGCAGGTGCTGGCCGGTGTGCTGCTGCCCAGCGCGAGCGTGTTCCTGCTGCTGCTGTGCAACGACCGTGAGGTACTCGGCCCCTGGGTCAACGGCCGCAAGACCAACGCCTTCACCGGCGCGGTCGTGGCCGTCCTGGTCTCGCTGTCGGTCATCCTGACCGCCTCGGTGCTGTTCCCGCGCATCACCGCGGGGCAGATCGCGGCCATCATGGCGGGCTGCGCCGCCGCGACGGTGCTGGCCGCGGGTTACCTGCTCGCCCGGCGGCTGCGGGCCGGTGGCCTGGCCGCGCCGCCGGTGGACCGCGCCGGCCGGGATGGCTGGCGGATGCCGCCGCTGGCCCTGCTGGAGCGGCCCGTCATGTCCACCGGCCGCAAGACCGGCATGTCCGCGCTGCGGCTCTACCTCGCCGTCGCGATGATCCTGGTCATCGTCCGGATCGTGCAGCTAGCACTGGGGCATTGACCGGATCAGCCGAGCTGGTACAGCAGGTTCTTGTTCCAGACCAGGATGCGGTAGGGGCCGACCAGATACGTGCGCGCGGGCGGCCCGAACGTCGCGTCCAGGCTGGCCGTCGGCAGGAACGCCGGCAGCGAGCCCGGCACGATCATCTGCACCACGAAGTTCGCGTCGTGCCGGCGCGGGTCATACCAGGCCTCGGTCGACTCCCACTCGTCCCGGCGCACCAGCGAGCCCGGCGTGCGGGAGGCCGGCGACACCGGCACCACCATCACCCGCTCCCCAGTGGTCAGGCTCACCACGTTGGCCTGCCAGTAAGAGGCCAGCCCGTACCGCAGGCCGTGCGCGGACAGCCAGGTCGTCAGCTGCTGGCTCATCGGCGGGACCGACGGCGTGGCGGCCGCCTGGCCGAGGCTGACCAGGTAGCAGGCCAGCACCAGAGCGAGCGCGGGCACCAGCCGGGCCCGCAGCACCGCCGGGGCGAGCAGCCGGCCGGCCAGGACCGCGCTGAACGGAAGCACCTCGGCGAACTCGCGGGTGCTCGTGATGTCGCTGACCCGCTGCCCGAGCAGGTAGGCGATGAGGCCGACCAGCACCCCGGTCACCAGAAGCTGATCGACCAGGTCGTTGTCCCGGCCGAACCGGCGCAGCCCGGCGCAGACCGCCCACCCGGCCAGCAGGAGGCCGACCAGGTGGAGCATGAGCAGGAACGCGTCGAAACCGACCTTGCGGCCGAAGAAGTCGGCGCCGAAAAGCACCAGCAGCCCGTGCGCGATGTAGGCGAAGTGACGGGGCATCTGCTGCGAAACGGCGAGCGTCGCGGTCACCGGCCAGACCAGGAACCCGCCGACGTAATGGATCAGCGTCAGCAGCCGGGTGCTGAGCTCCGCGGCAACCAGCGCGGCCAGGATCAGGGACAGCTCGTACCAGTTCTCGATGGCCCGCTCTCCGCGCGCTCTGCTAGCTCCGACCCCGCCGCCCCGCCCCACGATGCCCCGGTAGGCGCGGATCGCGCAGACGATCGCGAGCGGCAGGAAGCCGGTGTACAGGACGATCCCGTCGCCGATCAGCGCCAGGGTCAGCAGCGCGGCGACCAGCACGGGCACCCACCAGCGGCGCGGTGCCCGGTCCAGCAGCAGCCAGACCGCCAGGACCGGCACGGTGCTGCCCACGTGGTCCGGGGACAGCAGCAGGATCTGCGCGGCGGCGCCGAGCTGCGGGGCCAGCATGATGCCCCCGGCCAGGGCCACGCGGACCGCCGCCTCGCGGCCCGTGGCCCGGCCCTTGGCGAGGAACGCGCCAAGCAGCACCAGGATCGTGTAGGTCAGCGCGGCGGCCACGTGCACCACGTCGGCGTTCAGCCCGTGCGCCAGCTCGACCAGCATGTACTCCGGCAGCTCGGTGGTGTAGAACGACACGTCGGACAGCCACCAGCCGCGCAGCAGCAGGTTGCCGTGCAGCATGTCCCAGGCCTGGAGCGCGTTGGCGGCGCCGTCGGAGTTCGTCGGCACGGTGCGCGAGATGTGCAGGTAGCACACGAACAGCAGCGCCGCGCACAGCAGCCAGGCGAGAGCCACCAGCCAGCGGCGCCGCCGGGCCGGGAGGGCGCCCAGCGTGGTCTGGACCCGGCGGGCAAGCGGGCGCGCCTGGTCGGTGGCACCGGGTGCGGTGATCGCGCCGGCCGCCCCCGGGGCCGACGACGAGGTCAAATGGTGCCTGCCTGCACCGCCCGGGTGATCCAGGGGATCACTTCGTCTAGCATCCGGTCCAGCGAGGTCGTGGCCTCGAAGCCGAGCATCCGCTTGGCCTTCTCGGTGGCCGGCACCCGGCGTGGCACGTCGTGGGCGTACGGCTCGTCGTGGACGACGCGCAGCGGCACGCCGGGCCCCTTGATCTTGCGCCAGATGACCTCGGCGAGCTCGGTGACCGTGGTGGACTCGCCCGTGGACAGGTTGAAGTCCTCGCAGAGCGCGTCCGGGTGCTCCATCGCCGTCACGATGCCGGCGGCCAGGTCGCCGCCGTAGGTGTAGTGGCGCACCTGCTGGCCGCTGCCCAGGACGTGCAGCGGGTCCTGTCCCTTGACCACCTTCTGCACCAGGTCGGGCACCACGTGGCTCATCGCGAGCCGGACGTTCCCCGACATGATCTCCTCGTCGCCCAGGGCCCGGCTCTCGCCGATCCCGACGCAGTTGAACGGGCGGACGATCGTGAACGGCAGCCGGTACTGGTCCCACGCGGCCTGCGCGAAGTACTCGACCGCCAGCTTCTGGAAGCCGTAGGAGGACGCCGGGGGCGGGATCTCCCGCTGCTGGCCCTCCTGCGAAGGCCACTGGCTGGCGCTCTCGAAGACCATCGACGACGACAGGTAGGTGACCTTGCGCAGCTTGCCCTCGCCGTGTGCCTTGATCGCCGCGTCGCAGGAGGCCGCGATGATCCGCTCGTTGGTGGCCAGCAGGTCGTAGGCGTAGCTGTGGAAGTAGGAGATGCCGCCGATCATCGCCGCGCCCGCGATGAAGTGGTCGCAGTCGGCCAGCAGCCCGGTGAGCAGTTCGGTGTCCCTGGCATCGCCCTCGACGAGCCGGTAGTTCAGGTTGCTGTCGTAGGACTTGGCCACCCTGCCGTACTTGGAGAAGTTGTCCAGGCCAACGACCGCGTACCCGCGGCCGAGCAGTTCCTCGACGACGTACCCCCCGATGAAGCCAGCCGAGCCGGTGACCAGAACCCTCTCCATCATGTCCCTTTCTTCGCGGTACGCGTCCTGACCTCGTCGGCGGTCAGGCGGCCGCCGAAGGCGAACCGGTACCACCGCAGGTACTTGGGGATCCACTCGGCGACCTTGAAGTTTGACACACCGGTCGGCCGGTCGAGCCAGATGGTCGGGATCTCGGCGACCGGCAGGCGCAGCCGCTTCGCCTTCGCGGTCAGCTCGATCCCGATCTCGAAGCCGTCCCGCGAGTCGATGCCGACCTCGCGGACGAAGGCCGTCGAGTACGCCTTGAACGAGTTGGTCGCGTCCCGCGTGCCCAGCCGGGCGAACGTGCGCAGCGAGCGGCCCGCCGTGCGGGACAGCATGCCCTTGAACATCGGCCCGCCGACCTGCTGCCCGCCGGCCATGTACCGGGACGCCGCGGCGACCGCGACGCCCCGCTCGACCAGCCGGGCCAGGTCGTCGATCTGCCGCGAGTCGTCGCACCCGTCGGCCATCGTCACGACCGCGACCTTCGCCACCGCCGCCGCCATGCCGTACCGGATCGCGTTGGCGGGGCCGGGCCCGTAGGTGTTGACCAGGCAGCGAAGCCTGGGCTCCTTTTCCGCGTACTCGTTGACCACCGGCACGGTGGAGTCGTTCTCGTCATCGACGACGACCAGGACCTCGCAGGACAGCCGCACCGACTCGAACATGCGGTCAAGCACAGGGACGATCTGGTCGCCCTCGTTGTAGGCCGGGATGATGATCGAAACGCGTGGCTCGCCCACAGTCACACGACGACTCCCTTGCCGAGGACGTTCCAGATGTCGGCGACCGGCTTGGTGGTTTCCAGGCCCTTGTACTCGGGGTGCGGGGCCGCGATGATCACCAGGTCGGCCTGGCTCATCACCTCGTCCAGCGGCAGCAGGTCCGGGTCGGTGGTCACGCAGGGGTCGGTGCAAAGCACCCGCTCGGCCTTGAACTCCAGGAGCCGCTTCAGCTTGTACGACAGGCTCGAGCGGATGTCGTCAGACCCGCCCTTGAACGCCATCCCGAGGATCCCCACGGTCATTCCGGCGAGGTCGAACCGCTGTTCGAGCCGGGCCACCAGGTACAGCGGCAGCCCCTCGTTGATGGTCATCGCGGTGTGCCCGAGCGCGAAGTTGTTGTTGTTGAACGCGGCGAGCTGCATCGTGTCCTTGAACAGGCACGGCCCGGCCGCGAAGCCGGCGCCGGGCATGTCGGCGGCGCGGGGGTAGTCCATCATGAGGCCCTGGCGGATGCGCTCGAAGTCCAGCCCGCGGTCGTTGGCCATCATGTAGAGCTGGTTCGCCGTGGCGAACTTGATGTAGCGCCAGACGTTGGTGAACAGCTTCGCCAGCTCGGCCTCTTCCGGGGACATCGGCACGAGCGTGGACGTGAGCCTGGCGAACAGCTTGCTGGCCCGGTCCAGCCCGCCGGAACTGCGGCTGGACACGATCTGCGGCAGCTCGAACAGCTCGGTCATGGCCTTGCCCTCGGCGATGCGCTCGGGGCAGAACGCCACGTCCATCTCGACGCCGAGCCCGGCGACCATCTTCTCCACCCGGGCCGTCACGCCCGGGTAGACGGTGCTGCGCAGGATGAGGATCTGGCCGTCGGCCAGGTGGTCCGCGCAGCCGGCCAGGGCGTTGGGGACCGCGGCCTGGTCCGGTTCGAGGTTCTCGCCCACCGGCGTGCCGACCACCACGATCACGTGCTCACCGGTGCCCACCATGGCCGGGTCCGCCGACGCCTCGAGCAGGCCCGTCGCGACCGCGCGCTCCAGTTCGGGCGCGGCCCCGGGCTCGGCAAAGGGCAGCTTGGCCGCGTTCACGAGGGCGACCGACGCCCGGCTGATGTCGAAGATGCCCACCCGCAGGCCACGGGAGGCGAAGGCGATGGCCAGCGGCAGGCCGACGTGCCCACATCCGCCGATCACCACTACATCGCGGTCGAAGTGACGGGGATGCGATGAGTCGGCCACCGGGTCAACCTCCGGTCGGAAGGGAAAATTTGGGCGGACATTGGCCCGGCCACCCAAATGGGGCAGCCGCCGGCAAGCCCGAATGCATCCTAGCAACTACCTGCTACGTGGCCGCGCAGGAACTATGCCGCAGATCAGCGGGCAAGGCCGGTGGCGGCAGATGGATACCGGCCCCCGGTTATTCGCCGAGGACAATATTAACAATTCTTTGGCGAACGATGACCAACCGTCGCACGGTCGCATGAGCGGTGTGACGTGCGTAGTCGGGGTGCCCGGTAACAAGTTCGCCGATCTCATCCTCATCCGCGTCCGCGGGCACCGCGATCGTGAACCGCGTTTTTCCGTTGATCTGCACCGGAATGTCCACGGTAGGCTCGGCGGCCAGTTCGGGGTCGGCCTCCGGGAACGGAGCGTAGGCGAGCGAGTCCGGATGGCCAAGTTTGCCCCATAGTTCCTCGGCGATGTGCGGGGCCAACGGCGCGACCATCAGCACCAGCGGCTCGGCCAGCGCCCGGGGCAGCGCCCCGTCCGCCGTGGCGATCTTCGCGGCGTGGCCGGTCAGCTCCATCAGCCGGGCGATCGCGGTGTTGTACCGCAGCTGCTCGAAATCCCCGCGCACCACCAGGATCGTCTGGTGCAGCCGGCGCAGCGTGCCGGAATCCAGCGCCCGGTCGCTGACCCGCACCTCGCCGGTCCGCTCGTCGGTCATGCTGCGCCACAGGCGCTGCAAGAACCGGTACACGCCCACGATGTCGCCGGTCCGCCAGGGCCGGTCGGCGCCCAGCGGCCCCATGGCCATCTCGTACAGCCGCAGCGTGTCGGCGCCGTAGCCGGCGTAGATGTCATCGGGGCTGACGCCGTTCTTCAGGCTCTTGCCCATCTTCCCGGCCCGCCGGGTGACCGGCCTGCCCTGGTAGCTCAGCGCGCCGCCGGGCCCCTCGGTCACCCCCGCGGCGGGCACGTACATGCCCCGCTCGTCGGTGAACGCGTCGGCCAGGATGTACCCCTGGTTGAACAGCCGGCGGAACGGCTCGCAGCTCGTCACGTAACCCAGGTCGTAGAGCACCTTGTGCCAGAACCGCGCGTAGAGCAGGTGCAGCACCGCGTGCTCCACCCCGCCGACGTACAGGTCCACGCCGCCGTCGCCGTCCCGGGGCGCGTCGGCTGGCCGGTCCGGCGGCCGCATCCAGTAGCGCTCGACCCGCGGATCGGCGAACGCCTGGTCGTTGGCCGGGTCGAGGTAGCGCAGGTAGTACCAGCAGGACCCGGCCCACTGCGGCATCGTGTTCAGCTCGCGCCGGTACCGGGCGGGCCCGCCGCCCAGGTCCAGCTCGACGTCGGCCCAGCCGCTCGCCCGGGCCAGCGGCGGTTCCGGTTCCTCTTCTCTTCCCGCCCCGGGCGACGGCTCTTCTCTTCCCGCCCCGGCCGACGGCTCCGCCGCCGCCCTTCCACCCCCTGCCGCCGCCCTTCCACCCCCTGCGGGCCCCGCCGCGGGCTGGGCCTGATGTCGGCCAGGTCCGGCAGGCGGACCGGCAGGGCTTGTTCGGGCAGCGCGAACGGCAGCCCGCGGGAGTCGAACACGATCGGGAACGGCTCACCCCAGTAGCGCTGCCGGGAGAACAGCCAGTCGCGCAGCCGGTAGGACCGGGCCCCGTGGCCCGCGCCGGTGGCCTCCAGCCACGCGATGGCGGCCGCGACCGCGTCGTGGACGCCCAGCCCGGCCAGCGCCGGCCCGGGGCCTTCGGCGTAGTCGCCGTCGCCGGTGAACGCGGCCGGCCACCGCGCCGCGGGCGTGCCCGCGGCGATCCCGTGGCCCTCGAACCAGTCCGGCGGCGGGGTCAGCACCGCCCGCACCGGCAGCCCGAACTCCCGGGCGAAGTCCAGGTCGCGCCCGTCGTGGGCGGGCACGGCCATGATCGCGCCGGTCCCGTACCCGGTCAGCACGTAGTCGGCCAGGAATACCGGCAGCCGCTCGCCGGTGGCCGGGTTGTCCACGTAGCCGCCGGTGAACACGCCGGTCTTGTCGTAGGCCTCGGTGCGCTGCCGGTCGGACAGCCGGGCCGGCCATGTCCTGGTACGCGGCCACCGCCCGGGCCGGGGTCCAGTCCGCCGTGCCGTCGTCGCCCTGCGGGAACCGCCAGGCCGGCGGCGTGCCCTCGGGCCAGGCCGGCGGCGACCAGATCGGCGACCAGCGGGTGCTCCGGGGCAAGCACCAGGTAGGTGGCGCCGCCACCGTGTCCGGGCGGGTGGTGAACACCTCGATGCGCAGCCCCGGCCGCGCCGCCACAGCGAAGCTGATGCTCGCCCCATCGCTGGCGCCGATCCAGTTCCGCTGCATCTGCTTGATCGGCTCCGGCCAGTCGACCAGCCGTCCAGGTCGTCGATCAGCCGGTCGGCCAGCGCGGTGATGCGCAGCATCCACTGCCGCATCGGCCGCCGGTAGACGGGGTAGTTGCCGATGTCGCTGCGGCCGTCCGCGGTGACTTCCTCGTTGGCCAGCACCGTGCCGAGCCCGGGGCACCAGTTGACCGTCTCGGTCGAGATGTAGGCCAGCCGGCGGGCGTCGATCGCCTGGTGCCGCTCGGCATCGGTGAGCTCCGGCCAGGGCCGGCCGTCCGGCGCGCTCCTGGCGCCTGATTCGAACTCGGCGATCAGCTCGGCAATGGGCCGGGCCCTGCCGGTCCGCTCGTCGGCCCAGCTGTTGAAGATCTTCAGGAAGATCCACTGCGTCCAGCGGTAGTAGCCGGGATCCGTGGTCGCGATTTCCCGGCGGGTGTCGTGGCCCAGACCCAGCCGCCGCAACTGGCGGCGCATGTGTGGCGATGTTTTCCCGCGTGGTCACCTCCGGGTGCTGGCCGGTTTCGATCGCGTACTGCTCGGCCGGCAGCCCGAACGCGTCGTACCCGAAGGTGTGCAGCACATGGTGACCGGTCATCCGCAGGTAGCGCGCGTAGACGTCGGTGCCGATGTAGCCCAGCGGATGCCCGACGTGCAGGCCGGCGCCGCTGGGGTAGGGGAACATGTCGAGCATGTAGAACTTGGGACGCCCGGCCATCTCCGCGAATCCCGCGGCCAGCGGCCCGGCCGGGTTGGGAGAGTCGAACGTGCCCCGTTCCGCCCAGCGCCGCTGCCAGCGCGCCTCGATCTCGTTCGCGAGCCGCGCGTCGTAGCGGAACGGCGGCTGCTCGGCGGCCGGTATGGCCTCGGCGGTAATGGTCTGCGGTGGCTCACGCTGGTCCATGACAACCTCGCGGTGCTCAGTGCCTGCTCAGGTGACGAATGAACGTCCGGGAACGAGGGGTAGCCGCGTTGCGGGAGCCCGGCAACGCGGCTAGGTAAGGAGCAGGCTGAACACTACGGCCACGAACCCACGATACCAGAAAGCGCAACCGAGCCGCCGCCATTAATGGGCGCGGTGTGCGGGCGCCAATGCCGCCGCAATTAAGCCGCGAATTCTTTACCGGCGTAATTTCTTTTCATAACGCCTATCGGCCCCATAACTGATACCGCCCGCCGGCCTGGCAGCGTGGCAATGGGAGCGAGGTCGTCTGCCCCGCCAGCAGGGATCCCGGCCGGCGGTCAGCGGCCGAGGTAGGCGAGGACGGCGAGGACGCGGCGGTTGTCGTCGTCGGAGGGCTGGAGGCCGAGCTTGAGGAAGATGGACGAGGTGTGCTTGGCGACCGCCCGCTCGGTGATCACCATCCGCTGCGCGATCGCGGCGTTGGACCGGCCCTCGGCCATCAGCTCCAGCACCTCCCGCTCGCGCGGGCTGAGGCCGCTCAGCTCGTCGTCGCCCGCGTTGCGGGCCAGCAGCCTGGAGATGACCTCGGGGTCCATCGCGGTGCCTCCGCCGGCGACCCGGCGCAGCGCCTCGGCGAACTGGGCGCTGTCGAACACGCGGTCCTTGAGCAGGTAGCCGACCCCGCCCGAGCCGTCGGCCAGCAGCTCGCGCGCGTAGATCTGCTCCACGTACTGGGACAGGACCAGGACCGGCAGCCCGGGCACCCGGCGGCGGGCCTCCAGCGCGGCCCGCAGCCCCTCGTCGGTGAAGGTCGGCGGCAGCCGGACGTCCACGACGGCGGCGTCGGGCCGGTGCTCCTCGACCGCCGCCAGCAGCCCGGCCCCGGTGTCCACCGCCGCCACGACCTCGAAGCCGTGCGCTTCGAGCATGCGGATCAGGCCGTCCCTCAGAAGGAAGAGGTCTTCGGCGATGACAACTCGCATGGCAGCTCCATGGTCGCCACGGTCGGCCCGCCCGGCGGGCTGCTCAGGGCGAGTATGCCGTCGAAGGCCGACAGCCGCCGCTCGATGCCGCGCAGGCCGCGTTCCCGTCGCTCGGGTCGGCCCCGCCCCGGCCGTCGTCCCCGACGTCGATCCGCAGCATGCCGCGCTCGTACCGCATGTCGATCCAGACGTTGCTGCGCGCCCGCGTGCTTGGACACGTTGGCCAGCAGCTCGCTGACCGCGAAGTAGGCCGCCGACTCGACCGGCGCCGGTGGCCGGCCCGGTAGCTCGTTGGTGACGCCGGACCCGCAGCGGGCTGTCCATGGCCAGCGCCCGGACCGCCTCGCCGATGCCCCGGTCGGCGAGCACCGGAGGGTGTATCCCGCGGACCAGGTCACGCAGCTCGGTGAGTGCCCTGGCCGACGCGTCGCGGGCCTCGAGCAGCAGCGCCCGGGCGGCGTCAGGGTTCTCGTCGAGCACCTGCTCGGCGGCGCTCAGCGTCATGCCCATCGCCACCAGCCTGGCCTGCGCCCCGTCGTGCAGATCCCGCTCGATCCGGCGGATCTCCGCGGCGCCGGTGTCCACCGCCTCGGCGCGGCTTTCGGCCAGGTGCGCCACTTGCTGCTCCAGCGCCGCCTGCTTGGTGGGGGCGAGCATCGAGTACGCCGCCCGGCCGTACCAGCGCAGGCACAGCGGCGCGAGCCACAGGCCCAGCGCGATGAACGCCAGCCCGAGCGGCACGCTCACCAGCGCGGCCTCCGAGGTGTTGACGTGGATGAACGCGTACCAGTTGTTGGCGCCCGCCTGGTTGATCGGGCCCCAGTAGGCCGGCATCAGCGCGCCGAACAGGCCCCAGACGACCAGCGAGCCCGGGATGAGCGGCAGCACGGCTACGCCCAGCGGGTCCACTGTCATCCAGAGCAGGTCCCGCCAGGTTGCCGGGTCGCCGAGCACCCGGAAGCCACGCCCTGCGCGCCGCCAGAAACCGCCCTGGACGGGCTCGTTGCTGGCCCGGTACGGCACGGGGATGGGTACCCCGCACCACTCGCCGGACAGCCGCCTGACCGTGTTGGCCAGCCGCCTTCCGCCACGCAGGGTCGGCGGAATCCACAGCACCGGGTAGACGAAGATCACGAGGGCCAGTTCGACGGTCAGCGCCACCAGCAGGCCCAGCAACACGAAGGCCTCGGCCAGGGCCACGCCGACCAGGGCCAGCCCGCGGACCGAGCCCAGCAAGCCCGCGCTGATCCAGGAACCACGCCGGCGATGCGCGATCGAGTTCCCCGGCGCTGGCGTAATGCCTGTCATTGCTTTATCCCTTCACGTCGCCTGCCACCAACGGCCAGTGTGGCGGCAGGCGGGACCGGGGCGCAGTGACGCTTGGCCCCCAAACGGGGGGTGTATCTAGGTGTACCCGAAGACGCCGCGTAGCCGTATGTCGGCCGTGCCGTGCCGCGTCTTAGCGTCGCTGACCGGGCCGGAAAAACCGGCCCTGAAGAGCGACAACCACGGAGTTGGTCATGGCACACACACGCACGGCGGGGGCGGGCGCGGAACGCGGGGGCGGGACAAGCACAGCACGCGCATCCGGTTCACCGCGGCAGGGGCTCGCGGCCGCGCTGGGCGGCTGGAGTGCGCGGCACCGCATGATCGCGATCGGGGTTTGGCTGCTGTTCGTCATCGGCGCCACGGTGCTCGGCGGCGCCGTGGGCCGGGCCGGGCTGGCCGGCTGGCGGCAGGGCGCCGGCGACTCCGCCCGCGCCGAGCAGATCCTGTCCAGCGCGCGCATCGGCGAGCCAGCCACCGAACTGGTCCTGGTGCGCAGCGACTCCGCCGCGGTGACCACGGCGTCGCCGGCCTTCCGGCACGCGGTGGGCCGGGCGCGGGCAGCGATCGACGGCACCCGGCTGGCCCAGGACACCGGGAATCCCTACGCGGACCACCTGCTTTCGGCCAACGGCCGGGACGCACTGATCCGATTCCAGCTGCGTGGCGCGGACTCGCGGGTGGGCGCGGTGCTCGCCGCGGTCGCCCGGGCTCAGGCGGCCAGCCCGGGCTTCAGCATGACCGAGACCGGCGACGCCAGCGCGCAGGAGGCGCTGAACAAGAACATCAGTTCGAACTTCGGGCACGCCGAGTGGACCGCCGTGCCGCTGGCCATGGGGGTGTTGCTGGTCGTGTTCGGCGCGCTGATGGCCGCGGTGCTGCCCGTGCTGCTCGCGCTCACCGCGTTCATCGCCTCGGTCGGGCTCGCCGACCTGCTCAGCCACCTGGTCGGGATGAACAGCTACGCGAACTCGGTGATGCTGCTCATGGGCCTGGCCGTCGGGGTCGACTACTCGCTGTTCTACCTGTTCCGGGAGCGCGAGGAACGCGCCGCCGGGCGGGACCGGGCCAGCGCGCTGCGGGTGGCTGCCGCGACGTCGGGGCGTTCGGTGCTGGTCTCCGGCCTGATCGTGATGACCGGCATGCTCGGCATGGTGCTGTCCGGCATGGCCACGTTCCAGGGCTTGGGCCTCGCGGCCATTGCGGTCGTGTTCGTCGCGATGGTCGGCTCGGTCACCGTGCTGCCCGCGGTGCTCTCGCTGCTCGGCGACCGGGTGGAGTTCGGGCGGATCCCACTGCTCCGCAGGCGCCGCCGCGCGGCCCGGGCGGGCGCCGCGCCGGCCATTGACGGTGCCGGTCCCAGCCGGGTGTGGGACTTCGTGCTGCGCCGGGTGCTGGCCCGGCCGGCGCTGTTCGCCGTGGCGTCCGCCGCCATCATGCTCGGCCTCGCCGCACCCGCGCTGGCCATGCACACGCAGTCGCTGAGCGTGGCCCAGTTGCTGCCCTGGAACAGCCCGCAGGCGTCGACGGCGCGGCAGATCGCAGCCGGGTTCCCCGGCGGCCCCGCCCCGGCCGAGGTCGTCATCAAGTCGCGGGACATCCAGGCGCCGGCGGTGCGGCGGGCCATCGCGTCGTTCGAGACGGCGGCGCTGCACTCCGGAGCGCTGCACCAGCCGGTCCAGCTCACGGTCTACCGGGCCGCGAACGTGGCCCGGATCGATGCGCCGCTGGCGGGCAACGGGAACGACGCGGCCTCGGTGGCGGCCCTGACCACGCTGCGGCAGCGGCTGATCCCGCAGACCCTCGGCCGGGTTCCCGGCACCCAGGCGCTGACCGACGGCCAGCTGGCCTCGTCGGTCGACTACAACGCCGCGCTGCGCACGGCCGCGATCAGGGCGTTCGCGTTCGTGATGGCCGCTGCGTTCGTGATGATGCTGGCGTCGCTCGGCTCGGTGGTTATCGCCGCCACCTGCGTGCTCCTCGACCTGCTCTCGGTGGCCGCCGCCTACGGCGTGATGACCGCGGTCTTCGTCCGCGGCTGGGGAGCCGCGCTGGTGGGCACGCACGCGGTGGGCGCGATCGACTCCTGGATCCCGCTGTTCCTGTTCGTGGTGCTGTTCGGCCTGTCCATGGACTACCACGTGTTCGTGGTGTCCCGGATCCGCGAGGCGCGTGAGGCCGGCATGACCACGGTGCAGGCGGTGTCCCACGGCATCCGGTCCACGGCCGGGGTCGTGACCAGCGCCGCGGTGATCATGGTGGCGGTGTTCGCGGTCTTCGGGTCGCTGTCCATGCAGGACTTCAAGCAGCTCGGCGTCGGGCTCGCGGTTGCCATCGCGCTGGACGCGACGGTGCTCCGGGTTGTGCTCCTGCCCTCGGTGATGGCGTTGCTCGGCGACCGCAACTGGTACCTGCCGAGGTGGCTGGGCTGGCTGCCGCGGATCCCGCACGGCGCGCCGGGCCCGGCCGTCCCGGCCGGTCTGCCCGGTCCTGCCGCCGAGCCGCAGGCCGTGGGCATCCGGGGCTGACGGGCCGAGAGTCACGGCTGACGGCGGGCCGGCGATGTGTGCCGGTCCCGCCGTCAGCGTGGTGCTAGCCAGGTTCGTGGCTGGCCACGGGCCGGGTGGCGATCATCACGGTGGCGCTCAGCTCGCTGGAGCGGACCACCCGCGGGCGCAGGCCGGCCCGGGTCACCGCCTCGGTGAGCCGCGGTACCTGGCGCTCGCTGGTCTCCATCAGCAGGTGCCCGCCCGGGGCCAGCCAGCGCGGCGCGGCCTCGGCCACTCGGCGCAGGATGTGCAGCCCGTCCGCGCCGCCGTCGAGCGCGACCCGCGGTTCGTGCAGCCGGGCCTCGGGCGGCAGCAGCCCGACCTCGCCGGTGGGCACGTAGGGCGCGTTGGCGATCAAGATGGTCACCCGGCCGCGGAGTGTGCCGGGCAGCGGCTCGTAGAGGTCTCCCTGGTACACCTGGCCCCCGACGGCGGCGACGTTGCGGCGGGCGCACCGTACGGCGACCGGATCGAGGTCGGCGGCGTGCAGTTCGACCCCGCCGAGGGCGGTGGCCAGCGCCACGCCCAGCGCGCCCGAACCACAACACAGGTCCACGACCACGGTGTGGGGAGGGGCTGCCAGGGGAGGTGCCGCCTGGCCGGGCGGTGTTGCCCGGGGGAGAGGTGTTGCCTGGCGGGCCAGGGCGATGGCCTGGCTGACCAGGAACTCGGTGCGGCGGCGGGGCACGAAGACGCCGGGGTCCACGGCGATCCGCAGGCCGCAGAACTCCGCCCAGCCGAGCACGTGCTCCAGCGGCTCGCCGGCGGCCCGCCGGTCGACCATGGCGGAAAGCTCGGCCAGCGTGCCGGCCGCGGACATGAGCAGCTGCGCTTCGTCCTCGGCGAAGACACAGCCGGCGGCCCGGAGCCTGGTGGCCACGGCCGACTCGGGAAGAGGTGACGCGGAAGCTGGCATAGGAACCTTTCGGGACGCCTTGGAGGGCTCCCTGCCTCCGCTACGCGGGGCGAACCGCGCGGCCGTGCGGGGGGAGCACCCGGCCTGATCTGGAAACGGGTCTCACCTCCTCGGCTGGCGCGAAGCCAGCCGGCTCGTGCCGCTGGCGACCGCAACATTACCCGAGTCCGGTTACCGTCCGGCCAGCAGCCAGCCGGCGGCCACGGTCGTGATGATCAAGGCGAGGGCAAGCAGCTCCTGATGCCACTGCGGCCAGAACAGCCGCTCTCCAGTTCCCCGCCCCGGCCGACGGCTCCGCCGCCGCCCTGCCACCCCCCAAGTTCCAAGCCCCGGTCGTCCGCGCGGCCTGGGCGGGAAACTCATCGCCGTACCACCCTCCGGCGCTCGTGATCCCGTTAATCTACTTCGTGTAATACTGAGTATACTACAGGTAGAAGATCGCCCTGCGGACCTCATCAGCAAGTCGGGAGGATGGACGATGCGAACATGCTTGGCCGTTGGAGCGCTCGCCGTTGCCGGGCTGCTTGCCGCCGGATGCTCCGGCCGGCCCGCGCCGGTTGCCTCGCCCGCGGCCGCGGCCAACGCCGGCGGCGCGGGCTCGAACGATGGCCCGAACGCCAAGAGCGTGTACATCAGCTGCCTAGTGAGTCATGGGGTACACATCGCGCCGCGAGGTTCCGGGAACGGCGGCGGCGGAGTGAACCGGAACTCGCCGCAGTTCCGCAGGGCCGAGGTAGCATGCAGGTCGCTCCAGCCAGTGGGCGCCCAGCCGGTTACCGCCCAAGATCAGGTTTACTACCTGAGGGCGGCGCGGTGCATGAGGGCCCACGGCGTGCTGCAATTCCCCGATCCGGTGTTCTCCGACGGTGGGGTTCACTTCCCGGGGCCTCCCCCCGGCCTCAATTTGCATACGCCCCAGGTCCTGCGGGCGGAGGCGATCTGCCGCCGATTGATCCCCCAGGGCTTGCCGTATAGCAGGTGACCAGCGCCGTCGCGCTCCCCGGGCGGCGCTATCCGCCGGATTCGAGGGTGTCGAGGATCTGCTGGCCGTAGCGGGCCAGCTTGGTCTCCCCGACGCCGGCCACGGTGCTCAGCTCGGCCAGGGTGGCCGGGAGCCGTACCGCGATCTCGCGGAGGGTCGAGTCGTGGAAGACCACGTAGGCCGGGACGCCCTGTTCCTTCGCGGCGGCCGCCCGCCACGCCCGGAGCGCCTCGAAGACCGGCTCGGCCTCCGGGGGCATGGCGGCCACCTCGACCGTCGCCGCCTTGGTCGCCCGGCTCGTCTTGGCGGCCTTGGCGGCCTTGGCCGGGCGCTCCGGCTCGCGCCGCAGCATCACCGCGCGCTCCTTGCGGAGCACTTGGGAGCTGTCCGGGGTCAGCACGAGCGTGCCGTAGTCGCCCTCCACCGCGAGCAGGCCCTGCGCGAGCAACTGGCGGGCCACGCCGCGCCACTCGGTGTCGCGCAGCTCGGTGCCGACGCCGAACACCGTCAGCGTGTCGTGCCGGTGCTGGGTGATCTTGGGCGTGGTCTTGCCGAGCAGGATGTCGATGACGTGCCCCGCGCCGAAACTCTGGTGCCGCTCGTTGCGCAACCGGTACACGGCGGACAGCAGCTTCTGCGCGGCGATCGTGCCGTCCCACGCCTCCGGCGGCGAGGCGCAGGTGTCGCAGTTGCCGCACGGCCCGCTGTTCTCGCCGAAGTAGCCGAGGAGCTGCACCCGGCGGCAGCCTACCGTCTCGCAGAGCGCCAGCATGGCGTCCAGATGCTGGCTCTGGCGGCGGCGGTGCGCGTCGCCGCCGCCCGAGGCGTCGATCAGCTTGCGCTGCTGGACGACGTCCTGGAGGCCGTAGCTCAGCCAGGCGGTGGACGGGAAACCGTCGCGACCGGCCCGGCCGGTCTCCTGGTAGTAGCCCTCGACCGACTTGGGCAGGTCGAGGTGCGCGACGAAACGCACGTCCGGCTTGTCGATGCCCATGCCGAACGCGATCGTGGCGACCATGACGACGCCGTCCTCGCGGAGGAAGCGCGACTGGTTTGCGCCGCGGGTCTCCGCGTCGAGTCCCGCGTGATAGGGCAGCGCCACGATGCCGTTCTGGCTGAGGAACTCGGCGGCCTGCTCGACCGAGGACCGGGTCAGGCAGTAGACGATGCCCGCGTGCCCCGCGTGCTCGGCGCGCAGGAGGTGCAGCAACTGCCGTTTCGGGTCGTTCTTGGGCACGATCCGGTACTGGATGTTGGGCCGGTCGAAGCTGGCGACGAAGTGGCGGGCCTGCGTCAGGCCAAGGCGGGCCGCGATCTCCGTGCGGGTGGCCTGGGTCGCGGTCGCGGTCAGCGCGACCAGGGGAACCTGCGGCCAGCGCTCGCGCAGGACCGACAGGGCCAGGTAGTCGGGCCGGAAGTCGTGTCCCCACTGGGACACGCAGTGCGCCTCGTCGATCGCGAACAGCGAGACCGTGCCGCGCTCCAGCAGCCGCAGCGTGGCGTCGCCGCACAGCCGCTCCGGCGCCACGTAGAGCAGGTCGAGCTCACCCGCGACGAACTCGGCCTCGACCAGCCGGCGCTCCTCGTAGTCCTGGGTCGAGTTGAGGAACCCGGCCCGGACGCCGAGGTTCCGCAGCGCGTCCACCTGGTCCTGCATGAGCGCGATGAGCGGGGAGACGACCACCCCGGTCCCGTCCCGGACCAGCGCCGGGATCTGGTAGCACAGGGACTTGCCGCCGCCGGTCGGCATCAGGACCAGGGCGTCCTGGCCACCGATCACGTGATCGATGATCTCCCGCTGGCCGTCCCGGAACGTGTCGTAGCCAAAGACGCGGCGGAGTACCTCCGAAGGCTCGGTCACGGAGCCGGTGCGGGGGGAGGCCACGCGGTTACTTTACGAGGATTCCGGCGTCCCGTCGGCGATTGCCGCGCGGTGTCCGGGTCCGGGCCGCGTGGGCGTGTGGTCCTGGGCGCGAGCCGGCTATGCCGGGCCTGCTAAGGCTCGATGACCGGACCCGGTGTGGTCCGCCCCAGGTGGCCGGGCCGGTTCCGGTCAGCTCCTCGCGGGGCCACCGTCTCTGACCGGCGCGGACATCTGGTCCCACGTCATGGGCAGCTTTGCGCCGGATACCGGGAAGAACTCGAACCTGGTCTCGCCCATCAGCGGGCCCAGCCGGCGGATGATCCGCCGGTGCGGGTCGGTGGCCGCGAAGGAGTTGAGGCTCTCCCGGTCCTCCCACACCGAAAAGGTCCAGAACCGCTTGCGGGTCAGCTCGGCGTTGAGGGCGTAGCCGACCAGCCCGCTGGTGCCGGCGAGCTGGCGCCGGATGGCCATCGTGTCGCGCAGGAACCCGGGGATCGAGCGGTAGCGCCGCAACGGCAGTCGCGAGGCCATGGCGATGTAGTCGCGGTCCGGCTGGATCGCCTGCCGGCTGACCCAAGGCAGAGCGGGCATGAGCACCTCCGGTAGTCAATTTAACCACTGGTAAGATATCTGACCAGTGGAAAGATCGCCAGCTAAAATCGGGGCTATGTCGCCAGCCGCCCGCCCATACCACCACGGGAACCTGCGGCCCGCGCTGCTCGGCGCCGCGGTCGAGGCGATCTCGCAGGTGGGCCTGGCCGCGGTGAGCCTGCGCGAGGTGGCACGGCGGGCCGGGGTCACCCACGCCGCGGCGGCCTACCACTTCGGCGACAAGGCGGGGCTGCTCACCGCCGTGGCCGTCGAGGGCTACCAGCTGCTCGGTGAGCGCCTGCGGGCCGCGCGGTCCCAGGGCAGCTTCCTGGAGGTCGGGGTCGCCTACGTGCGGTTCGCCGTCGATCACCGGGCCCACTTCGAGGTGATGTACCACCCCCAGCTCTACCGCTCCGGCGATCCCGCCGTGCTGGCAGCCAGGGCGGCGGCGGCACGGCTGCTGTACGGCAGCGACAACCCGACCACGGCGGAGATGGCGGCGGGCGTCGCGGCCTGGTCGCTGGTGCACGGCCTGGCCACCCTCTGGCTGAACGGGAACCTCCCCGAGCGGCTCGGTGACGACCCGGAACAGATCACCCGCATGGTCGCCACCCACCTGCGCCCGCCGGACCCGGCACCGGGTGGGTAGCCGGGCTCACCCGTTCGGGGGGAGGCGGCTGCCACAAGATCAACCGCAAGCTGAGGGCAAACCTGCGGACGCCCGGCCACCCGGGCGTCCCGACCATGGACGGTGGCCCGATGCAATATCCACTGCTCGACGCGTTCCTGACGATGCTGTGGTTCTTCATCTGGATTCTCTGGATCTTCCTGGTGATCCGGATCATCTTCGACGTCTTCCGCAGCCGCGATCTCAGCGGGCTGGCCAAGGCGCTCTGGCTGATCTTCATCATCGTCCTGCCGTTCCTCGGCGTGCTGATCTACCTGATCGCCAGGGGCAGCAACATGCACGAACGCGACGCGCGCGAGGCCCAGGCCGCGGACGAGCAGTTCAAGGACTACGTCCGCGACGCCGCGGGCACCAGCCAGGCCGACGAGCTGGCCAAGCTCGCGGACCTGAAGGACCGGGGCGTCATCACAGATGCCGAATTCGAGCAGGGGAAAGCCAAGATCCTTGCCTGACCGCCGGCCCCGGCGCCCGGCCGCGGAAGAGCCGTGGGCACCCCGACGGAACACAGATCATGCTCACCGGCGGCACCATCAAGCGGGTCGCGATCGACGTCAGCGGCCCGGCCCTACGTCGACATGGAGCGCGAGGCCGCGGCCATGCTCGCCCGGGAGTGAGCAGGGCCGTCAGCTCTCCAGGAGCCCCAGCTCGCGGGACTGGGCGACAGCCTGGTCGCGCGAGGAGGCGCCCAGCTTCCGGTAGATCGACGACCCCTGCGATTTGACCGTGTTGTGGGACAGGAGCAGCTCGGCGGCGATCTCCGGGAACGACAGGTCGGTGGCCAGCAGCGGCAGCAGCCGTAGCTCGGCGGCGGTCAGCGTGGACGCCCCGGGGCTGCTGGACACCGGCTCGGTGGCGAGCTGGTCCCGCAGCGTCCCGGCCTCGCCGGCCAGGGCGCCCAGCCCGGGCCGGTGCTGGAGCAGCTCGTCGATCTCCAGCATCAGCGTCCTGGCACCGGCCAGGTCGGCCAGCGCGAGGTGGGCGCGGACGAGCTCGATCCGGGCTTGCACGGCCATGTGCGGGATCGCGTAGGTCAGCAGGTGCCGCGTTCGCTGGGCGCTGGTCAGCTGCTGGCGCGCCGCCTCGGCGTCCCCCCGGTGCAGCGCAACCCGGGCCGCCGTCGCGCAGGCCAGGGGCATCGCGTAACTGTCACCGAGCCCGGCCCGGCGCAGCACGTCGCCGGCCTGCCCGGCCAGGGCCCTGGCCCGGTCCCATTCGCCGGCCGCCAGGGCCAGCGCCGCGCGCCCGGACAGCGCGATCACCAGCTCCTCGTGGGCGCTGGTGTCTTCCGCGGCGCCCGCCGCCGCCCGGAAGGACGCGTCGGCGCATTCGGGATCGCCGTGCAGGACGCGGGCGATCCCCTGGTAGCGCGCGGGCGTCGCCGACACGATGCCCAGGGCCGCGCACCGGCGCACGGCCTCGTCGGCGTCCTCGCGCATCTGCCCGGCCCCATGGCGGCACAGCATGGCCCGCATCATGGCGGCGTACGCCTCGGCGTAGGGCTCGCCGGGCACGGGCCCGGACCGGTCCTGCCAGCGGTCGACCATGTCGGCGAACCGGTCGGCCTCGGCGGGCCGCCCCGTCGTCGCGGACAGGGACGCGGCCATCACCGCGACCATCGGGTGCGCCTCGATCCCGCCGCGCTCGTCCAGCCAGGTGAGCCAGCGCCGTAGCGTGGTGCCCCGGCCCTGCCGGTAGGTCGGTATCACGAGCTGCTCCACCAGGCTGGCGACCGCCTCGACGTCCCCCGCGGCGATGGAATACTCCAGCGCCTCCTCGGGCCGGTCGTTGCCTAGGCACCAGGCGGCGGCGCGGCGCCGCAGCAGCGGGATCAGGCCGGGCTCGCGGCGGCGGAGCTCGGCCAGGAGCATGTCGCGGAACAGGTGATGGTAGCGGTACCAGTCGCCCCAGCCGTCCAGCGGCACGAGCAGCAGGTTCGACCGGGCCAGGTCCGCCAGCGTCGCGGCGGCCCCGGGCTGGTCCAGGACCGCCTCGCACAGCGGCCCGGACATGCGCTCCAGCACGGCCGTCCGGGTCAGGAAGACGCGCTGCCGTGCGGAGATCCGGGACAGCAGCTCCGCCTCCACATAGTCGCTGACCAGCCGGTTGCCGCCGCCGAACGTGGCCGCCGTCCGCGGCAGCGAGCCGCCCTCGCGCAGGTACAGCGCCGCGAGGTAGAGAGCGGCCGGCCACCCCTCGGTCCGCCGGTGCAGCTCCGCCACCTCATCCTCGCTCAGCGTGAGCCCGGCCTCGCGCAGCAGCGCTGCCGCCTCATCGCGGCTGAGCAGCAACTCGGCGGGGCCGATCTCGAGGATCTTGCCCGCGGCCCGGAGCTGTGCGATCCGCAGCGGCGGCCGGGCCCGGCCGGACAGCACCAGCCGCGAGCCCTCCGGCACGTGATCGGCCAGGGCGGACAGGGCGGCCCGGCATTCCCGGTTGTGCAGCACGTGCACGTCGTCGAGGACCAGCACTAATGGCGAGGTCATCGACGCGAAGGCGGAGCCAAGCCGGGGCACGACCGAGCCGGGCACCGAGCTGCCCGGCGAGGCGAGCGCGTCGAACACCCGGTCGCCGATCGGCTCCACCGCGTCGAGTGCCTCCGCGACGTAGGCGAGCAGCACCTTCGGATCGTTGTCCAGGTCCTCGACCGACACCCAGGCGAAGGGCTGGCCGCCGCGCTCGGCCCACTGCGACAGCAGCGTCGTCTTCCCGAAACCAGCAGGGGCAGCCACCGAGACGACCGGGCGCCCTTCACCCCAGGCCAGCCGGTCGACCAGCGACGAACGGCGAATCGTCCCCGGCCGCACCTGCGGGCGGCGGAACTTGGACATGACAAGTTCGAACGCCTGCCCGCCGGCGCGCCGCGGCCTGTCACCGCGCTCCCACCCGTCGCTGTCGCCCATGCTCCTACGGCCTTAGCAGCTGCTCCCCGACAAGATCTTGCCAAAAGCTGCCTACAGGTCAAGAACCCGGGCAACGGGCAAGCAGGGCGAGCGCGCCATCGTACGGTACCCGCCTGGCGGAACGTGTCAGTAGGGCGTCCCGTCATCGGGCGCCCGGAGCGCCCGGAGCGCCGCCTGGAAGGAGGCCAGCCGGCCGAGCACGCGGTCGGGCGGAACGCCGGCGCCGTCCGGGCCGCGCTCCGCGGCCATCGTGGCGCGGACCGCCTGCATCCAGCCGAGCGCGTCGGCGGCGCGCTGACGGTTGACGTCGTCGGGTGCGGTTTCCTGGAGCCGGTAGAACGCCTGGCCCAGGTCGTCCATCTGGCGCTGGATGTCGGCCCAGCGGGCGGCCGCGTCCGGGGCGACAAGCGCGCCGGGGGCCTCCGCGATCCGGATGGCGTCGGCCAGCGCCGAGCCCCTCGCGTAGACGTCGGCCACCTGCGATTGCCAGCCGGCCGCCGCGGCCGAGCGCCGCCTCGAGGCGCTGATGAGCCAGATGATCAGGCCGATGACGACAAGGACGCCCAGCGCGATCAAGACCCACCCAAGAGGGGAGATATTCCCGGTGGCCGTCGGGGAACTTGTGGGTGAAGGCGTGGGGGACGCCGGTTCGGCCGTCGGCGACGGAGAGGGGGATGGCGATGGCGATGGGGACGGCTCCGCCGTGGTCACCTGTGGGGTCGGCGGCGCGGTGGTCGGGCGCGCCGGCCGCGACGTTGGGATGCTGGGTGGCGAGACGGTGATGCCCCGGCTCGCCGCGGCGCTCTTGATGGCGCCGGCCGCGCTGCTGGCGGCGCCGCACCCCGCCACACCGAACGTCACCGCAAGGATTCCCGCGGCCAGGATCAACAAGCCATTCCGCCGCCGCATGGACATAGCATCATTTTCCGGCCCCCCGGCGGCGCGGTCTTCACCCGCCGGGGGTGGGGCGCCGGGGATGGCGCAGGCAGCACCCACAGCGCCAGCGCCGGCTCATTTGAAAGCACCGGCGCCGGCGCCGGGGATGGCTAGGGCAGGTCACCACGGCTCGGGCCGGCTCATGTGAACGCGGCGCCGCCCGGGGCCGGGATCAGCCCGGGAGCCGATTAATCTCGCGGGCGAAGGACGCACCGGAAGCCGAGGTGGCAGGTGGCGCTGTCCACCGTCTCGCTCTGCCGGGCGGCGGGCCGGTAGCGCAGGCAGTAGTTCGGCGCGCACAGGTGTGAGCCGCCCTTGATGACCATGCGCCCGAACCCGGTGTCCCCCGCGGTAGCGGGGGACACCGGCCCGGCCGCGGCGTCCCGGGGACCACGCGGCGCGCAGCACGCGCTGACCGGCCCGGCCCGGTGGCGCGGGGTGAAGAAGTCCGACGTCCATTCCCAGACGTTGCCGGTCATGTCGTAGAGCCCGTATCCGTTGGGCGGAAATGCCCCGATGGGAGAGGTGCCCTCATAGCGGTCCGTGAGCAGGTTCTGCCAGGGAAACTCACCCTGCCAGGTGTTGGCCATCATGCGGCCACCTGGGGCGAACTCGTCGCCCCAGGCGTAGACCGCGCCGTCCAGGCCACCCCGCGCCGCGTACTCCCACTCGGCCTCGGTGGGCAGTTCCCGGCCGGCCCACGCGGCGTATGCCTGGGCGTCCGGGTAGGCGACGTGCGTCACCGGGTGCCGCTCGCGGCGGCGGCAGTCGCTGCCCGGCCCCTCGGGGTGGCGCCAGCAGGCGCCGGGGACGTAGTCCCACCAGTTGCGGTAGTCGCGGAGATCGACGGGGCCGGCCGCGCGGTGGAAGACCAGCGACCCCGGGACCAGCAGGGCCGGGTCGGCGCCGGGGTAGTCGGCCTGCCGTGGGGGCCGTTCGGCGACGGTGACGTACCCGGTCGCCTTCACGAACCGCCGGAACTGCTCGACCGTCACCGGGTGGGAGTCCATCCAGAAGCCGGGCACGGTGACCCGGTGCACCGGCCGTTCCTCGGGATAGAACCGGGCCGAGCCCATCTGGAATGCGCCGCCGGGTATCCACGCCATGTTCTTGGGCGGGCTGCCCGGGGGCGCGGTCATACCCCGCTCTCGACCTTGATGCGTCCCGAGGCGGCCGCCGCGGCGAGAGCGGCGTGGTCGCGCTCGGTCTGGTCGGCGTAGGCCGCGGCGAACCGGGCGATCGCTTGGTCGAAGACGTCACCACCGCCCAGATAGGCGGCGATCGCGATGCGGTCCCCGGAGCGTGCGTGCGCCCTGGCCAGGGTCCAGCCGCACAGCTCGGCGTAGATCCGCAGGCCGGCCGGCAGCATCGTCTCGATGTCGACCGAGAACTTCCAGTCCCGCAACTGGCGGACGTAGAAGTCGCGGGCCACCCCGTCGAGGCCAGCCGGATTGCGCTGCCAGCCGAGGAAGATGTCGCTCGTCGCCTGCATGAGCCGCTGGCCCGCCACGACGCGCTGGCCCTGGTTGGTGTACCGGCTCGCACCGGCGAACGTGGCCAGGACGGACCGCTGCGCCTCCTTCACCTGAAGGAACAGTGGATCCTGCTGGTCGCGGCCGAACATCAGCACGATCCAGCAGCGAGTGCCGACGCTGCCGACCCCGACCACCTTGCGGGCGATGTCCACGAGCTCGAACTGTTCCAGCAGGAACCGGCGGTCGGTCTCCAGCGTCCGGCGGTACTTCGCCACCAGGCCGCCGAGTTCCTTAGCTACGTCCGCGCCGCGCTCACCGGGGAGCAGATCGGCCAGCGGCACGATCAGCGGGGGGCTGGCGACGATGCGGGGCTTGCCGTCCACGACGCGGCACAGCTTGCTGAACGCCTGCATGCTGTCCCGGGTCAAGGCCTTGGCCGTGCCCTCGGCGATCGTTTTACGCTGCCGCGCGCTCAGCAGCGACTGATACTGCGCCTGGAGTTCGTCCAGGTCCGCGTGCGCGTACCAGACATCCAGGTTGGTCATCCCGGCGAAGCGGCGCATCGCCGTCCGGTACCGGGTGACGCTGCTCATGACGATGTCGCGGCGTTCCGGGCGGGGGATCCCATTGCCCCGGGCGGCCACTTCCAGGCTGGCGGCGAGCCGCTTGACGTCCCACTCCCACGGCGCGGGCAGCGTCTCGTCGAAGTCGTTGATGTCGAAGACCAGGCGGCGCTCCGGCGAGGCGAAGACGCCGAAGTTGGACAGGTGGGCGTCACCGCAGGCCTGCACGATCAGCTCGGTCGCCGGCGTGCGGGCCAGGTCGGAGGCCATGCCCAGGGCGGCACCGCGGAAGAAGGTGAACGGCGACACCAGCATCCGCCCGTACCGGACCGGGACCAGTTCGGGCACGCGCGAGGCGGCCTGCTCTTCCAGCAGCGCCACCGGGTCCGGCCGGCCGGGCGGCGGGTCGAACGTCCCGTGGCTGTCCCGGGGAACCGCGGCGCGCGCCGCCTTGCCGCGCGCGGCGCGCTCAGCCGGGGTGGGCTGCGCTTGTTGCGCGGGCTGCAGCTGTTGCGCGGGCTGGCTACGGCCGGTGGCCGGGGGAGGCGCCGGGGCCTTCGTTTGGGCCATTGGCTTCTCCGTTTCTTCGCAAAGGCTCATGATGACGCTAAGCGGCGACGCTGGGCGTCCCTCCCAACGGGTGAGCGTGCCGCCAACTGCGGGCGACGGCGGCCGGGACCTGGTGAGATTCGCGCGCCGGCCGGGCGAGGGCCGGCCTGGAGCGCCCCCTGTGCGGCGATACCACTTGTCACTGATCTTGCCAAGCCCCGCGGCGGATGAATCGCGTGCCAGGCCGTCGTCCCTGGAGCACACCGGCCTATGGGCTGGGTCTGGCCCGGTGACACCCGGGGAAGCCGGTTCACCCCGGTGGAAGGAGGCGCCCGGCCCGCGCCTGCGGGAACGTAGGCCAGGACCCCAGGTGGCTTCAACCGGGCAGGTGGTGATCCGTGCCTGAAAGCAACGGGGCTGTGCCGGACAGCGAGGGGACCCTGCCGGACGGCGAGGCAACCGTTCCCGGCGGCGCCCGGCCGGCACCGGCCGGCCCCGGGCCCGCACCGCCCGACCCCAGCGCCGGTCTTGGTGCCAGCGAGCGGGCGGAGCTCGAGCGCCTTCGGGCGGAGACGGCGCAGTTGCACAACCAGGCCCAGGCCCGCCGGCGCAGGCTCGGCTGGCGGGCGCCGGTCGCCACGGTGCTCATCGTGCTGGGCTGCCTGCTCGCCCCGGTGTCGGGCCTGGGCGTCTGGGCGGCCAACCAGGTGTCCAACACCGACCGCTACGTGGCGAACATCGAGCCGCTCATCCACCAGCCGGCCATCCAGAACGCGCTGACCGACAAGATCACGCTCCAGATCACCAGCCACCTCAACATAGTGAGCTACGCCAACCAGGCCGCGAGCGCGCTGACCAGCCGTGGCCTCCCGCGCGTCGGCACGCTGATCCGCACCTTCGCGCCATCGCTGGCCAGCGCGATCGCCGGGTTCATCCACACCCAGGTGCACAAGATCGTGACGAGTCCCCAGGTCGCCAACCTTTGGCTCGAGGTCAACAGGGTCGCCCACGCTCAGCTGGTGAAGGTGCTGTCGGGGCAGGGCAATGGCGCCATCAGCACGAGCAACGGCCAGGTGATCCTCGACCTTTCCCCGTTCATCAACATCATCAAGCAGGACCTGGTCAAACGAGGCCTCTCGATCATCAACAGCCTGCCGCCGATTCACCCGACGATCGCGCTGTTCTCCTCCAAGACCCTGGTCCAGGCGCAGACGCTCTACCGGCTGATCAACACGCTGAAATGGGTGCTGCCGTTCCTGTCGCTGTTCCTGATCGCCCTGGGCGTCTACATAAACCGCAAACACCGGCGGGCGCTCATCGGGGCCGGGCTCGGCTTCGCCGGGTCCATGGTGCTCCTCGGCGCCCTCCTGGCCATCTTCCGCGGCGTCTACATCAACTCAGTGCCGAACAGCATCCTGCCCAGCGACGCGGCCGCCGCGGCGTTCGACACCATGGTCCGGTTCATCAAGGAAGGGCTGCGCGTGCTGCTGGTGATCGGGCTGGTGGTGGCCGCGGGCGCGTTCTTCAGCGGGCCGTCGGTCACCGCGGTCCGGACCCGCGGCGCCTTCGTGCACGGCCTGGGCTGGCTCCGCGAGAGCGGGGAGCACGTCGGCCTCCGAACCGGGCCGGTGGGCCGGTGGACGTATGCGCACCGGATGGGCCTGCGCATCGGCGTAACGGCGCTGATGGCCCTGATCCTGGTGTTCTCGGGCCAGCCCACCGGGCTGACCGTGCTGTGGCTCGCGATCGTGCTGGTCATCCTCCTCGGGCTCATCGAACTGATCGGCAAACGCCCAGCCCAGCCCGAAATGGCAGGTCACGTTGCCGGACAGTGAGCCGAGCAGGGAGGGGCCGCCGCTGCCTTGCAGCCAGCGTTCGCAGCCCGCGGGCGGTGCCCCGGGCGGCCTGGCGCGGGCACGCGGCGGTACCCGATGATCTACCAGGCGGCCGGGCTCGCGCTGCTGGCCGCGCTGTCGCCGACCGCGTTGCTGATCGCCGCCGTCTACCTCGGCTCGGCGAGGCCCCGGCTCACCGGGTCGCTCTACCTCGCCGGGGCGGTCACCATGACCATCATCATGGCCGTTGTCGTTCTCCTGGTGCTGCGCTCGGTCGGCCTCAATCAGCCACGCGAACATGAGCCACGCTATGGGCTGCGCCTCGGCCTTGGCGTCCTCGCCTTCGTCGCGGGGATCGTGGTGGCGGCGCGCAAACCCAAGCCACCCGATCCCGGCAAGCCGAAGCAGGGATTCATGTCGAAGCTGGTGGCCAACCCCTCGCCAGCCAGCGCGTTCGTGGTCGGGGTCCTGGTGTTCACGCCCGGGGTGACGTTCATCGCCGCGATGCAGGTGATCGCCACCGCACGGGCCAGCACCGAGGAGATCGTGGCGGCCGCGCTCATCGTTGTGATCATCAACGTTCTGCTCGTGTGGCTGCCCATCGTCCTGCATCTCCTCGCCCCGGCCACCACGTCTCGCTACCTCACCGCCTTCAACTCCTGGTTGCGGGGGCACGGGCACTCGTTGCTCGCGGGGGGCCTTGTCGTGGCCGGAGCGCTGCTGATCATCAACGGCGCGCTCGGGCTCGCCGCCAAGTGATCCGGTGGGCTGGCGCCCGGGCCGGGGCGCACCGTTCCTGGCCCGCCGGGCACGGCCTTCACTCCCGGCGGATGATCCGCCGGCGTGCCGCGGTCCGATACTGGTGCTTATGGAACCCCTGGAAAAGCTGCGCTCTGCCGGGAAGCGGGTGACCGACCCGCTGGAGCAGCTCGCCCAGCGAGTCGCCGAGCGCGTGATTGATCTTGTCATCCAGTCCCTGGACCTCAACGAGCTCGTCGCGCAGATCGACCTGAACGCGCTGCTCGAGCAGGTGGACGTCGGGGCGCTGCTGGCGCGGGTGGACCTCAACACCGTGCTCGAGCAGGTGGACCTCAACGCGCTCATCCAGCGCATCGACGTGGAGGCGCTGGTCAAGCACACGGACTTCGGCGAGATCATCGCCAAACAATCGAGCGGGATCGCGAGCACCGCCCTGGACGCGGTGCGCACCCAGACGGTGAGCATGGACGGGGCCGTCGACCGCGGCGTGTGGCGGCTGGTGCGGCGCAACGCCCCCAGGCCCGAGGCGCCGGCCCTGCTGCGCGGACCGGCCGAGTCATGAAGGCACGCACGTGGTGACGGGCCACGGCACCGAGGCGGTGGCCAGCGCGAGCTTGCAGGGGAACTACTCCGGCGCGGTGTCCAGGCTGGCGGCGTTCGCCCTGGACCTCGTGATCAGTTATGGGCTGTTCACCCTCGCGCTCGCGGCGGTCAACTTCAGCGCCAGCATCGTGCTCGGGCACCCGGTCCACTGGAGCCGCTCGAACAGCCTGGTCGTCGCCGTGATCTCGGGCGTGTGGCTGCTGGTGTACTTCGCGTACTGCTGGGCGACCACCGGCAAGACGCCCGGCATGTCGCTCCTGGGGATACGGGTCGTACGGGCGGACGGCGCCCACGCCGAACCGTGGCGCGCCGTCGTCCGCACGCTGATCCTGCCGATCAGCGTTGCCCTGTTCTGGCTGAGCCTCCCGCTCGTCCTGGTGCAGCGGGCGCACCGGGCGCCGCACGATCTTGTCGCGGGCACCGCCGTGGTCTACGCCTGGGATGCCCGTGCCGCCAGGTTCCGGCTGCTCGCCCGGTCCAAGCACCAGCCGCAGCAACCCGGCGCGCAACCATCCGCCGCGGGTGACGCAGCGCCGGGCGGCCAGGCCGATAGTTGAGGGGAGAGGGGAACTGGCCGTCGGCGGTCCGGCCGTCGAAGCACCGGAAGGAATCTGATCATGACCATTCCCGCTAAGGCCGACGTCGACGAAGCCACGAAGGACCAGTTTTTCGGCCTGGCCTCCGGGGACCTCGACGTCCTCGAGGAGGGACTGAAGCTCCGCGAGGTATGGCAGCAGAAGAGCGGGCTGGACCCCCGCTCCTTCGCGATGTGCAAGATCGCGGCGCTGATAGCGCTGGACGCGCCGCCCGCGTCCTACGTGTTCCAGGTCGCGACGGCGCTGGACGCCGGGGTCACCCCCGACGAGATCCTCGGTGTGCTGCGTGCGATTGCCCCGCAGGTCGGCGGCCCCAGGGTGGTGGCCGCCGCACCGGAGATCATGCTCGCGCTCGGGCTGTCCCTGCCCGACGACGTCTAGGGCGCCGCGGACGGCTCAGGCAGCAACTGAACCGCGCGCCGGCCAGATCGCATTCGGGCGGCCCAGATCCCGTCACCCGGTACAGTCATCTCAGGAGGCAGATATGTTGGGACGAAGGCGCCCGCTGCTGCGTGCGGCGGCGGTTGGCGGCGGCGCTTACATGGCCGGCCTGCACGTGGCAAACAAGCAGGCAGAGCAGCAGTCCTATGAGGCCGAGCAGGACGCGCGCCTGTCCAGCCTGGAGCAGCAGCAAGCGGGCGGGGGATACCCACCGCAGGGCGGCTATCCGCCGCCGGCCGCGGCGCCGCCGCCGGCCGCACCCGCGGCCGGGCCGTCCATGATGGACCAGCTCAACCAGCTCAGCGACCTGCACAAGCAGGGCGTGCTGTCCGACGACGAGTTCACGGCCGCGAAGGCGAAGCTGCTCGGCACCTGAGGGTTCACCGCGCCCCGGGCTCAAACCAAGGCCGGGCCGGCCACATCGTGGCCGGCCCGGCCTGACGCTGCTGGGGCGGGGACTCACCTCCGGCGCGAGGGGAGCACCGCCCCGATCAGCCACAGGAACGGGAAGAGGAAGCCGATCAGGCCCAGGATCCAGTGGCCCTTCCGGAAGGTCATCAGGGCCAGCGTGAATACCAGGACAAGGTAGATGACGGCCATGCCGGCCGCGAAGAATCCCCAACCCGTGCCAGACATAGCGTCCCCTTTCGGCGGCGGTCCATGGCGGCCGCCGTGCCCTCGGGCCGCCCGTTCCTGACGGCCGGTTCCAGTCCACCGCCTCCAACCGGGCCACGCTCCACCCCGGCCGGGTGAAAGCCGCGGCGGCCAGGCACCCTCACCCCGTGCGGGTGGTCAGCAGGACGTCCGCCGCGGCGGACAATGAGGCCAGCTACCGGCCGGCCGCCCGGCCAGCGTTGGGAGGACGACATGGCGACGTACGATTCCGCCCCGGCTGACCCGCCGGTGCGGGCCCGCCACGCGGCGCCCGACACCGAGGAGTCGTCCGCGGCGCATAGCAACGATCACTCGTGGATCATCATGCTGACCGGAGCCGTCATCACGTTCGCGTTCGGCCTGGTCGTGGTCGTCTGGCCGCACGCCACCGTCAACGTCATCGCCATCTTGCTGGGCATCCAGCTCCTGGTGTTCGGCCTGGTCCGGCTCATCTCCGGGTTCACCGCGAGGGATGACGGCGGCGGGGTGCGCGCGGCCTACGTCGTGCTCGGCCTGCTCGGCATCCTGGCGGGCCTGTACTTCATCCGGCACCTGTCGGTCACCGTGGCGCTGCTGGCCATCCTCGTCGGGCTGTTCTGGGTCATGCACGGGATCGTGGACCTGATCGTCGCGGCCGTGGCGGGGCCCGTGCCGGGACGCTGGGTCAAGGCCGTGGCCGGCCTGATCAGCCTGGCAGCCGGGCTGATCGTGCTGTTCAAGCCGGCCGAGTCACTGAAGTTCCTGCTTGTCGTGCTCGGCATCTACCTGATGCTCTACGGCCTGGTGCTGGCCTTCTGGGCGTTCCAGGCGCGGCGCTTCACGGCGGAGGCGGCCAGCTTCAGCTAGGCCGCGCACGGGGGCCGCACGCCGGTTACACATACTCACGCACCTCCCGCGCCGAGAGCGGGCCGAGCGGCGACCCGAAGATCAGGTGCAGGCCCGCCGCGGCCGCAGGCACCTCCGCCGCGGCTGCGGGGACCCCCTCGGCCGGGGTGCTCATTTCTCGGCGTCCAGCGGGTCGTGGTCGGCCGCCGCGGTGAACGACGCCACGACCCGCTCCTCCGGGCGGCGGACCGACATGACGGCCAGCCGCTGAAAGACCAGCCGGTCGCCCCTGATCAGCGGAGGCTGGGTGACCGAACGCGGCCACAGCCGGTAGCGGCGGACCACGTTGATCTCCGCGGCCAGCAGCGTCGACTGCGCGCTGAGGTACATCCAGCCCAGCAGGGTGATCACGACGGCGAAGAAACCGTAGGTGGGGCTGGCGTGCTTGAGCCCGCGGGTCACGTACCAGGTGCCGACGAGCTGAAGGGCCTCCCAGAACAGGGCCGCGACGGCGGCGCCGAGCGCCACCGCGTGCGGCGGCAGTGGCTCCGCGGTGAGGACCATGAAGGCCAGGACGAAGATCCCGAAGTTCAGCAACGCGGACGCGGCGACCGCGAGCAGCGAGGCCCCGGTGCGGCTGGCGATCACCGTGCCGAACACGGCGAGC
The DNA here is from genome assembly GCA_963703605.1 of uncultured Actinomycetes bacterium. Lineage (GTDB taxonomy): Bacteria > Actinomycetota > Actinomycetes > Streptosporangiales > Streptosporangiaceae > DASXKD01. The sequence continues at coordinate 74,251 of CAVPFC010000045.1, forward strand.
GTGGTGGACGTGAGCACGGCCAGGCCGAGCAGCCCGATGACGGCGAGCGCGCGCAGGTAACGCGGGACCAGCCCGGGCCACCGCACGTATGGGATGTTCCAGATGGTGTTCATCGCGTTCTGCGCCGACAGCCCGATACCGAAGCTGCCGTAGATGCAGCCGACGATCCCGACGACCAGCGCCGCCGAGTTGCCCTCCAGCGGGTGCACCTCGGAGCGAAGCTGGTCGCCGATCACCGGGAAGTAGCCGAGCGCGGAGTTGATGAGCTGCTCGCGCAGCGCGGGGTGGGCCGGCAGGATGTAGCCGAGGATGGTCGCGAGCAGCAGCAGCAGCGGGAACAGCGCGAAGAGCCCGTAGTAGGCCATCAGCGCGGCCTTGCCGCCGGCCTGGTCGTTGCCGAACTTCTGCATCACCGCGAAGGGAAAGGCGAGTATCGCGTGGCGCTGCTGGAACCTGTCGGCCCGCCGGACCTGGCGTTCGGCCCAGTTCACCGGTGCCCGGCCGTCAGGTCTCGGCTGCGGGGCCGTACAGTCGGCGTACCTCCACGACCTGGACACCGAGCAGTTCCAGCCGCTGCAAAAGCCCGGTGAGCGCGGCCTGGTCGGTGAGCGGGCCATGCAGGACCGTCTCGACCGGCTCGACCGTTGCCGTCAGCCGCTCGAAGTCGACCAGCGCCTCAGGAGGGAGAACTCCTGAAACACGAATTTCGTAGTAGCGCGATGTCACTGCCTGTCCTTCGGCGTTTCCGGAAGCCAGGGCGGCTGAGTTCCACGATGCGCTCAAGCCGCCGGGACTGCGCCACTCACAGCGGGTGGTTTCTGCCTGCTCGGGACCGCGAAGTCCCCCCGTGGGGGGTGATGCGCGGGCTTCGGCCGCGGCCGGATGCTGAGAAGGCCAGCGGCCTGAGGCCGGGCCCGGCCGGCCGGGCGTGGACCCGCGGGGGCGCGGCGCGGGCGCCGTGCTGGACGACAGCGAAGGTGGTGCGACGGCAACCATGCAAACGGCTAACGATGCACCTGGCGTAACAGGAGTCACATTCGGCACGTTCTAGCTCTCCCGCCTCGGTCAGCGGTGACGCTCTGTCACCGCCCTAACTGCGTGCCGATCTCACCCGGGTGAGATGCCAGCAGGGGTGATGACGGATCACCCGGTCGGCAGGCCAGATTGAATAGCGGGACAGCTTACTCAGTGAACCCGTGAGCATGAGCAGGAGCCGCCTAGCACCGTTCGCAGACCCACGAGCGGCCCATCGCCGCCGCGGCGAACTCCTTCCGAGGCCGGAGGTCGCTGGTTATGAGTTCGGGGACGCACGGCCACCCACCCACCCGCCGGCCGGCCGCCCGTGCTGATGAGCCCGTCCTGGCCGCCAAACTCGCCCCGCCGAAGGTTCCGGGCTGGATTGTCCCGCGCAAACGGATCGAAAAGCGGCTCGCCGACGGCGCCCGGGGACCGCTCACCGTGGTCACCGGCCCGCCCGGGCCGGCAAGACGATCGCCGTCGCCTCGTGGGCCGCGGCCGGTTCCGCGCCCGGCCCGGTCGCCTGGGTCACCCTGGATGAGTACGACAACCGTCAGAAGGTCTTCTGGTCCTACGTGCTCGCGAGCCTGCGGCGGGCCGGGGTGCCTGTGCCGCGGGCGGTGTCCGCGGCGGCCCGGAGCGGTGCTACCGACCTGGGCTTCATCCTGCGGCTCGCGGCGGCGATCGTGGCGCAGCGCACGCCGGTGGTGCTGGTACTTGACGAGCTGCATCTGGTCACCGACCAGCGGTGCCTGAACGGGCTGGCCCGGCTGTTGCTGAACGCCCGGCCGTTCCTGCGCGCCGTGGTCGCCTCGCGCAGCGATCCGCTGCTGCCGCTGCACCGGTACCGGCTGGCCGGCGAGCTCACCGAGATCCGCGCGCGCGAGCTTGCCTTCAGCGTGGGCGAGGCCGGGCTGCTGCTGGCCCATCACGGCATCAGCCTGCCCGCCGAGTCGCTTGAGTTCCTCACCGAGCGGGCCGAGGGCTGGGTGGCGGCGCTGCGGCTGGCCGCGATCTCCATGCGGGGCGACCCGCACCCCGAGCAGTTCGTCAAGGAACTCGTGGCCGAGAACAGCCCGGTCGCCAGCTACCTGGTCGAGGAGGTGCTCAACGCGCAGCCCGCCGAGGTGCGGAACCTGCTGCTGAAGACCAGCATCCTGGACCGGGTCAACGCGGGCCTGGCCGGTGAGCTGGCCGGCGATGAGGCCGCGGGCAGCATCCTGGCGGCGCTGGCCCAGGGTAACGCTCTGGTCCAGCCGCTGCACGAGGGCTGGTACCGCTACCATTCGCTGTTCGCGGAGGTGCTGCGGCTGAAGCTCCAGCGTGACGACCCGGCGCAGGTGCCGCGGCTGCGCCGGCGGGCCGCGGAGTGGCTGCGCCGGCACGGGATGCTCGCCGAGGCCGCCCGGCAGGCGGCCCAGGCACGTGACTGGGAGCTCGCCGCCCGGATCGTCGTGGACGAGCTGGCGGTCGGCCGCCTGGTCGAGCACCGGGACGCCGAGCCGCTCGCCAGCGTGCTCAGCGGCATGCCATCCGAACGGGACTGGGCCGGCCCGCAGCCGTGGCTGGTCAGGGCCGCGCTGATGCTGCCGGTCGGCGCCGACGACGAGGTCAGCGCCGCGCTCGCGGGCGCCGAGGGAAGGCTTAGGCAGATGCCGCGCGAGGACGAGGCGCCCTCCCGGCTTGCCGCCGCCACGATCCGCCTGGGCCTGTCCCGGCGCCGCGGCGACCTGGCGGCCGCGAAGACGGCGGCAGCGGCGGCCGTGGCCAGCGTCGGCGACATCCCGGCGGACCTGCTCGCCGCGCATCCCGAGGTGCAGCCGCAGGTCATGGCCGGTGTGGGCGTGGTGCAGTTCTGGTCAGGCCGGTTCGAGCAGGCGGCGGGCACGCTGGCCGGGGCCGCGGCCGGTGCGCGCCGCGGCCGGGATCGTGCCGAGTCCCTGGGAACCCTCGCCCTGGTCGAGGCGCTACGTGGCCGGCTCGAGCGGGCCGCCGCGCTGGCGGCGGAGGCGCCCGCCCGGGGCGACTCGGCCACGGACACAGAGCACGGCAGCCGCGCCGCCGCGGTCGCCCGCGCGTACGTGCACCTGGAAAGGAACGAGCTGGCCGAGGCCCGCCGGGAGCTGAAGAACGCCGACCCCGGCCCGCAGCCCTGCCAGGAACGGCTGATTACCGCGGTGGCCTGCCTGGTGGCTGCCCGCGGCTGCCTGGCGGAGGGGCGCCCGGCCGCGGCCTGGGAGATCGCCGGCCGGGCCGGCCTGGGCTGGTCTCCCGCGCCCTGGCTGGAGCACAGCCTGGCGCTGGTCGAGTCGCACGCGCGGGCCGCGGCCGGAGACGCCCCGGCCGCGCTGAGCGCGGCCCGCCGGGCGGCGGCCGGCCCGGCGCTCGCGGCCGCCGCTGCCCGGGCCCGGGCGTGGCTGGCGGTCGGCGACGTGCAGTCCGCGCGGGATGCGCTGGCGGCGGGCTCGGCCGCCTTCGGCACGGCGCCAGACCGGGACCGGCTGGACGCGCTGCTGGTCGACTGCCACGTCTGCCACGTGCTCGGCGACCGCCCGCGGGCCCGCCGGGCGCTGGAGCAGGCGCTGAAGCTGGCCGAGACAGAGCAGCTGCGGCTGCCGTTCGCGCTGGAACGAGCCTGGCTCGGCGGCGTGCTGCGGGACGCGAACCTGGCCGCCGCGCACCAGGACCTGCTGGGATCGGCCGGGCCCGCGCGCGACGGCGCGCGGGCCCGGCTCGGCACGTCCCGGGCGGCCCAGGCCGAGCTGCCGAGCACGCGGCAGGACCGTCCGGTGGTGCGG
>CAVPFC010000046.1:0-87500 GCA_963703605.1 uncultured Actinomycetes bacterium
CATTCTGGACACGGCACGCGGCCGCAGCGGCGAGGGGACGTGCCGGTGGCCGGTAGGGCGTGTCCCGTGGATCTTTGCCGTCGCGAGCGGCGGTCCCGGGGGGATCGGATCGCGGAGGAGGAGCCCATAGTGGAGCTATGGGCGACGACGACAACGCAGCGAGACACCCCCCGGGCGCCGCCAGAGCGGGGGCGGGCGCGAAGCGCGGGGGCGGGGAAAGCAGAGCGGGCAGGGGGTTTGCGGGGCACGCCCTAGCCGGAGACGGTGACCTCGTGCCACAGGCCGCCGTTCAGGTTGAGGTTGTTGCCACTGGCCTGGCCTGGCGAGGTGTCGCTGACGTAGGTGTACAGCGGGTGCCCGTTGTAGGTGGCCTGCGACTTGCCGTCCGACCTGGTGATCGTGGCGAGCGTCCCGGTGACCCCCGGCCCCGCGGTCGCGTGCCCCGGCACCGGCGGCCAGTACTGGGCGCAGCTTCCGTTGCAGACCGACTTGGTGGCGGTGTCCGGGGCGAACCAGTACAGCGTGAACCCCTTGGCGTTGGTCAGCACGGTCACGCCGTGGATGCTCGCGGTCTTGAGTTCCTGGCCGGAGCCGCCCGCGTTGGAGCTCGAGCCCGCCACGGCCACGCCCAGTAGCACCAGGGCCAGCACCGACAGGCCGGCCACTATCCGGCCCGCGCCGGGGATGCCGGCCTGCAGCCTGGTCATGAGCGTGCCGCCCGCCGCGTGGCCGGCGGCACGGCTCTCCGGAACTGGGGCCAGGGCCAGCGGGGCGAGGACCGCGAACGTGGCCACCTCGATCAGCCCCGCGACGATGCCGGCCGTCGTGCGGACCTCCTTGAACCCGAACAGGCCGAACCAGATCGACAGCAGGTACCCGCCCAGGGTGGCCACCGCGAACCCGGCGCCCAGCGCCGCGGCAATCCGCCCGCCCCGGACAAGCACGAGCAGGGCCAGGCCGAAGGCGGCGATCACCTGGAGCAGGAAAAGCCAGCCGATCGTCGGTATGTTCTTGTACCCGGTCAGGTACAGGTCAAGATGAATCGCTCCAGTGGCAGCCAGCAATCCTGCTCCCACCACCCGCAGCCCCAGGCGAACCGGGGCCGCGTCCAGCCGCTGTGTTGCTTCCATGACCCTTTGTACGCTCCTGGACGATAACCGGTTCACTACCCGCGCTTGCCGGACACCATTCCCGGCCGCGGAGCCCGCCACCCAAGCCGGGCCGGACTGTAGCGGTGACCCTGATGCGCCAGCGGCTCGGCGAGGCGCCCGGGCAACGCAGTGCTAGCCCCGACCCCGCCGCCCCGCGCAGTGCTAGCCCGGACCCCGCCGCCCCGCGCAGTGCTAGCCCGGACCCCGCCGCCCCGCGCAGTGCTAGCCCCGACCCCGCCGCCCCGCCCTAGGGCTGCTGGAAGTAGCGCTTGGTCCAGATCCGCTCGCGCAGGTACTTCTTGACGAAACGGATGTACTGCTGGGCCGGCGGGGTGTGCCACCGGCCGGCGAACCAGCGCCCGACGCAGCCCCACGCGTCGCCGGCCCGGTACTTGCCGACGTGCTGCACGGTGTTCAGCCAGGTCTCGTAGCCGTCGAAGCAGGACCGCCAGATGGCGTACGCGGTGTCCGCGTTCATCGCGGTGGACCTGGCTATCCCCGGCCAGCTCGTCTTCTCGTAGGGGTACCGGTTCTGGAGGATGCCCCAGCTCTGCGGGCAGAGGCCCGGCTTGCCGTCCTTGCCGACCGGGTGCCCGGGCGGGCAGCCGGTCTTCTCCCAGTCGCCCTTGGTGTTCTGCCGCCACCAGCTTTCCACAGCCGCCTGGGCGAACACGATGTCCTGGTCGATGCCCCACTTGCAGGCCGCCCAGCGCAGGATCTCCGCCGTGGTCCCGGTGAAGTCCCCGTTGATCCGGGGCGCGATCAGCCGGTCCGCCCGCGGCTTGTCACCGGCCAGGAAGTTCTTGCCGACGTGCTGGCCCTTGGTGTCGTTGTAGCGCCGGTTGACGCCCTTGTTCTCCTTGATGGGCCGGGCGCGCACCCACCGGGCGCACTGCGCGCCGGACGGCAGCCTGGCCCCCGGCGGCAGCGTGTGGAAGTGGGCCGGCGCCGTGTGCCCCGGCGACGCCTGCGGCGCCGCCGAGGCGGGCAGCGCGGTCAGGCTCAGCAGCAGGCCCAGGGCGGCGGCGACCGAAGCGGGCCGCATCGCCGCCGGGCTCGTCAGTCGTCGCATGACCCGCATCTGTACGCCCGGGGCGAACCGGTGTCAATCCGATCCGGATCCTGTGATCCCCGGTACCGCCTGCGGCCGGGGAGCGGAACCGCGGCGGCAGAAGGCTCCAGGCCCCCCACGAGCCCTCTGCCGCCGCGCGATCATGGCGTGACCGCCGTGGTCAGGAGGTGACCAGCCGGAACGTGCCGCCGTTCACCTTTATCCCGTTGCCGCTGCCGGTCGCGCCGAACCCGGTGGCCGTCGGGGCCAGCCCCTCGTCCGAGAAGAAGTACAGCGGCTTCCCGTTCCAGGTGACCTGGGCCGTGCCGTCGGCCCGGGTGATCGTGCCCAGGTCCGACGCCTCCAGGCCGCCGCTGGCCCCGGGGGTTCCCGAGGTGAGCACCGGTGGCCAGGCGCGGGCGCAGGCGCCGTTGCAGGCGCTCGACGACCCGGTGTCCTTGCTGTAGGTGTACGCCGGGAACACCAGCCAGCCGATGCCGGTATTCATCAGCTCGCCGAGCACCTGCTTTTTCCCGATCGTCGTCGTGGTGAGCATCCCGGCCCACGGCTGCGCCACTCCCGACGGCGACATGAGCCACCACACGCCGTGCCACGGTGGCAGGCTCGGCTCGTCCCAGCCCTGGCCGGTGATCTGGCCTGCCCCTCTGTCGAACAGGTACAGCGGGTGGCCCGCGTAGGTGATCTGGTTGCCGACACCCCTGCGCTTGACGGTGCCGAGCAGCTTCGCGTTCACGCCCGGCCCGGCGACCGGGGCGCCGTTGCTCGTGATCGCCGGCCATTCGGCAGCCCTGTCGCCGGATGGCCCCGTGCACGCGAGGGGCTGGCCAAGGACCGATACGGGCTTGGTCCCGCAGCCGTAGTGCGTCCCGTGGTCGCTGGAGATGAAGTAGAGCGTGAAGCCCTTGCGTGGGCCGGAGCCGACCGCCAGCATCGGGCCGAACGGCCCTGGCACGGCGGCGATGACCGTGCCGGACCCGGCCGCCGCCGTGGTGGCGGCCCCGGCGGCCGAGGCCGATGCGGCCGCGCCGCCTACCACGGCTGCTACCGCCGCGGCCAGCGCGACGGCGCTGCGAAGTCCAGGACGTTTGCGATACATAGAATTCCCCCTCTGTTGCGCCGGTGCCCCGCTGGACGCGGGCCACGGCCGGGCCCGGATCAGCAGGCCCGCGGCTCACCCTGCCAACCGGGCGATACGGGATCGTTACGGCAGACACGCCGGTACGGCGAAATTTCGCGTTAAGGCGTTACGGTGGCGGCGCCGGGGCGGGGAGCTAGGGGGGAGCGGGCCGATGATTCCTGGCCGGGCCAGCGGTCTGCATGGGTGGTACCGAAACGGCCGCGACGAAACTGCGAGGATGGGCACCATGTTCGAGCACACCGAGGCGTTCAGCGGGTTCTCCGTGGACGACGTCGAGCAGGCCAAGGAGTTCTACGGCGGGGTACTCGGCGTGCCGGTCTCCGAGGAGAACGGCATCCTGACGCTGCACATCGCCGGGGACCGGGACACGATCGCCTACCCCAAGGGCAGCGATCACGTGCCCGCGACGTTCACGATCCTCAACTTCCCGGTGGACGACATCGAGTCCGCCGTCGACGAGCTCACCGCGCGCGGGGTGAAGTTCGAGCACTACGACTTCGTCGACGAGAAGGGCATCAACCGCCAGGGCGGGCCGCTCATCGCCTGGTTCAAGGACCCGGCCGGCAACATCCTGTCGGTGATCCAGGCAGGCTGAGCGGGGGCGGCCGCAGGTCGGGGGCGGGAACTAGCAGCTGCCGTCAGCGCGCCCGCGGTAGGCACGCCACCCGCCGTAACGGGTGATGTCGGTGAGGGCGCGGGAGTCCGCACCGCGACGCAAGATCATGCCAAACGACAGTTCGTGGGGCTCCAGATCCACGATCGACAGCTCGAGTTCGGGGGGCTCGCGGGCCAGCAACTCGTGGAGCTGGGCCATCGGCACCTCGTACAGCTCGCCGAGGACGGGCTGCCCGCCGTCGCTGACCGGGCACAGCGCGGGAAACTCGTCCCGGATCGAGTAGAACCGGTACCGCGGCAGCGTGCGCCGCTCGCCGAGCAGCGTGGCGGCCGCGATGTGGTGGTGCAGCCGCCCGCCCCGCATCCCGTCACCGGTCAGGAACATCGGCGGCATCGCTGTTTCCTTCCCGGATTCCCGCGATGTCGTCCGGGCGGAGGGGCACACGGCGCAGCGGGCGCCCCGTGGCGGCGCGGACCGCCGCCACGATCGCCGGGGTGGAGGAGATCGTCGGCGGCTCGCCCACGCCGCGCAGCCCGTACGGGGCGTGCGGGTCGGCGAGCTCGAGAATGTGCAGGTTCATCGGCGGCATGTCGAGGATCGTGGGGATCAGGTAGTCGGTGAACGACGGGTTGCGCACCACCCCGTCGACCATCTGGATCTCCTCCATCAGCGCCAGGCCGAGGCCCTGCGCCGTGCCGCCGTGGATCTGGCCGGCCAGCGCGAGCGGGTTCATCGCCTTCCCGACGTCCTGCGCGGTGGTCAGCTCCACCACCTTCACCAGGCCGAGCTCGGTGTCCACGTCCACCACGGCGCGGTGCGCGGCGAACGCGTACTGCACGTGCGCGTTGCCCTGGCCGGTGTCCGGGTCCAGCGGCTGGGTGGGCCGGTGCCGCCAGGTCACGGTCTGCTCGACCGCCTCGTCGCCGAGCAGCGTGGCCAGGTCGGTGAGCACCCCGGCGTCCTGCGAGCAGACCTTGCCGCCGGACAGCGACAGGCCCGCGGCGGGCACGCCGAACCGCTCGGCCGCCCGGGCGAACACCGCCGTGCGGACGGCGGCGCAGGCCGCCTGCACCGCCCCGCCGGTGACGTAGGTCTGCCGGGAGGCCGACGACGACCCGGCGCTGCCCACCGTGGTGTCGGCGGGATGGATCACGACCCGGTCCACCCCGAGTTCGGTCCTGGCGATCTGCGCCTGCACCGTGACCAGGCCCTGGCCGACCTCGGCGGCCGCGGTGTGCACGGTGACGGCGGGCTCGCCCGCGATCACCGCCAGCCGCACCCGGGCGGTCGAATAGTCGTCGAACCCCTCGGAGAAGCCCACGTTCTTGATGCCGACGCCGTAGCCGACGCCGCGGACCACGCCTTCCCCGTGAGTCGTGTTGGACACGCCGCCGGGCAGCTCCCTCGGGTCGGGCACGTGCCCGGGCGGCGGGCTGGCCGGCAGCGGCGCGGCGGAAACCCGGCGCAGCAGCTCGGCCACCGGCGCCGGTGAGTCGATCACCTGCCCGGTCGGCATCACCGAGCCCTGCGACATCGCGTTGCGGATGCGGAACTCGGCCGGGTCCATGCCCAGCCGCCGGGCCAGCTCGTCCATCTGGGACTCGTAGGCGAAGCACGCCTGGACGGCGCCGAAGCCGCGCATCGCCCCGCAGGGCGGGTTGTTGGTGTACGCGGCGTATACGTCGATCGCGACGTTCGGCACCTCGTAGGGGCCGGCCCCGAGCGTGGCCGCGTTCGCGGCCACCGCCGGCGAGCTCGACAGGTACGCGCCGCCGTCGAGATAGATGCGCGCCGTGACGGAGACCAGCCGCCCGCCAGGCGTTATGCCGTGGGTGTAGTAGAGCCTGGCCGGATGCCGGTGCACGTGCCCGAAGAACGACTCCTCCCGGGAGTAGACCATCTTCACCGGGCGCCCGGTGTGCAGCGCGAGCAGGGACGCATGGATCTGCATGGACAGGTCCTCGCGGGCGCCGAACGCGCCGCCGACACCGGCCAGGACTATGCGGACCTTGTCCGGCGGCAGGCCGAGGCTGGCCGCGACCTGTGCCTGGTCCGCGTGCAGCCACTGGGTGGCCACGTACAGCTCGATCCCGCCGTCCTCGGCGGGCACCGCCAGGCCGGACTCCGGGCCGAGGAACGCCTGATCCTGCATGCCGACCTGGTACTCGCCGCTGACCACGAGATCGGCTTGCGCGTGCGGGTCTCCCCTCCGGATCCGCACGTGCCGGACCAGGTTGCCGCCCGGGTGTACCGCTGGCGCGCCCGGCGCCAGCGCGGCTTCCGCGTCGGTGACCGGGGCGAGCACGTCGTAGTCGACCGTGATCGCGGCCAGCGCGCGGCGGGCGGTTTCCGGGTGGTCGGCCGCGACGATCACGACCGGCTCACCCTGGTAGCGGACCTCACCGCCGGCCAGCACCGGCTGGTCGGCGGCTTCGAGGCCAAAGGTCTTGCGCCCGGGCACGTCGTCGTGGGTCAGCACGGCGGCGACCCCGGGCAGGCGCAGCGCACCGGCGATGTTCACCGCCCGGACGCGCGCCCGGGGATGGGGGCTGCGCAGCGTGCCGCCCCACAGCATGTCCGCCATCCACAGGTCGGACGAGAACGCGAACTCCCCGGTCACCTTCAGGGTGCCGTCCGGGCGCAGCACGCTCGCGCCAACACCCCTCTCCGGCCGCCCGGTGATCGTGGCCGGGCCCGGGGAGCCGGGTGACGATGTCACCCGGCTCCCCCTTCGGGCGCCCCGCCGGTCCATCGCGCCGTCGCCAGCCGAACGGCGTCAAGAATCTTTTCGTAGCCGGTGCACCGGCACAGGTTGCCTGCCAGCGCCTCGCGGACTTGCAGGTCCGAGGGGGCCGGCACCCGGCGCAGCAGGTCGTCGGCCGCCACGATCAGCCCCGGCGTGCAGAACCCGCACTGGACCGCGCCAGCATCGAGGAACGCCTGCTGGACCACGCCGAGCGCCCCCCCGCCCGCCTCCCCGCCGCCCTTCACCGCGTCCCGCCGCGCCGCGATGCCCTCCACGGTGCGCACGTCCCGCCCCTGCGCCTGGCCGGCGGCGACCAGGCAGGCGCACACCACGACGCCGTCGAGGTAGATCGTGCAGGACCCGCATTCGCCCTGTTCGCAGGCGTTCTTGGCGCCCGGCAGGTCAAGCCGCTCGCGGAGCACGAACAGCAGCGACTCGCCCTCCCACACGTCGTCGGCGACCGCGGGAGAGCCGTTGAGCGTGCAGGTCACGCGCATCGCCGGTGCTCCTGCTGATACGACCGCCAGGCCCAGGACAGGGTGCGCCGGGCCATCACGGCAAGCGAGTGCCGCCGGTAGGCCACGGTGCCCCGCACGTCGTCGATGGGCGCCGCCGCCCGCGCCACCAGGTCGCCGAAGCGGCGCACGGCGGACTCCGCCAGCGGCCCGCGCGAGTCCCACAGTCCCTGGCCGGACAGCTCGGCCGCCAGGAACTGTTCGGCCTCGGCCGCCGGGCGCGGCGTCGGGGCCGCCGAGCCGAACCCGGTGCCCACCCGGCCCTGCTCCGGGTGCAGCGCGATCGCGAACGAGGACACCGCGATGACCATCGCGTTGCGGACGCCCACCTTGGAGAACTCCTGGGGGCCCGTGGCGGCCGGGATGTGGATCGCGGCGATCAGCTCGTCCGGGGCCAGCGCCGAGCGCTTCACGCCGGTGTAGAACTCCCGGATCGGGATGTGCCTGGTGCCCCGCACCGACTCCGCCTCGACCACGGTGTCGCAGGCCAGCAGCGGGGGATGGGCGTCGCCGGCCGGGGAGGCCGAGCCCAGGTTGCCGCCCACCGTGCCCCGGTTGCGGATCTGCGGCGAGCCGACCGTGCGCGACGCCTGCGCCAGCCCGGGCAGCCGGTCGCCCAGCTCGGCGATCACCCGGGCGTAGGGCACGCCCGCGCCGAGCCGGATGACGGGGCCGTCGGCCGACCATTCGGCCAGGTCGCGGACCCCGGTGAGGTCGAGCAGCGCGGCGGGGCGGGCCCGGTCGAAGTTGATCTCGACCATCACGTCGGTCCCGCCGGCGATCGCCCGCGCGCCGGGGTTGGCGGCCTTGAGGGCAAGCGCATCCGGCCAGGTCGCAGGCCGGAAGAAGTCCATGACGCACAGTACATCCGGGCTCCCGGCCAGTGGCCAGGTACAGAAACACCGAAACGGGGGTGGTGGGGTGCGGATCTTTTGTGCTTTCCTACAAGGGTTCGGAAACGTGATCATGGCCTTGCCGTGGAAATACCGCACCTGGGGCGATCCCCCGAGACGGGGCGGCCGGGGGATGGGCAGGGCCGGGCTGGCGGGGACGCGCCCGGCAGTTGGCTGGGGTAATGCACCGGGAGGCTGGCGGTGCTGCTGCGTGAGTTGCTCGAAGCGCCGGACCTGCGGTTGCGGGTACTGGTGGGCGAGGACGCCCTGGACCGGCAGGTCGGCGGGGTGTTCACCACGGACCTGCTGGACCCGCGCCGGTACCTGTCCGGCGGCGAGATCGTCCTGACCGGCCTGATGTGGCGGCGTGGCCCGGCGGACTCCGACGCCTTCGTGGGCGCCGTCGTGGCCGCCGGGGCGGTGGCGCTGGCCGCCGGGGATGCGGCGCTCGGGTCGGTCCCCGACGACCTGGTCCTGGCCTGCCGCCAGCACCGCCTGCCGCTGTTCGAGGTGCCGGTCGACGTGTCGTTCGCGGCCATCACGGAGCAGGTGCTGACCGCGCGGCTGCGGCTGGCCGGTCCCGCCGGGCCCGGTCCCGCCGTGGCCCGGCTGCGGTCGGTGGCGGCCGCCCCCGCCGGGGCGGGCCCACCGGGGTCAGGCGAGCCCGCCGCGGCCAGCCTGTCGGCCGTGTTCGCCGTGGCGGACAGCGAATACGGCACCGCCGGGTGGGTCATCTCCGCGGCCGGGCGGCTCATCGCCGGGGCGCCGCCCCCGCCCGGCGCGGCGCTGCGGCGCGAGCTGGCCGGGGCCTGGCTGGGTGCGGGCGACCGGCCGGTCACCGTGCTGGCCGGCGGCGCGCCGTACTCGCTCTGGCCGCTCGCGGGCCAGTCGGCGCACCCGCTGGCCGGGTGGTTCGTGGCCCTGGCCGGCGACCAGGGCGGCTGGGACGACGGCCAGCGGGCGATCGCGGCCGAGCTGGCGGCGCTGGCGGCTGGGTACCGGGCCCGCCACGAGGAGGGCCAGCGGGCCGGGCGCCAGTCGGCCGACAACGCGTTGCGCCGGGTGCTGGACTGGCGCGCCGGGACCGGCGGGGACGAGGAGATCGCCGCCGCGCTGCGGCGCGGCGGGCTGGCCCCGTGTCCCCCGCTCGTCGCGGTCGCGCTGACCGCCGGGCCCGGGCGGCCCGCCGGGGGGCGGGCGCCGGACCTGACCGAGCTGCCGCAGGTGGCCCGCGTCCTGCTGGAGGAGCTGCTGCCCGCGCCGGTCGTCGCGGTGTCCGGCGCGGAGGCGATCGCGCTCGCCCCCGGGGGCGCCGAGGTGGTGGTCCGGATCCGGGAGGCGGTGGACGGGCTGGCCCGGGTGCCCTGGGCCGAGCTGGCGTTCGGGGTGAGCGTGCTGGCCCGCGGTGCCGGGGAGCCCGCCCGGCCGGGCGCCGGAGGCGGCCGGGCCGGGCACCCCGCCGCGAGCAACGCAAGCGGCGAGGTGGCGGGCCCCGCGACCGGCTGGACGGCCGCCGGGGTAGCCCACGCGGTCGCGCAGGCCGCCCGGGCGAGGCGGCTGGCCGCCCTGCCCGGGGGAGTGCGCCTGGTCGACGCCGCCACGATCGGCTCGCTCGGGCTGCTGCTCACTCTGCTGCCGGAGGAGGCGCGGGGGGCGTTCCGGGCCGCGCTGCTTGACCCGCTGCTGACCTACGACGCCGAGCACGGGACCGAGCTGGTCCGCACGCTGGAGGTGTTCCTGCGCTGCTCGGGATCGTGGACCAAGGCGGCCGAGACGATGTTCGTGCACGTCAACTCGCTCCGGTACCGGATCCGCCGGATCGAGGAGCTGACCGGCCGCGATCTGTCCTCGCTGGAGGACCAGGCCGCACTGCTGCTGGCGCTCCGTCTGGAGAGCACCCAGCAGTAAACCTGCTGGGCTCGCGGCGCCCAGGCTTCCCCTGGCTGCGTTCTCGTCGGTCAAAAGAGGGCCCTCCGGGCTGCCTCCCTCCTCGGCCAGCTCACGAGATTGCCTGGGACCGCCGCTCACTATCCCAGCGTCCTACCGCGGGGCACTCTACCGAGGACCAGCGCGCGGACCCGGGCGGCGGCGCCGGGGCGTTCCTCGCCGGATAGCAGCGCGTCCAAGGCGGCGTCCTCGGCGTCCAGGCCGGGGAGGTCCCCGCTGGACAGCAGCGCGTCCAGGGCGGCCGGCTCGCGGTACGGGCGCCCGGCGGCCAGGCCGGCCGCGAGCGGCCCGGTCAGCCCGCAGTCCGCGGCCAGCACCGCCAGCGCGTGCTCGTCCGGCAGCCGGTCGAACCAGGCCAGGCCCAGCCGGGCCCGGCCGCCGGAGGTCAGCTCGCCGAACAGCCGCAGCCTGGCCAGCCCGCCGTCGGGGTCGATCTCCAGCCGGACGTGGGTGGCAGGCCGGGACCGGGCCGGGCCGATGCGCAGTCGGTGCCGGGTGTCCGGCCGCAGCGCGGTCGGCGGCAGCAGCTCGAACCATTCGGCCGCGTCCAGGCCGGCCTTGCTCGCGTCGCAGGCGCGCAGCGTCACCGCGGCCGGGGCGTTGCCGAGGAAACAGGTCGTGTCGACGACCGCCTGGCCGATGAGCCCCGCCCCGGCGAGCCGGAACAGCACCCAGTCGTGGCCGTCGTCGCGGCGCCGCCTGGTTTCCCAGCCGTCACCCATCACGGCCGCCCGGCCGGGGCCGATCATGTTCTCCGGCGGCGAGTAGAACAGGTCGCTGGCGCCGGTGACCGTGCCGCCGTTCTCCAGCGCCACCAGGTCCAGCGGCAGCCCGTCGAGCAACCGGGGGTCCGGCACGACCTCCCCCTCGGCGCGCAGCCTGGCGACGCCGCCGTCGGGGTAGATGGAGAGGCGCAAGTGAGTGAACCGGCGGGCGTCGGTGACCGCGAACCGGTTCTCGCTGTCGCCGGCCAGCGGGCTGCGCGGCACGAGCTGCGCCCAGGGGACGCCGTCGCCCAGCAGTTCGGCGGGGGACGGGTAGCCCTCGGCGGCGCAGGCCTCCACCGAGCACTCCGCCGGGAAGTTGCCGGTGAAGTGCGCGGTGTCCACCACCACGGCGTGGACGACGCCGGGCGCGCCGAGCCGGATCAGTGCCCAGTCGTGCCCGGGTTCCCGGCGGCGCCGGGTCTCCCAGCCGTCCACCACCTGGCCCTTGTGCCCGAACGTGCGCGGCTGGAACCCCGGCGGCTCGGCGCGCAGCAGGTTCTCCTTCTCGCCGAAGAACTCGTCGTTGGCCGCGATCACGCCGGCACCGAGCCGCCGCGCGGCCAGGTTCACCCGCGGTACAGCCATGTCGGCCGGCGGCGCCTCCGGCGTCTCCGGGCAACCCTCGGGGGTTGGTTTCACTGCTTCCTCACCAGCCTTCCGGCCGGGGTCTCGCCGGTTTCCCGGCCGCGCAGCCAGGTGCGGCGCACCACCCCGGTGAGCGTGCGGCCAGCGTAGGGGGTCACCGGGTGCCGGTGCCGCAGCCGGGCCGGGTCGACGGTGAACGATGCCTCGTCGTCGAACGCGACCAGGTCGGCGTCGTACCCCGGTGCGAGCGCCCCCTTGCTGGGCAGGCCGGCCAGCGCGGCCGGCCCGGTGGCCATCCAGCGCATCACGTCGGGCAGGCCGTGCCCGCGCGCACGCGCCTGGGTCCACACCGCGGGCAGGCCGAGCTGGAGCGAGGAGATCCCGCCCCAGGCCGCCCCGAAGTCGCCGGACTCCCGCTGCTTCAGCGCGGGCGGGCAGGGCGAGTGGTCGGACACCACCACGTCGATCAGCCCGTCGGCCAGCCCGGCCCACAGGCCGTCCCGGTGCGCCGACTCCCGGATCGGCGGGCAGCACTTGAACTCCGTCGCGCCGTCGGGCACCTCCTCGGCGCAGAACGTCAGGTAGTGCGGGCAGGTCTCGGCGGACACGGCCGTGCCGTCCGCCCGGGCCGCCGCTATCAGCGGCAGCGCGCCCGCCGAGGCCAGGTGCAGGATGTGCACCCGGGTGCCGTGCCGCCCGGCCGCGTGCAGCAGGCGCGCGATCGCGGCCTCCTCCGCCGCCGCGGGCCGCGAGGCGAGGAAACCCGCGTATGCCCGGCCCGCCGGGCCCGGTGCCGTCGCGATCACGGCGGGGTCCTCGGCGTGCACGATGAGCAGGGCGCCGAGCCGGGCCGTCTCGGCGAGGACCGCGTCGAGCTGCGCCGCGTCCAGGTAGCCGAACTCGGGCACCCCGGAATCGATCAGGAACGCCTTGAAGCCGAACACCCCCGCCTGGTGCAGCCCGGCGAGGCCGGCCAGGTTGCCGGGCACCGCGCCGCCCCAGAAACCCACATCGATGAAGGCGGACGGCCGGGCGGCGGCCCGCTTGACGTCCAGCGCGGCGGCCGTGGTCGTCGGCGGAACCGAGTTGAGCGGCATGTCGATCAGCGTGGTGACCCCGCCCGCCGCGGCCGCCGCGGTCGCGGTCGCGAAGCCCTCCCACTCGGTCCGGCCCGGCTCGTTGACGTGCACGTGCGTGTCCACCAGGCCGGGCAGGAGCACCTCGGTGCCCGGCAGTTCCTCCGTCACCACCGCATCGAGTGCCTCCTCGAACCCGGCCAGCGCGGCGATCCGCCCGTCGCGCACCCCGACCGTGACCGGCCCCACGCCGTCCGGGGTGACCGCCCGCCGGGCCCGCACCGCCAGTTCGTACTCCGCCATGCCCCGTCCCTGCCCAGCTGCGGCCCACCCCAACTCGGCCGGGCCAACCGGCCCGCTTCCGGGACGGGCGTACGCCGTGAATGGGGCAGATGCAGGAGGTGCGCTTCGGGGGGTGGGCTCCCGGGATGCGTGTGCCGGTGCTGCGCACGGGGGAAAGGAGTGACATGTCTGGCCTGACCCGGCTGAACGCCTTGCCGGACGGCGAAGCCGTCGGTGAGTTGCTCGGCTGCTGCGCCGCGCCGGGCTGGGCGCGCCGGGTCGCCGCCGGACGGCCCTACGCCACGGTGGCGGACCTGCTGGCCGCGGCGGACGCCGCCTGGGCGGCCCGGGACCCCGGTGACCTCGACGCCGCCATGGCCGGTCACCCCCGGATCGGCGAGCGGCGGCTGTCCGGCTGGTCGCGGCAGGAGCAGGCGGGCGTAGGCTCGGACGCCGGGACGGCGGAGGAATTGCGCGACGCCAACGCCGCCTACGAGGACCGGTTCGGGCATGTGTTCCTCATCTGCGCCACCGGGCGCGGGCCTGCGGAGATCCTGGCCGAGCTGCGCCGGCGGATGGCGAACGACCCGGGCACGGAGCGCGAGGTCGCGGCGGCCGAGATAGGCAAGATCAACGCGATCAGGCTGCGGAAGCTGGTCACGGGACGAGGGGGCTGATGGCAACCTCGGCGGTGAGGCTCTGCCAGCCCGGGGGACGACCTCCGGGGCCCCCGGCATGCCTCCCGCTGTGCCGGTTTGCGCGCCTCCGGCACGACCGAGCGCGCTGCTTGCTGGCGCGCCTCCGGCGCACGCCGCAGCCTGTGCGCCTCTGGCGCGATGGCCCACGAGGGAGGCAATGAATGCCGTCCGTGTCCACGCACATCCTTGACACCGCCCTGGGCCGCCCGGCCGAGGGGGTGCCGGTCACCCTGGAGACCTGGACCGGTGACGCCTGGCAGCGCCACGGCACGGCGGTCACCGGGCCCGACGGCCGGGTCACCGAACTGCCCCAGGCGGATGCGGCCGGCCTGGTCAGCACCCGGCTGGTCTTCGGCGTCCAGGAGTACCTGGTGCGCACGCACGGCGCGGCGTTCTTTCCCGAGATAACCGTCGCATTCCAGGCCGCGCCCGGCGAGCACTACCACATGCCGCTGCTGCTGGCACCGTTCGGCTACACCGCCTACCGAGGGAGCTAGGCCATGCCGGATGTGGTGCTCACCCAGGCCCGGTACGGCAAGGCCGAGGTGCGCCTGCTGCACGTGGACCGCCGCGACCAGCGGCACGAGATCACCGACCTGAACGTCAGCATCGCGCTCGCGGGCGACCTGACCGACACGTACCGGACCGGCGACAACTCCGGCGTGCTCACCACCGACGCGCAGAAGAACACCGTGTACGCCTTCGCCAGGAAGTTCGGGGTCACCCCGGCCGAGGAGTTCGGGCGGCGGCTGGCCAGCCACTTCGCCGGCACCGGGCCGGTGGAACGGGCCCAGGTGCGCATCGAGGAGTACGGCTGGCAGCGCATCGCGGTCGGCGGCACGCCGCATCCGCACTCGTTCGAGCGGCAGGCGGGGACCCGGGTCACCAGCGTCCTCGCGCACGCCGACGGCGGGACCGAGATCGTGGCGGGCGTGACCGGCCTGGTGCTGCTCAAGTCGACCGGCTCGGAGTTCCGCGAGTTCCTGCGCGACCCGTACACCACGCTGGAGCCCACGGACGACCGGATTCTGGCGACCGCGGTCGCGGCGCACTGGCGTATTGCAGAACGAGACACCGACTGGGACGCGTCGTTCGGCGGCGCCCGGGCGGCGCTGGCCGAGGCCTTCGCCGCCACCCACAGCCTGTCCCTCCAGCACACGCTCTACGCGATGGCGGAGGCCGTCCTGGCCGCCCGCCCCGAGGTCTGTGAGGTGCGGCTCTCGCTGCCCAACAAGCACCACTTCCTGGTCGATCTGAGCCCGTTCGGCCTGGACAACCCCGGCGAGGTGTTCTTCGCCGCGGACCGCCCCTACGGGCTGATCGAGGGGGCGGTGCGGCGGGCCGGCGTGCGCGGCGGCGACCCGGAGCACCAGTGGTAAGCGGCCCGGCCGACCTGGTGGTGACCGGGGCCAAGCTGGTCGCCACCTGTGACGCGGACCGGCGCGAACTGGCCGGCGGCTGGGTCGCGGTCACCGGCGGGCTCATCAGCGGGGTCGGCGCCGCGGGCGAGCCCGCCCCCCCGGCCGCCGAAACCCTGGACGCCGGCGGCTGCCTGGTCACGCCCGGCCTGGTCAACACCCACCACCACATGTACCAGAACCTGACCAGGTCCTACGCGCCGACGGTCAACGGCACCCTGTTCCAGTGGCTGTCCGGCCTGTACCCGCTGTGGGCCGGGCTGGACGAGGAGGCGGCGTACCTGTCCGCCTGGGTGGGCCTGGCGGAGCTGGCCCTCGGCGGCTGCACCACCAGCACCGACCACCTGTACGTGGCGCCGCGTGGCGGCGGCGACCTGTGGACCGCCGAGATCATGGCGGCGCGCGAGGTGGGGCTGCGGTTCCACCCGACCCGCGGCTCGATGACGCTGTCGGCCAAGGACGGCGGGCTGCCGCCGGACTCGGTGGTGCAGGACGACGACGAGGTGCTGGCCGACAGCGAGCGGCTGGTCCAGGCGCACCACGACCCCGGATGGGGGGCCATGGTGCGGATAGCGCTGGCCCCGTGCTCGCCGTTCAGCGTGCGGCCGGAGCTGATGCGGGACACCGCCGAGCTGGCCGAGCGCCTCGACGTGCGGCTGCACACGCACCTGGCCGAGGACCCGGACGAGGACTCCTACTGCCTGGAGCGTTTCGGGCGCCGCCCGGTCGATCAGTTCGCGGAGGTGGGCTGGCTGACCGGCCGCGCCTGGGTCGCGCACTGCGTCTATCCGAACGCGGCCGAGACGGAGCGGCTTGGCGCGGCGGGCGTCGGCGTGGCGCACTGCCCCAGCTCGAACATGCTGCTGGCCGGCGGCGGGTTCGCCCCGGTGCGGGAGTTGCGCGCGGCCGGCAGCCCGGTCGGGCTCGGCTGTGACGGGTCGTCGTCGGCGGACTGCGCCTCGCTGTGGCTGGAGGCGCGCGGCGCGCTGCTGCTCGGCCGGCAGCGCCGTGGGCCGGCCGGGATGACCGCCCGTGAGGTGCTCGACATGGCGACCCGCGGCGGCGCCGGGTGCCTGGGCCGGGCCGGGGAGATCGGCGAGCTCACCACCGGTGCCGCCGGTGACCTGGTGTGCTGGCCACAGGAGGGGATCGCGTTCGCCGGGGCGCTCACCGACCCGGTGGAGGCCTGGCTGCGGTGCGGGCCGACCGCCGCGCGGCACACGGTGGTGGCCGGGCGCGTGCTGGTCCGCGACGGCGCGCTGACCGTGCCCGGCGCCGGTGAGGTGCTCGCCCGGCACGCCGTCGCGGCGGCCCGCCTCCAGCGCCTGCCCGGCTGACCCGTGCCGGGCAGGCGAGTTCGGATACCATCGGCGTGCACTTGACACCGGATAGCATCTGAGTACTCGCGGGCGCCAACTTCGCCTGCTAGGCACATGAAGGAGCCCACCTTGGCTGGCCAGCCGCTTCGTATCGACCTTGCCGGAAGCGAGCATGCGGTGGCGGCCGGTACGACGGCGGGGGAGGCTCTCGGCATTCTGGGCAAAAGCGCAAAAGGTGGGCCGGGTTCGGCTCTGGTAGTGGCGCGGGTCAACGGAGATTTGCGGGACCTGGCGGCACCCCTTGCCGACGGCGACATTGTCGAGCCCATCTACAGCGACAGCGAAGAAGGCCTCAGCGTTCTGCGCCATTCGGCGGCTCACGTCATGGCGCAGGCCGTTCAGCGCCTGTTTCCCGAGGCGAAGCTGGGAATCGGGCCACCGATAACCAACGGCTTCTACTACGACTTCGACGTGGCGACGCCGTTCAGTCCCGAAGATCTCCTTGCTATCGAGCGGGAGATGAACGACATCGTCGCCCAGGGCCAGCGCTTCTCCCGGCGCGCGGTGACCGACGAGGACGCGCGCACCGAACTGGCCGCCGAGCCTTACAAGCTGGAGCTGATAGGCATCAAGGGCAGCCCCAAGGGAGCCGAGTCAACCGAGGTTGGTGGCAGCGAGCTGACCATCTACGACAACCTCGACTCCGCGACCGGGGAGCTGTGCTGGAAGGACCTGTGCCGTGGGCCGCACGTGCCGACCACCGGCTTTGTCAAGGCGTTCAAACTGATGCGCAGCGGCGGCGCTTACTGGCGTGGCAGTGAGGAAAACCCGCAGCTCCAGCGTATTTATGGCACTGCGTGGCAGACAAAGGACGCGCTGAAAGACTACCTGCACATGCTCGCCGAGGCGGAGCGGCGCGACCACCGGCGGATCGGGACCGATCTCGACCTCTTCTCCACCCAACCGGAGGTCGGGGCCGGATTGGCGATCTTTCATCCGAAGGGCGCCATGGTCCGGACCATCATCGAGGACCACTCGCGCCGCAGGCACGCGGCCGCGGGCTACCAGTTCGTCACCAGCCCGCATATCGCGAAGGCTTCCCTGTTCGAAACCTCAGGCCATCTCCAGTGGTATGCGGCCTCGATGTTCCCGCCGTTTGAGATGGAAGGCGAGCAGTACTACCTGAAGCCGATGAACTGCCCGTTCCATATCCTCGTCTACAAGTCGCACGGAAGGTCGTATCGAGAGCTTCCGCTGCGGTTGTTCGAGCTGGGCACGGTATACCGGTACGAAAAGTCGGGAGTGCTGCACGGCCTGACCCGGGTACGCGGGTTCACCCAGGACGACTCGCACATCTTCGTCGCCCCGGAGCAACTGGCGGAGGAACTCGCCAGCTTGCTGCACTTCGTCGTCGGCATGTTCCGGGACTTCGGTCTCACCGAATTCGAGGCGGAACTCGCCACCCGGCCGGAACACTACGTCGGCGACCTTCAGGAGTGGGCCGAGGCCGAGGCGGCGCTGCGCCACGCCATCGACGCATCGGGGCTGCCCTACGTGGTGGCGGAGGGGGAGGGCGCCTTCTACGCCCCGAAGATCGACGTGCACATCCGGGACGCGATCGGGCGCCGCTGGCAGCTTTCGACCCTCCAGGTCGATCTCCAGGAACCGGTCCGGTTCGAGATGGAGTACCAGGCCGCCGACGGCACGCGGCGCCGTCCTTACATGATCCACCGAACCCTGCTCGGTTCCATGGAGCGGTTCTTCGGGATCCTGGTCGAGCACTACGTCGGCGCCTTCCCACCGTGGCTGGCCCCGGTCCAGGTGGTTGCGATACCGGTCACCACGGCGCACGTTCCCTACCTGGAGGAAGTGGCCGCACGGCTCCGGGAGCACGGGATCCGCGTCGAGGTGGACGCGAGCGACGACAGGATGCAGAAAAAGATCAGGAACGCGCAGCGGGAGAAGGTCCCGTACATGATGATCGCCGGGGATGAAGACGTGCGGAAGAGCGCCGTCTCCTTCCGGTACCGGAACGGGGACCAGAAGAACGGGCTGTCGGTCGAAGAGGCGATCGCCGAGATCGTCTCCGCGGTCGAGAGCCGCGCCCAGGTCTGAGCCCTACTGGTACAGGAGCGGCTGCTCCAGCGTTTCGATCAGCTTCGGGTCCACGGCTATCGATGTCGTCAGGGACCCGGCGTTGAAGTAGATCTCGTCCTCGGTCAGCAGATCCTTGTCGAGCAGCAACTGCAAGCCGTACAGCCGGCCGAGGGGAGGCAGCTCGCCGAAGCCGCATCCCGTGGTCTCTTCGAGCTGGCGTGCGGTGCCAAGCCGGACCTCCGCGGCGCTGATCAGGCGCGCGACGCGGTCGAGATCGCCACGCTTCTGGGCTTGCAGGGCGAGCACCACGAAGCCTTTTTCGCCGGGCTTCTTGTATCGGATGAAAAGAGCCTTAGCCTGCTGTTCGTAACGGGTGCCAAGCGTCTCATGGTACTCGTCGGCCGAACCCGCCGCGGGGTGCTCTATAAGCCGGTACTTTATGCCGTTCTCATCCAAATACGACTGGATTTTCTCAAGCGCAGGATTCATATCCCGCTCTCCTTTCCCCGTCACCAAGTACTAGGACTCTAGCACGCTCCGTGAAAGCATGCTTATGGTATCGACATTAGCCGCAGTGGCCGCGCCCATGACGGCCATCCCCAGGGCGCTATCGGTGCCCATATCCAGCCTGGCGGCAACCCGGCTGACAAATGCCGAGCCAGGGCCGAGCGTAACGCCCACCACTCCCGTCACGGGGCGGGACATCTGCTGCACGAAATCTCCCATCGCCCGGGCCAGGTCTGAGTACCATCCGCCGCGGACGGCAAGACCCGTCCACTCGCCGTCGATCACATGCTTGACCCTTAGTTCCTCCGCCGTGAGCGTGACCTGCTCCAGGTGTTTGCGCGCGGCGAGAATCACCGCCGCTCCGGGCGCTTCCCGCACCTCATGGTTCTTCACCCCGAGCGCCGTGTCCTCGACGCCATTGAAACGCCCCACCCCGAACCGGCCAGCGCGCTCGTTCAGGTCCAGCACGAGTTCGTCCAGGGCGCGCGGCTCCCCGTTGACGGCTACCGGCAAGCCCATGCGAAATTCCAGGTCAAGGACCAGCTCCTCACGGGGTGCCGCGAGCGGGCTACGGGTCCACACGAACACGTGCTCGGGCACCGCGCTGGCCACCGAGTCAAGCTCACCATTTTCGATGACTCGCGCCCAAATATTTTGGTCGACGCTGTAAATCGAGCGCTCGGGCATGCCTGCGTCCATCAGCTGCGCGAGCTTCTCCGCCCTGGGCACGTTGTCGTCAAGGAAAGGGTTCCCGATGAGCAGGTCGGGGGCCAGCACCCGCAGCGAGTTGTTGAACCTGGCACAGCTGTTCTGATGGGGCCCCGCGGTGTGCACGACCGTGTCCGCACCCGTTTCCCGCGCCACGGCAACCGCCTTCGCGGCCATCAGCGGGCGGCTGAGCGACGACGAGACCGGGAATACGCCCTGGTAGCGTGCGTCAGCGTTGATCGCGCCCGCCACATAGTCGCGGGCGAACTCCGCCGTCGCCTCGACATGGCGGTAGTCCGCCCCAAGCGCTCCGGCCAGCTTTTCGGAGCCGGCCGCCGGGTCCGCCCCGCCGCCGCTGAGGCCGACCTCAAGGGCCGTCACCGCGACCGAGTTCGCCTGCGCCCACCAGAGGAAGTAACTGCTGTCAATTCCTCCCGAATAGAGCAGGACGCAGTTGCGGGAACGTCGCTTGACCGCGTCAAGGGACGTCAGCAATCCATGAGGATCAAACCTCATCCGCAACGCCTCCAGCTAGAAACAAAATGAGTGATAACCCGACAAGAACTCCCGGAACTGCCACAGATCGGCCATGACCAGAGTCCTCAGCAGCCACCGGTCCGTTCCATCCAGCCTCGGCTGGAACTCTTTGCGGCCATGCAGCAGTTTGCGGTTGTCAATGATCAGCAGATCGCCCGCCTCCAGGTCGACATCAAAGGAGCACTCGGCGATGATGTCATTCACCCGCATTAAGGTGTCACGGGCCCCGGGCGTTATCGCTGTCATGTCGGAAACCTCGGCGCAAATTTGCGGCGCGTTCCCGGATTCGTCCAGTACGGCCATGAGGCCGCCACGGAACTTATTGTCGCCGAAGGACCTCGGCGACCGTGCCCAGAAGAGTCGGCGGCTGAGGATCTCCTTCATGTCGCCGGGGCACCGGGCCAGGACATCGGAAGCCCGGGCCAGCATCGTGCTCGCTATCGTGTTGTTACCGGGCCGCACGCAATAAAGGCTCACGAAGCTTGGGATCACCGGATAAAGGTGCACAGTTTCGGTGTGCATGGGAAGGTGCCGGGCACCTCTGCTCGAGGCATGGCCGGCGCCGCCGGCCGTCGGCATGACCGAGCAGATCGGGCTCCCGTCGTACTCACCCCGGTACGACATCGGCTCACCGACTATCCGGGCAAGCCCCAGCAGGACACCGGATGCGACGGGAACCAGCTTTTGAATCTCTTTTACCTGTGCCGTCGGCGTGTCCGGGATCACCGCATCCAGGGGAAGGCCCTTGACGAGCACATGGCCGGGGTGCTCGATCTCGCGAAGCGCTACGATACCAGAAAGAACACGCGAAGGAAGAGCCCCGGTCAAAATACCATATCCGTAGTGAAGAACGGACTCATAACTAAACGGTGCGGCCTCGGCGAGATAAGTGGCCACCGCGGCATTCAGCTTGTCACGCTCTGGCGAAGTGAGGGAGAGTGCCCCGGTGAGGCTGAGTTGCGTCATGGCCCCCCCAGACTCCGGCGTGCTTCCGCGCCATCGTACCTGGCCAGGGCAGGAGCGTAAAGGGAAATCGATACGCCGCGGGCATCCAGGGCCGGTGGCCATCTCTGGGAGAGCGGCCGGCTCCTTCCCCCGATTCGGATGTCGCCGCACCCTTAACGCGGCGTCAGCGGCCGAGTTAACGGGAGCGGAGTGCCTGGAGTGAGGCCTTACGCGATGTGGTCAGCGCGAGTACGATAGGCGCAGGGGAGGGCGTGACGGTATGGGTGATACTGCCGCTGAGCCGCCCGAAGAACGGGCATCCGGTAAGGGCCGTAGTGCACGTACAGCCATGTGGGCGGTGCTCGTGCCGTCCGCCGCCGCGATCGCCGCTGGCGGTAGTCAGTTGGTGGGCCTCTACAAGTCACCGGTATGGCTTTCCGTTGTGCTGATCTCTGCCGGCGCCTTGGGTGCGGGCGCGGCGCCATTATTGCAGGCGAAGGCCGCCAAGAGCAGCCAGGACGACGAGGACCGTAAGCGGGCGGAAGAACGTGCCGCCAGCGAACGATCGCGCCGGCAGCGCGCGATAAGGGATCTCGTCGCGATCCACGGAGCGCCCGCCGATACCTTGCCAAGGGTGCGGGACATCAATCCCTACGGGGTTTTCGGCGTGTCCCGCTCCATTCGGGCGGCCCAGGACAGCGCTGAACCCTATGCGCACCGGGAAGTGGATGCGGCAATAGACGAGGAGCTGCGGCGCTCCTCGTTCATCATCATCGTGGGAGACTCGAAGTCAGGAAAGTCCCGCACCGGGTACGAGGCGATGCTCCGCAACTACCCGGGCTCTCAGATCCTCGTGCCATCGGCCCGCCCGCGGGGCTTGCGTGACCTTTTCGAACTGGCACCGCCGGCCTGGACGGTGACGCAGGACCCGGTCCTGCTCTGGCTCGACGACATCGAGCGCTACCTTAGCGGCTCTAACGGCCTGGACGCCACGTTCCTCGATCAGATTGAAGGCCTGGAGACCAGGATAGTAATGATCGGGACGCTGACCAGCAAACGGCGCGACAGCTTTATGCAAGCGCAGGGAGAGGTCGGCCGGGCGACAAGGATGGTGCTCGAAAAGGCGGCTCAGATCTGGATGGAGCCGCGCCTCACCGACGCGGAATATTCCGCCGCACAGGAGCTGTACCCGGACTTGGCCGTGGAGCGGGCCTTCGCGGAGCAGCTTGTGGCCGCCTCCACGCTCAAACGGAAGTATTTCGACGGGCGGCAGGCGGCGCCGGTTGGCTGGGCCATAGTCCAGACGGCATGCGACTGGCGGAGAATTGGATTTACCCGGCCAATAAAGGAGGGCGAGCTCAAGAAGCTCTACGCCATCTACCTGAGCGCCCGGCCGGATATCGACCCGAGCGATCGCCTCTTCACGGACGGGCTCCGGTGGGCGCGCGAACCGGTCGCCGCCGAGTCTGCCCTGCTGCGCCGTGTCGGGACGAACTCCCAGCCGCTCTTTGCCATTTTCGACTACATCGTCGCTCTCGCCGACGGCCAGGGGGACAGCGCATACCGCCCGATCCCGGATGAGTACTGGACAGGCGGAATTCAGCTTGCCCAGCCCCTGGAGATCGTCGATATAGGCACCACGGCGCTCAGCCGCTCGAGCTATGAGATGGCGCGGCAGGCCTTCGACCGCGCGATCGACTCCGGTGACACCGCGGCAGCCGCGCTGGCCGCGAATGAGCTTGGCCTCATGCTGGAGATGAACGAGCACGACGAGGTGATCGCGGAGAGGCTCTACCGCCAGGCGATGGCCTCCGGCGACTTCGGGGAAGGAAACGCCTGGGCCGCGAACAATCTCGGCAATCTGCTTGCCCGGCAAGGCAAGATAGATGAGGCGATGGAGATGTACCAGGCCGCCATCATTCCCGAGAACACCCAGCACTCGATTCCCGCGAACAGCCTCGGGCAGCACCTGCTGGAAAAGGGAGACGTGGCGGGGGCCAAGGAGAACTTCAAGATCGCCATGCGCTCGGGGCAGACCTTCGGATCGGTGACCCTCGCCGCGCTGAACCTCGGTTCGGTGCTCGAGTCCGAGGGAGACAAGCAGGGCGCCGCCGATGCCTGGCAGTTCGCGATGGAGCACCCCTATCACCCTCCCGCCGCCGGGGAGGCCGGTTTGCTGCTGGGCGACCTGTGCTCCGGGGAGGGGCTGACCGACGCCGCCAAGGAGGTCTACCAGGTGGTGCTCGACAGCGGCTGGTATGACCCCTGCGCCGCCCTCGCTGCGCAGCGGCTGGCCGGGATCTACGCCGCCGAAGGGGACACCGGGCAGGCACGCGCCATGTACCGGCGCGCGGCGGTCGAGCAGAATCCCGAGCTTGCGCTGAGCGCGCTGAAACTGGGCCAGCTGCTGCTGGGGGACGGGGCGCGGGCGGAAGCCATGCATTACTTCGGGCTCGCCGCGGACGCCGGGGAGCCCAAGCCGGAAGCGCGGGCCGCCGCGCTCGAGCTGGGCTGCCTGCTGCGGGAGGATCACGACCTGGACGGGGCGGAGGCGCGCCTGCGGTTCGCCGCCGCGGGGGAGCAAAGGGACGAGACGGCGGCCCGCGCGGCCGCGCAACTGGCCGCCCTGCGGCAGAGCCGGGATGCGGGGAGCACCCCCGCCACCTAGTGCTGCGCCCGTGGACCAGCACTCTATGCTGCATCCATGTCCAACCCGGTACCGGATGAGCCAGTGCACCGCGATGGGGCGGGCGTGCCCGACGGGTTCCGGCGGCTGTGGATGCCGCACCGCATGGCCTACATCAAGGGTGAGAACCGGGTGACCGGCGACGGTCCCGAGGGGTGCCCGTTCTGCCGGATCCCCAAGCTCGACGACGCCGAGGGGCTGATCGTCGCGCGCGGCGAGCTCGTGTACACGGTGATGAACCTGTACCCGTACAACGCGGGGCACGTCATGGTGTGCCCGTACCGGCACGTGGCCGACTACACCGACCTCGACGAGCCGGAGACCGCCGAGCTGGCCGGGCACACCAAGCGGGCGATGCAGGCGCTGCGGGCCGCCTCCGGGGCGCAGGGGTTCAACATCGGCATGAACATGGGCGGGGTCGCGGGCGCCGGGATCTCCGCGCACCTGCACCAGCACGTGGTGCCGCGCTGGGGCGGGGACACCAACTTCATGCCGGTGATCGCCGGCACCAAGGTGCTGCCCCAGCTCCTCAGCGACACCAGGGACCTGATCGCGTCCCACTGGCCGGCGACCGAAAACCAGGCAACCGTCCGCCGGGAGCATTGACGGCAAAAATGCTGACAGTTACGTTCGGGGCACAGGCAGCTACCGATGGCCGCCCTTTCCCCGGAGAGGCAACACCCATGCACCGACTCCCTCGCATCCTGACCTGCGCCATGATCGCCGTGCTGCCGGCCTTCGGCCTGACGGCCGGGTTAAGCACGGCCGCCAGCGCCAGCCCCGTCGGCACCACCGCCCGGCCGGCCCCCGCCGGAGCCGACGCAATGGCCCTCGCGATCATCAAGCACCTCCGGGTCGGCCAGCACGCCACCGACCATCGCCTGCCCGGCGTGTCCCGGGTCAAGGGGCTGAGCCAGGCGCAAAGCACGAACTGGTCCGGATACGCCGACACCGGCAGCAACTTCTCCAAGGTGACCGGCAGCTGGAGCGAGCCAGGCGCCAGTTGCTCGCGCGGCACGACCTACGCGGCCTTCTGGGTCGGCATCGACGGCTACAACAGCACCAGCGTGGAGCAGGACGGCACTTTCATCGAGTGCTACCAGCGCCACGCCTACCAGTACAGCTGGTGGGAGATGTACCCGACCAACGACATCCAGGTCGTCGGCCAATCCGTGGCAGCCGGTGACAGCATCAGCGCCTCCGTGGTGCGCAGCGGCGGCAGCTACACCCTCAGCGTCACCGACTCCACCCACCCGGCGAACAGCTTCACCACCACGCAGAGCTGCTCGGGCTGCGCGAACAGCAGCGCCGAGTGGATCGCCGAGGCACCGTGCTGCACCAGCAGCGGCGGCATCCTGCCGCTTGCCGACTTCGGCACCTGGAACGAGAGCGGTGCGACGGTGACCGAGGGCAGCACCTCCGGCGTCATCTCCTCGTTCACCGATGACGAGATCACCATGGTGGACAACTCCGGCCTCGTCAAGGCCCAGCCTGGCCCGCTGAACGGCAGCGGCAACGGGTTCTCCGTCACCTGGGAGCGCAGCAGCTAACAGCCGGCTCCCCGGTCCCGCCCGGAGTGGGCCGTGGATGTGCAGAAGCTGCCCCAAGAAGGGCACCAGGCTCGCATCCACGGCCCGGGGCTCTTACTCCTTGGCCTCGGCGGCGACCTTGTCGGCCAGGTGCGACGGCAGCGCCTCGTAGCGCAGGAAGGTCCGGGTGAACGATCCGGTGCCCTGGGACATCGACCGCAGGTCGATCGCGTAGCGGGTGATCTCCAGCTCGGGGATCTCGGCCCTGACCAGGGTCCGCCCGCCCGGGGGCACCGGCTCGGTGCCGAGCACGCGCCCGCGCCGGGAGGACAGGTCCGACATGACCGCGCCGACGTAGTCGTCCGGCACCAGCACGGACACCTCGTCCACGGGTTCCAGCAGCGACACCTTGGCCCTGTCGGCGGCGTCCCGCAGCGCGGCCCGGCCAGCCTTCTGGAACGCCATGTCCGAGGAGTCCACCGAGTGCGCCTTGCCGTCGAACAGGGTGACCCTGATGTCCACCATCGGGTACCCGGCCACGACGCCCTGCTCCATCTGGGCCCGGACGCCCTTCTCGACCGAGGGGATGAACTGCCGTGGCACCACGCCGCCGACGATCTTGTCCACGAACTCCAGGCCGGAGCCGGACGGCAGCGGCTCCACCTCGATGTGCGCGATGCCGAACTCGCCGTGACCGCCGGTCTGCTTGACGTTCCGGCCCAGCCCCTGCGCCTTGCTGGCGACCGTCTCGCGGAGCGGCACGCGCAGCTCTACCTTTTCCACCGCGACCCCGTGCCGGGTCGCCAGCCGGTCGAGCATCACGTCGGCGTGGGCCTCGCCCATGGTCCAGAGCACGAGCTGATGGGTCTCGGAGTTATTCTCCATGCGCAGCGTCGGGTCCTCGGCCACCAGGCGGGACAGCGCCTGGGACAGCTTGTCCTCGTCCGCCTTGGACTTGGCCGTGATGGCGATCGGCAGCAGCGGCTCGGGCATGCTCCACGGCTCCATCAGCAGCGGCCGCTCCTTGCTGGACAGCGTGTCGCCGCTTTCCGCGGTGGACAGCTTCGCGACCGCGCAGATGTCCCCGGCGGCGCAGGCCGCCACCGGGCGCTGCAGCTTGCCGAGGGGTGAGGTCAGCGCGCCGACGCGCTCATCGTTGTCGTGGTCGGCGTGGCCGCGTTCGGCCTGCCCATGCCCGGACACGTGCACCACGGTGTCGGGGCGCAGCGTGCCGGAGAACACGCGGACCAGGCTGATCCGGCCCACGTAGGGGTCCGAGGTGGTCTTGACGACCTCGGCCAGCAGCGGCCCGTTGGGGTCGCTGGACAGGCCGCTCACCGGCTTGCCGTCCACCGAGGTGACGGCGGGCAGCGGGTGCTCCTGCGGCGACGGGAACGCCTGGGTGATGACTTCGAGCAGCTCCTCCATGCCGACCCCCTGCGGGGCGGAGGAGGCCAGCACCGGGTAGAACGTGCCCAGCGCGACCGCCTTCTCCAGGTCCTCGATCAGGCCCTTCGGGTCGATCTGCTCACCGGAGAGGTAGGCCTCCATGAGGCTCTCGTCTTCGCTCTCCTGGATGATCCCCTCGATCAGGGCGCCCCGTGCCTCCTCGATCCGGTCGGCATCCGCCGGGTCGGGGTCCCGCTCGGTGCGGGTGCCGCCCGAGTAGTCGAACATGCGGCCCGACAGCAGCCCGATCAGGCCCTTCAGGTCGGTGCCCGCGCCCCCGACGGGCAGGTACAGCGGCGCCACCGAGTCGCCGAACGCCTCCCGGCACGCGGCCATGGCCTGGTTGAAGTCGCCGCGCTGATGGTCGATCTTCGTGATCACCACGGCGCGGGGCATGCCGACCGCGGCGCACTCCTCCCACAGCATCTTGGTGAGGCCGTCCACGCCCTCGGTCGCGGACACGACGAACAGCGCCGCATCGGCCGCCCGCAGCCCGGCGCGCAGGTCTCCGGTGAAGTCGGCGTAGCCGGGGGTGTCGAGCAGGTTGACCTTGACCCCCGCGTGGACCAGCGGGGCCAGGGTGAGGTTGACCGAGCGCTGCTGCCTGATCTCCACCTCGTCGAAGTCGCTGACGGTCGTGCCATCCTCCACGCGGCCCGTCCGCTGGATGGCCCCGGTCGCGCTCAGCAGCGCTTCGACCAGCGTGGTCTTCCCTGCACCGGAATGGCCGACCAGCGCGACGTTGCGCACGCCTCCTGGCTGGTCGGCCGCTGGTGCACCGCCCGCGGCAGTCGATCCTCTCCGGTCAGCCATCGTCGCCTCCTGCTGTTGTTCAGCTGCGTTAGACCAGCCTTTACCCGCTGGCCACCGGACCACAAGCCCCCGGCCAGAATCGCCCGGTACCTGACCCCGCCAGTACTGTGTGCCCGGTGGATCCTAAGATCGGACGGCCATGCTGAACGTGCTGCGGCCCGCACTGTCCCGCGTGCTGACCCCGGTCGCGGAACTGCTCGCGCGCACGCCGGTCACGCCCAACTCGATCACGATCACCGGCACCGCCGGAGTGGTCGCGGGCGCGCTGTGGCTGTTCCCGATCGGCCACCTGTTCGCGGGCACGATGGTGTGCACGGGGTTCGTGTTCGCCGACATGCTCGACGGCGTGCTGGCCAGGGTCAAGGGGACCAGCGGCGCGTTCGGCGCGTTCCTCGACTCCACCCTCGACCGGATCGCGGACGCGGCGGTCTTCGCCGGCCTCACCATCTACCTGGTCCGCAGCCGGCAGGACACGCTCGCCTGCGTGGCGCTGTTCTGCCTGGTCGCAGGCGCCCTGATCTCCTACGCCAAGGCGCGCGCGGAGGGGCTGGGCATCCCGTGCGACGTCGGCTTCGCCGAGCGCACCGAGCGGATGCTTCTTGCCCTGGTCCCGGCGGGCCTGACCGGGCTCGGGGTTCCGTATGTTCTTCCCATCGGGCTGTGGGTGCTTGCGGCGCTGTCGGTGGTGACCTTCGGGCAGCGGGTGGCGGCCGTCCGGCGCGGGGCCGGCCACGGCCAGCCCGGCGGTGTGGAACCACCGGGCCAGCCCAGGACAGGAGCGCCGGCATGAGCAAGGCATGGTCCACCGTCAAGGGCCGCCTGATCGCCGCGTCCTACGCGGCCGGCTGGTGGCTGGTCTGCCGGGTGCCCGAGTCGTGGGGCCGGTGGGTGTTCCACCAGGCCGGCGACATCGCCTGGCGCCGGCAGGGGCACGGGGTGGAGGTGCTCGAGGCGAACCTGCGCCGGGTCATCGGGCCGGAGGCGACCGGCAAGGAACTGCGCGCGCTGTCCCGCGCGGCGATGAGCTCCTACGCCAGGTACTGGTTCGAGGTCTTCCGGCTGCCGGTGATCAGCAGCGAGCGGCTCTTGACCGGGATGGGCTTCGTCCCGGGCGAGGCCGAGGTGCACGCGGCGCTCGCGGCGGGCCGTGGCGTCGTGCTCGCCCTGCCGCACATGGGCAACTGGG
Organism: uncultured Actinomycetes bacterium; assembly: GCA_963703605.1. GTDB lineage: Bacteria > Actinomycetota > Actinomycetes > Streptosporangiales > Streptosporangiaceae > DASXKD01. The sequence continues at coordinate 28,681 of CAVPFC010000046.1, forward strand.
ACCAGGCCGGCGCGTGGATCATCGCCACGGGCGTGCCCCGGTTCACCACCGTGGCCGAGCGGCTCGAGCCCGAGTCGCTGGCCCGCCGGTTCTTCGCCTTCCGGGAGGGACTGGGTTTCGAGGTGCTCCCGGCGACCGGCGAGGTGTCCCGGTTCGGGACCCTCGCCCGGCGGCTGCGGGACGGCGGCCTGGTGTGCCTGCCCGCCGACCGGGACGTGACCGGCAGCGGGATCAAGGTCGAATTCTTCGGGGAGCAGGCCCTGATGATGGGCGGGTCCGCCGCGCTGGCCGTGCAGACCGGCGCGGCGCTGATGCCCGTTACGCTGTGGTTCAAGGATCAGGGCTGGGGAGCTCACATCCATGAGGAGATCCCGGTGCCCGTCGAGGGCAGCAGGCGCGAGAAGGTCCTCGCGATGACGCAGCAGCTGGCCGGGATCTTCGAGGCAGGCATTCGGGCCCACCCGCAGGACTGGCACATGCTCCAGCGGGTGTTCGTCGCCGACCTGGACCTGGCCCGGCTCGCCAGGGCGGAGGAGCGGGCTCGCTCCGAGGCCACGGACGGGAACGGCGCAGCCGCCGAGGGCAACGGCGCGGCCGGGAACGGCGCCGGCTCCGGGGGACCGGCCGATGGCCGGGCGGCGCTCGACGGCCAGCCGGATGGGAGCGGGCCGTGAGGATCGGGATGGTCTGCCCGTACACCTGGGAAGTGCCCGGCGGGGTGCAGGAGCACGTCAAGGACCTGACCGAGGCGCTGATCGGGCTGGGCCACGAGGTGTCGGTCATCTCCCCGGCCGACGACGACACCCCGCTGCCCCCCTACGTGACGCCCGCCGGTCGCGCTATCCCGGTCCCGTACAACGGGTCGGTGGCGCGGCTGGCGTTCGGGTTCGTGTCCGCGGCCCGGGTTCGCAGGTGGGTCAAGGAGGGCGGGTTCGACGTGCTGCACGTGCACGAGCCGGCCGCCCCCAGCCTGTCCCTGCTGGCCTGCTGGGTCGCGGACGGGCCCATCGTGGCGACCGTGCACACGGCCAATGCGCGCTCGCGAGCCATGCACGCCGCCTACTTGCCCCTGCAGACCGCTCTGGAGAAGGTCAGCGGCTGGATCGCGGTGTCCGAGGCGGCCCGCACCACCCTGGTGGAGCACGTGGGCAGCGACGCGGTGCTGATCCCCAACGGGGTGACGGTCCGCCGCTACGAGAAGGCCAGCCCGCTGCCCGGCTGGCCCGGCACCGGCGGGGCGCTCGGCTTCCTCGGCCGGATGGACGAGCCGCGCAAGGGCCTGGCCGTGCTGCTGCGCGCGTTCGAGCTGCTGGCCAGCGAGCGGCCCGGGCTCCGGCTGCTGGTGGCGGGGCCGGGAGACGTCGAGGACGTGCGCGGCCGGGTGGCCCCGGCGTTCCGCGACCGGCTGATCCTGCTCGGCCGGGTGTCGCAGGAGGACAAGGCGCGCTTCTACCACTCGGTGGACGTGTTCTGCGCGCCCAACACCGGCGGCGAGAGCTTCGGCGTCGTGCTGATCGAGGCGATGGCGGCCGGCGCCCCCATCGCGGCCAGCGACCTGGAGGCGTTCCGGCTGGTGCTGCGGGACGGGCGGGCGGGCGAGCTGTTTCCCGCCGGTGACCCCGCCGCGCTGGCGGCCGCGGCGGGCCGGCTCCTCGACGACCCCTTCCTCCGGGGCCGGGTGTCGGCGGCGGCCACCGACGCGGTGCGCGCCTACGACTGGCCGATAGTGGCCCGCGACGTGGTCAAGGTCTACGAGGCCGTGGTTCCCGTGGCCGGCCAGGTGGCGGTCGCGCCGTGACCTGCCCGGGGCGCCGCGGGTGCCCGCACCTGCGGCCTAGCCCGGCCGCGGGCCCGGCCCCGACTGGGGACGGCGCGCCGTGCTGACCGAAGTGATCCTCATCGTCGCCGCGGCGATCCTCGTCGGCGTCTACGTCTCCTGGCGCGCGGGCCGGCTGGACCGGCTCCATGCCCGGGTCGAGGGTGCGCGGGCGGCGCTCGACGCGGCCCTGGTCCGGCGCAGCGCCGTGGCGCTCGAACTGGCCGCTGGAGGGCTGCTGGACCCGGCGACGAGCCTGCTCATCGCGGGCGCCGCGCATGACGCCAGGGCCGCGGGCCAGCTCGACGAGCGGGCGCAGAGCGATCTCACCCGTGCCCTGCGGGCGGCGCTCAGCCAGCCGGGGTTCCGCACCGCCCTGGCCTCGCAGACCGGCGGGGACGAACTGCTCGGCGAGCTCGAAGCCGCCGCCCACCAAGTGTTCCTGGCGCGCAAGTTCTACAACGACGCCGTTGCGGCCACCCGGTCGGCGCGGCGCAGGTGGCTGGTCCGGCTGCTGCGCCTGGCCGGTGGCGCCCCGCTGCCGGAGTTCTTCGAGATCGACGACTCGCTGGTGGCCGGCAACTCCGGCGGTCGCGGTGCCGACATGCCGCACCTCACCACCGGTGACTCGTCTGTCGCGTAGCGCCGCGGCGCAGCGCCACATCCGAAGAGCGAGCGCTGCCGCATCGGGGGTTCGGGGGCCGTCCCCCGGCTAGCACGGTGCGCCTCTGGCGCTACCCGCGCCTACCATGGAACGAGCCGGTGTAGCAACTCAGTGAGGTTAATCGTGTCAGTCGTCAGTTCCGCAGCTAGTTCCGGGCCCCAGGACTCCAGGCCGGCGCAGACCGCTGCCGGGAATGTCCCGGTCACCGGGACCGCCCGGGTCAAGCGGGGTATGGCTGACATGCTCAAGGGTGGCGTGATCATGGATGTGGTCACGGCGGAGCAGGCGAGGATCGCTGAGGATGCCGGTGCGGTGGCGGTGATGGCGCTGGAGCGGGTGCCGGCCGATATCCGGGCGCAGGGCGGGGTCGCGCGGATGAGCGATCCGGGCATGATCGATCAGATCATCGCGGCGGTGTCGGTGCCGGTGATGGCCAAGTGCCGGATCGGGCATTTCGCGGAGGCGCAGGTGCTGCAGGCGGTGGGGGTGGATTACGTCGATGAGTCGGAGGTGCTGACTCCGGCTGATGAGGCGCATCACGTGGATAAGTGGGCGTTCACGGTGCCGTTTGTGTGCGGGGCGACGAGTTTGGGGGAGGCGCTGCGGCGGCTGGCCGAGGGCGCGGCGATGATCCGGTCGAAGGGGGAGGCGGGCACGGGGAACGTGGTGGAGGCGACCCGGCATATGCGGCAGATCGGCGGGGAGATCGCCCGGCTGGGCTCGTTGCGGGCGGAGGAGCTGTTCGCCGCCGCCAAGGAGCTCCAGGCCCCCTATGACCTCGTCGCGGAGGTCGCGAGGGCGGGCCGGTTGCCGGTGGTGCTTTTCACTGCCGGCGGTATCGCCACCCCGGCGGATGCGGCGTTGATGATGCAGCTGGGCGCGGAGGGTGTGTTTGTGGGGTCGGGCATTTTCAAGTCTGGTGATCCGGCGCGCCGGGCGGCGGCGATTGTCAAGGCGACCACGTTTTACGACGACCCGGATGTGGTCGCCAAGGTGTCTCGGGGCCTCGGTGAGGCCATGGTCGGCATCAACACCGACACCCTCGCGCCCGCCGACCGCTACGCGGGCCGCGGCTGGTAAAGAATCGGCGGCTCCCCGCTGGCTCGCAAGCCGCCTGGACCGCCCCCATGTAACTCCCTGGGAGCGCGGAGATGTTTGAACGGTTCACCGACCGGGCGCGCCAAGTCGTTGTCCTGGCCCAAGAGGAAGCCCGGGAGCTGGGCCACTCCTACATCGGTACCGAGCACATCCTGCTCGGCCTGCTCCGGGTGAGCGACGGCGTGGCTGCCCGGGCCCTGGAGTCGCTGGGGATCAGCCTGGACGCGGTCCGCGAGGAGGTCAGGCAGACCGTCGGGCTGGGCGAGACGAGCCAGCTGCCAAGCCACATCCCGTTCACCCCCCAGGCCAAGAAGGTGCTCGAGCTCTCGCTGCGCGAGGCGCTGCAACTGGGCCACAACTACATCGGCACCGAGCACATCCTGCTCGGCCTGGTCCGCGACAGTGAGGGCGTGGCGGCCCAGGTGCTGGTCAACCTGGGCGCGAACCTGAACCGGGTGCGCGCCGAGGTCATGCAGTTCGTCCGCGCCGGTGAGGCCGAGCCGGAGATGTTTCTGGCCGGCGAAAGCGCCGCCCCGGTCGCGGAGCAGGCAAGCTCGCCGCCCAGAACCGCACGCGCCAGCGCGGCACCTGGCCCGCCGGTCCGCGTGGTCGGCTCCCGGATCCAGCTCGAAAGCCTCAACGCCCGGATCGGCGAGGTGATCAGCCGCCTCGAGGAGATCGCGGAGCGGCTCGCCGCGATCGAAGGCCACCTGGCCGCGGGGCGCCCGGCCGCCGCGCGGGCACCACGCAAGCCGCCGGCCAGGAAGCCCAAGCCACCTGCGGCGCAGCCGCCCGGCGCGGACGACCCGGCCGCCGGCGGCGGCGAGGCAGAGCAGGACTGAGCGCGGCTGCGGTCGGCCGCCGGCGGGATTGAATCCGTCTGCGCAGGTGTTTTACCTAGCTTGGGGCCAGACAGTGCCCGGCTACCCTCGTTATCAGGGTGGAAAGAGTTGCGGAGGTTTGCCAGTGGGATCGGCCCCGGTCGTTGGAGTTCTCGCGTTGCAGGGGGACGTCGCCGAGCATCTGCGCATGCTGGCGGGGGCGGGCGCCCGGCCGGTGTCCGTGCGCAGGCCCGAGGAACTTTCGGCCGTCGACGCGCTGGTGATCCCGGGCGGCGAGTCCACCACGATGTGGCGGCTTTCGGTCGCCTTCGACCTGGCCGAGCCGCTGCGCAAGCGGATCGGCGGCGGGATGCCCACGTACGGCTCCTGCGCCGGGATGATCATGCTGGCGGACCGGATCGTGGACGGCGTGGCCGGCCAGGAAACCCTCGGCGGCATCGGGATGACGGTGCGCCGCAACGCGTTCGGCCGCCAGGTCGACTCGTTCGAGAGTGACATCGTGCTGACCGGGATCGCGAGTCCCCCGGAGCCTCCGTATTGCGCCGTTTTCATCAGGGCGCCATGGGTGGAAGCGGTCAGCGACCGGGTGGAGATTCTCGGCACCGAGCGTGCCACCGGTAGGATCGTCGCGGTCCGGCAGGGGCCGCTGCTTGCCACCTCGTTCCATCCCGAGTTGACTGGCGATCTGCGCGTCCACCGGCACTTCGTGGACATGGTGAGGGAACGAATATGAGTGGCCATTCCAAGTGGGCGACGACAAAGCACAAGAAGGCCGCCGTCGACGCCAGGCGCGGCAAGCTTTTTGCCAAGCTGATCAAGAACGTCGAGGTGGCGGCCAGGACCGGCGGCGCCGATCCGGCGGGTAACCCCACCCTGTACGACGCCGTGCAGAAGGCGAAGAAGAGCTCGGTGCCGAACGAGAACATCGACCGCGCCATCCGGCGCGGCGCGGGGCTCGAGGCCGGTGGCGCCCAGTACGAGGCGATCACCTACGAGGGTTATGCGCCCGGCGGGGTCGCCGTCCTGGTGGAATGCCTCACCGACAACCGGAACCGCGCGGCCGCCGATGTGCGCACGGCGCTGACCCGCAACGGCGGCACGATGGCCGACCCGGGGTCGGTGTCCTACATGTTCCACCGCCGGGGCGTGGTGCTGGTGACCAAGGGCGACTCGGTCACCGAGGACGACGTGCTCGCGGCGGTGCTCGATGCGGGCGCGGAGAACGTCGAGGACCTCGGCGACTCGTTCGAGGTGACCTCCGAGCCCGGCGACCTGGTCGCGGTGCGGTCCGCGGTGACCGACGCCGGCCTGGAGTACGACTCGGCCGAGGTGGCGTTCCTGCCCGCGGTCGAGGTGCCGCTCGACGAGGACCAGGCCAAGCGGGTGTTCCGGCTGATCGATGCGCTCGAAGACTCCGACGACGTGCAGGACGTGTACGCCAACTACTCGGTGTCCGACGACGTCATAGAGAAGCTCAGCTAAGCGACACGCCGGGGCGGCGAATGCTGCTCGCTGCCTTCGGCAGCTTCGCGCTAGGCCCGCAGTATTAGCCCGGGGGGACGACCCCCCGGAACCCCCCGTTGCGGCGACACGCCGCGCGGCCTGACCGCTGGTGTCGGCGCGGCCCGGTAGTGTCGCTCCCGAACACGTGTTCGTTCCAGCCGGGCGGTGACGCATGCGAGTGCTCGGCGTCGATCCCGGCCTGACCCGGTGTGGGATGGGCGTGATCGACGGCACGGCGGGCAGGCCGCCGTCGCTGGCGGCCGCCGATGTCATCCGGACCCCGCCCGGCCATGACATCGCGGCCCGGCTGCTGGCGCTGGAAGTGGAGATCGACCGGTGGCTGGCCGAGTACCGGCCGGATGCGGTCGCCGTGGAGCGGGTGTTCAGCCAGCACAACGTCAGGACCGTGATGGGCACCGCCCAGGCGGGAGCGGTGGCCATTGTGTGCGCCGCGCGGCGCGGCCTGCCGGTCGCGCTGCACACCCCGAGCGAGGTCAAGGCGGCGGTGACCGGCAGCGGACGGGCCGACAAGGCCCAGGTCACGGCCATGGTGATGCGGCTGTTGCGGATGGATGACCCACCCCGCCCGGCCGACACCGCCGATGCGCTCGCGCTGGCGATCTGTCACCTGTGGCGCGGTGCGATGCGGCAACGGCTGGCCGCGGCAGCCCAGCGGCAAGGAGCGGCCGCTCAGCGGCGAGGAGGGGCACGATGATCTCCCACCTGGCGGGCACCGTCGGCGCGATCTCCCCGGACGGCGCGGTCATCGAGGTGGGCGGGGTGGGCCTGCTCGTCCAGTGCACGCCTGGCACGCTGGCCACGCTCCGGGCGGGGGAGCGGGCCAGGCTGGCCACGTCGCTGGTCGTCAGGGAGGACGCGCTGACCCTGTTCGGGTTCACCACCGACGATGAGCGGGACGTGTTCGTGCTTCTCCAGACGGCCAGCGGCGTCGGGCCCCGGCTCGCGCTCGCGATGCTCGCCGTCTTCCACCCGGACGCCTTGCGCCGCGCCATAGCCAGCGAGGACGTCACCGCGCTCACCCGTGTGCCCGGCATAGGACGCAAAGGTGCTCAACGCATAGTGCTGGAACTCGCCGGCCGTCTGGGCGCGCCGGGCACGGGGAGCCCAGGAGAAGACGGCAGCGCGGTACCGTCCCGGTTTGGCAGCCCGGCACCGTGGCGGGAGCAGGTCCGGGCCGGCCTGGTGAACCTGGGCTGGCAGCCCCGCGACGCCGACCAGGCGATCGCCGCGGTGGAGGCCGACCTGGCCGACGGCGACGGTTCCGGCGATGGGGCCGGCGCGGGAGCCGATCCCGACGCGGCGGTCATGTTGCGGGCGGCACTGCGGAAGCTGAGCCGCGCATGAACGAGACCGGGGAGCGGCTCGTCTCCCCGCTCGCCGACGCCGACGACCGGGTGATCGAGAGCACCCTGCGGCCCAAGCGGCTGGCCGACTTCATCGGGCAGGCCCGGGTCCGCGAGCAACTGTCGGTCGTACTGGAAAGCGCCTTGCGGCGCGGCAGGCCACCCGACCATGTGCTGCTGTCCGGCCCCCCGGGCCTGGGCAAGACCACGATCGCCATGATCATCTCTGCCGAGCTCGGCGCGCCGCTGCGGATCACCAGCGGGCCGGCCATCGAGCGGGCCGGGGATCTGGCGGCCGTGCTGTCCACGCTCGGCGAGGGCGAGGTCGTGTTCATCGACGAGATCCACCGGGTCGCCAGGCCGGCCGAGGAGATGCTCTACCTCGCGATGGAGGACTTCCGGGTCGACGTGATGGTCGGCAAGGGCCCGGGGGCGACCGCGATCCCGCTGGAAATCGCGCCGTTCACCCTGGTCGGCGCGACCACCCGGGCCGGGCTGCTGCCAGCCCCGCTGCGGGACAGATTCGGTTTCACCGCGCACCTGGACTTCTACGAGGCCGCCGAGCTCGAGGTCATCATCCGGCGGTCCGCCTCGCTGCTCGGCGTGACGCTGCGCGACGACGGCGCCGCGGAGATCGCCAGCCGGTCGCGGGGAACGCCCCGGATCGCCAACCGTCTGCTCCGCCGGGTGCGGGACTACGCCGAGGTCAGGCACGACGGCGTGGTGACGCTGGAGATCGCCAACGCCGCGCTCGAGCTGTACGAGGTGGACGCCCATGGGCTCGACCGGCTCGACCGCGCCGTGCTGCGGGCCCTGGTCACCCGGTTCCGGGGCGGGCCGGCCGGGCTGTCCAGCCTGGCCGTCGCGGTCGGTGAGGAGGCCGAGACGGTCGAGGTGGTGGCCGAGCCGTTCCTGGTCCGCGAGGGCCTGATCGCGCGTACCCCGCGGGGCCGGGTGGCCACGCCCGCCGCCTGGGAGTACCTCGGCCTCGTCGCGCCGGATACCGCCTCGCTGGCCGGCCCGGGAACTCTTTTCGGCGCCGGAGACGTTCCCTAACGGGCGGACGAGCCGGCTTCGCATGGTCGCTGAACGAGTCGGCCTTGCGTGCTTGGTGACCTTCGGTCACCCGCGCCGTAGGCCGCGATGTCATCCGGGGGCCGAGCCCCCGGTACCCCGCGATTGGTGGCGCTCCCGGGCTGATCACCCCACTTGCACCGTCGGCGATGCAACTTCTGCTGAGGGTGGCCCGTTCAGCTTAGAGTGGGGCTCGTCGGGAGTCGGGCCTGGACAGGTTGGGATTGCTTTGGTCGCGAGGACGTCACGATCAGTCGCGGAAGGCCATAGCCTGTTGGTGCGCCGCCTGCGCGCCGCTAAACTTCGGCAGTTGGCCAGCGACAGCCTTGTGCGTGTGGCGAGGACTCAGGACGGCCAGCGGCCCGGGGAGGTAACCCGGGCGCAGCATGTCAACGGGAAAGGTGCCCCGCCATGGGGAATGTGATTCTCGCGGCCAGCACGAAGTCCAGCGGTAGCAGCGCCTACCTGCTGATCGGGCTCGTAGTGCTGTTCGGCCTGCTCTATTTCGTGACTATCAGGCCGCAGCGCCGCCGCCAGCAACAGGCGCAGCAGACGCAGCGCAACGTCGAGCCCGGAGCACGGGTCCGCACCACGGCGGGCATGTACGCCACGGTGATCGCGATCGAGGACCAGGACGTCATCCTGGAGATCGCCCCCGGCGTGGAGGCCCGGTTCATGCGGCGGTCGATCATGGACGTGGTTCCCGACGGCACCGAGCCGGAGTACGCCGCGGAGCCGGAGGACTCCTCCGACGACGAGCCACAGAACTCCGCCGAGGATGCGCCGGAGGACTCGGCCGAGACGTACAGCCATACCGAAGACGACGCCGCGACCGGCTGACGGTCGCCGCGTCGAACTACGTGGCGGCCGTGGCGACGAGTTGATCGAAGGGCAAGCAAGCAGTGGCTCCCCCAAGCAGTAGCGGCTCCAAGCCCGGCCGGCAATTGGCGGCGCTGGCCGCAATCATCGTCCTGTTGCTGATCGCCGTGGTCAGCAGCAACATCGCCAGCCCGGGGAAGTGGTCGCACGACTTCCACGTCCTGCTGGGCCTGGACCTGACCGGCGGCACCGAGGTGTCCCTGCAGGCCGAGGCGCCGCACGGCAAGTCCCCGTCGGCGCAGCAGATGACCGAGGCCGTCAACATCATGCTCAACCGGGTGGACGCGGGCGGCTTCACCGAGGCGTCGGTCGTGCCGCAGGGCACCAACATCATCAACGTCTCGGTGCCCGGCCAGAAGTCACAGGCCGTGATCAAGCTGGTCGAGCAGACCGCGGAGCTGCTGTTCCGCCAGGTGCTGCTGCAGGCACCGAACACGGCGACCCCCGTCCCGGCGGCCACGCCGACGCCCAGCCCGTCCTCGTCGGCGACCGGCTCGCCCAGCCCATCGGCGAGCGGTTCGCCTACGGCGAGCGCCTCACCAACGGCGTCGACCAAGGCCTTCGTGCGCGGCACCGCGCGTGGCGGCGGGGTCACGGAGATGGCCCGCAGCGCCCGCGGTCTCGGCGGCAGCGCGGCCGCCCGCTCGGCGAACGCCAAGGCCAGCCCCACCCCGTCGGCCAGCGCCACGCCGTCGACCAGCAGCACGCCGTCGGGCGCCGCCACGCCGGTCCCGACCGCGTCCGCGACGGCTCCGGCGTCGGCGAACGGCACCTCCACGTGGCAGACCGCCGCGGGAGACCCGACGAAGGTCAGCCCACACGTGAAGGAGCTGTTCAACAAGCTCAACTGCGCTAGCAAGAACTGGCAGCAGGAGATCGGGTACAACCCGCAGATCTGGAACGACGCGAACGCCCAGATCGTCTCCTGCGGGTCGTTCGGCGGGGTCATGTACAAGTTCGCGCTGGACCAGGCCAAGGTGCTGGGCGCCGAGATCCACGCCGCCAGCGCCTCCACCCAGCAGGGCAGCGTCTACTGGCAGGTGAACCTGACGTTCAACAAGGCCGGTAGCGCCGCGTTCGGCGCGCTGACCTCGCAGATGTATGGCCAGTACGGCAAGACCACCTCGCCGCTGGACGACCTCGCGGTCGTGCTGGACGGCAAGGTGATCTCGTTCCCCGCTATCAACCAGGGCGCGATCATCGGCGGGTCGGCGCAGATCACCGGGAACTTCGGTCAGAGCTCGGCGACCAGCCTGGCGAACGTGCTCTCCTACGGCGCGCTGCCGCTCAGCTTCCGCCAGCAGGAGGTGGCGTCGGTCAGCCCGCAGCTCGGTCACGACCAGCTCGTCGCCGGCCTGCTGGCGGGCGGTCTCGGGCTGCTGCTGGTCGTGGTCTACTTGCTTTTCTACTATCGCGGCCTGGCCATCGTGTCGGTGTCCAGCCTGGTCATCGCGGCCCTGCTGGCCTGGCTGTCGGTGATCGCCCTGGGCAAGTACGAACACCTGGCGCTGACGCTGGCCGGCATCGCGGGCCTCATCGTGGCGATCGGCATCACCGCGGACTCGTTCGTGGTGTTCTTCGAACGATTGCGTGACGAAGTGCGCGAGGGCGGGAAGACGCTGCGCACCGCCGTGGAGCACGGGTGGGTCCGGGCCCGGCGCACCATCCTGGTCTCCGACACGGTGTCGTTCCTGGCCGCCGCGCTGCTGTACTACTTCTCGATCGGCGACGTCCGGGGCTTCGCGTTCACGCTCGGCCTTACCACGGTCATCGACGTGGTGGTGGTCTTCACGTTCACCAAGCCGATGATGACGCTGCTGGCCAGGACCAAGTTCTTCGGCGGCGGTCATCCACTGTCCGGGCTTGACCCGGTGCGGCTGGGCGCCCGCGCACCGTGGCGCGGCGGGTCCCGGGCCCCGGCCAGGCCGGCCACGGCCAAGCCCGCTACGGCCAAGCCCGCCACGGCGAAGGAGGCGTGATGTCGGCGCTCGGCGGCATCGGCGGCAGGCTCTACCGCGGCGAGGTCTCCATCGAGTTCGTCGCCCGCAGGCGGCTGTGGTACTCGATCTCCGGCGCGATCCTGGTGATCAGCGTGATCTCCCTGTTCGTGTTCGGGCTGCACTTCAGCGTCGACTTCAAGGGCGGCTCGCTCTACCAGTTCAACGCGGGGTCCACCTCGATCACCCAGGTGCGCCAGGCGGTTAGCTCGTCGGGCGGCGGCAGCGACGCCATCGTCCAGAAGGTCACGCCGATCGGGAAGCCGCCCGAGTGGCAGGTGCAGACCCGGACGCTGAGCCCGGCGGTGCAGCAGAACGTAGAGGCCGCCCTCAGCAAGGCGTCCGGCGTCCCGCAGAACTCGATCAGCATCACCTCCATCGGGGCGAGCTGGGGCAGCGAGATCTCGCACAAGGCGGCGGAGGCGCTCATCGCCTTCCTGATCGTGATCGTCATCTACCTGTCGATAGCGTTCGAGTGGAAGATGGCAGTGGCCGCGCTGATCGCGCTCGCCCACGACCTCATGATCACCATCGGTGTGTACTCGCTGGCTCACTTCACCGTCAGCCCGGCCTCGGTGATCGGCCTGCTCACGATCCTTGGCTACTCCCTGTACGACACGGTGGTGGTGTTCGACAAGGTCCGGGAGAACACCGCCGGGCTGCTGAGCTCCAGCCGCTCCACCTACAGCCAGGCGGCAAACAAGGCGCTCAACCAGACCCTGGTCCGCTCCATCAACACTTCGCTCATCGCCTTGCTTCCGGTCGTTGGCATCCTGGTCGTCTCCAGCACGCTGCTCGCACCGGGCGAACTGAGAGACCTGTCACTGGTGCTGTTCGTCGGCATGCTTTCGGGCACCTACTCCTCCATCTGCATCGCCACCCCGGTGCTGGCCGACCTCAAGGAGCGTGAGCCGCAGTACAAGGCGCTCACCAAGCGGGTCAACCTGCGCGCCGCAGGCGGCAGGGCGGCCCAGCGGGCCGCCGCCAAGGCCGAGGCCGCCGCCAAGGCGGGGGCCAAGGCGGGCAGCGGGGCCAAGCGTGCCGCGCCCGCGAGCCGGGCGCCCGACCTGGCCGTGACCGACGACAACGGCAACGACGACGCCGAACTCGACGCCGCCGACGAGGCCGGGACCGATGCCGAGGAGGCCCAGGAGGAGGCGGCGGCGAGCGGCGCGGCAGGGGAGCCGGTCGCGGCGGCCGCGAGCCAGCCCGCCTCCCGGAGCGCTCCCCGGTCGGGCCCGCGCCAGCAGCCGCGGCGCACCAGCGCGGCCAAGCGCCGGCCGAGCGGCAAGAAGCGGCGACGGTAGCGGCGTGCCCGACGCGGAGGTGGCCGCGGACGGCGGCCAGCTCAGCCCGGATCCCGGGGTCGCCGAGCTGATCCGGGCCGGGGTGCGGGATATCCCCGACTACCCCAAGCCCGGCATCGTGTTCAAGGACATCACCCCGCTGCTCGGCGACGGCCCGGCATTCCGGGCGGTCGTCGGCGCGCTGGCCGGCGGGTACGGGCGCGTCGACAAGGTGGCCGGGATCGAGGCTCGTGGCTTCATCCTGGCTGCGCCGGCGGCCTGCAAGCTCGGCGCGGGCTTCGTGCCGATCCGCAAGCAAGGACGCCTGCCCGGGCCCACCTACGCCGAGAGCTACCTGCTCGAGTACGGGACGGCCACGATCGAGGTGCACAAGGACGCGTTCCGCCCGGGGGAGCGGGTGCTCATCATCGATGACGTGCTGGCCACCGGCGGGACCGCCATGGCGGCGATGAGCCTGGTCCGGCGGGCCGGGGCCGAGATCGCCGGCCTGGCGGTGATCCTGGAACTGACGTTCCTCGGCGGCCGGGCCAAGCTCGGCGGGCAGGCCCTCCGCGCGCTCCTCCCCGTCTGAGAGCAAGGCGGGCTGGCGGTTTGTCGTGGTGGGCGCCACCACGACAGTGCTCCTCTCACCCCACCACCCCGCCCCATCAGAACGTCGTCATGGGCCCCTTCATGACAAACACCGCCAAGGGGCCGCACGCGGGTCCTTGGGTGGCGGCGGGGTGGGGCAGCACGGACGGGTGAGGACAGAGTTGCGGTGGCCGCGCCGCCCAGGGGAGGCGGCCGGGCCGGGCGGGCGGGCCCGGGTGCCCTCCTCGCCGGACGGGGCGGGCTGGTGTGACGGCAGCGCCGGGTGTGGGCGCGCGGGGAATGCTGGCGGGGCCCAGCGTGCTGAACCAGTCATACCGCTCTGACGAGCGCCGATAGAATAGTGGCCTGGGCGGACGACAGGAGCGCATGTGGCTGGTGACGTGGCAACGACTGGCATAGCCGCCGCCGACGTCACCCAGTCCGTCCCCGGGCACGAGGAGCTTCCCGCCGCTCCCGGGCAGGATGAGTCTCCCGCCGCCCCTGGGACGGACTCCGGGGTGGCGCGCGGCACGGCCGCGCCGCGTCGCAGCGTGCCCCGCCAAGGCCCCGCGGAGCCCGCCCCAGCCCGCACCCGGCGTGCTTCCGCCGCCAAAGGGGATTTCACCCCCGAGCCTTCCCCCGCGCCCAAGGGGGCCGCCCCCGAGCCTTCCCCCGCGCCCAAGGGGGCCGCCCCCGAGCCTTCTCCCGCCCCCGGCGGGGCACCAAGCTCCGAGTCTCCCCCCGTCCCCAAGGGGGCGCCCAGTTCCGAGTCCTCCCCCGCCCCCAAAGGGGCGCCCACTCCCGGGTCTTCTCCCGCCCCTAACGAGGCTGCCACCTCCGCCGTATCCGCCCGCGGCCCCGCGGCTCCCGCTCCCGCCCCCGCGGCTCCCGCTCCCGCCCCCGTTCGGTCCGCTCCCGCCGCCCCCTCCCAGGGGCCTGCCACCCCGTCCTTGCCTTCCCCCGGTATCAGCGGAGGAGCGGGGGTTCGCCGTCGGCTGGCCCGTCTCGGCGCGCCCCGCGGAGGAGGGGTGAACCCGGTGCTGGAGCCCTTGATCAAGACGGTTCGCGGAACTCACCCCAAGGCGGACATCAGGCTCATCGAGCGCGCCTACGACGTGGCCGCGTACTGGCACGCCGACCAGAAACGCAAGAGCGGCGACCCCTACATCACCCACCCGCTCGCGGTGGCCACGATCCTGGCCGAGCTCGGCATGAACACCGAGACGATCTGCGCCGCGCTGCTCCACGACACCATCGAGGACACCCCCTACACGCTTGCCGAACTGCGCCGCGGCTTCGGCGAGGACGTGGCGGCGCTCGTCGACGGGGTCACCAAGCTGGACCGGGTCAAGTACGGCGAGGCCGCCGAGGCGGAGACCGTGCGCAAGATGGTCGTCGCCATGTCCCGCGACATCCGCGTCCTGGTGATCAAGCTGGCCGACCGGCTGCACAACATGCGCACGCTGCGCTACCTGCCCCGCGACAAGCAGGAGCGGAAGGCGCGTGAGGTGCTGGAGATCTACGCCCCGCTCGCCCACCGGCTGGGCATGAACAAGATCAAGTGGGAACTGGAGGATCTGGCGTTCGCCACGCTGTACCCCAAGAGGTACGACGAGATCGCGCGGATGGTCTCCGAGCGCGCTCCCCGGCGCGACGAGTTCCTCCAGGACGTCATCGAGGAGGTACTGGCCGACCTCCGCGAGGCCAAGATCAAGGGACCGAAGGTCACCGGGCGGCCCAAGCACTACTACTCGGTGTACCAGAAGATGATCGCCCGGAACGTCGGCTTCGATGACATCTACGACCTGCTGGGCATCCGCGTCCTGGTCGACTCGGTGCGCGACTGCTACGCCACGCTCGGGACGATCCACGCACGGTGGAACCCCATTCCCGGGCGTTTCAAGGACTACATCGCGATGCCGAAGTTCAACATGTACCAGTCGCTGCACACGACGGTCATCGGCCCGGAGGGCAAGCCGGTCGAGTTGCAGATCAGGACCTGGGGCATGCACCGGCGGGCGGAGTACGGCGTGGCCGCCCACTGGAAGTACAAGGAGGAATCCCTGGTTCCCGGCGCCCGGAACGGGGCATCGGGGGCCAGCGACATGGTGTGGCTGCGCCAGCTGGTCGACTGGCAGCGGGAGACCGCGGACCCGGCCGAGTTCCTCGAATCGCTGCGCTTCGACCTCGGCGCGGCGGAGGTCTACGTCTTCACCCCCAAGGGCCAGGTCATCGCGCTGCCGCAGGACGCGACCCCGGTGGACTTCGCCTACGCGATCCACACCGAGGTGGGTCACCGCTGCATCGGCGCCAGGGTCAACGGGCGCCTGGTCGCGCTGGAGAGCGCCCTGGACAACGGCGACACGGTGGAGATCTTCACCTCGAAGGCGCCGGACGCCGCCCCGAGCCGGGACTGGCTGAGCTTCGTCAAGAGCGCCCGGGCCCGCAACAAGATCAAGCACTGGTTCTCCAAGGAGCGGCGCGAGGCGGCTGCGGAGGCCGGCAAGACCGCTATCGCCCGGGCCATGCGCAAGCAGGGCCTGCCGTTGCAGCGGATGGCGACCGGGGACGCGTTGCTGGCCATCGCCACCGAACTGCGTTACGCCGACCTGTCCGCCCTGTACGCGGCGGTCGGGGAAGGCCACGTCAGCGCCCAGTCCGTGGTCAGCAAGCTGGTCCAGTCGGTGGGCGGCGTGGCGGGCGCCCAGGAAGACCTGGCCGAGACCACGATGCCGACCCGCCCGGCCCGGCCGCGCCCGGCACGCGACCCGGGCGTCGTGGTGGAGGGCACGGCCGACGTGTGGGCCAGGCTGTCCCGCTGCTGCACCCCGGTGCCGGGCGACGAGATCACCGGGTTCGTCACCAGGGGCCACGGCGTCTCGGTGCACCGCGCCGACTGCACCAACTTGCGCCACCTGCTGGACTCCGAGCCGGAGCGGCTCGTCGCCGTCAGATGGTCACCAACGGAGGACTCACTGTTCCTGGTCGCGATCCAGGTGGAGGCGCTCGACCGGACCGGCCTGCTCTCCGACGTCACCAGGTCCATCTCGGACCAGCACGTCAACATCCTGTCCGCGTCGGTGACCACGACCAGGGACCGGGTTGCGGTCAGCAAGTTCACCTTCGAGATGGGTGACCCCAAGCACCTCGGCCACGTGCTTCGCGCGGTCCGCGCCATCGACGGCGTCTACGACGTCTACCGAGTCACGAACTAGCCGCCGGGGTTACGAACTAGCCGCCGGGCCGGGGTCGCTGTAGTTCGTCAGGCTAGCCATGTACGGGCGGCGGGGTTGGCCTGGTATCTAGGCAGCCCCGGTTATCCGGTTAGCTCCGCCAGGGTGCGTTCGGCTTCGGCGAGCCAGGAGCGGCGTGCGTCGATCGCCTCCTGCGCCTCCTGCACCGCGCGCTCGTTGCCGGCGGCCTCGGCCTTCGCGAGCTGTTCCTCCAGGCCGGCGATGGCGGTGCGGATCTGCTCGACGGTTCCCTTGGCGCGGGCCAGCGCCTCGGGGTTGGAGCGCCGCCATTGCGCGTCCTCCGCCTTGCGCACCGCGTCCTCGATCCGGCGCAGCCCCGACTCAAGCCGCTCGTGCGCCTCACGGGGCACCGGGCCCGCCTGCTCCCAGCGCTCCTGGATGCCCCGCAGCGCGGCCCGCGCGGCCCGTACGTCGGTCACCGGCACCAGCTTGCCGGCCTCCTCGAGGAGCTGAGTCTTGTCCGCGGCGTGCTCGCGGAGCGCGGCGTCCTTCGCCGAGTACACCTCCGACCGGGCCCGGAAGAACGAGTCCTGCGCCGTCTTGAACCGGCCCCACAGCTCGTCCTCGTCGGCCCGTGCCGCGCGGCCCGCCGCCTTCCAGGACCGCATCAGCTCGCGGAACGCCGCGGCCGTGGTGGACCAGTCGGTGGAGTCGGCCATCGCCTCCGCCTCCACGCACAACTCCTCCTTGCGCGTCTTGGCGGCGTCGCGCTCCTCGGTCAGTTCGGCGAAGTACGCCTTGCGGCGCTTGTTGAACGTGTTCCGCGCGACCGACAGCCGCTTCCACAGGGCCGTCTCGACCGAGCGGTCGGCGCGCGGCGCGGTCTTCCAGTCCTCCAGCAACTGGCGCAGCCGCTCGCTGCTGGTCTTCCAGTGCGTCGCCTCGGCCGCGATCTGCTCGGCCTCGGCCACGATGTTTTCCTTGATGGTCCTGGCTTCGACGCGCACCTGGTCGCGCTGCGCCCTGACCTCTTCCTGGCGCTGGTCCACCTTCCCGCCCAGCGCCTCCAGCCTGGCCTGAAGCGAGCCGAGATCGCCCACGGCGTGCGCGTCGGTCACCGACGACTGCAACCGCTCGATCGCCGTCCGCGCCTGCGCCGGCGACAGGTCCGTGGTGGTGACTCGCTGCTCCAGCAGGCTGATCTCGGTGTCAAGCGCCTCGAACTTACGCCGGAAGAACGTGAGTGCCTCGTCAGGGCTGCCCGCCTGCCAGGACCCGACGACCCGCTCTCCCTCGGCGGTGCGCACGTAAACCGTGCCGTCGGCGTCCACCCGGCCCCACGGATCGTTGACGCTGGTCACCGCGAACCTCCTGCTCAGGCCTGTCCAGCAATCGGCGCGTCAGGCCTTGGTAAACGTAACGCTCTCGATGGTGACCTTCTCCTTTGGATGGCCATCACCTTGGCCGTTGGCGTTGTCACTGCCCGCCTTGGCCACGTTCTGGATGATTCCCAGTCCGCTGACGATTTTGCCGAACAACGAGTAGTTCGCCGGGAGCGTTGTCGAATTGCGATAAACCAGGAAGAACTGGCTCCCGTTGGTGCCGGGCCCGGCGTTGGCCATGGCGACCGTGCCCTGCACGTACTGCGCGCCGGCGGTGTTCTCGTTGGCGAACTTGTAGCCCGGCCCGCCGCTGCCCGTGCCGGTCGGGTCCCCGCACTGCAGCACGAAGATGCCAGCCGTGGTCAGCCGGTGACAGGGAGTGCTGTTGAAGTAGCCCTTACTGGCCAGATACAGGAACGAGTTGACCGTGCAGGTCGCCTTGCTGTTGAACAGGTCGAGCACGATCGTGCCCCGGTTGGTCTTGACCGTGGCCTGATAGCTCTTCCCCTTGTAGCGCGGCTTGGCCGGCGGGACGCCGTCCTTGCGCGCGGGCGTCCCACTCGGCGTGTACACGCAGTGCCTCGCGGGCTCCGCGACGGTGGACGGCGTGGCCGACGCGCTGGGCGTCGGGGTCGGCGCCGAGGTGGGGGTCGGGGTTGGCGTGGGCGTGGCCGCGGCGGCCGACGGGGTCTTGCTGCCGCCGCCCGCGAAGGCGACGTAGGAACCGGCACCCAGCGCGACCACGGCCACGCACACGCCCACGATGATGCTCAACTTCCGTATTCGTTGGGCGTGCTGGCTCCGCCTGGCCTGCTGCCTCGCGTACCGCTCCCGGGCGAGCTTGCGCTGGCGCTCCTTTTTCCCCGCCACGCTCCCGCCCTCCTTCCTCTAGTGGCGTCGGAGTTTCTGATCTGCGAAACTTCGCGAATCGTACCTGGGCTTGGGAGAAAACGGCGCCGCTGTTATCGGTTCGTCGCGCGGGCGGAGGGCTCGGTAGCCTGGAGGCGCCCTGCCTGCCCGTCCGTGCCGCTTTTCTCCAGGGAGGATGGCCCGTGCTCATCGCCGGGTTCCCGGCTGGTTCGTTCGCCACCAACTGCTACGTCGTGGCCCCCGGTCCGGGTGAGGAGTGCCTGATCATCGACCCTGGGCAGGACGCCGAGCCGGGCGTCAACGAGGTCATCGCCGAGCATCGGCTGCGGCCGGTGGCGGTGCTGGTGACCCACGGGCACATCGATCACATCTGGTCGGTGGCGCCGGTGTGCGGCGCCCGGGGCATCCCGGCCTACATCCACCCCGCCGACCGGGCGCTGCTGTCCGACCCGGCCCGGGGCTTCCCGCTGGCGGTTGGGCAGCAGCTGTTCGGTGGCCTGACCTTCACCGAGCCCGACGACGTGATCGAGCTGGCCGACGGGATGACGCTGCGGCTGGCCGGGGTGGAGCTCGTGGTGGACCACGCACCCGGGCACACGCCGGGCTCGGTGACGTTCAGCCAGCCCGGCGAGCAGGTGCTCTTCTCCGGCGATCTGCTGTTCGCGGGCTCGATCGGCCGCACCGACTTGCCCGGCGGTGACTACCCGGCCATCCTGGACAGCCTGGCCCGGGTGTGCCTGACCCTGCCCGGACGACACGCACGTGCTGCCCGGGCACGGGCCGCAGACGACCATCGGCGCCGAACGCGCCGCAAACCCGTTCCTGACCGGGCTTTCCCCGGCGCCGTCGCAGCGCTCCGGGGCGGCCGGCCAGGCTCCCGGGCCGCGGGGGAGAGGGCTGTGACCGAGAGGATGAGCACGCGATGATTCGATCCCACGAGGCGGGCACGCTGCGCGAGGCCCAGGCCGGCGAGCGGGTGACGCTGGCGGGCTGGGTGGCCCGCCGCCGGGACCACGGCGGGGTGGTCTTCATCGACCTGCGCGACGCCAGCGGGGTGGTGCAGGTGGTGTTCCGCGGCGAGGGCGAGGACCGGCCCGAGCACGCGCTGCGCGCCGAGTTCTGCGTCCGGGTGGCCGGCGAGGTGCGCGAGCGGCCGGCCGGCAACGAGAACCCGGAGCTGCCGACCGGGGAGGTCGAGGTCATCGCGGCCGAGCTTGAGGTGCTGTCCGAGGCCGACCCGCTGCCGTTCCCCATCGAGGGCTTCGCGCGACCTGAGCGAGGAAGTCCGGCTGCGGTACCGCTACCTGGACATCCGGCGGGCCGAGACGGCCGCGGCGCTGCGGCTCCGCTCGCAGGCGTCCTACCTGGTCAGCGACGTCATGCGGGAGCACGGCTTCGTCTACGTGGAGACGCCGTACCTGACCCGGTCCACGCCCGAGGGTGCGCGGGACTTCCTGGTGCCGGTCCGGCTGCGTCCCGGCAACTGGTACGCGCTGCCGCAGTCGCCGCAGCTGTTCAAGCAGTTGCTGATGGTCGGCGGGCTGGAGCGCTACTACCAGCTCGCCCGCTGCTTCCGCGACGAGGACTTCCGCGCCGACCGGCAGCCTGAGTTCACCCAGATCGACATCGAGATGAGCTTCGTCACCCGGGAAGACGTCATCACCGTGGCCGAGGACCTGACGGCGCGGCTGTGGGCGGAGCTGGCCGGGTACCAGATCCCCCGCCCGATACCCAGGATGACCTACGCCGACGCGATGCGCAGGTTCGGGTCCGACAAGCCGGATCTGCGGTTCGGCTGCGAGCTGGCGGACCTGACCGGCTACTTCGCCAGACCACGTTCCGGGTGTTCCAGGCGCCGCACGTGGCGGCGGTGGTGATGCCCGGCGGCGCCGGCCAGTCCCGCAAGGAGCTCGACGGCTGGCAGGAGTGGGCCCGCTCTCGCGGCGCACGCGGCCTGGCCTACGTGCTGATCGGCCCGGACGGGGCGGTGGCGGACGGCGGACCGGTCGCCCGGCACCTGTCGGACGCCGAGCGGGCCGGGCTGCCCGAAGCGGCGGGCGCGGCGCCCGGCGACTGCGTGTTCTTCGCCGCGGGCACGCCGGCCCAGGCCCGCGCGCTGCTCGGCGCGGCGCGCCTGGAGATCGGCCAGCGCCTCGGGCTCATCGACCCGGACGCGTGGGCGTTCATCTGGGTGGTGGACGCGCCCATGTTCGAGGAGGACGGCGCGGGCGGCTGGACCGCGGTGCACCACCCGTTCACCGCGCCGCTGCCCGAGTGGGCGGACAAGTTCGAGGTCGAGCCGGACAAGGCGCTGGCCGACGCCTACGACCTGGTCTGCAACGGGATGGAGATCGGCGGCGGGTCGACTCCGTATCTACCGCCAGGACATGCAGGAGCAGGTCTTCGACGTGATCGGGCTGTCCCCGGAGCAGGCGAGGTCGCAGTTCGGCTTCCTGCTCGACGCGCTTCGCTACGGGCCGCCGCCGCACGGCGGGATCGCGTTCGGCTGGGACCGGATGCTCATGCTGCTGGCCGGCCGGGACACCATCCGGGACGTGATCGCCTTCCCCAAGGCGGCGTCCGGGCTCGACCCGCTCACCGGCGCGCCGACGCCGATCACCCCGGCGCAGCGCAAGGAGGCCGGCATCGACGCGCCCCCGCCCCCCGGGCCACCGGCCGGCTGACCGCCATCCAGGGGCCGCTCTCGCGGGGCCTGCGATGGGGAAACCCTGTCCGGGGCAGGGGATACGCTCGAAGGCGTGGCCAGAGTGGGTGACGGCCAGGTGGAGAGCCTGTTCGACGCGGCGGCGCAGGAAGCGGAGCAGCGCCGCCGCGCCGCTGGCCGTGCGGATGCGGCCGCGCACCCTGGACGAGGTGGTCGGCCAGCAGCACCTGACCGGCCCCGGCACCCCGCTGCGCAAGCTGATCGAGCACGACGCGGCGATGTCGGTGGTGCTGTGGGGGCCGCCGGGCACCGGGAAGACCACGCTGGCCCACGTCGTGAGCCAGGTGACCAGCCGGCGGTTCGTCGAGCTGTCCGCGGTCACCGCCGGGGTCAAGGACGTGCGGGCGGCGATCGAGACCGCCCGCCGCGACCTCGGGCTGACCGGCACCCAGACCGTGCTGTTCATCGACGAGGTGCACCGGTTCAACAAGGCCCAGCAGGACGCGCTGCTGCCCGCGGTGGAGAACCGCTGGGTGTCGTTCATCGGCGCGACCACGGAGAACCCGTTCGTTCTCCGTGGTCGGGCCGCTGCTGTCCCGGTCGCTGCTGCTCACCCTGGAGCCGCTCGAGCGACGACGGACGTCCGCGCGGTCATCAGCCGGGCGCTGACCGACGAGCGCGGGCTGGCCGGCCGGGTCACGCTGGCCGACGACGCCGCGGACCACCTGGTCCGGCTCGCGGGCGGCGACGCCCGGCGGGCGCTGACCTACCTGGAGTCGGCCGCGCTCGGGCTGCCGCCCGGCGCCGTGATCGACCTGGCCGAGCTGGAGCGCGCGGTGGACCGGGCCGCCGTCCGCTACGACCGCGACGGCGACCAGCACTACGACGTGATCAGCGCGTTCATCAAGAGCATCCGGGGCAGCGACGCCGACGCCGCGCTGCACTACCTGGCCCGGATGATCGAGGCGGGCGAGGACCCGCGGTTCATCGCCCGGCGGCTGATCGTGCACGCCAGCGAGGACGTCGGGATGGCCGACCCGTCGGCGCTCGGCGTGGCGGTCGCCGCGGCGCAGGCGGTCGAGTTCGTCGGGCTGCCCGAGGCCCGGATCAACCTGGCCCAGGCCACCATCCACCTGGCGCTGGCGCCGAAGTCCAACGCCGTGATCAAGGCGATCGACGCGGCCGGGCGGACGTCCGGGCCGGGCTGGCCGGCCCGGTGCCCGCCCACCTGCGCGACGCTCACTATCCGGGCGCCGCCCGGCTGGGCCACGGCGAGGGCTACGAGTACCCGCACGACTACCGCGGAAGGCATCGTCGCGCAGCAGTACGCGCCCGACGCCATCACGGGGCGCCAGTACTACGAGCCGTCCCGGCACGGCGCCGAGGCCCGCTACGCGGACCGGTCCGAGCGGATCAGGGCGATCCTGGGCAGGTCAGCGGAGGTGACCGAACGCTGACACTGAGCCAGCGTTCAGGCGGTAGGGTCGGGCGGGTGGGGACTCGGGCATGCTGACCGCCGTGTGGGTAGCGGTCGTGGCCGCCGCGGTGGCCTTTGTCATCGGGGTGGCCGTCGCGGTCTACGTGATGCTGAAGGCCGCCCGGCTGATGACCGAGCGTTCCGCCGCCCTGGCCGGCCTCGCCGAGCGTGAGGATCTGCTGATCCAGCGGGCCGGCACCGCCCTTGACCAGGTCGGCGAGCAGATCGCGATGACCGAGTCCATCACGGCGACCATGGATGACGTGACGGCCGGCCTGGCCGAGCTGCGCGGCCAGATCACCGGGCTCGCCCCGGCGGCCCCGGCAAGCCGGGCCGAAGCCGGCGCCGCCGCCTGGACCGTCGCGCTGATCTACGGCGTTGCCCGGGCAACGGGGCTGCGCTGGGCGGCGCGGTACCGGCTCATCCGGCGGCACGGGCCGCAGGCCCAGGAGGCGGCCGCCGGTCCGGCGCCGGCAAGCCGGCAGCGGCCGGCCCGGCCGAGCGGCGCGCGGGCAAGCGGCCGCGCGGGCGGCTCGCCGGCCGGCGCGGTGGGGCGGGCCGATGATCCGCCGGCTGTTCTGGCTCTTGCTCGGCGCGGTCCTCGCCCGTTGGTGCGGCGGGTGCGCCCGATGATCCGCCGGCTGTTCTGGCTCTTGCTCGGCGCGGTCCTCGCCCGTTGGTGCGGCGGGTGCGCCCGATGATCCGCCGGCTGTTCTGGCTCTTGCTCGGCGCGGTCCTCGCCCGTTGGTGCGGCGGGTGCGCCCGATGATCCGCCGGCTGTTCTGGCTCTTGCTCGGCGCGGTCCTCGGTGTGGCCGGGTACCGCCGGGTGACCGCGCTCGCCCGTTCCGTGCGGCCGGCGCCGCCGCTGGACAGCCTGGCCGGCTTCACCGCCGACGTGCGCGAGGGCATGGCGCTCTACCTGGACCGCCAGGCCGAACGCCAGCACGGGCGCGCACCGTCTACCCTCGAAGCTCAACCCCGGCGCGGGCTGGCCCGCGGGACCGGCCCGGGGGAGCCCCGCGCGATCCGGGGGGACAGCCCCCGGAAGCCCCCGGCGGCCTGACCGCCGCGCTCCGTACCGTATCGACGAACTGAAGGATGGCCGCTGATGGAGTCGGCAGAGATCGTCCGCCGTTTCCTGACCTATTTCGAGCAGCGGGGGCACACCGTCGTGCCCTCGGCCAGCCTCGATCGCCGACGATCCCACGCTGCTGTTCGTCGATCGCCGGGATGCAGCCGTTCAAGCCCTACCTCCTCGGCCAGCAGACGCCGCCGTTCAAGCGCGCGGCCGACGCGCAGAAGTGCGTCCGCACGCCTCGACATCGAGGAGGTCGGCAAGACCACCAGGCACGCCACGTTCTTCCAGATGCTCGGCAACTGGTCGTTCGGCGACTACTTCAAGGAGCAGGCGATCCCCTTCGCCTGGGAGCTGCTGACCAGGCCGGAACCCGACGGCGGGTTCGGCTTCCCGGAGGACCGGCTGTGGGCCACCGTGCTGACCGACGACGACGAGGCGTACCGCGATCTGGCGGGACGTGGTCGGCCTGCCGGAGAGCCGTATCCAGCACCGCGGCCTGAAGGACAACTACTGGCACATGGGCGTGCCGGGCCCGTGCGGCCCCTGCTCGGAGATCTACTACGACCGCGGCCCCGACTACGGCCGCGAGGGCGGCCCGGAAGCGGACGAGGACCGCTACCTGGAGGTCTGGAACCTCGTCTTCATGCAGGACACGCTCAGCGCGGTCCGGGCCAAGGACGACTTCGACATCTCCGGCTAGCTGCCGTCCCGCAACATCGACACCGGCATGGGCCTGGAGCGGATGGCCGCCATCCTGCAGGGCGTGGACAACATCTACGAGATCGACACCACTGTGGAAGGTGCTCGACCGGGCGGCCGAGCTGACCGAGCAGAAGTACGGCCAGGACCACCGCACCGACGTGGCGCTGCGGGTGGTCGCCGACCACGTGCGCACCGCGGTCATGCTGGTCGCCGACGGCGTGCTGCCGAGCAACGAGGCCCGCGGCTACGTGCTGCGCCGGATCCTGCGGCGCAGCATCCGCAACCTGCGGCTGCTGGCCGGCGGGCAGCGCGGCGGCGGGCGGCGGCCGTGGGCGGGGAGAACGAGCGCTACCTGCACGAGCTGACCGACACCGCGATCGACGCGATGGCCGACCAGTTCCCCGAGCTGCGCACCGAGGCGCCCCGGATCCTCGCGGTGATCGACGCCGAGGAGGCCACGTTCCTGGCGACGCTGCGCACCGGCTCGGCGATCTTCGACGCGGCGGTCGGCGAGATCAAGCGCCGCGGCGCCGCGACGCTGTCCGGCGAGCAGGCGTTCCAGCTGCACGACACCTACGGCTTCCCGATCGACCTCACCCTGGAGATGGCCAGCGAGCAGGGCCTGGCCGTGGACGAGGACGGGTTCCGGCGGCTCATGGCCGAGCAGCGGCAGCGGGCCAAGGAGGACTCGCTGGAGAAGAAGACCGGCAACGCCGACATCTCGGTGTTCGCCGGCCTGCTCGAACAGGTCCGGGCCGGTCATCGTTCACCGGGTACGAGCAGACCGCCGGCGAGGCGACCGTCACCGGCCTGCTGGCGCGACGGGCTGCGGTGCCCGCGGCCGGCGCGGGCAGCCGAGGTCGAGGTCGTGCTCGACCGCACCCCGTTCTACGCCGAGGGCGGCGGCCAGCTCGCCGACACCGGCGTGATCCGGGTGGCCGGCGCGACCGGCGCCGCCGGCGGCCGAGATCGAGGTGCGCGACGTGCAGTCGCCGGTGCCCGGGCTGATCGTGCACCGCGGCGTGGTGACCCACGGCGAGGTCGAGGTCGGGGCGCCCGCCGTACGCGGAGATCGACGAGGAGCGCCGCCGCGCGGTCTCCCGGTCGCACACGGCCACCCACCTGGTGCACCGCGCGATCCGCGGCGCGCTCGGCGAGTCGGCCGCCCAGGCGGGCTCGGAGAACGCGCCCGGCCGGCTCCGGTTCGACTTCACCGCCACCGGCGCGGTGCCGCCGCCGCTGCTGCGGGACGTGGAGGAGGAAGTCAACAGCGTGCTCATCGACGACCTCGCGGTGCGTGCCTTCATCGCCCCGCTGGCGGAGGCGCGGGCCATGGGCGCGCTCGCGCTGTTCGGCGAGAAGTACGGCGACGAGGTCCGCGTGGTCGAGGTCGGCGACTACTCCCGGGAGCTGTGCGGCGGCACCCACGTGGTCCGGTCCGGCCAGCTCGGGCTGATCAAGCTCCTCGGCGAGTCGTCCATCGGCTCCGGCGTGCGCCGGGTCGAGGCGCTGGTCGGCACCGACGCCTTCCGGTTCCTCGCGGCCGAGAGCGTCCTGGTCAGCCAGCTCTCCGAGCAGCTCAAGGCGCCCCGCGAGGAACTGCCCGACCGGATCTCCGCGCTGGTCGCCAGGGTCCGCGAGGCCGAGCGGGAACTGGACCGGCTGCGGTCGGCCCAGCTCCTCGGCGTCAGCGGCGACCTGGCCGGGGACGCGGAGGACGTCGGCGGGGTGCGGTTCGTCGCGCACCGGGTCCCCGACGGCACCACCGCCGACGGAATCCGCACGCTCGCGCTCGACGTCCGCGGGCGGCTGCCCGCGGAGCAGCCGGCCGTGGTGGTGGTCGCGGGCGTCCCGGCGGACCGCCCGACCGTGGTCGTTGCGGTCAGCGACCAGGCGCGCAGGCTCGGCCTGGCCGCCGGAGCGCTGGTCAAGGCCGCTGCCAGCCAACTCGGCGGCGGCGGTGGTGGCAGGGATGACGTCGCGCAGGGCGGCGGCGCGCCGCTTGGCGACAAGGCCTCAGCCGCGCTTGACGAGGCATTTAATGCGGTACGGACGGTTGTGAGAGACATCGCGGGACATGGTGGCGTAGCTTGAGATCGTGCTGCAGCCCCCTGTGCCAAGTTGGCGAGGCCACGATCACGCGGAGCACGTGTGTGAGAACCGGCGTCCGGCTTGCGGTCGACCTCGGGTCGGCCCGGGTCGGCGTGGCACGCTGCGACCCCGGCGGGCTGCTGGCGAGCCCGCTGGCCACCATCACCCGCGGCCGCCGCGACCTGGACGAGCTGGCCGCGCTGGTCGCCGAGCACGAGCCGATCGAGGTCATCGTGGGGCTGCCCACCGGCTTGTCCGGGCGCGAGGGTGCCGCCGCCGTGCTGGCCCGGGCGTACGCCGAGTCGCTCGCGGCCCGGCTGGCCCCGGTGCCGGTGCGGCTCGTGGACGAGCGCTTCACCACCGTGATCGCGCATGACGCGCTGCGCCAGGGGGGGCGCGGATCCCGGGAGCGCCGGCCGGCCGTGGACAAGGCTGCCGCGGCACTGATCTTGCAGGGTGCACTAGACGCGGAACGGTCCACCGGCCGGCCTGCCGGTGAGCTCGTGGGGTCAGCCTCCGGAGCCGGGGGATGACGCGCCACCGCAAGGGGGACATCGAGGGGGACGACGAGGCTCCTCCCTGGCGTGCCAGGGATTACGAGAGCGCACCCCGGCGGCCCAGCCCGGCCGCCGGCTACGGCTCGGAGTCCTGGGACGACCCGCCGCGCGGCGCCGAGCGGCCCGCCCGTCCCGCCCTCGGCACGTCCCGCGGCCGGGACGGTGACGTGGGGGAGACGACCGGCCCGCCGTGGGAGCGGCCCGGCTGGGATGACTCGCAGCCGGGCCGGCGCGCGCCACGCCCCGGCGGCCAGACCGGCGGGCATCCTTCGGGCCCCCTGCCCCGCGTGTCGTCGGGCCCGATGCCCAGGGTCTCGCCGGATTCGTGGCCGGGTGCCTCGTCGGGGCCGTTGCCGCCGGTGCCGGATTCCTGGGGCGCGGAACGGCCCCCGGCAGGCTCACCGGCCCCGCGGGACGGCGACTACCGCGGCCGCTCCTACGGCAGCGAGCGCTCCGGCGACGGCTACTCCGCCGAGCCCTACGTGGACCGGGCGGATCCCGGCTACCCGAACGGCGGCCCCGCCTACCCGGGCCGCCACGATGACGCGCCCTACCTGCGCACCGGCCTCACCGACCCCGGCTACGGCGGCGGCCGCGACCCGGGCCGGGGCCACCCGGAGCGAGATTCCGGCTATCCGGAGGCCAGCCACCGCGGCCCGTCCCAGGGCCGGGATGAATACGGGCGCGATGAGCACCACGGCGACCGGGGTTACGGCGACGACGGCTACGGGGCCGGGGATTACCCCCGTGACCACGGCTACCCGGAGAAGCCCGGCTACCCGCCTGCGGCGGGCTATCCCGCCCACGACGGCTACTCCCCGGCGGGTGACGCTTACCCGGGCGAGGAGCACTATCCCGCCGAGGGCGGTTACGAAGACGACAACCCTTACTCGCTCCGCAACTTCTCCGGTGACCGGGATGCCGGCTATCCGGGCGATCGGGACGGCGGCTACCCGGCCGAGGACGACTACCCGCGCGGCCACGGCGGGGGACCGCCGCGCGACAGCCGCCCCGGGTCCCCCCGTGATCACAGCGATGATCATGGGTATGGAGACCACGGGGACTGGTACGGGGACGTGGACGACGATCAGCGCTGGGCAGACGACGACCGCGACAGCGGCATCCTGCCCGGGCTCAGCGGCCGCTCGGACTCCCGGCGCGCCAGCGCGGCCGCGCCGGGGCGCGAGCATGGCCACCGGGCGGGCGCGCCCAGCCCCAGCCCCAGAAGCTCCCGCAGCGGGGGCGGGGGCGGCGGTGGCGGCAAGCCCAGGGGCGGCAAGAGCGCCATGCGGCGGGCCGCGCCGTGGATCGCGCTCACCGTGGTGGTGGTGGCGCTCACCGTCGCCGCCGGCGTCGGCTACTACTTCTACCGCACCTACCTGCATCCGCCGGACTACAGCGGGCCCGGCACGGGCTCGGTCACCGTGCACATCGAGTCCGGCGAAACCGCCACCCAGGTGGGGCAGCAACTGCTGCAACAGGGCGTGGTCGCGAGCGTCCGGGCGTTCTCGAACGCCGCCAAGAACAGCGGTCACGGCAGCGCCCTGGAGCCCGGGTACTACCGGATGCACGAGCACATGGCCGCGACGCTCGCCTTCGCGCTGCTGCTGAAACCGTCCTCCCGGATCCAGGTCAACGTGACCATCCTGCCGGGGCAGCGGCTCTACGAGATCATCGCCCTGCTCGGCAAGGAGACCGGCAACCTGAAGGGGTACCAGCAGGCCGCCAAGAACACCGCGGCGCTGGGCCTGCCTTCCTATGCCAAGGGAAGCCTCGAGGGGTACCTGTTCCCGGCCACCTACACGATCCAGCCCGGCACCTCGCCAACAGTGGTGCTGCGGGAGATGGTCCAGCGGTTCGGCCAGGAGGCAGCGAGCGCCGACCTGGCCAAGTGGGCGCGCCACGACCAGGTGAGCGAGGGCGACATCATCACGGTCGCCAGCATCTGCCAGGCGGAGGGGCGCAGCACCAAGGACATGACCGAGATCGCCCGGGTGATCTACAACCGGCTGAACGCCAAGATGCTGCTCCAGCTGGACAGCACCGTGCTGTACGCGCGGCACTCCCGCGCCGCCGACGTGACGATCGCGGAGACGAAGGACACCAGGTCGCCGTACAACACCTACCTGCACGCCGGTCTGCCACCGGGGCCGATCGACAGCCCCAGCGACGCCGCCATCAGGGCCGCGGAGCAGCCGATAGCAGGGCACCACAACTGGCTTTTCTTCCTGACGGTGAACCCCCAGACCGGGCAGACGAAGTTCACCCCGAGCTACTCGGTATTCCTGACCTACCTGCAGGAGCTGAACGCCTACATCGCCAAGCACCATTAGGCATGCTCGGTAGCCTGTTGCGCTGGGTGCTCTAAGCTCCTCGGGACATGAAGGCTGCGGTGCTTGGGTCGCCGATCGCGCACTCCCTGTCGCCGGTGCTGCACCGGGCGGCATACCGGGAGCTGGGCCTCACCGGCTGGACCTACCAGGCGATCGACTGCGACGAGGCGGGGCTGCCAGCGCTGCTGGCGGGCTGCGGCCCCGGCTGGGCCGGGCTGTCGCTGACGATGCCGCTCAAGCGCGCGGTGCTTCCCCTGCTCGACAGCGTCGATGCGGTCGCCCGCGAGGTCGGCGCCGCCAACACCGTCGTGTTCGCCGGTGGCGGCCGGCACGGGCACAACACCGACGTGGGCGGCATGATCGCCGCCCTGACCGAGGCGGGCATGGCCGCCCCGCCCGCGACGGTGCTGATCGTGGGCGGCGGGGCGACGGCCTGCTCCGCGCTGGCGGCCGTGCGCGGCCTGGGTGCGGCGCGGGCCACGGCCGCGGTCCGCGACCCGGCCCGGGCGGGGGATCTGCTCGCGGCCGCCGAGCGGCTCGCCGTACCGGTTACCCTCACCCCCTTTGACCGGCCCGCCGTTTCCGCTCCCGACCTGCTCATATCCACGGTCCCTGCCGGTGCCGCCAACATTTATGCCGAACGCATATCGCGTGGCGACCTCGTACCGAAGCACCTGCTCGACGTGGTCTACCACCCGTGGCCGACCGCGCTCGCGACAGCGGCCAGCGGCGCCGGGGTAATCGTGACCGGCGGCTTCCCCATGCTGCTGCACCAGGCGGCCGGCCAGGTCACGCTGATGACCGGCAAGCAGGCGCCGGTCGAGGCGATGCGCGCCGCCGGCCTGGCCGCCCTCGGCGCCTGACCGGCCCCGGGAACCCGCGAACGCTATGTGCCCCGTTTGGGCCGTTATGGGGTGGAGGGAAGGGCGGCGTCACGGTTGCGGAATACCTAAGCGCACGGAATTGCTGTTAATCTTGCCTGACGACCAGCCTGGCACCGTTGTTTGATACACAGCAGTGCTGGCGTACAAGCGGAGGACCACCTCCCACCTGGCCGGCCATTCGGGCCGGCGGGTAGGCCTGCCGGGGGACCGGCAGGCAGGCCGGGCGCGGCGGAACCGGTTCACGCGTAGCGCGTGTGACGGGGCCGTGGCGTCGCGGGACCGTGGCATTCGCGCCGAGGCCTACGTGGCCCGGCCGGAGACACGGGAAAGGTGGCTCCGCATGCGCGCCGTGCGGGGCCCTTTTGCGTGTATGGCGTACAGCCAGCGGGCAAGGGACTCACACGGATGGCCGGCCGCCCCCCGTGGGTACAGGGGGCGGATGAAGGAGAAGCCAAGGAGGTCACATCAGCGTCGAACCCCGTATTAACGAGCGCATCCGGGTCCCTGAAGTCCGGCTTGTCGGCCCGAACGGCGAGCAGGTAGGGATCGTCAGCGTTACCGATGCGCTCCGGCTGGCTCAAGAGGCGGATCTCGACCTTGTCGAGGTGGCGCCCACGGCGCGGCCACCGGTCTGCAAGCTCATGGACTACGGCAAGTTCAAGTACGAGTCCGCGCTCAAGGCCAGGGAGTCTCGCAAGAACCAAGCACAGACGATCATCAAGGAGATCAAGCTCCGGCCCAAGATCGACCCGCACGACTATGGCACCAAGAAGAGCCACGTCGAGCGGTTCCTGAAGGCCGGGGACAAGGTCAAGGTGACGATCATGTTCCGCGGGCGCGAGCAGTCCCGGCCCGAGCTCGGGTTCCGGTTGCTACAGCGCCTCGCCGCCGACGTCGAGGAGCTCGGCTTCGTCGAGTCGCAGCCCAGGCAGGACGGGCGCAACATGATCATGGTGATCGGACCGCACAAGCGGAAGAGCGAGGCACGGAGCGAGGCACGCGCCGAGCGGGCCACGCGCGAGCCGCATCATGAGCGCGCCAGCTCGCGGGCACGGACGGCCGTGGCGGAAGGGGTGGCTGCGGAAGTGGCGGCCGCGGAAGTGGTGGCTGCGGAAGTGGCTGCTGCGGAAGTGGCGGCTGCGGAAGTGGCGGCCGCGGAAGCGGCCGCGGAGGAGCCAGCGCAGCCGCTGCCAGCGGACGGCGAACGGCCGGCCGCGGTGGCCCAGCCCGCGCCGGAGCCTCAGCCCGCGGCGGAACCACAGCCGGTGGAGCCAGAGCCGGCCGAGGCACAGCCGGTGCCGGCCGCCGCGTCGGCGCCAGCCGCGCCGAAGTCGGCCACGCCGAGGTCGGCCACGCCTAGGCCGGCCCCGCCGAGGCCGGCCCCGCCGAAGCCAGGACCGCCGAAGCCGGCCCCGCCGAAGCCCGGGCCGAGGCCAGGGGCGCAGGCCCGGCCGAAGCCGGAGGCGCCGAAGCCCGAGGCCAGGCCGAAGCCGGAAGCCCGGCCGAGGCCGCCAGCGCGGCCGAGGCCGGAGGCCGTGGCGGCGCAGGCCAGGCCGGCCGGCCGAACGGGCACCCCGGAGGCCGGCACCGGCGACTAAGCCAGCCGGGGCGCTGGCCGGGGGCAGCGCGGTTCCCGCCGCGAGGCGGGAACCGGGCAGGTGGGGGCCGCATCCCGCCGGGGAGCGGGACGGCCCGAAGTGAGTGTGCACGGCAACGTGCCGCCGCATGCGGCGACCCCGCCCTGCGGCACGCAGGACAAGGCCGCGCCACGAGGCGCGCACGAGAGGAAAGACGGCGGCGAGCATGCCAAAGATGAAGACGCACAGCGGAGCGAACAAGCGGTTCCGGCTGACCGGTTCTGGAAAGGTGTTGCGCCGTC
This sequence comes from uncultured Actinomycetes bacterium, assembly GCA_963703605.1. Taxonomy (GTDB): domain Bacteria; phylum Actinomycetota; class Actinomycetes; order Streptosporangiales; family Streptosporangiaceae; genus DASXKD01. Next base: position 60,909 of record CAVPFC010000046.1, read on the forward strand.
GCGCAAACCGCAAGCACCTGTTCGAGCACAAGTCGTCCCGGGTCACCCGGCGGCTGGCTGGGGAAGTGACGGTCGCTCCAGCGGACGTCAAGAGAATCAAGAAGTTGCTGGCGAAGTAGCCCAGCCCGCCTCCAGGGAGACAAAGAAATGGCACGCGTGAAGCGGGCGGTCAACGCCCACAAGAAGCGCAGGGTGGTGCTCGAGCGGGCAAGCGGCTACCGCGGCCAGCGGTCCCGGATGTACCGCAAGGCCAAGGAGCAGGTGCTCCACTCGATGACTTACGCCTACGCGGGCCGCAAGGACCGCAAGGGCGCGTTCCGCCGGCTGTGGATCCAGCGCATCAACGCCGCCGCGCGGGCGGACGGCATCACCTATAACCGGTTCGTCCAGGGCCTGAAGGCCGCGGGCGTCGAGGTGGACCGGCGCATGCTCGCCGAGCTCGCGGTCGCGGACCCCGCCGCCTTCTCCGCGCTGGTGAAGGTGGCGAAGAGCGCGCTGCCCGAGCCGATCGCCGACACCGCGGCAGCCTGACCGGCCGCCCGGCCTCATTTTCATGATCCTGAAGGAGTTTCCATCGCTGCGATGGAAACTCCTTCAGGATCATTGGCGTCGGCGCCGCACCGCGGCGGGTGAGCCGGGATGAGCGAGCCGGGCGGGGCGGAGCTGACCAGCCTCCGCTCGCCGCGGGTCAAGGCCGTGCGGCAGCTCGCCAAGCGGGCAATGCGCGAGCGGGCCAGGTCGTTCCTGGCCGAGGGGCCGCAGGCGGTGACCGAGGCGCTCGCCCACGGCGAGGTCGTGACCCAGCTGTTCCTGACCGCCGCCGCGCGGGCCCGCCACGGCGGGCTCGCCGCGCAGGCCAGCCGGCAGGGTGCCGAGGTGCACACGGTGAGCGGCGAGGTCATGGCGGACCTCGCGCAGACGATCACACCGCAGGGCGTGCTCGCGGTCTGCCGGTTCGTCGACGTGCCGCTGGCCCAGCTGGCCGACGGCGCGCCGCGGCTCGCGGTCATCCTCGCCAACGTCCGGGATCCGGGCAACGCGGGAACGGTGCTGCGCACCGCCGACGCGGCGGGCGCCCAGGGCGTGGTCTTCTCCGACGCCTCGGTCGACCCCTACAACAGCAAGTGCGTCCGCGCCTCGGCCGGGAGCATCTTCCATCTCGCGCTCGTGCAGGGCGGCCAGGTGGCCGGCACGGTCGCCCGGCTGCGCGACGCGGGGCTGCGGGTGCTGGCCGCGGACGGCGCGTCGGGCCGCTCGCTGGACGAGATCGAGCCGCTCGGGGTGCTCCGCGAGCCCACGGCGTGGCTGTTCGGCAACGAGGCGTGGGGCCTGCCCGCCGACCTCGTGGCGCTCGCCGACGAGACGGTGGCCGTGCCGATCTACGGGCAGGCGGAGAGCCTCAACCTGGCCGCCGCCGCGGCGGTGTGCCTTTATGCGTCCGCCCGGGCCCAGCGCGCGGCCGCCCACAGCACCGGTGGGCACTGACCGCGGCGGCGCCGCTCCCGCTGGCCGGATTTGGCCAGCCGCTCGGCGCAGCCCCGCTGAGGGGGGCTGCCGCGCAGTGCCCCCAACGCGCTAGAGTCTGATCACGTTGCGTCATTGGGGGGCGCCCCAGCAGTGCCCCCGGACCCCGGGTGTAGAGATAGCACAGGTGGCGGACGGAGGCAGGGACGGGAGTGGACGGGTCCAGAGCGGTGGCGGACCTGGTGAGCGTGACGGCGGCGGAGCTGCCGGTGCTGGCCAGTTCGGTCGTCTGTGCCGACGATCTGCCCGACGGCCTGGTCGTCACCGACCACGCGGCGCGGGTCACCGTGTTCAACCGTGCGGCCACCCGGCTGACCGGGATCCCGGTGCGTGCCGCGCTCGGTGGGGATGTGCGGCAGGTGCTGCCGCTGCGTGACGCCGACGGGTGCTGCTGGTGGTCGGCCGCCGATCCCTACCACGGGCTGTCCACCCGGACCCGCCACCCGGAGATGTCGCTGTACCTCGGCGACGGGACCGAGTTGCTGGTCACCGTGGGATACGTCCGCGCCCCCCGGGACGCCGGGCTCTGCCCCGGCTACCGCGCCGGGCCCGGTGCCGTCGAGCGGCTCGTGGTCTCGCTGCGCGGCGCACAGCAGCGGGCCAGGCTCGAACGCAGCCGGGCCGATCTGGTGTCCACCGTCGCCCACGAACTCAGGTCGCCGCTGACCAGCGTGAAGGGCTTCACCGCGACGCTGCTGGCGAAGTGGGGCCGGTTCACCGACGACCAGAAGCGCGTGATGCTGGAGACCGTCAATGCCGACGCGGACCGGGTCACCCGGCTCATCACCGAGCTACTCGACGTGTCCCGCATCGAAGCGGGCCGGATGGAGGTCCATCGCCAGCTCGTCAGCATCCCGGAACGCGTGGAGAAGATCGTGGCCGGCCGCGTGGCGGCCGGTGACGCGCCGGACCGGTTCCGCGTGGTCGTCTCGCCCGGGCTCCCGGAAACCTGGCTCGACGCCGACAAGGTGGACCAGATCCTCGGCAACCTTATTGAGAATGCCGTCCGGCACGGTGCTGGTACCGTGACAGTCGTGGTCGAACCGCTGGGAGCCGCCGAGGCCCGCGCCGCGAACAACGCCGGTGCGGGTGTCGCGGTGTCCGTGCGCGACGAGGGCGACGGCGTGGCGCCGGAACTGGTCCCGCGCGTGTTCCGCCAGTTCTGGCGGGCCAAGCGGCGCGGCGGCGCCGGGCTCGGGCTGTACATCGTGAAGGGCCTGGTCGAGGCGCACGGCGGGACGATCACCGTGCAGCGTGCCCCCGGCGGCGGGGCCGAGTTCCGATTTACCATGCCCGCCGGGTCTTTGGCGTGACCGGGACTGCCGAGGCGGGCTAACCGTGCTTGCTCGGCCTTCGGCCGAGCCTCGCCGGACGGACCCGCAGTGCTAACCCGGGGGCCCGAGCCCCCGGACCCCCACGTCCCCGGCTAGGCGGGCGGCCCGGACCCCACGGTTCTGGGGCGATCCCGGACCTCCACGGCGCCGGGCTGGCCAGGATTCCACGGTTCGGCGAACCCGGTCGGGCCAACCGGGCGAACTCCCAGGAGGATTCGGCGGCTAGCCTCGGGCCGTAGGGTCACCTGGATCCTGTGGCCGCGCCGGCGGCGGCCGGCTGAGGGAGCAAGGGAACCACGCGGCAGCCGTTGAGCATAAAAATCTGAAGACTCCGCAGACTAAGACCTTGTCCAGGCAGTTCGCGAGGATGGCGAAAATATGTCCGCACCTAACAAGCAGTACGACCCGGTGGAGGTTGCCGTGCTGGCACCGGCGGCGGTCGCTGCCGCGCTGAAGGAAGCGCTCGCCGCCATTGCCGGCGCGCGCACGCTTGACGAGCTGAAGGCCGTCCGGCTGGCGCACGACGGCGACCGGTCGCCGCTCGCGCTGGCCAACGCCGAGATCGGCGCGCTCCCGCCGCAGGCCAGGGCCGAAGCGGGCCAGCGGGTGGGCGCCGCGCGCCGCGAGGTCAGGCAGGCGCTCGCGCGGCGGCAGGCCGAGCTGGAGGACGAGCGCGACCGCCGGGTGCTCGTCGAGGAGACCGTGGATGTCACCCTGCCGTGGGATCGCGAGCCGCAAGGGGCCAGGCACCCGGTGATCACCGTCGGCGAGCGGCTCGCCGACGTGTTCGTGGGCATGGGATACGAGGTCGCGGAGGGGCCCGAGGTCGAGGCGGAGTGGTACAACTTCGACGCGCTGAACTTCCCGCCCGACCACCCGGCCCGGGAGATGCAGGACACCATCTTCGTGGCCGGCCCGGACGGCGGGGACTCGGGGATCGTGCTGCGCACGCACACCTCCCCGGTGCAGATCCGCGCGCTGCTGACCCGCCCGCTGCCGGTGTACGTGGTCAGCGTCGGCAAGTGCTACCGCACCGACCCGCTGGACGCCACGCACAGCCCGGTGTTCCACCAGATCGAGTGCCTGGCCGTGGACGAGGGGCTGACCATGGCCGACCTGCGCGGCGCGATCCAGGCGTTCGTCACGGCGATGTTCGGCGAGGGACTGCGGACCAGGCTCCGCCCCGACTTCTTCCCGTTCGTCGAGCCCGGGGTGGACTTCTCCATGGAGTGCTACGCCTGCCGCGGCGCCTCCACCCGGCCAGGCGGCGAGCCGTGCCGGGTGTGCCGGTCGCAGGGCTGGGTCGAGCTGGCCGGGGCCGGCATGGTCAACCCGAAGGTGCTCATCGCGTGCGGGATCGACCCGGACCGTTACAGCGGTTTCGCGTTCGGGCTGGGCATCGAGCGCACGCTCATGGTCCGGTACGGGGTGACCGACATCAGGGACACCCTGGAGGGCGACGTCCGGTTCAGCAGGGCACTGGGGGTGGAGGTCTGATGCTCGTTCCGCTGTCCTGGCTGACCGAGTACGCGCCGCTGGATGACTCCGTGCCGGCCGCCGAGGTCGCCAGGCGGCTGACCGCGGCCGGCCTCGAGGTGGAGACCGTCGAGGCGGTCGGCAGCGACATCAGCGGCGTGGTGGTGGGCCAGGTCCTCGACATCGAGGAGCTCACCGGGTTCAAGAAGCCCATCAGGTACTGCCGCGTGTCCACCGGCGACCAGACCCGCGAGGTGATCTGCGGGGCGGTCAACTTCGTGGCCGGCGACAAGGTCCCGTTCGCCGCGCCCGGGGCGGTGCTGCCCGGCGGGTTCGAGATCGGCGCGAAGAAGGCGTACGGGCGGACGTCGGAAGGCATGATCTGCTCGGCCAGGGAACTGGCGATCGGCGAGGACCACTCCGGGATCCTGGTGCTGGACCCCGGCGCCCCGCTGGGTGAGGACTTCGTCAGCTACGCCGGGCTGGCCGATCACGTCCTCGACATCGCGGTGACCCCGAACATGGGCTACGCGCTGTCGGTGCGCGGCGTGGCCCGCGAGCTGGCGATCGCGTTCGGCGTGCCGTACACCGACCCGGCCGATACCGGCCTGCCGGGCGACGTCGCGGCGGTGAATCCGGACGTGTACCCGGCGAGCATCGAGGATCCGACCGCGGCCGACCGGTTCGTGCTGCGGGAGGTCCACGGGTTCGACCAGGCCGCGGCCACCCCGCTGTGGATGCGGGTGCGGCTGGCCCGGGCCGGCCTGCGCGGGGTTTCGCTGGCGGTGGACATCACCAATTACCTGATGATCGAGCTTGGCCAGCCGATGCACGCGTTCGACCGCCGCGCGCTGTCCGGCCCGATCGTGGTCCGCCGGGCCAGGCCCGGCGAGCGCCTGGAAACGCTCGACCACGTGGTCCGCGACCTCGACCCGGACGACATCCTCATCACCGACTCCTCCGGGCCCATCTCGATGGCGGGCACCATGGGCGGGCTCGCGACCGAGATCTCGGAGTCCTCCCGTGACCTGGTGATCGAGGCCGCGCACTTCTCCGCGCGGGGGACCGCCCGGATGAGCCGGCGGCACCGCCTGTTCAGCGAGTCGTCGTACCGTTTCGAGCGCGAGGTGGACCGGGAACTCCCGGTGCGTGCCTCGGCCAAGGCGGTGGCGCTGCTCGGCTCGCTCGGCGGCGCGGCCATCGTCCCCGGCTGCACCCACGCGCAGGTGGAGGTGCCCACGGTGACGATCAGCCTCGCGGCCGACTATCCAGGCCGGGTGGCCGGGGTGACCTACGGCGGGGACATCGTCGTGCGGCGGCTGGAGCAGGTCGGCTGCGAGGTGACCGAGGCGGACGGCGAGGGCGTGTCGCCGGGCGGCGAGGCGGAGGCCCCGGCCAGGCCCGCCGCGGCCGCCCGGAGCGCCGCCCTGAACCGGCACGCGCGGCACGACCACGGCAAGCACGAGAGCGGGGTCCGCCTGCTCACCGTCGTGCCCCCGTCCTGGCGGGCGGACCTGCGCCAGCGCGCGGACCTCGCCGAGGAGGTCATCCGGCTGGAGGGGTACGACAACATACCGGTCAAGATGGCGCGGGCCACCTCCGGCCGCGGGCTGACCGACGCGCAGCGGATGCGCCGCTCGGTCGGCCGGGCGCTGGCCGGGGCCGGCTACGTCGAGGTGCTCAGCTCGCCGTTCGCGTCCGCCGCCGACTGGGACCGGCTGCAACTGGCCCCCGATGACCCGCGCCGGAAAGCGACCCGCATCTCCAATCCGCTCAGCGAGGACGAGCCGTTCCTGCGCACCACCCTGCTGCCCGGCCTGCTCCGGGTGCTGGCCCGTAACCTGGGCCGCGGTTTCGGCGATCTGGCCTTGCAGGAGATGGGCCTGGTCTTCCGGCCCGCCCCCGGCCCGCAGCCGGTCGCGCCGATCCTGAGGGTGGACCGGGGACCGGCCGTGGCCGAGATCGCCGAGATCGAGGCCGCGCTGCCGCACCAGCCGCTCCGCGTCGCCGTCGTGCTGACCGGCGACTACGACACGGCGGGGTGGTGGGGGCCGGGCCGCCCGGCCGGCTGGCAGGACGCCATCGAGGCCGCCCGCACGGTGCTGCGGGTGAGCCGGGCCTCGTTCGGCATCGAGGCCGACCAGCACGCGCCGTGGCACCCCGGCCGGTGCGCGGCGCTCTACGTCACCGGCGACGACGGCGGCCAGGTCCTGGCCGGCCACGCCGGCGAGCTGCACCCCCGGGTGCTGCAAGCGTTCAAGCTGCCGGAGCGGGTGTGCGCGGCGGAACTCGACCTGTCGGTGATCGGGGCCGCGGTGGCGGGGCTGCCGCCGGCCCAGGCGCCGGTGATCTCCGCCTACCCGGTGGCCACGCAGGACGTGGCGCTCGTCGTGGCCGACTCCGTGCCCGCGGCGCGGGTCGCCGCCGCGCTGGCCGCCGGTGCGGACGGTGCGGACGGGGGAGGGCTGCTCGAAGATATCCGGCTGTTCGACGTCTACACCGGCGAGCAGGTCGCGGACGGGCACAAGTCGCTGGCCTACCGGCTGCGCTTCCGCGCCCCGGACCGCACGCTCACCGACGAGGAGACCACCGCGGCGAGGGACGCCGCCGTGGCCGAGGCGGGCCGCCAGGTGGGTGCCGTGCTGCGCGGCGAGTCCTGACCGCGCACCGCCGCGCACCGGGCGTCCTTGTCACGTTCAGGCGGTCTTCAGCATGGCGCAGACCGGTAGCTGGGTATGGCGTTGTGTGACAGTCTGATGCTCAACAGCTACCGGGCGGCGTTTTTGCCGTCCGTGGCGGTTGTGCCGTTCGTCCCGCCGAGTCGGCCTGACTGGCGCGCTCGTGGGGCGCTGGGCTGATCCTGCACCACGGAGGGACGCGCCATTAGCCAGGAAGCCAGCGCGCCTGGGCCACCAGCCGTGGGCGCGCCGGGGCCGGTCACGGCACCGCCCAGGGCGACGTTCGGCCAGGTTCTCGCCGTGCCGGAGTTCCGTGCTGTCTGGCTCGCTCAGGTCCTCTCGGTCGCGGGTGACCAGCTCGCCCGGGTGGCGCTGACCTTGCTCGTGTTCGACCGGACGCACTCGGCCCTGCTCGCGGCGGTGACGTTCGCGGCCAGCGTGGCGCCGACGTTCTTCGGCGGCATCATGCTCTCCGGCCTGGCCGACCGGCTGCCGCGACGGCAGATCATGATCGCTTGCGACGTGATCCGGGTGCTGCTGGTGTGCCTGATGGCGCTGCCGGGCATGCCCACCGCGCTGCTCGTGGTACTGCTGTTCCTGGTGACGATGACCGGCGCGCCGTTCGTATCCGCCCGGGCCGCCATGTACGCGGACATCCTCGCCGGTGACGCGTACGTCCTGGGGACCGCCTTCACGCTTACCAGCCTGCAGGCCACCCAGGTGCTTGGCTATGCGGTGGGGGGAGCGGCGGTTGGTTTCTTCGGCGTCCGCACCGCACTGCTCGCCGACGCCGCGACGTTCGCGCTGTCGGCGCTGATCACCCGGGTCTGGGTGCGGTCCCGGCCCGCGGCGAAACCGGCCGCGAGGGACCGCTTCCGGGTGCGGCGGGACATGCTGGCCGGGGTCCGGCTCGTGTTTGCCACCCCGGCGCTGCGGATCCCGATGCTGCTCGGCTGGCTGGCCGCGTTCTACAACGTGCCCGAGGGAGTTTCCGCGCCGCTCGCCGCGGCACTTGGCGGTGGGGCGGTCGCCGTCGGGCTCATCCTGGCGGCTCAGGCGTTCGGCGCGTCGGTCGGCGCCATAGCCTTCAGCAAGCTGGTTGCCCCACCGGAGCGGGTGCGGTGGATGAACCCGCTCGCCATGGGGGCATGTGCCGTGCTCATGCTGTTCGTGTTCCGCCCCCCGCTGCCGGTCACACTGGTGCTGTTGTGCCTCAGCGGCCTCTTCGACTGCTATCAGATCGCCGCGAACGCGTCGTTCGTCAACGCGGCCCCGGCCGCTGAGCGCGGCAGGGCCTTCGGGGTGGCGCTCGGCGGAATGAGCCTGGGCCAGGGAGCGGCGATGATTACGGCGGGTGCCATCGCACAGCACCACCCTGCGTCCGATGTTGTTGCGGCCAGCGGCGCGATCGGTGTCGCGTGCGCGATCCTGATCGCCGCTGTCAGCCGTGGCAGGAAGCGGTGACGGCGGTTACGGCGCCGGCTTCCACCACATTCGTTTCGCGTAGTGCGCAGACTGCCCCAGCGTGCCAGCGCTCTGGTCAGGTCCAGCTGGTGTTGCGCATGTCCCCTCCTTCGGGTGTGTGCTGGCGGGTTGGTTCTGGTCAGGTCCAGCTGGTGTTGCGCATGTCCCCTCCTTCGGGTGTGTGCTGGCGGGTTGGTTCTGGTCAGGTCCAGCTGGTGTTGCGCATGTCCCCTCCTTCGGGTGTGCGGTGGCGGGTTGGTTCTGGTCAGGTCCAGCTGGTGTTGCGCATGTCCCCTCCTTCGGGTGTGCGGTGGCGGGTTGGTTCTGGTCAGGTCCAGCTGGTGTTGCGCATGTCCCCTCCTTCGGGTGTGTGGTGCCGGGTTGGTTCTGGTCAGGTCCAGCTGGTGTTGCGCATTGCGCCTCCTTTGCACGGGAGAACTCTGCGGATGTGCCGGGGGTCTTTCAGGGGGCTTGACATACGGTGGGGGCGTTCGGGGTAGTTGGCGTCTGGTGAGGAGGCTGGTGGGCCTACATTCCCACGTCAGGTGCCCGTCTTGGTCCGAATTGGTCCTTATGTATATAGGCCAAAGCTCAGCTACGACAGGTAACCTTGGTACCACGGATCCTGAATCAGCCCTCCGGGGATGGTTTCAGCCGGTAATGGGGACTTGACAGGGGGCACACTCCGTCTGTGACAATACGGGGCATCGTAGTTACCCCCCGGGATGAGTTCTTCCCAGGTGAGGGCCTGTTGATCCGCCGAGGAGGTTGGATGCGCAGCTGGTGCCGCAATCGTGTGCACGAGCTTTGGGCTGCCGTCCATACCTGGCCCCTTTGGGGGTACCCTCGCTGGCTGATTGTATACATCAGCGCCGTGGTAGCGGCGGACGTCGCGGCGGTGATCCTCGCCGCCACGGTCGGCCTGGGTTCCGGGCATGACCTTGCCCTGTTCGCGGCGCTGGTGGTGTGCAACGCCGCCACGGCGGAATTCACCAGGCGAGGCGGAGAGAGCGCTGGCGTCGCCAAAGACGTTCACGGGGTCTGGGAGCTTCCCGCGGCGATCCTGCTGCCGCCGGTGTACGCGCTGGTCATGCCGATCGTGCAGTCGACGCTGACCCAGTTCAGGATCCGGCCCGCGCCGGTGCACCGGCGCGTGTTCTCTGCGTCCGTCATCAGCCTCTCCTACGGGGTGACCTCGCTCGTCTTCCACGCCCTCGCGGGAATTCCGGTGGGCTACAGCATCGTGCTCGGCGGCGGCAAGTCCCGCTGGATCTTCGCGGTCGCCATAGCGGGGATACTGCAATGGGCGATCAACACGGCCCTCGTCGTGCCGGCCGTCAAGGGCTCCGACCCGCTGGCCAGCCTGCGTGACATGTTCCTGCGCCGGGAGACCATGCAGAACGACGCCACCGAATTGTGCGTCGCGGTGCTGGTCACCTGCGGGATCGCGCTGAGCTGGCTCAGCATCCTGTTCGCCCTTCCCTTCGTCACGTTGCTGCAGCGCTCCTTCCGGCATTCGCAGCTCGTCAACGCGTCCCGGATCGACTCCAAGACCGGCCTGCTGAACGCCGGGACCTGGGAGCGCGAGGCCGCCTCGGAGGTCGCCCGCGCGGTCCGCACCCGGACCCCGCTGGCGGTGGCTCTCATCGACATCGACCACTTCAAGGTGGTCAACGACTCCTTCGGGCACCTTGCCGGGGACAAGGCGCTCCGCGAGGTGGCGCGCACCCTCACGATCTTCGTCCGCGAATACGACCTGGTGGGCCGCTTCGGCGGAGAGGAGTTCGCCCTGCTGCTGCCCCAGGCCAAGGCGGTGGATGCCTACCGCATCGCGGAACGCATCCGGGTCCACGTCGGGGGAATGCCCATCGACGTGCACGACGACCCGGAGGCGGAGCCGGTGCGGCTGAGCATCTCGATCGGCGTCGCGGCGCTCGGTGCCAGGTGGGACAGCGGCACCGGTAGCCAGCTTACCGACCTTCTGGCGGCCGCTGACGGAGCGCTGTACCAGGCCAAACAGAACGGCCGCGACCAGGTCTGCGTTATCACCGAGAACACGACGTTTGGCCTGCGCGAAGAAACGGCGAACGAGGTCAAGCCGGGCACCCCGCCGCGTGACGGATATCACGAGGCGCAGGACTCTGCTAATCGCCTTCGAGTGATTTCGCCCTAGCCCGGGGAGGCGTTGGGGGTGGGGAGGATGGCCAGGATCTCGGTGCCGTTCTTGCGGCAGGCGGAGGCGTGGCCGGTCGCGAGGACCTGGGGCGTGTTGAATCCCTGGCAGACCCAGCCGCGGATGGTCACCGGGGCGCCGCCGCCGTTGCCGCGCACCTTGCCCGAGGCGACCGCGCGGGCGTAGGCGTGCTCGATCGTCAGGGCCGTCCCGCAGGCCATCTGGCCGTTCTGCACCTCGATCTGGACCGTCACCCCCGCCGCCGTGTGGGCCGTGCCGCACTGCGTGGCGGGGGCGCCGCCCGACGACGACTGGGCGCCACCCTGGCCTCCGGACCCCGTGGACTTGCCGTGCGCGGGCCCGCAACCCGTCACCGCCCCGGCCGTGAGCACGGCCAGAACGAGCGCGGCACCGGCGCGCGAGTGCATGGGGCCTCCTTCCCGCGCACATCATCATGCCCTGTGCCCACCGGCCTTGGCATCACGACCTGCCCGGGGATCCGGTCTTGTGCCGCTGCCGTCCGGGTGTTGCGCCGCGGGGCGTGCCGCGCGAAGTCAGGCCAGGCAACCGTCTTTGCATAACTACTAGATTCAATGCATACTTTCTCAGGGAGACGGGGTCCCGGGTCGCGCGGCTGAGCAAGGAGAGGTCATGGGTCTGGCGGTGGCGGTGGCCGGCGCGAGCGGGTACGCGGGCGGGGAACTGCTGCGCCTGATCGCCGGTCATCCGGACCTCGAACTCGGCGTTGCCGCCGCGGCGGCGAGCGCGGGCTCCCCGGTCACCGGGGTACACCCGCACCTGACCGGGTACGGCGAGCGCAGCTTCGAGCCCCTCGACCCGGACCGGCTGGCCTCGGCGGACCTGGTGTTCCTCGCGCTGCCACACGAGGAGTCGGCCACCGTCGGCGCCGCGCTGCCGCCGGATGCCCCGGTGGTCGACCTCAGCGCCAGCTTCCGGCTCGCCGATCCAGGGGCATGGTCTGCCTACTACCGCACGCCGTACCCCGGCCGCTGGTGCTACGGGCTGCCCGAGCTGCCCGGCGCGCGGGAAGCCATCCGGGGCGCCCGGCAGGTGGCCGCCGCCGGTTGTTACCCGACCGCCGTCATCCTGGCGCTCGCGCCGTTGCTCGCCGCGGGGCTTGCCGACCCGGGCGACATCGTGATCGTGGCGGCCTCCGGCACCTCCGGGGCGGGTCGCGCCCCGGCCCCCGCCCTGCTCGCCACCGAGATCATGGGCGCCATGTCGGCCTACCAGGCCGGCGGCACCCACCGGCACACCCCGGAGATCGAGCAGGCGCTGGGTGCGGCCGCGGGCGGGCGGGCGGTGGTGTCGTTCACCCCGGCGCTGGCCCCGATGCCGCGGGGCATCCTGGCCACCTGCACGGCGCGCCTGCGCGACCCCGGGACGCCCACCACGGCGCTGCGCGACGCCCTCGCGGCCGCCTACGCCGCCGAACCGTTCGTGCACCTGCTGCCCGACGGCCGCTGGCCGTCCACCGCGGCGACCCTGGGCTCGAACGCGGTGCACCTCCAGGCGGCAGCCGACGGCCACGCCGGGCGGGCCGTGGTCGTCGCCGCCCTGGACAACCTCGGCAAGGGCGCTGCCGGACAGGCGATCCAGGTGGCCAACCTCGTGCTCGGCCTGCCCGAAACGGCCGGCCTCACCGCCCAGGGACTCGCACCGTGAGGCACCTTTCGCGCGCTTGGGCAAGATTCACGCCGCAGGCGGCGGGCCACAGTGCTTGCTGGCGCGCCTCCGGCACGACCCAGCGAGGAGTCGAAGAGCCACAGCGGTGTCCCGCCGCCGAGGGCCGGCCTCCCGCTCTACCGATTTGCGCGCCTCCGGCACGACCAAGCGAAGTGCTAGTCAGCGCGCCTCCGGCACGACGCACCGCGAGGGAGGCAGAAAGTTGAGCGTGACCGCGCCGCTTGGGTTCCGGGCCGCCGGGGTCGCCGCCGGGCTCAAGGAGTCCGGTGCCCGCGACGTCGCTGTCGTGATCAACGACGGGCCGTCCCGCGCCGCGGCAGGGGTGTTCACCGCCAACCGGGTCAAGGCCGCACCGGTCCTGTGGACCCAGCAGGTCGTCCGCGGCGGCAGGGTGCGTGCGGTGCTGCTCAACTCCGGCGGCGCCAACGCCTGCACCGGACCGGTCGGCTTCACCGACACCCATTCCAGCGCCGAACGCCTGGCGGGCCGGCTGGCCGACTCCGCGGGCGAGATCGCGGTCTGCTCGACCGGCCTGATCGGCGAGCGCCTGCCCATGGACCTCCTGCTCGCGGGGGTAGACGCCGCCGTGGCCGATGCCTCCCGGGCCGGTGGCCTCGCGGCCGCCGACGCGATCAGGACCACGGACACCGTGGCCAAGATCGCGTTCCAGCGGCCGGACGGGTACACGGTCGGCGGCATGGCCAAGGGCGCGGGCATGCTCGCACCGGCGCTGGCCACCATGCTCTGCGTGCTGACCACCGACGCCGACCTGGACGCGGGAACCCTGGACGCCGCGCTCCGCGCGGCGTCCAGGGTGACCTTCGACCGGCTCGACACCGACGGCTGCATGTCCACCAACGACACGGTGCTGCTGCTGGCCAGCGGCGCGTCCGGGGTAAGGCCCGGCCCGGAGGAGTTCACCGGCGTGCTCACCGGCGTCTGCGCCGACCTGGCCCGGCAGTTGCAGGCCGACGCCGAGGGGGCGGGCAAGCTCATCGCGATCGAGGTGGTCGGGGCGGCGGACGAGGCCGACGCGGTAAGCGCCGGCCGGGCCGTGGCCCGGTCGGCGCTGCTCAAGTGCGCCATCGCCGGGGAGGACCCGAACTGGGGCCGGGTGCTGGCCGCGGTCGGTACCACGGACGCGGTGTTCGAGCCGGACCGGCTCAGCGTGGCGGTCAACGGCGTCTGGGTGTGCCGCAACGGCTGCGCCGCGGACGACAGGTCCAAGGTCGACCTGAGCCCCAGGGATGTGACGATCACGATCGACCTGTCCGCCGGCCCGGCCGCCGCCACCATCCGCACCACCGATCTGACGGCGGCCTACGTACACGAGAACTCGGCGTACTCGACATGAGCGCGGCGCAGGTCAAGGCGGCGGCGCTGATCGAGGCGCTGCCCTGGCTGGACCGGTTCCACGGCCAGACGGTCGTCATCAAGTACGGCGGCCACGCCATGACCGACGACGCGCTGCGCCGCGCCTTCGCCCAGGACGTCGTGTTCCTGCGGTACGCCGGGCTGCGGCCGGTCGTGGTGCACGGCGGCGGGCCACAGATCTCGGCCCACCTGGCCCGGCTCGGGCTGGAGAGCACGTTCACCGCGGGCCTGCGGGTCACCACACCGGAGACCATGGACGTGGTCCGCATGGTGCTCACCGGCCAGGTGAACCGGGACGTGGTGGGCCTGATCAACCGGCACGGCCCGGTCGCGGTGGGCATGTCGGGGGAGGATGCGAACCTGTTCACCGCGAGCCGGCGGCACGCGGTCGTGGACGGCGCGCCGGTGGACATCGGGCTGGTCGGCGAGATCGACGCCGTCGACCCCGGCGTGCTCCGGGTCCTGATCGCCGACGGCCGGGTTCCCGTGGTGTCCAGCGTGGCCAGGGGAACCGGCGGCGGGGTCTACAACGTCAACGCCGACACCGCCGCCGCCGCGCTGGCCGTGGCGCTCGGCGCCGCCAAGCTGGTCGTGCTCACCGACGTCGAGGGCCTGTACGCGGACTGGCCCGGCGGTTCGTCAGCCGTTCAGTTTTCCGCCCCCATAGGAGAGAAAATCCGAACGGATCATGAAACCGGGGACACGGACGGGCGCCACGAGGCGGTTCCCCGGGACGTGATCAGCTTGCTGACCGCGGCCGAGCTGGAACAACTGCTGCCGACGCTGACCAGCGGCATGATCCCCAAGATGGAGGCGTGCCTGCGCGCGGTACGCGGCGGCGTGCCCCAGGCGCACGTGCTCGATGGCCGCCTGCCCCATTCGGTGCTGCTGGAGATCTTCACCGACTCCGGCATCGGCACCATGGTCGTCCCGGACGGAGCAGGCGCATGAGATGTCCACCGTCAATCTCACGCTGCGTGGGAACGCCGCAGGCGCCGGGCCCAACGCCGCATAAGGCGCCCCGGGCGCCGTTGCGGTGTCCCGGCGCCGAGGACCAGCCTCCCGAAGCCAGCGAGGCCCCAGCCGAGCGCCCGCGAGGGGGGCAGACAAAATGACCGCCACGGAAGAGCTCCAGGCGCGGTTCGCCGCCGCCATGATGCCCACCTACGGGATCCCGCCGGTCGCGCTCGTGCGCGGCGCGGGCTGCCAGGTCTGGGACGCCGACGGGCGCCAGTACACCGACCTGATCGCGGGCATCGCGGTGAGCGTGCTTGGCCACGCGCACCCCGCGATCGTCGAGGCGGTAACCCGTCAGGTGGGCCAGCTCGCGCACACGTCCAACCTGTTCGTGCACGAGCCCGGGGTCACGCTGGCCGAGCGCCTGCTTGACCTGCTGGACCAGGACGGCAGGGTGTTCTTCACGAACTCGGGGACCGAGGCCAACGAGGCCGCCGTCAAGCTCGTCCGCCGCCACCAGGGCCCGGCGCGGCCGGTGATCGTCGCCGCGGAGAACAGCTTCCACGGCCGGACCATGGGATCACTCGCGCTCACGGGCAAGATCGCCATGCGCCAGCCGTTTGGCCCCTTCGGCTTTGACGTGACGTTCGTGCCCTACGGCGACGCGGCGGCGCTACGGGCGGCCGTGGGGCACGACGTCGCCGCCGTTTTCCTGGAACCGTGCCAGGGCGAGGCGGGGGTCGTGCCAGCGCCGGCCGGGTACCTGCGCACGGCGCGGCAGGCGTGCGACGCGGTGGGTGCGCTGCTGGTGGCCGACGAGGTGCAGAGCGGGATCGGGCGCACCGGAGCCTGGTTCGCGCACCAGGCCGACGGGGCCGTGCCGGACGTGCTCACGCTGGCCAAGGGGCTTGGCGGCGGGCTGCCCATCGGCGCCTGCATCGGGCTCGGCGCGGCGGGCACGGCGCTGGGCAAGGGGGACCACGGCAGCACGTTCGGCGGGAACCCGGTGGCCTGCGCGGCGGCGCTCGCGGTGCTGGGCACGATCGAGGAGCAGGGCCTGCTCGGCCGCGCCGCGGTGGCGGGGGAGCGGCTCGCCGCGGGGCTGGCCGGGATCCGCCACCCGCTGCTGCGCGGGGCCCGGGGCCGCGGCCTGTGGCTGGCCATCCTGCTGGAACGGCCCGCCGCCGGGGCGGTGGAGGCCGCCTGCCGCGGCGCGGGGTTCTTGGTCAACGCCGTGCAGCCGGACGCCATCCGGCTCGCCCCGCCGCTGATCCTGAGCGACGCCGAGGCCGACGCGTTCCTCGCCGCGTTGCCTGCCATCCTGGACCAAGCGGACGCCGCCGCCGCGCCGGAGGCCCAGGGTGCGGCCGGTGCGGCGCCCGCCGCGGCGCGTGGCCAGGCGCCCACGGCCGCACCAGCCACACATCCCGTGGGCCAGGAGGCATGATGCCGCGCCACTTTCTCCGCGACGACGACCTCTCCCCGGCCGGGCAGGCCGAAGTGCTCGACCTCGCCGACGCCATGAAGGCGGACCGGTTCGGTTACCGGCCGCTGGCCGGGCCGCGGACCGTGGCGGTCCTCTTCGACAAGCCGTCCACCAGGACCCGGGTGTCGTTCGCGGTCGGGATCGCCGAGCTTGGCGGCCAGCCACTGGTCATCGACGCGCAGTCGTCCCAGCTGGGCCGGGGGGAGCCGGTCGCCGACACCGCCCGGGTGCTGGAGCGTCAGGTCGCCGCCATCGTGTGGCGCACCTTCGGCCAGGACCGCATCGAGGCCATGGCGGAGGTCAGCACGGTGCCCGTGGTCAACGCGCTCACCGACTCGTTCCACCCGTGCCAGGTGCTCGCCGACCTCCAAACGGTGCGCGCCGCGCACGGCCGGCTGGCCGGGGTGACGCTCACCTTCCTCGGCGACGGTTCGTCCAACATGGCGCACTCCTACCTGCTCGGCGGGGCCACGGCGGGCCTGTCGGTGCGCATCGCCGCGCCAGCCGCGCACCACCCCGATCCCGGGGTGCTCGCGGACGCCACGGCGATCGCGGCCCGCACCGGTGGCGCGGTGGCCGTCCTGGACGACGCCAAGGCCGCCTGCGCGGACGCCGACGTGCTCGCCACCGACGTGTGGACGTCCATGGGGCAGGAGGGGCAGGAGCAGGCGAGGATCGCCGCGCTGGCGCCGTACCAGCTCGACGAGGAGAAGCTGGCGCTCGCCAGCGGCGGCTGCATCGTGCTGCACTGCCTGCCCGCGCACCGCGGCGAGGAGATCACCGCGGGCGTGATCGACGGCCCGGCCAGCGCGGTGTGGGATCAGGCGGAGAACCGGCTGCACGCGCAGAAGGCGCTGCTCACCTGGCTGCTGGACGGCGCGTCATGACGGCGGTGAGCCCGGCGACCAAGGCCGCCAGGCAGGCGCAGATCGTGGGGATCCTGGAGCACGCCCAGGTCCGGTCGCAGGAAGAGCTCGCCGGGCTGCTCGCCGACCGTGGCGTCCACGTCGCGCAGGCAACGCTGTCGCGCGACCTGGAGGAGCTGGGTGCGGTCCGGTTGCGCGGAGCCAAGGGCGCCCTGGTCTACGCGCTGCCCGAGGACCCCGGCGGCCCGGGATCGCGGCCGGGCGGGGTGGGCGCGGGCGGGACGGAGCAGGCGGCGGGCCACGCGGCCGCCCTGGGGCAAAATGGCGCCCTGGCGGGACCGCGGGGCGCACCCGTGGTACCGCGGAACGGGCCCGCCGTCGCAGAGCCCGCCGGGTCCGGCGCGCTGCCGCGGATCGCCACCGAGCTCCTGGTCAGCGCCGAGGCCAGCGCCAACCTGGTGGTGCTCCGAACCCCGGCCGGGGGAGCCCAGCTGCTCGCCTCGGCCCTCGACCATGCCGCCTGGCCCGCCATTCTCGGCACCGTCGCCGGGGACGACACCGTCCTGGTGATCTCCCGCGACCCCACCGGGGGCGACGACCTGGCCGCGGCACTGCTGCGCCAGGCGGAACGAAGAACCTGACCGCAATATCCGACATCTAGGGATCAGAAATGACAAAGCGCGTGGTACTTGCCTATTCGGGTGGCCTGGACACCTCCGTCGCCATCGGCTGGATCGCCGAGCAGACCGGGGCCGAGGTGATCGCGCTCGCGATCGACGTGGGCCAGGGCGGGGAGGACCTGGAAACGGTCCGCGCGCGGGCCCTCGCCTGCGGCGCGGCCGACGCCGAGGTGGTCGACGCGCGGGAGGAGTTCGCCACCGGCTACTGCCTGCCCGCGCTCAAGGCCAACGCGCTCTACATGAACCGCTACCCGCTGGTGTCGGCGCTGTCCCGGCCGCTGATCGTCACGCACCTGGCCCGGGTGGCCCGCGAGCGCGGCGCCGATACGGTCGCCCACGGCTGCACCGGCAAGGGCAACGACCAGGTCAGGTTCGAGGTCGGCCTGGCCAGCCTCGCCCCGGAGGTGAAGGTGCTGGCCCCCGTCCGCGACTCGGGCATGACCAGGGACAAGGCGATCGCGTTCGCGGAGGAGAAGGGGCTGCCGATCGACGTGACGGCCCGGTCGCCGTACTCGATCGACCAGAACCTGTGGGGGCGCAGCTGCGAGACCGGGCACCTGGAGGACATCTGGGAGGCGCCGCACGACGACGTGTGGAGCTACACGCAGGACCCGGGCGTGCCGCGCGGCCCCGACGAGCTCGTGCTGAGCTTCGCCGACGGCGTGCCGGTCGCCATCGACGGCAAGCCGCTGCCGCCGCTGCCCCTCATCACCGAGCTGAACGCCAGGGCCGGGGCGCAGGGAGTGGGCCGGGTGGACATGGTCGAGGACCGGCTGGTCGGGATCAAGAGCCGGGAGATCTACGAGGCACCGGGGGCCATCGCCCTGCTCGCCGCGCACTCCGAGCTGGAGAGCGTGTGCATGGAGCTCGACCTGGCCAGGTTCAAGCGGGCGGCCGAGCAGCGGTGGACCGAACTGGTCTACGACGGGCTGTGGTTCGGCCCGCTCAAGGCCGCGCTCGACGCGTTCATGGCGCAGGCGTCGCGGCACGTGACCGGCGACATCCGGCTGCGGCTGCACGGCGGCCAGGCAGTGGTGACGGGACGGCGCAGCCCGGTCTCGCTGTACGACTACGGGCTCGCCACATACGACACCGGCGACACCTTCGACCAGGGCCTGGCCAGGGGCTTCGTGGAGCTGTGGGGGCTGCCGAGCAAGGTTGCCGCGCTCCGCGAGCAGCGCGCGGGCGGGTGACCAAGCCGGGCGGGGGGCCCGCACGCCACCCCGGTACGCTCACCGGAGCACCGTGGCCGACGTGAGGGGAATTGCGGTGGCAGAGCAGGAGCAGGGACGGCCCACGCGCCTGTGGGGCGGGCGGTTCGAATCGGGCCCGGCCGAGGCGCTGGCCCGGTTGTCGGTCAGCGTCCAGTTCGACTGGCGGCTGGCGCCCTACGACCTGCTCGCCTCCCGCGCGCACGCGCGGGTGCTGCACCGCGCCGGGCTGCTCTCCGAGGGCGAGCTGGCCCGCCTGCTCACCGCGCTGGACGGGCTGGCCAAGGCGTGCCGCGACGGCAGCTTCCGGCCCTCGGCCGCGGACGAGGACGTGCATACCGCGCTCGAACGCGGGCTGCTCGAACGGGTCGGCGCGCTCGGCGGCAGGCTGCGGGCCGGCCGCAGCCGCAACGACCAGATCGCCACCGATCTCCGGCTCTACCTGCGCGACCACGCCAGGCTCGTCGTGCTGCGGGTGGTCGAGCTCGAGACGGCGCTGATGGCGCAGGCGGAGGAGCACCTGGCCACCCCGGCGCCCGGCATGACCCACCTGCAACACGCCCAGCCGGTGGTGTTCGGGCACCAGTTGCTCGCGCACGCCCAGGCGCTGGCCCGCGACGTGGCCAGGTTCCGGGACTGGGACGTGCGGGCGGCGGTCAGCCCGCTGGGGGCGGGCGCGCTGGCCGGCTCCTCGCTCCCGCTCGACCCGGTGGCGGTGGCGGCCGAGCTCGGCTTCGACGGCGCGGCGGCGAACTCGATGGACGCGGTGAGCGACCGGGATTTCGCCGCGGAGTTCTGCTTCGTGGCGGCGCTGCTCGGGGTGCACCTGTCCCGGCTGGGCGAGGAGATCGTGCTGTGGTCCTCGCAGGAGTTCGGCTGGGTGGAGATCGACGACGCGTACGCGACCGGGTCCTCGATCATGCCGCAGAAGAAGAACCCCGACGTGGCCGAGCTGGCGCGCGGCAAGGCGGGCCGGCTTATCGGCGGCCTGACCGGCCTGCTCACCACCTTGAAGGGGCTGCCGCTGAGCTACAACCGCGATCTCCAGGAGGACAAGGAACCGGTCTTCGACGCGGTGGACACGCTGCTGCTGGTGCTGCCGGCCATGGCAGGCCTGGTCAGCACAGCCAGATTTAATGCAGAACGGCTGGCGCGTGGCGCAAGTGGTGGCTTCGCGCTGGCCACCGACTTGGCTGAACTGCTCGTGCGCCGCGGCGTGCCGTTCCGCGAGGCGCACGAGGTGGTCGGGCACCTGGTGGTGTGGTGCCAGGTACACGACTGCGACCTGCCGGACGTGAGCGACGAGGACCTGGCGAAGATCTCACCGCACCTGACGCCGGACGTCCGGGAGGTGCTGTCGGTCACCGGGGCGCTCGCGGCGCGCAAGGCGCCCGGGGGGACCGCGCCGGACCGGGTTGCCGAGCAGCTCGCCGCGCTGCGCGCGGTCGTGGACGAGCACGCCGCCTGGGCCGCAACCTGACGCCCACGGCCCCGACTGCCTGGGCCAGGCCGGGGGGCCGGGCCGGGGGGCCGGGCCGCCTGCGCCGGGCCGGGGCCCCCCGGGCCGTGATCATCGGATTGGTGTTCTTGTCGCGACACCAATCCCATGATCACGGGCCCGCTACGTGGCGTTTACGGCTTCAGCACGGCCGCGTAGAGCGTCTGGTGGTAGGCGGCCGTCGGCTTGGCCGGCTGGGACGAGACGCACCAGGCCGACGTCACCCGGTCCGGCGTCGCCGACAGGCCGGTGTAGTCGCCGGGGAACTTGCCCCCGGCGACCGCCGCGTACTTGAGGTTCGACGGCGGCCCCAGCGCTATCGGCCGGGCGAACCCGCCGCCGCGCTCAGGTGCGGACGTCACCTCCTGCTGGATGACGTTGCCGTGGCCGGTGGCGAGGTTGCGCTGGCCGTAGGAGACGAAGACCCGGCCGCCGCTGGCCGCGACCGCCGCGTTGATGTACTGGATCTTCGGGCGGTGGCCGGGGGTCACGTGGACCGGGTGGGACCAGTTCCGCCCGTTGGCTGACGTGGACAGCTCGACCGCGTCCTGTACTCCCGGCCCGCTCGCGTTCCACACCGCGAACATGCGCCCGGTTGCCGGGTCGCCGGTCGCGAGGGGCAGGCAGCAGCGGATGCCGGCCGGCCCGCCGCCTATGTTGCCGGCGACCTTCGACAGGCGGCTCCAGGTGGCGCCCCCGTCGACGGAGGTCTGCGCCGCCAGTGATACGCCGCTGCCCTGGGTGGCGAGGCGCAGGATGCCGCCCCGCTGGATGTCGTCCCCGATCGCGTGGCCGGCGCTCAGGTACAGGTCGACGAGCGTGCCGTCGGGCTCGACGAACGCCTGGGAATCCTGGGAGAACTGCTTCTCGGGGGTGACGAAGTGCGTGCTGCTCCAGTGCTTGCCCTGGTCGTCGGACCAGCGGACGACCTGAGGCGAGGCGCCGTTGGCCAGGAACTCGGTCCAGAACTGGTACAGGCGGCCGTAGAACGGGCTGTTCGGCTGCGTGTCGGTGACCAGCCAGTTCTTGTCGTCCGAGACGCCGCAACTGGTGCTCTGCTGGACATACACCGGCTTGCCGAAGGTGGCGCCGCCGTCCGTGGACCGGGACACGGCGACGCCGCTGTCGCAGTTGCTGACGTTGACCTCCAGCGCCGAGATGTACACGCTGCCGTCGGCGCCGAACGCCACCACCGGATCGGATGCCCGGGGGTACTTGCCGCCCACCGCCGATGTGAGCCCGGGAACGGGGGCGTGGTGCCAGGTTGCGCCGCCGTTGTGGGTCCAGGCGTAGGAGATGTCCACGGCCCCGCCGTTGGCGAACCGGCAATCGTGCGCCACCGCCACCTGGATCTTGGAGTTGAACGGGGAGATGGCCACGTCCGGCTCCACCAGCGTGTCCGGCTCGCACCCGCCGCTGGAGGGCACGTCCTGCCGGTCGATCTGGCCCACGTGCAGCACCGCCAGCGGCTTGGGCCGGGCCGCCGCCGGGCCCGCGGCCAGGGCCGGAGCCGCGGCGCTCAGCGTGGCCAGTAAGGCCGCTGCCGTGCCGGTGATCGCGAGTATGCGCAGGTGCATAGTGCCTCCTAGGGTGTGCCAGGTCGCCTATGGACGCGGTTCTGCGCCGCTGTGCCGTAGATGCACGAGATGCCGTGCACGGGCGGAAGTCATCGTGGACGCTAGAGGAGCCGTGGCGGCCGGGTCAACGTGCCCGGGCGGAGTGTGTCTGCTCTGTTGCCGGGCGCAGACCGTATAGTGACCCCCGATGGCCTGACGGCCCGCGCGTGGCCTCGGCCGCCAGCCCCAGCGGGCAAGCGCCGTGGCCGGCCGGGCGAGGGCACATTCTCCGGTCGTGAAGGGAGCCGCGCTCGTGCTGCTGCCGCGGGAGATGTTCGCCCGGGGCGCGGTCGAGGTGGCACCCACCCTGCTCGGCTGCGTGCTCGAGCACGAGACCGCCGAGGGCCTGGTCGCCGTGGCGCTGACCGAGGTCGAGGCGTACCAGGGAGCGGCCGACCCGGCCTCGCACGCCTACCGTGGCCGGACCGCCCGCAACGCCGTGATGTTCGGGCCGCCCGGGCACGCGTACGTGTACTTCACCTACGGCATGCATTTCTGCGTGAACCTGGTCTGCCAGCCGGAGGGCACCGCGTCCGCGGTGCTGCTGCGCGCGGGCCGGGTGATCAGCGGGCAGGCGCTGGCGGCCGCGCGGCGCGCCGCCGGGCGGGAGCCGGCCGGGAGCGGGGCGGCCGGGAGCGAGCAAGCCGGGCGCCGGGCGGCCGGGCCTGGGGCGGCCGGGCCTGGGGCGGCGGGGCCTGGGGCGGCGGGGCGCGGGCTGGCCGAGCGTGACCTGGCCCGCGGGCCGGCCCGGCTGTGCAAGGCGCTCGGCATCACCCGCGCGCAGGACGGCGCCGACGTCTGCGACCCCGCCTCGCCGCTGCGGGTGCGGTGGCCGGACCAGCGGGTGACGCTGGAGGTCAGCCAGGGGCCCAGGGTAGGGATCAGCGTCGCCGCCGAGGTTCCCTGGCGGTTCTGGCTGACCGGGGACCCCACCGTGTCGGTGTACCGGCCGTACACTCCACGGCTACGCCGCAGTGCTAGCCCCGACCCCGCCACCCCGCGCTCTGCTAGCCCTGACCCCGCCGCCCCTCCCAAACCCGTTTCCGCTCCGTAACGAAGCGATGGGACGATACCCCTGTGACCGACATCCTCGACGAGCTGACCTGGCGTGGCCTGATCGCGCACTCCACCGACCAGGACGAACTGCGTAAGGCGTTCGGCCTCGGGACGGTCACCTTTTACGGCGGGTTCGACCCGACCGCGGCCGGCCTGCACATCGGCAACCTCGTGCTGCTGCTCACCATGCGCCGGGTGCAGCAGGCCGGCCACCGCCCTATCGGCCTGGTCGGGGGGGCCACCGGCCTGATCGGCGATCCCAGCGGGAAGTCCGTGGAACGGGTGCTCAACGAGCGCGACACGGTCGCCTCCTGGGTCGAGCGCATCCGGGCGGAGGAGGAGCGGTTCCTGGACTTCACGCCCGGGCCGACGGGCGCCCTGATCGTGAGCAACCTCGACTGGACCCAGAACCTGTCCGCGCTGGACTTCCTCCGCGACATCGGCAAGCACTTCCCGGTCAACCAGATGCTGGCGCGCGAGTCGGTGCGGGCCAGGCTGGAGGCCGGCGGGATCAGCTACACCGAGTTCAGCTACCAGGTCCTCCAGGCCAACGACTACCTGGAGCTGCACCGGCGGTACGGCTGCACGCTCCAGATCGGCGGCAGCGACCAGTGGGGCAACCTCGTCGCCGGGGTGGACCTGATCAGGCGGGTCGAGGGGGCATCGGTGCACGCCCTGGCCACGCCGCTGATCACCAAGCCGGACGGGACCAAGTACGGCAAGACCGAGGGCGGCGCGATCTGGATCAGCGCCGACCTGATGAGCCCGTACGCGTTCTACCAGTTCTGGATCAACCGGTCCGACGAGGAGGTCCCCGGGCTGCTGCGGGTCTTCACCTTCCGGTCCCGGGAGGAGATCGAGGACCTGGAGCGGCAGACCCGGGAGTCGCCCGCCGCCAGGACCGGGCAGCGGGTGCTGGCCGAGGACGTGACCACCCTGGTCCACGGGGCGGACGAGTGCGCCAAGGCGATTGCGGCCAGCGAGGCCCTATTCGGCCGAGGCGACCTGCGCGGCTTGGACGAGGCCACATTGGCCGCCGCGCTGGCCGAGGCCGGCCTGACCAAGGTCCCGGCCACCCCCGATCGCATGCCCACGGTCGTGGACCTGATGGCCGCTACCGGCATCGTGACCAGCAGGTCGGCCGCCAGGCGGGCGATCGCCGAGGGCGGTGCCTACCTGAACAACCGCAAGGTCGCCGACGAGGACGCCGTGCCAGAGCCGGCTGACCTGCTCCACGGCCGGTACCTGGTGCTGCGGCGCGGCAGGCGCACGGTCGCCGGCGTGGAGGTAGTTACCGGTTGACGGTCGCGCTCCGCGATCAAAGCGAGGCTTGCCAGGTGCCCTGCCTGATCGACAGGCGGCCGCCGGAGAGGATGCCGAGCCGCTGGGCCCGGGCGGCGATCGAGCTGTCGTGGGTGACCATGACCATGGTCAGGCCGCGGTCGCGCCACAGGTTCTCCAGCAGGGCGATGATCTCATCCCTGGTGTCCTCGTCGAGGTTGCCCGATGGCTCGTCGGCGAGCAGCACCTTGGGCTGTTTCACCAGGGCACGGGCGATCGCGACCCGCTGCTGCTGGCCGCCGGACAGCTCCGAGGGCAGGTGCCGCAGCCGCTCGCCGAGGCCGACGTCGCGCAGCGCCGCGGCCGCACGGGAGCGGCGCTCGGCGGCACCGGTCCCGAGCGGGACCAGGGCCACCTCGACGTTCTCCTGGGCGGACAGCGTGGGGATCAGGTTGAAGGTCTGGAAGATGAAACCGATCATGGCCGCGCGGATCTTGGTGACCTTGCTCTCCGGAAGCGCGGACAGCTTGCGGCCGGCGAACTCCACCGTGCCGGCGGTCGGCTTGTCCAGCCCGCCGAGGATCTGGAGCAGCGTGGTCTTGCCGTGGCCGGTCGGCCTCTGGATGGCCAGCCACTCGCCGTCGCCGATCACGAGGTCCACGCCCGCCAGCGCGGTCACCGGCTGGCGGCCCTTCCGGTAGATCTTGGTCACGCCACTGAGTGTGTACATGAGCCCTTCTCCGTAGATTCGGCCGCCATCGCGGGCGGGCGCCGGCAGGACAGACGGCGCGGCCGGCGGCGAGTCAGCAGGTGCGCCTGGTTCCCGGCTGGCCGGGTCTGGCGCGTTCACTGGACCCGCGCCAGCGCCGCGGCCGGGCGCAGCCGGGCCGCACGCCAGCTACCGAAGCCGCCGGCGATGAGCCCGCCGGCGATCGCGAGCGCCACGGCGAGGGCGACCGCGCCCACCGTGACCGGGGCGCTCAGGTGAACGCTGAGCGAGGTCCCGCCGTCGCCGAAGAGACGGCGGAAGAAGCCGCCACCGCCGCCGCCCGGCCCGGCGCCCCCGCCGGGCGGCCCGAAGGCGCGCGGCCCGCCCGGGGTCGCCGACCCCGTGGCCGTGCCAGTCGACGCGGTCAGCGGCGGCGCGAGCGCGGCGACCAGCCTCGCCCCGGCGAAGCCCAGCGCCACGCCGATGATCCCGCCGGCCACCCCGATCACCACGGCCTCGCCCATGACCTGGCCGACGATGCGCCGGCTGCGCCAGCCGAGCGCCTTGAGCGTGCCGAACTCCCTGACCCGGTGCGACACCGCCGCGATCATCAGCAGGCTGGCCAGCAGGAAGGCCGCCACGAGCACCGCCACCGCGAGCCACCGGCCCAGGTTGTCGGCCAGGCTTGCCGGGGGAGCCTTGGTCACGGTGATGTCGGTGCCGACTCCGTAGAGGGAGTGCAGCACCTTGCTCTGGGCGTCGCGGACACCGGCCGACGCGGCCGTCACCGTGATCACCAGCCCGATCCCGACGGCAAGGCCGAGCGCGGCGAAGATGGCCTGGCGCATCCGCCGGCGGAGCTCGCGCCCGAGATAGGTGAAGAACATTGACTGGGCCCCCTTGGGGAGTGCCCGCGGCGGCGCCGGGGCTTGTGCTGGATTGACGCCGCGTACCCGGATGACAGCAGCGCGCGCAGCCCTGATGCTGACCGCCAAGTCTCAGCGGGTGCTTCAGCCGGACTGCAAGGTGGCTGAAGACCCGAACCGGGTGGATCCGCAGGCTGGACCGCCTGCGGGCCGTCCCGCGGGCGCCGGGGCGCGCAGCGGCCGGTATTCCGGGCCACGCGCTGCCGGGCGGTGCCGAAAAGGCTGTGACCCAACTGTGACGGACAGTCCCGGTCCTGGGCTTTTGCGGCCGCGGACGGCGATCTTGGGCCTCTCAGGGGCTGCCGCAGGCGGCCCCGATTTGACGTGCATCGGTTCACTGCCTAATGTTTCGTCCTGCCCCAAGGACACTCCGAACGCCGTCCAGGCGACTGGGTCCCGAGGGACCAGCCAACGGAACCCGCTTCATCGTGCTGTCCGCCCTGCGGGCGGGCCCGAGCGGGGGTAGGCTGAGAAGTACATGAGGTTGAGAGGGCGTCAACGTCAGGTGAAATCACTTGACGGCACTCGACCTCGCCGGTAAGCTATGAGGGTTGCCCCCGAACCAGGCGAAAGCCT
>CAVPFC010000046.1:90000-195563 GCA_963703605.1 uncultured Actinomycetes bacterium
TGTGGGACCGCCCAGCCAGAGCTGCTGCTCTGGCAGGAAGTAAAAAATCGTCCGAGTAGCCGAAGACGTTTGGAAAACGTCGGCACAGAGGGTGACACCCCCGTAGGCGAAACTCAGGCGACTTCCAGGCGGTATCCCAAGTAGCACGGGGCCCGTGAAATCCCGTGTGAATCTGGGAGGACCACCTCCTAAGCCTAAATACTCCCTGGTGACCGATAGTGAACCAGTACCGTGAGGGAAAGGTGAAAAGTGCCCCGGTGAGGGGTCGTGAAATAGCACCTGAAACCGTGCGCCTACAAGCCGCGGGAGCGCAGTCAGCCTTTGAGCTGAAGTGAAGTGACCGCGTGCCTTTTGAAGAATGAGCCTGCGAGTTATGGTGTGTGGCGAGGTTAACCCGTGTGGGGGAGCCGTAGCGAAAGCGAGTCTGAATAGGGCGTCTAGTCGCATGCTATAGACCCGAAGCGGAGTGATCTACCCATGGGCAGGTTGAAGCGCGGGTAAGACCGCGTGGAGGACCGAACCCACCAGGGTTGAAAACCTGGGGGATGACCTGTGGGTAGGGGTGAAAGGCCAATCAAACTCCGTGATAGCTGGTTCTCCCCGAAATGCATTTAGGTGCAGCGTCGCGTGTTTCTTACCGGAGGTAGAGCTACTGGATGGTCTAGGGGGCCAACAAGCTTACCGAAATCAGCCAAACTCCGAATGCCGGTAAGTGAGAGCGCGGCAGTGAGACTGCGGGGGATAAGCTTCGTAGTCGAGAGGGAAACAGCCCAGATCACCAGCTAAGGCCCCTAAGCGTGTGCTAAGTGGGAAAGGATGTAGAGTTGCAGAGACAACCAGGAGGTTGGCTTAGAAGCAGCCACCCTTGAAAGAGTGCGTAATAGCTCACTGGTCAAGTGATTCTGCGCCGACAATGTAACGGGGCTCAAGCACACCGCCGAAGCTGTGGCACTCGCGCGATAACCCGGCCCTTTGTGGCTAAGGTGGATGGCGGTCTTGGCCGCTGCGGTTTCGGCCGCGGCCGCCCTGATCGTGGCCACCCGATGCCTTAAGGGTCCAGGTGCGCGGGTGGGTAGGGGAGCGTCGGGTGGCGGGTGAAGCGGCGGAGTGATCCAGCCGTGGACGCCACTCGAGTGAGAATGCAGGCATGAGTAGCGAAAGAGGGGTGAGAAACCCCTCCGCCGAATGACCAAGGGTTCCTGGGGCAGGCTAATCCGCCCAGGGTAAGTCGGGACCTAAGGCGAGGCCGACAGGCGTAGTCGATGGACAACGGGTTGATATTCCCGTACCCGCTTAGATGCGCCCATGCCGAACCTGGCGATGCTAAGTGCTCGAAGCTGACAAGCCCTTCGGGGCGAGTCGGACTAGAGCGCGACCCAGACCGGCAGTAGGCAAGCCGAAGGGGTGACGCAGGAGGGCAGCTCTACCGGGCGATGGTTGTCCCGGGGTAAAGGTGTAGGGCGGTGCGTAGGCAAATCCGCGCACCATGAGCCTGAGACCTGATGCCGAGCCGATTTAGGCGAAGTGAGTGATCCCATGCTGCCAAGAAAAACCTCGCGGCGAGCATCTCGGCGGCCCGTACCCTAAACCGACGCAGGTGGTCAGGTAGAGAATACCAAGGCGATCGGGTGAACCGTGGTTAAGGAATTAGGCAAATTATCCCCGTAACTTTGGGAGAAGGGGAGCCGTATCCGGTGAAGAGGCATGCCCTCCGAGCTGTGTACGGCCGCAGATACCAGGGGAAAGCGACTGTTTACTAAAAACACAGGTCCGTGCTAAGTCGTAAGACGACGTATACGGACTGACGCCTGCCCGGTGCCGGAACGTTAAGGGGAGGGGTTAGTGGCCTTCGGGCCGCGAAGCTCAGAACCTAAGCGCCGGTAAACGGCGGTGGTAACTATAACCATCCTAAGGTAGCGAAATTCCTTGTCGGGTAAGTTCCGACCTGCACGAATGGCGTAACGACTTTCCCACTGTCTCAACCACGGACCCGGCGAAATTGCACTACGAGTAAAGATGCTCGTTACGCGCAGCAGGACGGAAAGACCCCGGGACCTTCACTACAGCTTGACATTGGTGTTTGGGGCGGCTTGTGTAGGATAGGTGGGAGACTGTGAAGCAGGGACGCTAGTTCTTGTGGAGTCATTGGTGAAATACCACTCTGGTCGTTCTGGATGTCTAACCTGGGTCCGTAATCCGGATCAGGGACAGTGTCTGGTGGGTAGTTTAACTGGGGCGGTTGCCTCCCAAAAGGTAACGGAGGCGCCCAAAGGTACCCTCAGCCTGGTTGGCAACCAGGTGTCGAGTGTAAGTGCACAAGGGTGCTTGACTGTGAGACAGACATGTCGATCAGGAGCGAAAGCTGGGACTAGTGATCTGGCGGTGGCGTGTGGAAGCGCCGCCACTTAACGGCTAAAAGGTACCCCGGGGATAACAGGCTGATCTTCCCCAAGAGTCCATATCGACGGGATGGTTTGGCACCTCGATGTCGGCTCGTCGCATCCTGGGGCTGGAGCAGGTCCCAAGGGTTGGGCTGTTCGCCCATTAAAGCGGTACGCGAGCTGGGTTTAGAACGTCGTGAGACAGTTCGGTCCCTATCCGCTGCGCGCGCAGGAGACTTGAGAGGGGCTGTCCCTAGTACGAGAGGACCGGGACGGACGAACCTCTGGTGTGCCAGTTGTTCTGCCAAGAGCACGGCTGGTTTGCTACGTCCGGAAGGGATAACCGCTGAAAGCATCTAAGCGGGAAGCTCGCCTCAAGATGAGGTCTCCCTCGGGGTTAACCCGGTAAGGCCCCCAGCTAGACGACTGGGTTGATAGGCCGGAAGTGGAAGCGTGGCGACACGTGTAGCTGACCGGTACTAATAGGCCGAGCGGCTTGGCTCATACACTTCTTGTGCTGTGCTGTTCTGGGGGGCGACCCCCAGAACCCCGAAAGGGCGCGTCCACTGTGCGGTTCCCGAGGTGCGGTCGGCCGTGCCCACGGAGCTGGTTTCCGCGGGCACGGAGGACCTTAAATCTCCATAGAGTTTCGGTGGCCATAGCGAAGGGGAAACACCCGGTCCCATTCCGAACCCGGAAGTTAAGCCCTTCAGCGCCGATGGTACTGCGCGGGGGACCGCGTGGGAGAGTAGGACGCCGCCGGACATCGTCAGTGAGGGCCGCCCCGTTACCGGAGGCGGCCCTCATCGTGTGTCAGGAGCCGCGCGGACGGTGCGGCACGCAGGATGTCGATGGCGGAGGGAAGCATGACGGGGAAGACACCCGGCCGCCGCGGCGAGCAACCTGCGGGTACCGAGCCGGACGCGCGATACAGCCGGGGCGCCTATGGCGGCCGGACAGGCGGTACCGGGCCCGGCGGGCCCGACGCCACCGGCGGCCAGCCGCGGGCAAGGCAGGACCGAGGTGTCAGCGCCGACCGGGAAGGCGGCCACCGGGAAGATGCCCATCGGGAGGGCACCCACCGGGATGGCAGCAGCCAGGAACGCAGCAGCCAGGAAGGGAGCGGCCAGGGCGGCCGTGGCACGCCTGCACGCGGCCGCTCGGGGGCCGCAGAGCGGCCGCGTAAGGCCCAGGAGGGCGTCGGCGGCCGGCGTGCATCAGGAACCGGCCGTGCGCCCGCGGGAAGCCGGGATCGTGGGACCCAGGACCGTAGGGTCCGGGGTCGCGGGCCAGAGCGTGATCGGGAAGACGGCCGTGCGCCGGGGGCGGACCGCCGGCGAGCAGCTGCGGAGGAAGGGATTACCGGAGTGGGCGGCAGCGACGGGCCTGAGCCTGCGGACAGGCGCCCACGCGCGGCGGGACCCGGCCGGGCCGCCCGCGGCGGCCCGGATGCTGGCAATGAGCGGCCCCCGGCGGCCCGGCGCGCCCGTGGCGCCGAGGGAGACGGGGAAGACGGGCCGCGGTCCTGGGGCGGCGGGCGCTCCCCGGCCGCGAGGCCAGGCCGGAGCGCCGCTGGACGGCGCGATGGCGGCGGCGATGGTGGGTACCCGCGCAGGCCGCGGTACGTGCGTGACGCCGAGGGCGGGCCTGCCCGGGCTCCGCGGTCGGGTGGTGGCGCGTCGAGGGGCCGTGATGGCGGGTACGACCGGGGCCCCCGGTACGCGCGTGACGGCGAGGACGGGCCTGCTCGGGCCGCGCGGTCCGGTGGTGCCTCTGAGGGCCGCGATGGCGGCGATGCTGGGTACCCGCGCAGGCCGCGGTACGCGCGTGACGCCGAAGGCGGGCCTGCCCGGGCTCCGCGGTCGGGTGGTGGCGCGTCGAGGGGCCGTGACGGCGGGTACGACCGGGGCCCCCGGTACGCGCGTGACGCCGAGAGCGGGCCTGCCCGGGCCCCGCGGCCCGGTGGTGGCGCGTCGGGGGGCCGTGACGGCGGGTATGACCGGGGCCCCCGGTACGTGCGCGATCGCGAGGGTGGGCCTACTCGGGCCGCGCGGGCGGGTGGTGCCTCTGGGGGCCGCGATGGCGCCGATGCCGGGTATCCGCGCAGGCCGCGTTACGTGCGTGACGCCGAAGGTGGGCCTTCACGGGCCGCGCGAGCCGGCGGTGCTGCTGGCCGGCGCGATGGTGGTGGCGGCGGATATAGGTCCGGCCCACGGCAGGGACGCGATGCCGAAGGTGGACGTAACCGGGCGGCGAGGTCGGGCGCTGACGATTCCGGGAGCCGTGACGGCGGGTATGACCGGGGCCCCCGGTACGCGCGTGACGGCGAGAGCGGGCCCGCGCGGGCTGGCGGTGCTGCTGGCCGGCGCGATGGTGGCGGCGGCGGATACAGGTCCGGCCCACGGCAGGGGCGCGATGCCGAAGGTGGGCGTACCCGGGCGCCGAGGTCGGATGCTGACGCTGGCGGAGCACGTGACGGCGGGTACGACCGGGGCTCCCGTTACGGACGCGATGCGGGGGATGGACCTTCTCGGGCCACTCGGGACCGCGATGGCGGTGGCGACGGTGGATACGCGCGGGGGCCGCGGTACGGGCGTGACGCCGACGGCGGGTCTGCGCGGGCGGCTAGGCCGGGTGGCGGCGCCACTGGTCGGCGCGATCGTGGCGACGGCGGGTATGGACGTGGCCCGCGGCAGGGGCGCGATGCCGAAGGTGGGCGTACGCGGGCGACGCGGCCGGGGGCTGACGATTCCCGGGGCCGTGACGGCGGGTACGACCGGGGCTCCCGTTATGGACGGGATGCCGACGGCGGGTCTGCCCGGGCTGCGCGGTCCGGTGGCGGCGCTGCCCGAGGCCGCTATGGCGCGGGCCGCGACGGCGGGAACGACCGGGGCCCGCGTTACGGGCGTGACGCCGAGGGCGGGCGCTCGCGGGGCGCGGGCCACGACCGCGACGCCACTCGCGGCGGTCCGCGGGGCGGCGGGTCGGGCTGGCAAGCGCGTCCCGACGACGGCGACGACGGGGAGGTCCTGAGCCAGCAGGGCCGCACGGCGTGGCTGGAGGTTCCCGAGGACATCACCGCCGACCAGCTTGACCCGCAGGCGCGGGCCGAACTGCGGACCCTGCCCGGGCACCTCGCCGAAGCGGTGGCCCGGTTGCTTGTGGCGGCGAGCCAGGAGGCCGACCCGGAACGCGCCTATCAGTACGCGCTCCAGGCCCGAAAGCTCGCGGGACGTGTCGGGGTGGTTCGGGAAACCAGCGGCGTAGCCGCCTACCGGGCCAGCCGCTGGGCGGAAGCGCTGGCCGAACTGCGCACCGCGCGGCGGCTTACCGGGCGGGTCAGCTACCTGCCGTTGATGGCGGACTCCGAGCGTGCGCTCGGCAGGATCGACCGTGCCCTGGCCATCGTGCACGACCCCGGTGTCGCTGAGCTGGACCGGGCGACGCAGATCGAACTGCTCATCGTGGAATCCGGGATACGCCGGGACGAGGGGCGCCCGGCGGCCGCGGCC
This sequence comes from uncultured Actinomycetes bacterium, assembly GCA_963703605.1. Lineage (GTDB taxonomy): Bacteria > Actinomycetota > Actinomycetes > Streptosporangiales > Streptosporangiaceae > DASXKD01. The sequence goes on from CAVPFC010000046.1 coordinate 95,894, forward strand.
GCCGTCCTACGCGTGCCTGAGCTCACCGACGGCGGCCAGCGGCCCTGGTCGGCCCGCCTGTTCTACGCCTACGCGGACGTGCTGCTCGATGACGGCCGCGAGGAGGAGGCCCGGGAGTGGTTCGGCCGCGCGGCCGCCCTGGACACCGACGAGGACACCGACGCTGCAGAACGCTACGAGGACCTGGACAACGTCTTCATCGATGATCTGGCCGAGACGGAGTCTGGCGAGGAGACCGACACGGATTCCGGGCCGGAGCACGCCGCCGGCCAGCAGCGAGAGGCCGGCGACGAGCAGGAAGACGCCGACCCCGGCGACGAGCAGGAGCACCCCCGCGATCGGGACGCCGCCGCCAGTCGGGACGGAGACGCCAATCAGGACGACGGCGACGGCCGGGACGACGGCGACGGCCGGGAGGACGGCGCCGACCAGGAGGACGGCGCCGACCAGGACGACGGCGAGGAGTGACCGGCGGCTGGCCTAGCGGCTGTCCGGCTCGGTCTTGCCGAGCCAGTGCCAGATGCCCTCGACGTTGGCCCGGGTGCTGCTGATGCGTTCAGCCTTGATGCCGACCTCCGGGTCGGCATCCGGATCGAGCGCGGCATAGCGCTGCCGGGTCCGCTCGCGCACCATGGCGACGGTGTGTTCCAGGTCGAGTCCTTGGCCACGGGCACGGCGGGTCTCATCCACCCACACGTTCAGCTCCTCGGCCGACCGTTCCAGCGTCGGCCCGACGTCGTCCACCGGGCCGTAGTGGCTGAACAACAGCCGGGCCGGCGCCAGCGTGGCGAACAGCCGCAGCGAGTCCAGGGCCAGCGGGAGATCGAAGTCCGGGGGCGGGCTCGCCGGGCGCAGATCCCCGGTTTCGCGGAAGAACACCCCGGCGGCATCCCCCACGTAGAGGTCGCCGCTGGCCGAGTCGATGAGCCCCACGTGATGCTTGGCGTGGCCCGGAGAGTAGTGGCTGTCCAGGGACCGCCCGGCACCCAGATCGATGAAGCCGCGTTCCTCGACCGCCCGGATCCGCTCGGCGGGCGTGGGCTTGAGCTCGCCAAACCATGTCTCCAGCGCGCTGCCGTAGACCACGCGGGCGCTGGCCATGAGCCGGCTTGGATCGGCCAGGTGGCGTGCGCCGCGCTCGTGCACCACGATCTCGGCGGCCGGGAACATCGTGGCAATGTCGCCCACGCCGCCCGCGTGATCGAGATGGATGTGGGTGACCACCACCGTGGCCAGGTCGCCGGGGCCCACGCCCAGGCCCGCCAGCGCGTCCCTGACCACCGGCGCGGACGGGGACGTGCCCGTCTCCACCAGGCACGGCCTGTCGGCAAGGATCAGGTATCCGGCGGTAATCTGGCTGTAGCCAGCCATCCGGGTGTCGATCTCGTAGACCTCGTGCCCGAGCGGGGTCACCTCGGTCCCGTTGTCATGGCTGAGCCCGGCCTGGTTCATGTCGGTATCGTGCCAGATGCAACCGCCACGTTCTCGCGGCGGATGCACAGGCATCCGCAGCAATCCCATGCGGACAGTTACATTGCGAGTACTATCTGTGCGCAGTCAGGCAGGCGGCCGCGGAGCCGGATCCGGGACACCGGCCGGCTCAGGCGTCAGGCTGTGGCCTCCTGGCTTTCCTGGGAGAGGCACGAAAGAGGAGCCTGTGAGCGGAACGCGCGTGAGTGCGTCCAGCGCCCGTTCTTCCCCGGCCGGTGGGCCACCGGAGCACACCGACGGCCGCCGGCGGTGGGCGGTGTACGCGGTGATCATCGTGGCCACCCTGCTCGCCGTGGGGCTGCGCCTGTATGACCTCAGCCGGCCCGGTTACATGTTCGGCATCAGCGAGTACGACGACGGGACGGACTTCGGCAGCGCGGTCCGCCTGTTGCAGGGCGCGATACCGTACCGCGACTTCATCATGGTGCAGCCGCCGGGAATCACGCTGATCATGTTCCCGGTCGCGCTGGCCACCAAGTCCTTCGGCACCGACACGGGCATGGCGGTGGCCCGGGTCGTCACCGCGCTCGCGGGCGCCGCGGCGGTTCCGCTTGGCGGCCTGCTCACCCGGCACCGCGGCCTGTTCGCGACGCTGGTGACATGCGGGGTGCTCGCGATCTTCCCGGATAGCATCCTGGCCGCAAGGACCGTGCTGCTCGAGCCGTGGCTGGTGCTGTTCTGCCTGCTTGGCGCCCTTGCCGTGTTCGACGGCGACCGGATCGCCGATAGCCGCCGCCGGATCCTCCTCGGCGGCCTGCTCTTCGGCTTCGCCGGGGCGGTAAAGGTCTGGGCCATCCTGCCGGTCGCGGTCATCCTGTTGCTCACCGCGCGCCGCCCGCGGCGGGCGGCCGCCTACGCCGCCGGGGTGGTGCTCGGCTTCTGCGTCCCGGTGCTGCCGTTCGCGCTCACCGCGCCCAGCACCTTCTACCACAGCGTTGTCGTTGCCCAGCTGGTCCGCTACGACATCGTGCGCATCCCGGAGGGGTACCGGCTCCAGCAGATGCTCGGGCTGGTGCATAGCTCGCAGCTCGCCACGCCGCCGCTGGTGATCATCAGCCTCGTGGTCGTCCTGGTCATCGCCGCCGTGACGGTGCTCGGATCGCGGCTGGCGCACAGTCCGCCGCCCGCGCTCGACTGGTTCGCCGCCGGGACCTTTGTCCTCGTGATCGCGGCTTTCCTGTGGCCCGCTGACTTTTACTACCACTACGCTGCGTTCCTCGCGCCGTTCCTGGCCCTGGCGCTCGCGCTGCCGACGTCGCGCCTGCTTGCCGCGCTGCCCGCCGGGGACACCCGCCGGCGGCTTGCGTTGCTGCGGCCGGCCGCGACGGTCGTGGCCGCCGTCGCCCTCGTCGCCTTGACGGTGCTCCAGATAGGCGCCGAATCCAACGAGTACTCGGGCGTCCCCAGCAGCGAGATCGCCGCCGCCAAACGGCTGATTCCGCCGGGCGCGTGCGTCGCCACGGATCAGGCGTCCTACACGATCGCCATCAACCGGTTCGTGTCCACGCAGCCGGGCTGCTCGCTGATGATCGATGGGGTGGGCACCGACTACGCGCTGTCCAACGGACGGAACGGGCAAACCGGGGCGAGCGCTTCACCGGCCGTCGAGGCGGCGTGGATGTCGGCCTTCCGGGCCGCCAGGTACGCCTGGCTGACCAGCGAGGCATATCGCCGGATCTCCTGGAAGCCGCAGCTTACCGCCTACTTCGACAGCCACTTCGTGCCGCTGATGACCGCGGGGCGCGACCGGCTCTACGTCCGCGCGGGACGCCCCGCCCCGGGACGCCTCAAGGGCATCCCCGCCGCCCCGCCGACGCCCAGCGCCACCCCGTAACGAGGGGCCGGTCAGGCGGCGCCAACGCTCCGGACGTCGCTCCCGGGCTAACGGCCAAGGCCCCCGTGACGCAGTCGCGGGGGCCTTTTGGCTATCGGGGTTCCGGGGCCGCTCCCCGGGCCAGCAGGGTTCAGCCGAGAGCGAACGATCGCAGCACCAGGCCGGTCCGCGGCTTGGGCGCGAACGACGTCGACTTCCGCGGGACCCGTTCACCGTGCGCGGCCACATCCCGGACGTCTTCGGCCGACAGCGGCGGGCAGATGACCGCGGTGACACCTGGCTGGCCGGCGGCGCCCAGCGCTTCGAGCGCGTCATGGTGGATGTCGACCCGCTCCTCGTCGTCCCCGATGCCCCACAGCTTGCCGAGCAGCAGCTCCTGCATGACCGCGGCGGACAGCCCGCGCCAGCGGGCGCTGCGGTCCGGCATCGCCTCCGCCACCGCCTCCGGGTCCGGGTCGGTGAGCAGATAAAACTCCCCGCCGCCCGCGAGGAGGAACGCCATGTGCCTGGTGCCCGCGTCGCGCAGCACATCCAGCGCCTCGGCCTGCGTCATCCCGGTCAGCTCGCGCACCGTGAACGCCCGCTCCGCCAGCCGGGCGGCCTCGGCTGGGCTGATCCCGGAGACCACCCGGTGGATCGCGCCGATCCGGGGCGGGAACGCCGAGGAGTCCACCAGCAGGGCAAGCCCGGCGTCCCACGGGCCCGCGCCGGCCCCGGCGGTCCGCTTGCGCGCCTGGAGTTGCAGGTAGGCGGCATAGCGGTGGTGGCCGTCCGCGATGAGAGCCTGCCGGGTGGCCAGGTCCGCCGCGACGGCGGCCTGCTCGGCGGGATCGGTCACCGCCCATAGCCGGTGCCGGATCCCGTCGTCGGTGTCCACCGACAGCAGCGGTTCGCGCGGCTGGCGACGTCCGCGATGAGCCCGGCGGTGAAGCCCTGGCTCGGCGTCCCGGGCCCGCCAGGGCCACCGGGGTCGGCCGGCTCGCCGGGGCCGTCGTAGAGCAGGAAGATCGGCTCCAGGTTGGCCCCGGTCGCCTCCATGAGCTGGCGGCGGCCGGCGACCGGCCCCGGAATCACGTCCTCGTGCGGCAGCACTGGCCCCGCGCCCAGCGGTGCCAGCCGCAGGGCCCCGATCAGCCCGCGCTGGAGGACCGGCCCGGCGGGCAGGCTCTGCTCGTACACGTACAAGGCCGGCTCCGGGTCGGGGACCAGGATGCCCTCGTCCTGCCAGTCGCGCAGCAGGCGGGCCGCGTCGTCGTAGCCGGCCCCGGTCACTGCCGCGCGCGCCCTGGAAGCGCCGTTGGCCGGGCCAGCCGGTGCGGCGCCGGCACCAGCCGGGCCGGCCGGGCCGGCCGGGGCCACCCCGGGATTACCCAGAACGTGACGGGGCAGGATCAGGCGGACAACGTTGTGCGGATCGGAGGCCAGCAAGTGGTCCGCCGCGTCGTGCGCAATCACGTCGTACGGTGGAGAGGTGACCTCGGCGAGGCCGCTCACGCGGTCCTGGGCATAACGGAGCCCGCGAAAGGGCGCCAGCGTGAGGCCGGACGCTGGCTGGGCGCCGGACGGAAGGATCTGCACATATGTCAGAAGCACCGCGCGGCGACAGCGATTCCCGACCTGGCGAAGATCAGCGTGGCAGCTCCACAGAGCAGGCCCCCGGAGGCGACAGCTACACGTGGTACCGGCGAGGTCTTGACCTGCTCGGCCGGGGGAGTCCCGCGGCCGCAGCGCAGCTACTCGAGCGCGCCGCCGAGGCCGAGCCGGGGGCCCGCAGCGTACTCGAGGCGCTCGCCCGGGCGCAGTTCGACACCGGCAGGTACGCCGACGCGGCGGACAGCTTCCGGCAGATCGTGGACGCAAGCCCGAGCGACGACTACGCGCACTTCGGCCTCGGGCTCGCCCTGGCCCGGGGCGGCGACCCGGCGGCCGCGGCGGAGCACCTGGCGCTGGCCGCGGCGATGCGGCCGGAACTGCGGCACTACACCGAGGCGCTGCGCGGGGTCCGCGCCACGCTGCGCGCCCGGGCGCAGGCCAGCCCGGCTCCGGAGGACCCGGCCGCCCCGGTCAGCGACGAGACCTAGTGAGACGCCTTCTCGCCCGCGAGAGAGGCAGGCACATGACCGACCACGCCAGGGCGGGTGACGGCGCCGCCCAGGCCGGCCCCCCGCTGCCGGGGACCAGCGAGCCGCCCGCCACGCGCTACGACGTCGCGTTGCTCGACCTCGACGGGGTCGTCTACCTCGGCGGGCACCCCATCACGGGGGCGGCGGAAGCGCTGGGCAAGGCGGCCGCGTCGGGCATGCGGCTCGCCTTCGTGACCAACAACGCCTCCCGCACCCCGTCGGCCATCGCGGCGCAGCTCACCGGGCTAGGCGTGCCCGCCAGGGTCGAGGACGTGATTACATCCGCACAGGCGGCCGCCCGGTTGCTGGCCGAACGCTTTCCCCCCGGGGCAGCGATCCTGGTCGTGGGCGGCATCGGCCTGCGGGTCGCGGTCCGGGAGCGGGGGTTCCGCCCGGTAACCGTTGCCAGCGAGCATCCCGCCGCCGTGGCCCAGGGGTACGCCCCCGGCCTCAGCTACGAGCAACTGGCCGAGGGCGCACTCGCGGTCGACGCCGGTGCCTGGTATGTCGCCTCGAACGCGGATTCCACGCTGCCCACCCCGCGCGGCCGCCAGCCCGGCAACGGGTCCTTGGTCCAGGTGATCGCCACCGCGACCGGCCGGTACCCGGTCGTGGCCGGCAAGCCGGAGCCGCCGCTGCACGCCGAGGCGGTGGCGCGCAGCGGCGCCCGCAACCCGCTCGTCGTCGGGGACCGGCTGGACACCGACATCGAGAGCGCCGTCCGGTCCGGCGCCGACAGCCTGCTGGTGCTGACCGGGGTGACCCGCCCCGTCGACGTCGTGCTCGCCCCGGCCGGGCGCCGGCCCACCTACCTGGCCGAAGGGCTGGCCGGGCTGCTCGTCCCGCATCCGGCGGTGACCGAAACGCCGGATGGGTTCGGCTGCGGCGGGTGGCTGGCGCGACCGGGGGACCACGGCGAAATCGTAATGTCAGGTTCCGGGCCCGGGCTGGATGGCCTGCGCGCGCTCTGCGCCGCGGCCTGGTCCGCCCCGGGCCCGAGCGCCGAGCAGGCGGCGGCCGCCGTCGCGGCGCTGGACCTGCCCGCGTCGCCGGGCGTGCCCGGCTAGGCACGGGACACGCCCTCCGTTTCGGCTGGTCAGAGGCACGCACGGGCTGGCATCGGGGGTTACCCTGACCGTCGGCGGTCGGACCGCGGTCGCGGGTTGGTAGGCCGGAGGCTGACGGATCCCTACTCCTTTGGGTGGACGCGAATCATCGTGCGGGGCGACGCGCCGCCGGGGGCCGGCCCGGGAGACTGGCTGCACCAGGCATAAGGCGGGCAGGGTGCCCGCGCCCGAGGAGGGACACAAGCCATGATCGAGGCACGGGGCCTCAGCAAACGATTTGGCGACAAACTGGCGGTCGACCAGCTGACCTTTACCGTCGAGCCCGGGCGGATCACCGGGTTCCTCGGCCCGAACGGTGCGGGCAAGACGACGACGATGCGGCTGATCCTGGGCCTGGACCGGCCCACCAACGGCACGGTCACCGTGCACGGCAAGGAGTTCAGCCAGCTCGCCTACCCGATGCACGAGGTCGGCGCGCTGCTGGACGCCAAGGCCGTGCACGGCGGCCGGAGCGCCTACAACCACCTGCTCTGCCTCGCGCAGTCCAACGGGCTGCCGCGGCGCCGGGTCGGCGAGGTGCTCGAGCTGGTCGGGCTCACCGAGGTGGCCAGGAAGCGGTCCAAGGGCTTTTCCCTCGGCATGGGGCAGCGGCTCGGCATCGCCGCCGCGCTGCTCGGGAACCCCGCCATCCTGATGTTCGACGAGCCGGTCAACGGGCTGGACCCCGAGGGGATCCTGTGGATCCGGAACCTGATGAAGGCGCTCGCCGCCGAGGGGCGCACGATCTTCGTGTCCAGCCACCTGATGTCGGAGATGGAGAACACGGCCGACCACCTGCTGGTGATCGGCCGCGGGCGGCTCATCGCCGATTGCAGCGTGACCGAGTTCATCGAGCGCAACTCGGTGCAGTCGGTCCGGGTGCGCACCCCCGAGCCCGAGCTGCTCGTCAAGGTCATCCTGGAAGCCGGGGGCATGACCATGCCGGGCGCGAGCGGCGCGGTCGTGGTGCAGGGCCTGCCCGTGGACCGGATCGGCGACCTGGCCTTCGAGCACCGGATCCGGCTGCACGAGCTGGCGCCGGCGCAGGCCTCGCTGGAAGAGGCGTTCATGGAGCTGACCGCGGACAGCGTGGAGTTCCGCGCGACCGAACCGGGGCAGCCGGGCACGGAGCCGGCCGGCCGGCACGCGCAGAAGACAGGGGTGGCATGACATGGCAGCGACACAGATAGCGGTGGCCCCGCGGGAGCGCCTGCTGCCGCCCACGACGGGGCGGGCCGGCTTCGCCGACGCGGTGCGGTCGGAGTTCACCAAGATCCGGTCGACCCGGTCCACCTACTGGACGCTGCTCGCCCTGATCGTGGTCACCGTCGGGATCGGCGCGCTGGCCAGTGCGGGCGCCGCCTCGCACACTCACGGCCTCGACAGGGCCACCTTCGACGCCACCCAGCAGAGCCTGGGCGGGCTGTACGTGGGCCAGCTCGTCATCGCGGTGCTCGGTGCGCTGACCATCACGTCGGAGTACTCCACCGGGATGATCCGCACCTCGCTTGCGGTGCAGCCGCGCCGGGGCACGTTGTTCGCCGCGAAGGCCGTGGTGTTCGCGGCCGTCTCGCTGATCACCGGGCTGGTCGCGTGTTTCGGGGCGTTCTTCGTCGGCCAGGCGATCCTGTCCAGCCACCACCTGAACGTCACGCTCGGCGACCCCAACGTGCTGCGGGCCGTGGTCGGCGGCGCGCTGTTCCTGACCGCATGCGGCATGCTCGCCTACGGCCTCGGTGCGATCCTGCGGCACACCGCCGGTGCGATCACCGCCGCCATCGGCCTGCTGTTCGTCGTGTCCATCCTGGTCAACTTCCTGCCGCAGTCCTGGCAGAACAGCGTGGACAAGTGGATGCCGGCTATCGCGGGCGCCCAGATATGGACGACCAAGCCGGGGGGCGGCCCGGACTTGTTCTCGGCCTGGCCCGGGTTCGCGGTGCTCGCCGCCTACGCGGTCGTCGCGATGATCGCCGGGGTGGTGCTGTTCCGCACCCGCGACGCCTGAGTTTGCGGACGTGGTGAGCCCGGTACTCGTCGATGGGCCGTCGGGTACCGGGCTCGCTGCTGCGCTTGGCAGCCCGGGTTCGACGCGACAGCCGTAATGCACCTTCTGGGCCGGGCTGGAACGGTCCGTCAGGACTGGCAGCGCGGGCACCAGAACCTGACTCGCTCCTCGCCTGGGCCGCCCTGCTCGGCCCTGCCGATCGTGGTCCCGCAGCGCCGGCAAGGCCGGCCCGCGCGGCCGTACACCCAGTGCTCTTCGCCGCGCCGGGCCACGCCCGTGGTGATGATGCCGAACCGTTCCTTGTTGGCATGCAGCAGTCGGTGTCCGAGTTCTACAAGGGCACGCAGGTCCGCTACCTCTCCAACGGGCCGCCACGGGCTGAGGCCCCGGAGGAACAGCATTTCTGTAGCAAAAATATTGCCGATGCCAGCGAGGTTGCGCTGGTCAAGCAGGGCTTCGCCGACCGGGCGGGCCGGGTCGGCGAGGAGCCGGCTCATCGCCTCGGCCGGGTCCCAGTCCGGGCCGAGCAGGTCCGGGCCGAGGTAGCCGACCACGGTGTCCTCCCTGGCCGTGGGGAGGACCTCCACCACGCCGAGCTGGTAGCCCACCGCCTGCCATTCGCTGTTGGCGAGGATCAGCCTGATGCGGTGGCTGCCGGCGATGCGGTCGCGGGCCGGGTGTACCCGCCAGGAGCCGTCCATGCGCAGGTGGGTGTGTACGGTGATGCCGTCTGCGGTCCGGATCAGCAGGTGCTTGCCGCGCGCGACGGCCTCGGTCACCGTGCGCCGGGTGAGGTCGGTCGTCGCGTACCGCGGCACCCGGAAGTCGCTGCGGGTCAGCACGCGGCCCGCCAGCGCCTGGTGCAGCCGGCGCGCGGTCAGCCACACCGCATCACCCTCAGGCATCCACCCAGGCTATGGCCCGCCCGGCAGGTGCTACACGGCCGGTCAGATGAGTTTGCGGAGGCGGAGCAGGTCGGAGATGCTGGCCTGCATCTTGAGCCGGCCGGTGAGCCAGAAGCGAATGAACAGCCCGGGGTCGTCGGCGATCGCGACCAGGTCGTCGCTCTTCACGCTGAACCGGACCTGGGCGGGCGGGTCCGAGCCGTTGGCCACGGTGACCGCGGACGCGCCATCGGGGCGGATGTGGGTCAGGAAGGTAACGCCCAGGTCGGTGACCGTGCAGCTCAGCTCGCGGTCGGCCAGGAAGGCTTCGCGGTCCTTCGGATCCATGGTGGCGATCTGGCCGGTCAGCTTTTCCAGCGCTTGGCGGCATTCCTCAGCGGTAGCCACGAAACACCTCGCTTCCCCCTGTGGGCCTGGTTATCCCCAGGGTGGCCCAATCCTAGAGGTGCTCGCGCCAGGGCCGGGGAAGGCGGCGCGCGGAACCGGGCGCACGGCGCGCCGGAGCGCCGATGGCGCCGCACGGCCCGTCCGGCCCGCACCGGGCGGTAGCGTTTCCTCAGGAAAGGTAACTGGTGCACGGCGGCGAGGAGAGCGAGAGCGATGGAGGTTCGGGGGGTTCCGGGTCCTGCGGTCCGGAGGCCAGCCCCCGGGGAGGTGGAGGGCCCCCCCGGGCCGGCACAGTCACCGGAGCAGACCGCGCCGGGCTCGCCCGGTTCCGCGGGCCTGACGGGCGCGCGGCCCGGCACCGGCGACACGCGGGTGGACGAGGCCGTGGCGCGGCTCGAAGACCTGGCGGAGCTACCCGTCGCCGAGCATCCGGCCGTGTTCGAGTACGTACATGAGCGGCTGACGGAGGCGCTTGGTGACCTGGACGTGCGCGACCCTTCGGGGCCCGGCAGACAGGTGCCGGACCCGCGCGCGCCGGGCGGCTGAAGGGCAGCGTGGTCGCTGCATGGGCACCCGCAGAAGGCTCGACGCCGAACTGGTGAGAAGGGGGCTGGCGCGTTCCCGTGAGCAGGCGGCCGGCCTGGTCACCGCGCAACGGGTCCTGGTCGCGGGCCAGCCCGCGGCCAAGCCCGCCACCCAGGTGGCGGCCGGTGACCCGATCACCGTCACCGAGCCGGCCGGGCCGGAGTACGCCTCCCGCGGCGGGTGGAAGCTGGCCGGCGCCCTCGCCGCGTTCCCCGGGCTGCGAGTCGCGGGCCGCAGGTGCCTGGACGCCGGGGCCTCCACCGGGGGTTTCACCGACGTCCTGCTGCGCAACGAGGCGGCCCACGTCACCGCCGTCGACGTGGGGTACGGGCAGCTCGCCTGGGGGTTGCGCAATGACGAACGGGTGACCGTGCTGGACCGGGTCAACGTCCGCCAGCTTCAGCCCGAGCAGGTGGCGCCCGCCCCGGACCTGGTCACCGCCGATCTGTCCTTCATCTCGCTCGGCCTGGTGCTGCCCGCGCTGATCCGGTGCGCGAGCCCGGACGCCGACTTCGTGCTCCTGGTCAAACCCCAGTTCGAGGTCGGCAAGGACCGGGTGGGGACCGGCGGCGTGGTCCGCGATCCCGGGCTGCGCCGGGAGGCCGTCGAGACGGTGGCCGCCGCCGCGGCGGAGCTTGGGCTCGGCGTGGCCGGCCTGGTGGCCAGCCCGCTTCCGGGACCGGCCGGGAACGTGGAGTACTTCTTGTGGCTGCGCCGGGGCGCGCCAGGGCTGCGCGCGGACGGACTCGACCGGGCGATCGCGGAGGGACCACAGTGAAGCGCACGGTGCTCGTGGTGGCCCACGCCGGGCGGCCTGCGGCGCTGCGCAGCGCACGGCTCGTGGTGGACCGGCTGACCGCGGCCGGGGTGAACGTGCGCGTCCTGGCGCCAGAAGCCGCCGCCCTGAAATGCGCGGGCGCCGACGTGGTCCCCGCGGCGCCGGACGCGGCCGCGGAAGCGGAGATGGTGATCGTGCTCGGCGGCGACGGCACGCTGTTGCGCGCCGCCGAGATGGCCCGGCCTGCCGCGACGCCGATGCTTGGCGTCAACCTCGGCCACGTCGGCTTCCTCGCCGAGGCCGAGCCGGACGACCTGGCCGGCGCCGTCGACCAGGTGGTGGAGCACCGGTATTCGGTCGAAGAGCGGATGACCGTCGACGTGACTGTGCGGCATAACGGGACGGCCACCGAGACCTGGGCACTGAACGAGGCCAGCGTGGAAAAGGGTGCCCGGGAGCGGATGATCGAGGTGGTCACCGAGATCGACGGGCGGCCGCTGTCCCGCTGGGCCTGCGACGGCGTGGTCTGCGCCACCCCGACCGGGTCTACGGCGTACGCGTTCTCGGCCGGTGGGCCGATTGTCTGGCCCGAGGTCGAGGCGCTGCTCCTGGTCCCGATCAGCGCGCACGCGCTGTTCGCCGGGCCGCTCGTCGTGTCGCCGCGGTCGGTGCTTGCGGTGGAGGTCCTCGGCACATCCGTTGGCCCGGGACACGAGGGTGTCTCTCGCCGGAGCCAGACGGTGGGGGGCGTTTTGTGGTGCGATGGGCGGCGGAGCGTCGATCTCGCGCCGGGCGCGCGGGTGGAGGTGCGCCGCGGCGCCAAGCCGGTGCTGCTGGCCCGGCTGCGCGGCGGCCAGGACGGCGTCACCGCGGTGCCGTTCACGTTCACCGACCGGCTGGTGGCCAAGTTCGGCCTGCCGGTGACCGGCTGGCGCGGGCGGACCGCCAGGAACGCCGGGACGAACGGGAAGGAGGAGTCCCCCGCCGATGCTTGAGGAAGTCCGGATCACCGGCCTCGGCGTGATCGAGGATGCCGTCCTCGAGTTCTCCTCCGGGCTCACCGTGGTGACCGGGGAGACCGGGGCAGGCAAGACCATGGTCGTGACCGGCCTCGGCCTGATGTTCGGCGGCCGGGCCGACCCCGCGCGGGTGCGGCCGGGCGCGGATCGCGCCACGGTCGAGGGACGCCTGCGCATCGAGCCGGACGGGCACGTCGCGCGGCAGGTGCTCGACGCCGGTGGTGAGCTCGACGACGACGGCCGCACGCTGATCGTCAGCCGCTCGGTGTCCGCCGAGGGCAGGTCGCGGGCGTTCGCGGGCGGCCGGTCGGTCAACGTCTCGCTGCTCACCTACCTGTCCGATGACCTGGTGGCCGTGCACGGGCAGGCCGACCAGCAGCAATTGCTGCGCGCCACCCGGCAGCGGGAGGCGCTCGATGAGTTCGCCGGCCCGGCGTTCGGGCCCGTCCTGGCCGACTACCAGCGCGCCTACGCCCGCCACCGGGAGGTCGTGGCCGAGCTGGGCGAGCTGACCGACCGGGCCCGCGAACGGGCGCTGGAGGCCGAGGACCTGCAACGCTCGCTGGCCGAGATCGAGCGGGTCGAGCCGGCCGAGGGCGAGGATGCGGCGCTGCTGGCCGAGGAGGAACGGCTGGCCCACGCGGACGCGCTGCACGCCGCGGCGACCACCGCGCACGCGGCCCTGCTCGGCGATCCGGCGGACGGGTCCTACCAGGGCGGCGACGCGGTCACGCTGCTCGGCGGGGCGCGCCAGGCGCTGGACGCCGTGGCCGAGCACGATCCGGCGCTGGCGAGCCTGGCGGGCAGGCTGTCCGAGGCCGCCTACCTCGTCTCCGACGTGGCCACCGAGCTCGCCTCCTACGTGGAGTCCCTGGACAGCGACCCGGCGCGGCTCGCGGTGATCCAGGAACGCCGGGCGGAGCTGAACCGGCTCATCCGCGCCTACGGCGGCCGGGCGGCGCGCCCGGGCACCGCGGGGCGCCCCGGCGCCGCCGGTGAAGGGCCCGCTGCCGGGCCTGGACCGGCTCCATCGGCCGGCCTGGTACCGGCGCAGGCGCCCGCACCCGGCCTGGACGAGGCCCCAGCTCCGGCGCTGCCCGACCTCGCCTCGGTGCTCGCCTGGGCCGAGCAGGCGCGGGCCAGGCTCGCCGAGCTGGCCGGCGACGACGACCGGATCGGCTCGCTGGCCGGTGAGGCGGAGCGGCTCGGTGCGGCGGTCCGGGACCTGGCCGCCCAGCTGACCGCGCTGCGCAAGGAGGCGGCGGAGCGGTTCGCGGCCGAGGTCACCGCGGAACTCACCGCGCTCGCCATGCCGAACGCGAAGGTCAGCGTCGTGGTCACGGCGCGGGACGAGTTCGGCCCGCACGGCGCGGACGAGGTGGAGATCCGGCTGGCCGCGCACCCGGGCGCGCCTTCGCTGCCGCTCGCCAAGGGAGCCTCCGGCGGCGAGCTGTCCCGGGTGATGCTCGCCATCGAGGTCGTCTTCGCCGGCGCCGACCCGGTGCCCACGTTCGTCTTCGACGAGGTGGACGCCGGGGTTGGCGGGAAGGCCGCGGTGGAGATCGGGCGGCGGCTCGCCCGGCTCGCCCGGCGCGCCCAGGTCATCGTGGTCACCCATCTGCCGCAGGTCGCGGCCTTCGCGGACACCCATCTGGTGGTCGAGAAGGCCAGCGACGGCTCGGTGATCAGCAGCGGCATCACCCGCCTCGACGTCACAGGCCGGCGGCAGGAGCTGTCCCGGATGCTGGCCGGGCTGGAGAACTCCGAGTACGGGCTGGCCCACGCCGGGGAGCTGCTCGCCGCCGCGGGAGAGGAGCGCGCCCGGGCGGCGGGCGAGGACGGCCCGGACCCGGCCGTGGCCGGCCGTGGCGCCGCGGGGCGCGCCGCGGCGGGGCGGGCGCGCCAGCGGTGACCCCGCGGGTGCCACCCGAGCCGACGCCCGGCCCTAGCCGGGCGGACCCCGCGCTACCTGCTGTTCTGGCAGGATGGGGGGCAATGGTGGCCCAGTTCTTCAAGTTCCCGATAGCGCACCGGACCAGGACCGATGATCTGCCCGGCGTGACCGGGACGGCCCGGCTGGATCAGCGGACCAAGAACCTCGTCAAGCGGCTCTCGCCCGGGGACATCGCGATCATCGATCACCGGGACCTGGACCGGATGAGTGCCGACGCGCTGATCGAACGGCAGGCCAGGGCCGTGGTGAACGTGGCCGCGAGCATCAGCGGCCGTTACCCCAACCACGGGCCGCAGCTGCTGGTGGAGGCCGGCATCCCGCTGCTCGACGAGGCTGGGCCCGACGTGTTCGGCCGGGTTTCCGAGGGGACCACGGTCCGGCTGCACGGGGCGGCCCTCTACGTCGGGGAGGAGATCGTCGCGAAGGGGCGGCTGCACACCCCCGAGTCGGTCGCGAAGGCCATGGCCGACGCCAAGGCCGGCGCCGTCGCGCAGCTCCAGGCGTTCGCGGCCAACACCCTCGAGTACATGACCAAAGAGGGCGGGCTGCTGGTAGACGGCATCGCCGTACCGCAGCTTCGGACCCGCATGGAGGGCAGGCACGTCCTCGTCGTGGTGCGTGGTCATCATCACCGCGAGGACCTGGCCACGCTCAGGTCCTACATCAGGGAGTACAAGCCGCTCGTGGTGGCCGTGGACGGCGGTGCCGACGCCCTGCTCGAAGCCGGGTACCAGCCCAGCCTCATCGTCGGCGACATGGACTCGGTCTCCGACCGCGGGCTGCTGTGCGGCGCCGAGCTTGTCGTCCACGCCTACCCGGACGGGGATGCGCCCGGCCTGGCGCGCGTCGAAGCGCTCGGGCTGAGCGCCGTGGTCTGCCCGGCCCCCGGGACCAGCGAGGACGTTGCCCTTCTGCTGGCCGACCAGAAGGGCGCGAGCCTGATCGTGGCGGTCGGCACGCACAACACCCTGGACGAGTTCCTCGACCGGGGGAGAGAGGGCTTCTCCAGTACGTTTCTCACTCGGCTCCGGGTCGGCGGTAAGCTCGTGGACGCCAAGGGCGTCAGCAGGCTGTACCGGCCGCGTGTGTCCGGCTGGGCGCTAGCAGCGCTGGTGCTGGCCGCATCCGTCACTGTGCTGATCGTCCTGGCCATCTCTCCTGCAGGCCAGGTGCTCCGCCGGGACCTCCTGACCCAGTGGGACGTGGTGAGGTACTGGATCTCCGGATTGTTCTGATGATCGACTTTCGCTATCACCTGGTGTCTATCGTCGCGATCTTCCTCGCGCTGGCCCTTGGCCTGCTGCTCGGGTCGACCGTGCTGCGCCCCTATGCGCTGAAAGGCCTGCAGGCGCTGTCGAAGCACCAGAAGCAGCAGATCGACTCGCTACAGCAGACCACCAAGCAGTTGCAGAGCCAGCTCGCTGCGGACAACCAGTTCGCGCAGGCCAACGGCCCCCAGATACTCCATCAGCTGCTGGTGGGCCAGCGGGTCGTGCTGGTGCTCGCACCGGGTGCGCCGGGCTCGGTGGTCAGCGGGATCAGCCACAACCTGGGCCTGGCCGGTGCGACGGTCACCGGCCAGTTGCAGCTCCAGGCGCCGTTTTTCGACACCAGCCCGACCGGAAGCCAGAAGCTGGCACAGATCGCCGAGCAGTTCGCCGCCAAGCTCCCGGTGCCGCTGGTGCTGAAGGGGTCGGCCGCGCAGGCGCAGGCCAGCGAGCTGATCGCCAACGTCGTCCTCACCAAGGACGGCCCCGGCCAGCCGGTGGCGGGCCAGCGCGACAGCAGCAGCGTGACCGTTCTCAACGGGCTGGCAAGCGGAGGTTTCCTCACCTCCACCGGGAATCCGTGGGACCGTGCCACGCTGGCTGTCATGATCATTCCGGCCACCCCGGCGTCGACGGATGACTCCAACGAGCAAAGCCAGGCGCTCGTTACCCTGGCCCAGCAGCTCGACCTGGCCGGCCAGGGCGCGGTCGTGTCCGGGACCATCGCCGGCTCCGGGCCCGGCAGCGCCATCGACGTGATGCGGACGGGCGGCCGGGCGGGCCATCTGTCCAGCGTGGACAATGCTGATTCGCCGTTCGGCCAGATGGTCGTGGTGCAGGCGCTGGAGGAGCGGACGCGCGGCAAGAGTGGCAGCTACGGCATCCTGCCGACCGCGAACGCGGCTGGGCCCAGCCCCGCGCCGACTCCCTCACCCACGCCGACGGTAACCCCGAACACGGCCAGCAACAACCGGGCCGGGGGACGGCCGGTGCCCAGCTCGACCGGGTCGGCGAAGTGAGCGGCCGCACCAGCCACCGGCACGGGCCCGGCCGGCTATGGCCCGGACGGCCTGGATCGCCGGCGGCCTCGCTGGCCACCGGAGCGCTCGCGGCGGGCTTGGCCCGGGCCGCCTATGCCGCCCTGCGCCACCGCCCACCCGGGGGCGCGGACACCTGGACCAGGACCAATCATCGCGGCGAGCCCGTCACGCTCGCCGAAGGCCCCGCGCTGGCCCTCGCCGCGATCGCGGCACCGGTGGTGAACCGCGGGCTCTCACCACGGCTGCGAGCCGCGCTGGCCGTGGCCGGAGCGGGGGCGGCCGGGTTCGGCGGGTATGACGATCTGGCGGGCGATGGAGACCGGCGCGGGTTCCGCGGGCACCTGGGTGCCCTGGCCCAAGGAGAGATCACCACGGGGTCGGTCAAGCTCGGCGGCATCGGCGCGACCGGCCTGGTGGCGGCCGCGGCGCTCGGCGGTGGGCCGGCCGACATCGCAATCAACGCTGGGCTGGTGGCCGGTGGTGCCAACCTGCTGAACCTGTTCGATCTGCGCCCGGGGCGCGCCCTCAAGGTGGCGCTGGCCAGCGGCGCGCTGCTGGCCGCGGCAGACTCAGCCGGAGCAGCCCCGGCCGGGACAGGCAGAGCGGGGGCGGGCGCAGGCCGGGGGCGGGCGCGTAGCGCGGGGGCGGGCGCAGGCCGGGGGCGGGCGCGTAGCGCGGGGGCGGGCGCAGGCCGGGGGCGGGCGCGTAGCGCGGGGGCGGGAAGAACAGAGCGCGGGGGCGGGAAAAGGGGAGCGGTGGCGGCCCCGCTTGGCGCGGCGCTCGCGCTCCTGGGCGAAGACCTGGGCGAGCGCGCAATGCTCGGGGACGCCGGGGCCAACGCGCTTGGCGCGCTGCTAGGGGTGGCGGCCGCGGCCAGCCTCCCTAGGCCAGCCCGGGTGGCGCTGCTGGCCGGTATCGCCGGGCTGACCGCGGCCAGTGAGAAGGTCAGCTTCACCGCGGTCATCGAGCGGACCCCGGCCCTGCGGTGGCTCGACATGCTCGGCCGCAGGCCCGTTCCGGCCGCCCCGGTCCCGGGACGGCCACCCGGCACGCAGCCAGCCGGAGCGCCGGAGTCTGGGCACACGGCGGCCGCAGCAGTGCCGGCCCCGACCCCGCCACCCCGCGCTCTGCCAGCCCCGACCCCACCACCCCACCCAATGCCGTGACCGGCCCGCCGGCCTCGGTGACCGAGCCCGGCCCGCTGCGGCAGGCAAGCCGCAGGATCGGGCGGGCGGCAGCGCTCATCGGTGGCATCACCGTCATCGCCCGGGTGGTGGGCTTCGGCCGCCAGCTGGTCTTCGCGCACACGGTCGGCAGCCACTGCCTCGGCACCGCGTACGCCACCGCCAACCAGGTCCCGAACATCATCTATGACATCGTGCTCGGCGGCGCGCTCACCAGCGCGGTCGTACCGGTCCTGGCCGGCGCGGCGGCCCGCCGGATGCCGTACCGCGCCGCCCGGTCCGGCACACCGGACGGGCTGGCCAGCGCCACGACCCGGCTCGGGGCCAGCCCCAATGGGCTCGGTGCCAGCGCGGATGGGCTTGCCAGCAGCACGGATGGGCATATCGCGGACACCGCCGGCCTGGCCGGCCGCTCGGGCGCGCTCACCAGCACGGCGGCCGGGTCACCGGGCGGTGCGCAGATCGCGGGGAACCCGGACGAGGAGGCAAGCCAGATCGCCTCGGCGCTGCTGACCTGGACGGTCGTCCTGCTCGCCCCGGCCAGTCTGGTCATCGCGCTGATCGCGCACCCGCTCGCGTCGGCGCTGCTGGCCGGGGTGCCGAACTGCTCGCGGTCGGCGGCGATCACGGTCAGCTCGCGGATGCTGCTGGTGTTCGCGCCGCAGATCCTGCTCTACGGCCTGGCCGTGGTGCTCTACGGAATCTTGCAGGCGCACCGGCGGTTCACCGCGCCCGCGCTGGCGCCCGTCGTGTCGAGCCTGGTCGTCATCGGTGCCTACCTGGCCTTCGTTCCGCTGTCGGCGGGATCGCACGACCGGCTGGCCCTGGTGCCACGGCCCGCGCTGGTGGTGCTGTCCGTGGGCACCACGGCCGGGGTGGCCGCACTCGTGCTCATCGCGCTCGGTCCCGCGCTGCGGCTGCGGCTGCGGCTCCGGCCAGCGCTGCGCTTCCCCGACGGGGTGGCCCGGCGGGTGCGCGGGCTGGCCGCCGTCGGGTTCGCCACCCTGGTCGCACAGGACGCTTCGCTGGTGGCGGTCATGGTGCTCGCCAACAGCCGCCAGGGGCAGGGCGCCGTGGTGCTCTACAACTACGGCTGGCAGATGTTCTTCGTGCCCTACGCGGTGCTCGCGGTGCCGATCGCGACCAGCGTGTTCCCCGAGCTGTCGGCCAGCGACGGGCCCGCCTTCGACCGCACCGCGGCCGCGTCGACCCGTGCGGCGATGCTGGTCTCCTGGCTCGGTGCGGCGCTGCTCGCCGGGGCCGCGTGGCCCGCCGCGCACCTGTTCGTGGCGAACCCGGGCCAGGCACGGCAGCTGGCGCTTGCCTTCACCGCCTTCGCGCCGGGGCTGGTCGGTTACGGGCTCGCCGCGGGCCTGTCCCGGGTGCTGTTCGCGAGCGGGCGCAACCGGCTGGCCGCGGTCGCCCTCGTCGGTGGCTGGCTGGTGGTCACCGCCGTCGACGTGGCGGTCGTGCCGCTGGTCCGCGCCCACTGGGTGGTACCGGTGCTGGGCCTTGGCAACACGATCGGACTGACCTGTGCCGGCGTTGCGCTGGTCCTGGCCGTCCGGGCCAGCAGGGGGCCAGCCGCGCTGCGCGGATCGGGACGCGCTGCGGCCGCGGGCCTCGCCGGCGCCGTCGCGGGTGCCGCGGCGGGTGTGCTGGTCTCCAGCGGGCTCCGGGTCACTGGTTTCTTCCCGAACGCCTGTGTCACCCTGCTCGCCTGTGCCGCCGCGGCGACGGTGTTCGGGGTGGCCGTGCTGGCGCTGGACGGCAGCGACCTGCGCGCCCTTGCCGCGAGAGCCGCGGCGAGGCGGATTCGGTGACCCCGGATCCGTGAGCCAGCCCGTGCCCGGGATGAAGGTCGCCTACGTGGTCGGCACCACGGCCGGCGGCACGGGGACGCACGTGGCGATGCTGGCCTCGGGGTGTGCGGACCGGGGCATGCGGGTGCGGGTCTTCGGCCCGGCGCAGACCGGGCGGCGATTCTTCCCGGCGAACCCGGTCCCGGCTGGTCAGCCCGGGTTCGAGGTGGTGGAAATCTCCGGCCGGCCGCGGCCGGCCGCGGACCTGGCCGTGGTGCTGCGCCTGCGGCGGCGCCTGCGGGCCTGGGCGCCGGACATCGTGCACGCGCACGGGCTCCGCGCCGGGGCGCTGACCGCCCTGGCGCTGAACGTCCCTCTGGTGGTCACCGTGCACAACGCTCCGCCCGCGGGTGGCTTCAACCGTTTGGTTTATGCGGTGCTCGAGCGGATCACCGCGCGCCGGGCAGCGGCGGTGACCTGGGTTTCCGCTGATCTCGCCGCGCGGATGCGCCGGGCCGGCGCACGCGATGGGGGGCGAGCGCTGGTGCCCGCCCCGCGCCCCGCGCCGCCGTCCGGCCAGCAGATCGCGGCGGTCAGGGCGAGCCTGGGCGCTACGGACCGGCCCGTCGTGCTCACGGCGGGCAGGCTGGTGGCCCAGAAGGGATACCCGGTGCTGCTCGCGGCGGCCGCCCGGTGGCAGGACCGGGACCCGGTGCCGCTGCTCGTGATCGCCGGGGAGGGCCCACTGGCGGAGCCACTGGCCGGCCAGGCCCACGACGCCGGGGTCGCGGTGCGCTTCCTCGGGCGGCGCGGCGACATCCCGGCCCTGCTAGGCGCCGCCGACGTGGTCGTGGTGCCCAGCAGGTGGGAAGGGCAGCCGCTCATCGTTCAGGAGGCGCTGACCGCTGGCCGGCCGGTCGTGGCCTCACGGGCCGGCGGGATCCCCGAGGTGACCGGGGAGGACGCGGCGCTCCTCGTGCCGCAAGGGGATCCGGCGGCGCTCGCCGCCGCGGTGGCGTCGGTGCTCGACGACCCGGGTCTCGCCGCCAAGCTGGCCGCTGCCGCGGCGCAGCGAGCGGGGGAACTGCCGGACGCCGATGACGCTGTGGAGTCGGTGGCCCGCCTCTACCGCCGTCTTCTACGGTGAGCCGGCTGAGCGTCACCTGATGCTCACCGGCCATCCGGCCGCTGTTCACCCCCTTGTGATCACCTTGGTTCCGCAAAACAACCCTTTTCCTTGCGGTACGTAGTTTCTTAGTGACAACATGCTATTCCGCTTGAAATAGGTGATACAGGTATGCTCGGCTGGTTTCTGACGGTCACATCCCTGCTATATGCGTGGTGACCGGGGGGATCAGGTCATGCTTTCCCGTACCACCGGCTGTCACGGACTGTGAAGGTGCCGGGGGGAATCAGCGGGCCCGTGCAGCTGGGCGACCAGCCGCCGGGCCGCCCTGCCATGCCCAGTGACGAGCAGCCGCGCACGGACAACGGAACCGCGAACCCATCCGGCACCCCTCCGGAGGGCACCACCTCGCCCGCCGCCCGCGAGAACGGCACCCCGGCAACCGGAGCAGCGGCAGCTGGAGCAGCGGCGGCCGGCACTCCGGCGAACGGCACCACGGCAGGCCCCGCTTCGGCAAGCGGCAGCCCGGCGAACGGAGCGCCGCGGCCCCGCGAGGCCCCGGACGAGCTGCCGCGCCGGGTCCCGGGGGAGTCGCACGCGGGACCGGGCTCGCCGCCGCGCCAGGCCCGGCCCAGGGCGGTGACGTCGGCCATCGCTGCGCTCCGTGAGCGAACCGGAGCGGAGCCCGCCGGCCCGGCGGCGGAGCCGGCGACCCCCCGCCAGGCACCAGAACCCGCGCCGCCCGGTGCGCCAGCGGAGCCGGCGGCGGAACGGGCAGAGGCCACGCCTACGAGCGCCGACCCTTCGCGCGAGCCCGCAGCCCCCGAGTCTTCTGCCGAGGAGGTAGCCGGGACAGGTCCGTCGCCCCAGGCGGCGGGGTCAGGCCCGCCGAAGGTACCCAGCCCCCGTGCGGCTCAGCCTGGCTCGGCTCAGCCTGGCTCGGCTCAGCCCGGCTCGGCTCAGCCCGCTGGCGCCCAGCCAAGCACGGCCCGCCTCCCGGCCGCTGAGCCCGGCGCCGCGGACCCGCGCCAGGCCCGGCCCCCGGAACCGGGCTGGGGAACGGTCATCGCCACGACCCTGCGGCTGTGGACCGCGCGGCGCCTGGCCAGCCCCCGGGTACGGGTTCTCCTTGCCTTCGTGATCGCCGCCATCGTGCTGGTGGCCGCCGCTATCCCGATAATCGCCAGCAGGGGCACCTCGGGGAGCGGTCGCCCGCGGCCCGGCCAGAGCGGATCGCCGTCCAGCGGGGGAGCCGGGAGCGCGCTCGGCGCGGCGGCGACCCGCACGCAGGCCGCTGCCTGGGTCGCCCAGCAGATCAACGGCGATGCCGTGGTGGCCTGCGACCCGGCCATGTGCGGCGCCCTCCAGGGGGCCGGCGTCCCGGGCGGGCGGCTTCTTGTGCTTCAGCCCAGCCAGGGTGACCCGCTCGGCTCGGAGGTCCTGATCGCCACCCCCGCGCTGCGCAGCCAGTTCGGCAGCCGGCTGACCAGCGTCTACGCGCCCATCATCCTCGCCAGCTTCGGTTCCGGCGCCGACCAGATCCAGGTCCGGGTGATCGCGCCGGACGGCGCCGCGGCGTACCGGTCCGGGCTCGCCGCCGACGCCGCGGCCCGGAGAACGGCGGGCGCCGAGGTGCTGGCGAACACCAACATCCAGGTCGCGCCCGCGGCCCGGGGCCAGCTCGCCGCGGGCCAGGTCGACCCCCGCCTGCTTCTCACGATCGTCACTCTGGCTCACATGTACCCGGTACAGATCATCAGCTTCGGCCGGACGGCCAGCGGCGCCAGCCCCGGTGTGCCGCTGCGGTCGGCCGAGATCGCGGGGGCTGTCCCCGCACACCGTCACCAGCCGGTGTCCCTGCAGGTCCTGCGCGCGTTTCTCGGCGCGCAGCGTACGCCATACCGCCCTTCGGCGGTCAGCACAGTGCGGCTCGGCTCACGAACCGTGCTCGACATCGAGTATCCGGCGCCCACCCCGCTCGGCCTGCTCGGATCACGCGGCTGAGATAAAAGGAGATCACTTCGATGAGATTTCGACCCATGGCAATGCGGGCCCTTGCACCGCTGGTGGTGTCGGTGCTCGGCCTGTTCACACTCATGGCGGTGGCAGCGGCACCGGCCGCGTCCGCCGCGCCTGCCCAGGCCGGTGACGGCTGGATCCGGCTGGCCCATCTGTCGCCGAACACCCCCGCGGTGGACGTCTACCTCTACTCGTTCGGCAACTCACACGCCATGATCGTGCTCCACCACGTCAGCTACGGCGAGGTCTCGCCCTACGAGAAGGTCACCCCGGGCCAGTACACCGTGGCCATGCGCGCCGCGGGCGCCAAGGCCTCCTCGCCGCCGGTCCTGTCCACCGACGTGCACATCGCGCAGGGCGGCGCCTACACGGTCGCGGGCATGGGCCCGAACAAGGGCCTGCGGCTCCAGGTCCTCCGGGACGAGTTGACCACGCCTGCGGGCAAGTCACGGGTGCGGGTGATCCAGGCATCGCTGAAGCACATCAAGGTGACGATCATGGCGGGCGGCCAGACGCTGGCTAAGGAGCTGCCCTTCGGCCACGTGACCGACTACGTGACCGCTAACCCCGGCACCTTCCGCGTGCACGCGGAGGGCATGGGCGCGATGGGCGCCAAGGCCGTCACGCTGGACGCCGGCAGCATCTACACGCTGGTGGTGCTGGACTCCTCCGGCAACGGCCTGGAGATCGACCCGCTGCAGGACGCCGCGGGCAGCACCGTGATGCCCAACGGCGCCGCCCAGACCGGCCTGGGCGGCACGGCGGCGACATCCGCCCCGTCACCGGTTCTGTGGGTCAGCCTGCTCGCCGCGGGCGCACTGCTCGCCGGCGCGGGCGCGTTCCGGATGCGCAAGGTCAGGAGCGCGGCCCGGCACGCCCGCTGACACGGATGGGGTTCGGTCTTACGCCTGAGGGCCGCGCGGCTGGGCTGGAAACCTGGCTCACCGCGCGGCCAGCCGAGCCTGCCGACGATGCGTGGGGCATCCTGCCGGTCTCGGGTATCCCGGACGGCGGGCGGCTCGCGCGGGAGGACAAGCGGCCCGCGCGGGAGGACAAGCGGCCCGCGCGGGAGAACGAGCGGCCCGCGTGGGGGGACGAGCGGCCCGCGTGGGAGAACGAGCGGGAGGACGAGCAGCCCGCGCGGCGCGGCGGCCACCGGGGCCGGCTGCGGCTGGTGCGCAGCCCGCTGGCCTGGGCCGTGCTGCTAGCCGGGCTGGCGGTGGTCGTCGGCGGCGCGATCGGCCTGACCCGGCTGTCCGGCGGCCGCCCCGGCGACGTGGCCCGCCCGCTGGCCAAGGCGTCCCCGGCCCCGCACGGGCTGTTCGCCGCGCCGCCGCTCCCGCGGGCCAGGGGGCCGGTGTCCCGCCCGGTCGCGCTGGTGATTCCCGCCATCGGGGTGCACACGCACCTGATCAAGCTCGGCCGCACCGCGCAGGGCACGCTCCAGGTCCCCACCACCACATCGGTTGCGGGCTGGTACAAGGGAAGCCCGCGGCCGGGCGAGATCGGCTCCTCGATCATCGCCGGCCACATCGACTCCCTCGCCGGGCCCGGCGTGTTCTTCCGGCTCCGGCTGCTCCGCCCGGGCGACCTGATTTACGTGCGGCGGGCCAACGGCACCCTGGCGGTGTTCCGGGTGTACGCCGAGCGCATGTATCCCAAGCCGAAGTTCCCGACGCAGCAGGTGTACGGCCCCGAACCCGACGCCGAGCTGCACCTCATCACCTGCGGCGGAGTGTTCGACTCAGCGACCGGCTCCTACCTGAGCAACGTGGTCGTCTACAGTTCCGAGATCCGGGTCCACGCCCGGCCGCGGCATCGTCACCACCGCGGGCCCGGTCACCACCCCCGGGCGCGCCACTCCTGAGTGTGCGGCCGCTCCACGCCCAGCGTGGTGTCCTTGCCGTGGCCCGGGTAGATCCACGTGCCATCGGGCAGCACGGCGAACACCCGCTCCTCCAGGTCGTCCATGAGCTGGCCGAACCGCTTCGGGTCGCGCTCGGTGTTGCCCGGCCCGCCCGGGAACAGCGAGTCCCCGGTGAACAGGTGCGGAGTGTCCGCGAGCTCGCCGCCCGCGTTGTAGCACAGCGCGATGCTGCCCGGCGTGTGCCCGCGCAGGTGGATCACCGAGATCTCCCGCGAGCCTACGGGCACCGTGTCACCGTGGCTCACCAGCGTGCTCACCTCGACGGGAAGCTCGGGTGCGTCGTCGGGGTGGGCGACGACCTCCGCGCCGGTCGCGGCCTGGACCTCGGCGAGCGCCTGCCAGTGGTCCCAGTGCCGGTGGGTGGTGACGATCCGGCTCAGCGGCCGGCCGCCGAGCAGCTCGAGCAGCCGGGGCGCCTCGTTGGCCGCGTCGATCAGCACAAGCTCGCCGGTCTGCGCGTCCTCGAGCAGGTAGGCGTTGTTGTCCATCGGCCCCACGGCCAGCTTGGTCACCTTCAGCCCGGTGATCTCCCTGGCGTCGGGAGGGCCCCCCACACTCACGTCCCCTGTGTAAGCCACGGCGTCTCCTTACGCTTCGCTTTATTGATTTCATACCAAACGGCTGCTGCATGGTGCCCTGGCACCTCCGGTTGCTCCCCGCGCGGGGCCGGCCAGGAACCGGCTACCCCAACGGTGGCAGCACCGGTACGGCAGCCTGGCCGGTCACCTGGAGCCCAGCGCCGCTGCCGCGGCCGGTCAGCCAGCCCAGCACCTCGACGGCCGGGCCGCGCACGATCACCCGGGGTGACTCGTCGTCCCCGGGGCCGATCCGGTACCCGTGCGGCGTGCTCTCCACCCAGACCTGGCAGCTCGGAGCGTCGTCCCGGCCGGTGAACGAGTCGGCGACCCTGGGCAAGACGTCCGCGACGAACTCCGCCGGCCAGTCGGCGGGCGAGTACCCCGCCCCCAGGTCCACGTGGTGGATCTCCACCTCCGACAGCCGCCGGTCCAGCACCCCCAAGGCCGGGAAGGCCGGCCCGTACAACGCGCGCACCAGCGTGGCCCAGGCGTCGCCGGACAGGGTGGGCACCTCGGCGGCGAACGCGGCCGCCGACTCGCGCACGTCGGCGGCAAGCTCGGCCGCCGGCCGCCCGGCCCCGGCCTCGACGTCCGCGCTGCGGGCCTCGGCGCTTGGGTACATGGGGATCTCGGTGCCGGTGCGCGCCCAGCGCAGCAGGTTGCCCAGCCCGTCGGCGTTGCGCGCGAGGTGGGTCAGCACGTGCCCTCTGGTCCAGCCCGGCAGCGGCGACGGCTCGCGAACCTGGGCGTCGGTCAGCGCGTCGGCGGTTGCCAGCACGCGGCCGGTCGCCGCCGTGATGCGGTCCAGGGAATGACTGGCCTCGTCCATGCGCTGGCCCCTTTCGGGTATCGCGGCCAATCCTTGCGCACGGCGTGGCAGGCTGAGAGCGCGGCCCAGAGGTATGAGCCTGGGCTGTGGGGCGGCCTGCCTGCCCGGGGGAGTGCTCCCGGGCCGCCAGTTAGGCCGGAGAGCTGCGAGAACAGGTTTTGTCGGAACCCCCGGATACCATGACGTGTCCCCTTGACTGTGCCAGGAACCAGCAGAGAGCAGAGCGCTGTGGCTGATCGTCTTGTTGTGCGCGGGGCGCGCGAGCACAACCTCAAAGACGTCTCGCTCGACCTGCCCAGGGACGCCCTGATCGTGTTCACCGGGCTGTCCGGTTCGGGCAAGTCCAGCCTGGCCTTCGACACCATCTTCGCCGAAGGCCAGCGCCGGTACGTGGAGTCGCTGTCGGCGTACGCCAGGCAGTTCCTCGGGCAGATGGACAAGCCCGACGTGGACTTCATCGACGGGCTCTCGCCGGCCGTCTCGATCGACCAGAAGGCGGCCAGCCGCAACCCGCGGTCCACCGTCGGCACCATCACCGAGGTCTACGACTATCTGCGGCTGCTGTACGCGCGGGTGGGCAAACCGCACTGCCCGATCTGCGGCCGGCCGATCGCCAGGCAGACCCCGCAGCAGATCGTGGACCGGGTGCTCGAGCTCGACGAGGGCATCAGGTTCCAGGTGCTGGCCCCGGTGGTCCGCGGGCGCAAGGGCGAGTACACCGAGCTGCTCCGCGAGCTGCAAACCAAGGGGTACTCGCGGGCCAGGGTGGACGGCGTCGTGGTGCGCCTGGACGAGGCGAGCGCCGGCCAGATGCCCGCCCTGAAGAAGTACGAGAAGCACACGATCGAGGTCGTGGTCGACCGGCTGGCCGTCAAACAGTCCGCGCGCCGGCGGCTCACCGACTCGGTCGAGACCGCGCTCGGCCTGGCCGGCGGGGTGGTCGTGCTGGACTTCATCGACCTGCCCGAGGACGACCCGCACCGGGAGCGGATGTTCTCCGAGCACCTGGCCTGCCTCTACGACGACCTGTCCTTCGAGGAGCTCGAGCCGCGGTCGTTCTCGTTCAACTCCCCGTGGGGTGCCTGCCCGGACTGCACCGGCCTTGGCACCAAGCTGGAGGTGGACCCGGAGCTGGTCGTGCCGGATCCGTCGCTGACCCTGGCCGAGGGCGCCATCGGCCCGTGGAGCGGCGGCCACGTCAACGACTACTTCCTGCGGCTGGTGGAGGCGCTGGGCTCGGCGCTCGGGTTCACCCTCAACAGCAGGTGGTCGCGGCTGTCCGCGGCCGCCCAGCGGGCCCTGCTGTACGGGTACGACGAGCAGGTGCACGTCCGGTACAAGAACCGGTACGGCCGGGAGCGCTCGTACTACACCGGCTTCGAGGGCGTGGTCCCTTACATCGAGCGGCGGCACTCCGAGGCGGAGAGCGATTCGAGCCGGGAGCGGTTCGCCGGGTACATGCGCGAGGTGCCGTGCCCGAGCTGTCACGGGGCCAGGCTGAAGCCGATCGCCCTCGCGGTCTCTGTTGACGGCAAGTCGATCGCTGACTACTGCGGCCTGCCGATCGGCGAGCTGGCCAAGCGGCTGTACTCGCTGGAGCTGTCCGACCGGGACATGCAGATCGCCGGGCGGATCCTCAAGGAGGTCAACGCCCGGCTCGGCTTCCTGCTCGACGTCGGCCTTGACTACCTGACCCTGGACCGCGCCTCGGCCACGCTGGCGGGCGGGGAGGCGCAGCGGATCCGGCTGGCCACCCAGATCGGCTCCGGCCTGGTGGGCGTGCTGTACGTGCTCGATGAGCCGTCGATCGGCCTGCACCAGCGGGACAACCACCGGCTGCTGGAAACCCTGCTGCGGCTGCGTGACCTCGGCAACACGCTGATCGTCGTGGAGCACGATGAGGACACGATCCGGGCCGCGGACTGGGTGGTCGACATTGGCCCCGGCGCGGGCGAGCACGGCGGGCGGATCGTCGTGTCCGGGCCGCTTAAAGACCTGCTGGCCAGCGAGGACTCGCTGACCGGCGCGTACCTGACCGGGCGGGAGTCCATCCCGCTGCCGGCCACCCGGCGCAAGCGCAGCAAGGGCAAGGAGGTCGTGGTCAAGGGCGCCACCGAGCACAACCTGCGCGGCGTCGACGTGGCCTTCCCGCTCGGCTGCTTCATCGCGGTCACCGGGGTCTCGGGTTCGGGCAAGTCCACCCTGGTGAACGACATCCTGTACAACTCGCTGGCCAAGGAACTGCACGGCGCGCGCACCGTGCCGGGCCGGCACACCAGGGTCACCGGCACCGCGCAACTGGACAAGGTCGTGCACGTGGACCAAGGCCCGATCGGCCGGACCCCGCGGTCCAACCCGGCGACCTACACCGGCGTGTTCGACCACATCCGGCGGCTGTTCTCGCAGACCACCGAGGCCAAGATCCGCGGCTACCAGCCGGGCCGGTTCTCCTTCAACGTCAAGGGCGGCCGGTGCGAGGCCTGTTCCGGCGACGGCACCATCAAGATCGAGATGCAGTTCCTGCCCGACGTCTACGTGCCGTGCGAGGTGTGCCACGGCGCCCGGTACAACACCGACACCCTCGGCGTGCACTTCAAGGGCAAGACGATCGCCGACGTGCTCGACATGCCGATCGAGGAGGGGGCGGAGTTCTTCGAGGCGGTGCCCGCGATCCACCGGCACCTGAAGACGCTTGTCGACGTCGGCCTGGGTTACGTGCGGCTCGGCCAGCCCGCCCCGACGCTGTCCGGCGGCGAGGCGCAGCGGGTCAAGCTCGCCTCCGAGCTCCAGCGGCGGTCGACCGGGCGGACGATCTACGTGCTGGACGAGCCGACCACGGGGCTGCACTTCGAGGACATCCGCAAGCTGCTCGGCGTGCTGGGGCGGCTGGTCGACGGCGGCAACACGGTCATCGTGATCGAGCACAACCTCGACGTGATCAAGACCGCGGACTGGGTGATCGACCTGGGCCCCGACGGCGGGTCCCGGGGCGGCATGGTCGTGGCGACCGGCACGCCCGAGGAAATCGGGCAGGCCGAAGAAAGCTACACCGGCCAGTTCCTCAAGAAACTGGTGTAGTTCAGCCCAGGGGGCCGAGCCCCCTGGAACCCCGCGATTGGTGGTTGCGGTCCGGCGGTCCGGGTGATGGCTTGCGGTGGGCTGAGGCCCGGCGGATCACGGTAGGTCCGGGTTGTCCGCCGCGCTCAGCGTGGCCCTGACCCCTGGGACCCGCGCGCGAGCGACCGCCGTGGCGGGCGCGATCCGCACCGACGGGGCGGCGGTGGCCGCGAAACTGCTACTAGACGCAGCCAGCCGGCAAAGGCCGCCGCTCCCCGCCGGCCGCATCCCCTGAGCGCATCCGCTAGCTCGTCCTCCCGCCGTGATCATGGGCTGGCTGCGGCTCCCGACAGCCCGCGGCGGAGATCGCCGCCGACGCCAGGAACGGGCAGCTACCGAACTTCAGACTGGTCGACCCGAACGAGTGCGACAACATGCACGGCGGCCCGCCCTGGTGCGAGGACAGCCCGGCCAACACCGGCGGATAGCGGCCAGGCGCTGAGTCCGGGCACGGGCCGGGGCCGCCCTTCCCGGGGCGGCCCCGGTCCCCGCTCGTTCCGGCGGGCCGGGTAGATGCCGCAGTTGTAAGTGTGTAATCATCGTCCTGCCGAGCACTCCAGACGAGCCTGCCGGGAGCCGTTGATGCCGGAGCGGAAGCTCGTGGTCGAGCACCGCGAGCACCTGTGGAACCTGCTGATCCAGGCGGCGCAGATCGAGCACCTGATCATGTGCCAGTACCTGTACGCGAGCTTCAGCCTCAAGACCGGCGCCGGCGAGGGGCTGAGCGCCGAGCAGGCGGACGCGGTCGGGCGGTGGCACAAGCTGCTCGCCGGGATCGCCGTCGAGGAGATGCTGCACCTCGCGCTCGTCTGCAACGTGACGACCGCGATCGGTGCCGCGCCCAACCTGACCCGGCCGAACTTCCCGCGCCCGTCGGAGTACCTGCCCACCGGGGTGCAGTTCGCGCTGCTGCCGTTCGGCGAGGCATCGCTGACCCACTTCCTGTACCTGGAGCGGCCGGAGGGCATGGAACGCATCGACGCGGCGGGCTTCGTCCCCGCCGCGCCGCCGCCCGATCCGGTGGGCGCGGACGAGCTGATGCCCCGCTTGCAGGACTTCGCGACCGTGGGGCACCTGTACCGGGGGATCGAGGACGGGCTGACCTCGCTGAGCGAACGGCTCGGCGAGCGGGCGCTCTTCGTCGGCCCGGCGCGGGCGCAGGCCACACCCGAGCTGTTCCACTGGCCGCAGCTCATCGCGGTGACCGGCCTGGCATCCGCCCGCGCGGCCATCGACGAGATCATCGAGCAGGGGGAGGGAGCCCGCGGCCGCTGGCAGCCCGCGCACTACGGCCGGTTCCTCGGCATCTGGGAGGAGTACCGGCGGCTGCGCGAGCAGGACCCGGGCTTCGAGCCGGCCCGGCCGGTCATTCCCGCGTTCACCCGGCAGCCGTTCGACATCGCGGAGCCGCAGCCGCTGCTGACCGAGCCCGGCACGCGCCGGGTCGCCGAGCTGTTCAACCTCGGCTACGAGGTGCTGCTGCACGTGCTGACCCGGTTCTTCACCCACACCGACGAGACCGACGAGCAGCTCGGCCTGCTGATCGACTGCGCGTTCGGCCTGATGGGCGGCGTGATGCGGCCGCTGGGGACGGCCCTGACGCGGCTGCCCGCGGGGCCCGGGCAGGCCGGCCGGACGGCGGGCCCGGCGTTCGAGATGTACTACCAGATGGGCAACTTCGTGCCGTGGCGGGACGCGGCGTGGGCCTTGCTCGCCGAACGGTCGGCCGTGCTGGCCGCCCGGTGCGCGGCCGAAGCGGAGGAGGAGGGTGCGCCGGAAGCGGTCGCCGCGGCGGCGGAGAGCGCCGCGACGGTCTGCGCCCGGCTCAGCGCGCAGGTGCCGGCCAGGCTCCGCCCGGCCTGAGACCTGTCAGAGGGCGCGCATCCGGTTGTTGCGGGCGTTGTGCTCGACCTCGGCGAGCCCCAGCGCCTCCAGCACCGGCGGGACGTAGTTGCCGAACCGGCCGCGCAGCCCCTTCTTCAGCCCGTACCAGCCGCCGACCGGGTTTTCCGGCGAGCGGCCCCACGCCTCGACCGTCCCGTCCTGCGCGGGCTTCTGCTCGTCGGCGTTGCCCAGCGGGACCCAGTCGCCCCGCTCCTTCAGCATCGTGTGCAGGTCGTCGATGCTGCGCAGGTAGTAGCGCAGCTGGGTGGTGCCGACCTGGACAACCAGCGCGGGCGGGTCGGAGTCCTCATCGCGCCACGCCTCGAACTCAGACTTGCCCGGCGGCGTGGCCAGAATCCACGGATCCCCGGCGGTTCCCGACCCGGCGACGCTCGACGTCATCGCTGTGCTCCCCTCATCACGGCCGCCCCTCGCGGATCTGGTGATTATGCCATCCAATACCTGACACCTCTTGTCATGATTACGGCTATCTTTACCTCGTGCGCGCCGGTCGGCTGGTCGAGTTGCTGGGGCTGCTCCAGGCCCGGGGGCGGATGACCGCGGGGCAGCTCGCCAGCGAGCTCGAGGTGTCCCAGCGCACCGTCCTGCGCGACATCGAGGCGCTCGGCGCGGCCGGGCATCCCGGTCTACGCGGTCCGCGGCAGCCTCGGCGGGTTCCAGCTGCTCGACGGGTTCCGCAGCGACCTGCCGTCGGCCGCGCCCGGCCGGGCGGTGGCAGCCGCAAGCGGCGGGCGGGCGCGTGTCCGGCTGTCCCCGCGCGGGCGGCGGCTCGCCGCCCTGCTCGGCCGGCCGGCCGGGATCCGGTTCCGCACGAGCCCTCATATCATTACGGGGCGCGAGGACTGGGCCGAAGCCTGGGTGCGGATCGAGTCCGTGGACGCCGCGGTGCTCGACCTGCTCGCCCTCGGCCCCGAGGTCGAGGTCGTGTACCCCCCGGAACTGCGCACCCGGGTCCGCGAGGCGGCCCGGCGGATCGCGGAACTGCACGCCGGTGCCCCGCCGCCCTGATTCATGATCAGCCTATCCCTGGGGGAGCGAACCCTCTCCGGGATCCCCGGTGCCGTCCGGCGTCAGCCCGGATGCGCCTGGCCGGTCCCCAGTTCGGCGCGAACCTCGGCGGCGCCGGCCACCATCGCGCGCAGCTTCGAGCGGGCCACCCCGGGCGGCAGGTGGCGCAGCCCGCAGTCGGGGTTGACCATCAGCCGGCGCGCCGGCACGAACTCCAGCGCGCGGCGGATCCGCGAGGCCACCAGGGCAGGCCGGCCTCGACCTCTTCGGACTTGACGTCGATCACGCCGAGGCCCAGGTGCCGGTCCCATCCGTACTCGCGCAGCAGCCGCAGGTCGTCGAGCCCCTTCCGGGCGAACTCCAGCACCAGCGCGTCGACGCGCGCCGAGGCCACGACGGGAAACAGGAAGTCGTAGTGACCTTCCCACAGCGGCCGGGCGTACCGGTTGCCGTAGCACACGTGCAGCGCCCAGGTGGCGGGCACGCCCTCGGTCACGATGTTGACGGCCTCGATGGCCAGCCCGGCCTGCTCGGGATAACCGGCGAGGAACGGCTCGTCGATCTGGAGCAGGTCGGCGCCGGCCGCGGCGAGTTCACGGGCCTGGGCGTTAAGCCAGCGCGCCAGCGCCCGGACCAGGTCGCCGGGGCTGGCGTACCCGGTGTCGCGGATCCGCCGGGACAGCGAGAACGGCCCGGTGAACGAGAACTTGACCGGCCGCTGGGTCTGCTCGCGGGTGAACGCGAAATCCGCGGCCAGGCCGGGGCGCTCCGCGCCCGCCTCCGGCAGTGGCGCGCTCACCTGCCCCTCGTAGTAGTCGTAGTAGTCGGTCTTGGACCGGTCCGGGATCTCGCACCCCGGGGATGCGGGTCAGCAGGTAGTCGATGTCGTTGTCGCGCCGCAGCTCGCCGTCGGACACGATGTCCAGGCCGGCCAGCTCCTGGTCCTTGAGCGCCGCCTTGATCGCCACGTCGTGGATCTCGTTCAGGTGCTGGGCGCTGATCCGGCGCTGGTAGTAGTCGGTTTTCAGGCGGCCGAGCCATTCCGGTACCGAGTAGGAGCCGACCACGGTCGTAGCCAACGGCCTATTTCTGCAGCATTACGCTCGCGAGGCCGCTGCCACCGAGCGGGCGGATCACGTCCTGCGTGGCCATCATCCTCAGTCCCGTACCTGCGCGGTGAGCGTCTTCACGTTCGCGCCGGGATGGCCGGGTAGCGGGGCGATCTGGACGTCGAAGCCGCGCCGGTTGCCGATGAGCGCAAGCAACGGCCCGTTGACCCAGTTCACCACCGAGCCGTCGTACTTGCCCGGCCCGGGGAACCCGGTGTGGTAGGCGTCCGGCCCGGTCAGGAACAGGTCGTGGCATTGCAGCCGGCCGAACGGGTGCAGCAGCGGCAGCGTGCCCGCGAAGCTGGCCAGCGCGCCGTTGCTGACGTGCATCCGGACGTCGCCGCCGCTCTCCAGCAGCGGGCGCAGGATCTCCCCGGTGACGCCCGGGGACACCTGGTAGGCGTCCAGCCCGTCCAGCGGCACGTAGCGCTCGGCCAGCCGCAGCGCCTCCCACACGTCCTGCCAGAACGAGACGGCCTGGTGCGGGCCGGGAAACCGGTCCGGAGCCGCCTCGGCGAGCAGGTCCGGGCCCAGCCGGAGCAGCCGGTGGACGAGCGGTACCAGCTCGCCGGGCCGCACCTGGTGCCGCTGGGCGATCCCGGCCGCGTCCGCGCGGGGCAGGTACGCCCGCACCTCCACCAGGTAGGGGCGCCCCCGGATGGCCGCCACGTCGTCGGTGGGCAGATTGTCGTAGACGTTGGAGATGTAGACGCAGAACGCCTTCTCGCGCAGGAAGCCGAGGGTGAGCTGCGGGCGGGTGGCGTCGAGAACCAGCGAGCTGACCTTGTCCCCGTGGTGCGCCACGGCCTTCCTGGCCCGCTCCAGGACGTGCGCCGAGTAGTCGCCCATCAGGTAGTTCAGCCGCCGGTAGTAGTCGCGCCCGTGTTTGGCGTCGAGTTCGGCGAACTCGTCCAGCCAGGTACGTGCCTGGCTGCCGTTGCCCACGCCGAGCTCCACGACGTAGAGCTCCTCGGGCAGGGCGCGCCGTGCGTCCAGTTCGTCCCACACCCGCAGCAGCTCACGGATCAGGTCGTCGGCGGTCCGCGGATCCCGGGCCTGGCTCCGGCCGCCGGGCAGCGCCTGCTCGTACTCCCGCCCGGTGGCCTCCTCCCAGCGGGACAGCGCCTGCCAGTACAGCGTGTTGAACTGCCACAGGCAGCTTTCGCTGGCCGGCCGCCACGGCTCCAGCGGGACGTGCCCTGGCCCCGCACCCCCGTGCCGCCCGGCCAGCACCGCCGCGACGTCCGCGGCCAGCCCGGGACCGTTGCCGCGGCGCAGGTCGAGGGCGATCTCCAGGGAGATTTCGGCGGCGGGTCCCGCGTCGTCGCCGTCTTCGTTGCGCTGCGGGCGCTCGGCCAGCACCGGCCTGGCCTGGACCGGCTCGCAGAAGTTGTGCCGGTACTGGATCCAGTCGCACACAACCCGGAGCGTGGCCAGGTCGAGGTTCGCCGAACTCAGCTCACGCAAACACGGGCGCGAGCGCGGCCGCCACGTCGACGGCGTCCGGGCCGGTCAGCTTCGCGACCGGGCGCACGTCAATCAGCACGGCGGCCTCCCGCGCCGGATGACGGATCGTCGCTACGTGCCCGGCCCGCGGCGGCCGGCCGTTGCCGGGCGGCCCCGGTCAGCCGGTCGCCATCTCCGCCGTCGGCGGAGCCGGCGACGGTCCCGTCCGGCACTTCCCGCGGGGGCAGCCCGGAGCGCTGGAGGATCTCGGGGAGTACGTGCTCGTGCCCGGGCGCCATCACGTGGACGCCGCTCACGCCGGGGATCTCACGTACCTGAGCGATGATCTCCGCGCACAGGGCCAGCCCCTCCTCGGCGACCCGGTCGGCCGGTACCCCGCTCAGCCGGCGCTCCACCTCCGCGGGAATGTGCACGCCGGGCAGGCCGCGCAGGTGGCTGAGCGCCCGCAGCGACCGGACCGGGCCGACGCCGGCGAGAACGCGGAGGCGCTGGTCCACCCCAAGGTCGCGCACCTGCGCCATCCAGCGGCCGAACGCGCCCACGTCGAAGACGAACTGCGTTTGGACGAACTCCGCGCCGGCGTCCGCCCGCCTGCCAAGGATGGCGGCGCGCTGATCGGCCGGCGGCGCGAACGGGTTCTCGGCGGCGCCGATGAGCCAGTCCGGGCGCACGCTGAGCCGCCGCCCGGACAGCAGCACGCCCTCGTCGCGCATCCCGCGGGCGGCCTCGACCAATTGCATGCCGTCCAGGTCGAACACGGGCGTGGCGTCGGGGTGGTCGCCGAACCTGGGGTGGTCGCCGGTCATCAGCAGCACGTTCGGGATGCCCATGGCCCCGGCCGCGAGCAGGTCGGACTGGAGCGCGAGCCGGTTGCGGTCGCGGCAGGTCACCTGCATGACCGGCTCGATCCCTGCCTCCGCCGCCAGCAGGCAGCCCGCCCAGCTCGCCATCCGCACGTGCGCGCCCGGCGTTGTCGGTGATGTTCACGGCGTCCACCCAGCCGCGCAGCGGTTCCGCCTTGCGGCGGATGGCCGCGGGGTCCGCGCCGCGGGGCGGGCCGATCTCGGCGGTCACCGCGAACTGGCCGCTGGCCAGGCGGGCGCGCAGCCGGCCGCCGGGGCTCACCGGCCCTCCCGGAGATCAGGAGAAGACGATGGTGGAGTTCTGATGAACAATGACCCGGTCCTCCAAGTGCCAGCCGACCGCCCGGGCCAGCACGGCACGTTCCACGTGCCGGCCGAGGCGGCGCAGGTCATCGACCGAGCAGCGGTGGTCGACCCGGACGATGTCCTGCTCGATGATCGGTCCCGCGTCCAGTTCCGCGGTCACGTAGTGGGCGGTCGCGCCGACGAGCTTGACGCCCCGCGCGGCGGCCTTGCGGTACGGGTCGGCGCCCGCGAACGCCGGCAGGAAGCTGTGGTGGATGTTGATGATCGGCCCGTCGAACTCGGACAGGAAACGCGGCGACAGGATCTGCATGTACCGGGCCAGGATGACCAGGTCGGCTGCGCCGGTGAGCAGGCTGAGCTGGGCCGTCTCGGCCGCGTCCTTGGTCTGCGGGGTGACCGGGATGTGGTGGAACGGGACGCCCCACCACCGTGCCGCCTCCTGTGCGTCCGGGTGGTTGGAGATGACCATCCGGATGTCGGCCCGCAGTTCGCCGCCCTGCGCCCGCCACAGGATCTCCTGGAGCGCGTGGTCCGCCCGGGACACCATGATCGCCACACGCTTGAGCTCGGCCGCCCTGGTGAGGCGCCAGCGCATGGAGAACTCATCGGCCAGCCCGGCGAACCGCTGCTCCAGGGCGGCGGCCTGCCCGGCGAGCCCGTCGGCGTGGAACTCAAGGCGGAGGAAGAACGTGCCGCCGAACGGGTCCGTGGAGTACTGCTGCGACTCGGTGATGTTCGCGCCGTTGCGGAACAGGAACTCTGACACGGCGGCGACGATGCCGGGCCGGTCCGGGCAGGTGATGAGCAGGCGCCCGACGTCGGCATAGCGGTCGCCGGGCTCGCGCCCCGCGGCGAGCGGGCGGCCGCGCGGGGGAGCGCTGGCACCCGGTTGCACCCGGCCTCCCTCCGCCGCCTCACCGGCCCCGGCACTCGCTGTCATTTACAACCCCCAATTCCCCGAGTGTGCAACCCGGCACCAGCGTCAGGCTCCTGGTACGGGCACAATCTTGGCAGCTACCGTTTTGTGTCATGTCACAAACGCCGGGCGGTACGGACCTGGTGCGGCCAACGGGCCCCGCGCCCGCCCCCGCGCCGTGCCGTGTTTTGTTACAGGGCCTGGCGCAGGCGCTCCACGGCGACGATATCCCCGTCACAGGCGAGGACCACTCCTTGCGCCAGGGAGCGGGCCTGGCTGGCGAGGCCGGCCGCCAGGTCCAGGCCGACGGCCGCGGCGCCGTCGCCCGCGTGCTCCAGGGCGCGGACGGTGGCCTCGGGGATCGTCACGCCGGGCACCTCGTGGGCCAGGAACTCCGCCTCGGCGTAGCTGCGCAGCGGCGCGAGCGCCAGCAGCACGGGGACCTGGCCGTCGGCGAGTTCCGCGGTCATCCGCCGGAACGTGTCCAGCTCGTACACCGGCCGGGTGATGAGGAACTGGGCGCCCGCGCGGAGCTTGGCCCTGGTCCGGGCCACCTCGGCGGCCACGTCGGGCGCGCCGGGGTTGAACCGGGCACCGATGTGGAACGAGGTCTTGGTGGCCAGCGTCAGGCCGTCGCTGTCCCGGCCCTGGTTCAGGCCGGCCAGCAGCTCGACCAGGCCGACCGAGTCGACCTCCCAGATCCCGTCGACGTTCGGGTAGTCGCCGCGCAGCGGCGGGTTGCCGGTCGCGCAGACCACGGTGCGCATGCCGAGCGCGTGCGCGCCGAGCAGGTCGGCCTGCAACGCCATGATGGTCTTGTCCCAGGTCGTCACCGTGGCGATCGCTTCGGTGCCGAGCCGCTGGCGCAGGTGCAGGGCCAGGTTGACCGAGCCGAGGTGGGCCCGGGCGCTCTGCCGCGGCGAGACGAGGAACTGCTCGGTGCCCCGCTCGTGCAGCGCCGCCGCGGCGTCCACCGCCTCGTCGCCGGCGTCCCCGGGCGGCGGGGCGATCTCCGCGGCGACCACGAACCGCCCGGCGGCCAGCCGTTCGGCCAGCCCGCCGTGCCCCGCCGGGGCCGCCACCGGGGCGGGGGTGCGGCGCGGCTGGCGTGCCGGTCGCAGCGCGGCGATCTGCTCGGCCGCGGCCCGCAGGTGGGTGGGGGTGGTGCCGCAGCAGCCGCCGATCAGCGACGCGCCCGCTTCCGCGTACCGGCGCGCGTACCTGGCGAAGTAGTCGCCGTCGATGTGGTACTCGAACCGCCGCCCGTGCACCCGCCGGGGCAGTCCCGCGTTGGGCTGCGCGCTCACCGGCAGCGCCGTGTGCCGGGCCAGCTCGGCCACGACCGTCAGCGTGTGCTGCGGGCCGAGCGTGCAGTTGCTGCCCAGCGCGGCGATCGGCAGCCCGGACAGGACGCTGGCCACCTCGCGCGCGGTCTCGCCGCCGAGCGTGCAGCCGTCCGGCGTGAAGGTGGCCTGCGCGATGATCGGCGTCGCGGTGATCTCGGCCGCCGCGGCCACCGCCTCGGCCAGCTCGTCGAGGTAGCCGAACGTCTCCAGGATGAGCACGTCGACGCCGCCCTCGGCGAGCACGCCGACCTGCTCGCGCACTGCGGCGACCCGCTCGGCGGGGGACACCCGGGTGCGCTGGTGCGCGGTCACCGCGGGGGAGACCGACCCGGCGACGAACACCTGGCGTCCCGCCTTGGCCTGCGCCTCGCGGGCGATCCGGACGCCGGCCAGGTTGATGTCGCGGACCGACCCGGTCGCGCCCTGCTCGGCCAGGCGCAGCCTGCTCGCGCCGAACGTGTTGGTCTGGATGATGTCCACGCCGGCGCTGAGATAGCTCTCGTGGATCGTGCTGACCAGATCGGCGTTGGCGAGGTTCAGCTCGGGCAGCGCCCGGTCCAGCGAGTTGCCCGCGGCATGCAGCATCGTCCCCATGGCGCCGTCGCAGACCAGCACGGCCTCGCTCAGCGCGGCGGCGAAATCGGTCACTAGGGCACCTCTCCCACGGCATCGAGGATCTCGAGGGCCACCTGCGCCATCAGCCGGTCCCGGTAGCTGCCAAGGTCCAGGCCGGTGATCTCCTCCACCCGGCGGATCCGGTAGGTGACCGTGTTGGGGTGCACGTGCAGCACCTGGGAGGCCCGCTGCGGGCTGGCGTTCTCCCGGAAGTAGTGGGCCAGCGTCGCCAGGTACACCTGGGCCTGGTCGCCGTCGCCGGCGCTGAGCCCGCCGAGCACCTCGTGCGCGAAGCGGCGTAGCTCCGCGAGGTCGGGTACCTGGAGCAGGAGCCGGTGGATGCCCAGGTCGCCGAACGCGACCACCCGGCCCGCGCGGCCCATCCGGCGCACCGTCTCGACCGTGCGCCCGGCCTGCGCGTAGGCGAGCCGGATCTCTCCGGGGTCGTGACACGGCCCGCCGATGCCGACGGTCACGGCCACCTCGGGGAACAGTTCACCGAGCCGGGCCACGCACAGGCTGCCCAGCTTCCGCGCCCGGGAACCGGGGCCGTCGTGGCCGTTGCCGGGCAGCACCATCGCTACCTCGCCGTCCCGGACCGAGATGATCGCGTCCGGCGCCCTGGTGGCGAGGAAGTCGCCGGCCAGCGACGCGGCCCGCTGGGCGGCAGCCGCGGGCCCGGCCGCGTCGAGGGCGATGGACAGCACGTAGTGCTCGTGGCCGGGGTCGTAGCCAAGGTGGGTGGCCCACCTGCCGGTTTCCGCCGGGTCCCGGCCGCGGCCGGACAGCAGCCCC
Organism: uncultured Actinomycetes bacterium; assembly: GCA_963703605.1. Lineage (GTDB taxonomy): Bacteria > Actinomycetota > Actinomycetes > Streptosporangiales > Streptosporangiaceae > DASXKD01. The sequence goes on from CAVPFC010000046.1 coordinate 135,301, forward strand.
TCCACCAGGTCGTCACGGATCCGGCTGGCCGCCGCGGCCACGACGCGCTCCCGGCCGAGGATGACGCCGCAGATCGTGGCCGCGTGCTCGGTCAGCAGCAGGCTGGTGTCCTCGCCGGCGCGCTCGCCGCCGGTGTCCAGCGTCAGCAGGTACGCGGGCACGTCGTCGCCGACCAGCACCGGCGCGACGATCACGGAGGCGGCGGTGCCCACGTCGGGCATCCGCAGCGCCCGGCGGGCACGGCTGGCGGCGCCGAGCACGTCGCCGAGTCGTGGGTGGATCACCAGGTCGCGCACGTACTGGGCGGCGCGCTCGGCGGTCTCGCCGGGAGCCGCGGCGGTCAGGATGTCCATCGTCGGGCTCACGATGGCCACCGTGGCGTGGGTCTGCTCGGCGATCAGCTGGGTCACCGCGGCGATGTCGGCGTTCTGCACGGCGAGCCCGGACAGGTGCCGGTACACCGCCACGAGGTTGCGCAGCGCGCGGACCTCGCGCACGGTCTCCCCCCGCGCGCCGGTGCCGCCGCCGTCGTCCTGCGCCGGCAGGCCGTCCCGCGGGCCCGGTGCGGCCTCGCCCTGCTGGGCCGGCCCGCTTCGGCGCGTTCGCTGGCTGCCCGCCATGGCCTGGAACATATCGCCTGTCGCTGGTCTTGTGCTCTAACACAAAGATAACCCGGGCCCGGCGCTGGCCACTATTGTGCTCCGGCCCAGAATCGGCGGCGCAGTATTGGGCTCCGGCTCATTGTCCGCGATGGGCGCCCGCGCGTACCGTGCGCCCGTGGGTGGCTGTCCGCCGCCCGGGCCCGGGCGCACCTCGCTGGCGCCCGGATCCTTGGACCGGTGTCCGGGAGTGGGCATGACCGAGCCGACCTGCTGCCCCTACTGCGGCTGCCCCAACGAGAGCCCCCTCGGCCTGCTGTACCGGGAGGTCGCCCGGATCCGCGAGATCGCCGAGCACAGCGACACCGCCGGGAGCGCCCGCCCCGCCCGGCCGGCCATAGCGGCCACGGAACCGGCCGGCCAGGATGAGCGCAGCGCCGCCCGGATCGCGGAACTCACCGACGAGGTCCGCGAACTGCGCGCCACGGTGGCCCGGCTCCGCGGCGGCGCGGTCTACGGCCTCACCCGCTCCGGCTAAACGCCGGGACAGCAGCGGTAGGTGCCACCCCGCCGGGCTGGCTTGCGCCGCTAGGCCGGCAGTGTTGCCGGGAGGCCGAACCGGGGCAGTGTGTTCGCGTCGAAGCGGGTCATGGCGGCGATCTGCGCGCCCGCCAGGGTGAGGACGATCAGCCCGACCGTGTAAAAGGCGCCGGTGTCCGGGTCGCGGGCGTAGCAACCGAAGGCGGGCTGGCCGTTGGCCCGCGCCGGGAGCAGCCGGACGGTCCAGCCGGGCCGCAGCGCCGTGGCGCGGAGGAACCGGGCGGCGAGGTCGCGTCCCTGGTACTCCAGCGGCATCGGCGGCATGGTCAGCCACGCGTCCTCGGTGAGCAAGGCGACGAGGCCGTCCACGTCGGCCGCCTCGAACGCCCTGGTGAACCGGGCCACCAGCGCCCGCTCGGCGGCGGAGCCCGGCGGCGGGGCGGGCTGCCGCGGCCCCGACGATCGCTGGTAGCGCTCCAGCGCCGCGCGGGCGCGTTTGAGCGCGCTTGTCACCGACTCCTCGGTGGTGTCCAGGATCCGGGCGGTCTCGCTCGCGTGGAATCCCAGCACGTCGCGGAGGATGAGGACGGCGCGCTGGCGCGGCGGCAGGAGCTGGAGGGCCGTGATGAAGGCCAGCGACATCGATTCGATGGACTCGTACCGGGCTTCCGGGCCGGGCGCGGTATCGGCGAGGCCCTCCAGGAAGACGTCCGGGTAGGGCTCCAGCCAAAGCAGCTCGCCCAGCCGGGTCGGCTCGGGCGGTTCCAGCCCCGCCGGTGGTGCGCTGACCGGCGGCCGACGGCGGGCCGACCGCAGCGCGTCCATGCACCGGCTGGTGGCGACCCGGTACAGCCAGGTCCGGATCGAAGCGCGCCCCTCGAAGCCGGGCAGGCCCTGCCAGGCCGACAGCAAGGTGTCCTGTAGCGCGTCCTCGGCGTCGGCGACCGAGCCGAGCAGCCGGTAGCAGTGCACCTGAAGCTCACGCCGGTACGGGTCGACGAGCTGGCCGAACGCCTCCCCGTCGCCGGCTTGTGCCCGGGCGAGCAAGTCCACCGTCACCGCGCAGTCCTCCCGCCGCCGCTTGCCCCGTCGCTCCGTCGCCGGGCCCGGTATAGACGACCGCGCGGCCGGAAACTGGGCGCCCACTGGCCGCCCAGTCTTCCTGCCCAGCCGCCGTCTAGATCACCAGTACCGGAGTTCAGCAACCCCGTAAAGGAGAATCCGATGTCTGCTCAGCCCGGATCGCCGGCCGTCGCCATCGCGCTCGCGCACGTCGAAGCCTGGAGCAACCACGACTTCGGCACGGCGCGCAGCATTCTCGCCGACGACGTCCACGTCACCGCCACGACGACGCAGCCCATGCCGCCGCCGACCGACCTGACCGGCGCCGACGACTACATGATCGGCCTGACCCAGTTCGCGCAGGCCGTGGTGCCCGGCAGCCTGCGGGTCGTCGCCAGCACCGGCGACGAGCGCAACGCGCTGCTCATGCTGACCGTCGACGCGGACTTCGGGGCCGGGAAGGCGACGCTCCCAGGCGCCCGGCTCTACCTCCTGGACGAGAACAACAAGATCAAGACAGAGCAGGTCATCTTCTACGCCGCGGGGTTCTGACCAGGCACCTGGGCCGGGGCGCCAGAGCCCCGCTCCCCGCCCGGACGTCCCACCCTCGCTTATCGTGTGAGTCTGTTCACCGCATCGGTGAACAGACTCACACGATCATGGAATGACGGTACGGACGGCTCATGACGGGTGCACGGGATGCGGTAATCGTGGGGGGCGGGCATAACGGGCTGGTCGCGGCCGCCTATCTGGCCCGCAGCGGCCTCGACACGCTGGTGTGCGAGCGCCGGGACGTGGTCGGCGGAGCCGCGGTCAGCGAGCACCCGTTCGGCCCGGAGTACACCGTCACCTCGCTGTCCTACGTGGTGTCGCTGTTGCCGCCGAGCCTGGTGCGGGACCTGCGGCTGCCCAGCTTCGGCTACCACGTCTACCCGCAGGGGCCCTACTTCGCGCCCCGGGCGGATGGCCGGGCGCTGCGGCTGCCCTACGATCCCGCGGCCCGCCGGGCAGAGATCGCCAAGTTCTCGGCCGGCGACGCCGCCGCCTACGACTCCTACGAGCACTACCTGACGGTCATGGCGGCGGTTCTCGGGCCGCTGCTCAACGAGGTCCCACCGCGGCTGGGCTCGCGGCGCCCGCAGGACCTGTGGCGGCAGAGCCTGCTGCTGCGCCACCTGCGCAGGCTCGACACCAGGACGGCGGTTGACGTCACCAGGCTGCTCACCGACAGCATCGCGGACCTGCTCGACCGCTACTTCACCAGCGACGCGCTGCGCGGGCTGCTGTCGGTGTCCGGGGTGATCGGGTCCTGGGCCGGCCCCAGGTCCGGCGGCACCGCCTACGTCACGCTGCACCATCACATCGGCGGCGTGGACGGGCAGGCCGGGGCCTGGGGGTTCGCCCGCGGCGGGATGGGCGGGGTCACCACGGCGCTCGCCGCCGCCGCACGCTCGTTCGGCGCCGAGATCCGCACCGGAGCGGAGGTGGCCCGGATCCGTACCAAGGACGGCCGGGTCACCGGGGTGACGCTGGCCAGCGGGGAAGACGTGGACGCCGGCATCGTGGTCACCACGGCACACCCACAGATCGTGTTCCTGCGGCTGCTCGACCCGGCGGTGCTGCCGCGGGACTTCCTCGGCGACATCAGGGCCTGGCAGACCCGCAGCGGCACCGTGAAGATCAACCTCGCGCTGGACCGGCTGCCGGTGTTCACCAGCCACCCCGAGGTCGACCCCCAGGTGCACGGCGGCACGATCGTGCTGGCCGAGAGCCTCGACGACATCGAGAATGCGTTCCAGGAGGCCGTTTCCGGGCAGCCCTCGGCGCTGCCGTTCGCCGACATCTGCATCCCCAGCGTGTTCGACGACTCGCTGGCCCCGGCCGGACAGCACATCATGTCGATGTTCACCCAGTGGGTGCCCTACGGGTACGCCGACCACCCGGACGAGGCGGCGCTGGCCGCCTACGCCGACCGGGTCATCGCGCGGATGGAGACGGTCGCGCCCGGCTTCACCGGCTCCGTGCTGCACCGGCAGGTCATCGGCCCGCACCAGATGCAGCAGGAGTACGGGCTCGTCGGCGGCAACATCTTCCACGGCGAGCTGACCCTCGGGCAGATGTTCCACGGCCGGCCCGCCGCGGGCTACGCGGACTTCCGGACCCCGCTCCGGGGGCTCTATCAGGCCGGGTCCGCCACCCATGGCGGCGGCGGGGTCACCGGGATCCCCGGCCGGAACGCGGTTCGCCAGATCCTGGCCGACCGCCGCGCCGCACGCTGGCGTCAGCGTGCGGCGGGGCGGCCGACCGCGGCCCATTCGTCAGGAAGGTAGTCTCCGGCGCGGGGTTACGCGCGCCGCTCAGCAGCCGTCGTACGGCGCCCAGGGGGAGGTGCCGGCCTGGGCGTACAGCTGGGAGAACGCGGCTTCCTGCACACCGGCGGGCGCGGTCTGAGCGCCGCCGGGGTACTGGCCGGCGTAACCCAGCGCCGCCCAGGTGGAGGGCAGGAACTGGAACAGGCCGCCAGCGCCGCTCGACGGGTTGACCGCCGACGGATTGCCCCCGGACTCGCGGGAGATGACGCAGGACTCGAAGGCGGACATGCCGGCCGTGCTGGCCGCCGCCGGGGCCTGGGGCTGCGGAGCCGGGGACTGCTCGGCGGCGCCGGAGCCGGAGCCCGACGGAGCGCCGTCGTCATCCACGGCGCCGTGCTTGTGGTGGCAGGCCAGCCTGATGTGCTGCCCCGCGTAAATCGCGTCCGGGTTGCTGACGCCGGAGGCGGCGGCGAGCGATGGGTAGTCGGCAGAGGTGCCGCAGAAGCGGGCGCTGATGCCTGAGAGCGTGTCGCCGGAAACCACGGTGTAGCTGGAGCGGTGGGCCGCGTGGCGGCCCTGGGTGACCCAGGAGCCGGTGACGGCGACCTTCACCGGGGCCAGGTCCGAGCCGGCGCGGACCAGGCCGGCCGGAGGGGCGGTGGCCGCGGAGGCGGTGCCCGACAGCACCAGCGCCGAGCCGGCGGCACCGGCCACCAGCGAGGCCGGAAGGGCCTTGGCGGTGCCGATGAGAGCGGCCGAAGCCGGGGCGCCGGGCTTGATGTGGCGCCCCTCGTAGCGGGACGTGATCTTGGCGTGTTTAGCGGGGCAGCGTGACATGAACGGATCCCTGGTCTTCCCCGGTCGGTGACAGGACACGGCGGGGCCAGGGTCAGGGGCTCCTGCCAAACACGGCGGGGCCAGGGTCAGGGGCTCCTGCCAATCAGCGGCTTCCGCAGGCCCTCGGGCCACCGAAGCGCACCGACGCGACCATAGGGCACCACCGACCCCCCGCGTGTGCATTTCCCGCGAAAACCCAGGTCAGCCACTCTTCGCGCGGGTCGCGAACTGGAGGCCATCCGGACGCAACCGGTCAGGCCGTGGTAGCCGAACGTGCGGGCCGAAACGCGACACCAGTTGACGGTGCCACAGGGATCAAGCAGCGGGCGCGACCGTGACGTCGAACGTGACTGTGTCCGCGTCTGGGTCGAAGTCGCGTGGGTCACCCTGGAGTGCAAATGCAATGGCCGCTGCGGCGTCGCGCTCGGCTTGCTCGCGGGTCGCGGTGCCGCCGCCGATGATGCGCAGGGCCGGCACGCGATAATGCCAGTTTCCGGCCTCGTCGTCGTGGAAAAGCTCGACCCGCAGCGTGCTCATCGACAGACCATCCTAAAGTTTCCGCAACTCAGCAACGGTGTATCCGAAGTGACCGGCGATCTTGGCCATCGCTGGTCCGCCGAGGTCCACTCCGTCATGGTAAGCCCAGACGCGTCTCTTGCCCCCTTTGGCGAGCACGCGGTGAGAACCCGAACGCCGGATCTCAATCCAGCCGTCTCGTTGTAACGCCGCAAGGACACGCGCAGCCTTCGCCATGTCCCGGACAGTAGGCGGCGAGGCAGACAAAGTGCGGTTTCGGGAATGTCAGCTGGGATTGGCGGGGATTATGCGTCCGCGGACTTCGCCGAGGCTGATCAGCTCGCCGGACGGGGCGGGGGCGGTGGCGGAGATGACCACCTCGTCGCCGTCTTCGAGGAAGGCGCGCCTTGTGCCGCCGGGCAGGCCCAGCGGCTCGGCACCGCCCAGGGTCAGCTCCAGCAGGCAGCCGAGCTGCCCGCGGCCTGGCCCGCTGACCGTGCCGGAGGCGTACAGGTCCCCCGTGCGCACCGGAGCGCCCCCGGAGGTGAGATGGGCGAGCATCTGCGCCGGGGTCCAGTACATGGTGGCGAACGGCGGCCGGCTGATCTCGTGCCCGTTCAGGAAGACGGCCAGGCTGACGTCCAGGCCCCACGGCTCCGCGCCGTCACGCAGGTAGGGCAGCGGGGCCGGGTCGCGAGGCGGGGGGGCGACCCGGGCGTGGCGGAGCGCGTCGAGCGGGACGATCCAGGGTGACACCGACGTGGCGAACGCCTTGCCGAGGAACGGGCCGAGCGGCACGGTCTCGAAGGACTGGATGTCGCGGGCGGACCAGTCGTTGACCAGGCACGCGCCGAAGACGTGCTCCTCGAACGCGGCCACCGGCACCGGCCGCCCGTGCCGGGAGGGGACACCGGCCACGAAACCCAGTTCGGCCTCGAAATCCAGCCGCACCGATGGGCCGAAGGCCGGCTCGGCGTCCCCGGGTTCGCGGCGCTGGCCGTGTGGCCGGGTGACCGGGGTTCCGGAGATCACCACGCTGCCGGCCCGGCCGTGGTAACCCAGCGGCATGTGCAGCCAGTTCCGCGGCAGCGGCGGCTGGCCCGGCCGGAAGATCCGGCCCACGTTCTCCGCGTGGTTGCGCGACGCGTAGAAGTCCACGTAGTCGGCCACCTCGAACGGCAGGTGCAGCCGCACCTCGCCCAGCGGCACCAGGTGCGGCGCCACCACGGCGCGGTGGGCGGGACCGGTCAGCCACTCGGTGAGCCGCTCCCTGGTCTCCCGCCAGGCCGCGGGCCCGGCGGCGAGGAACCGGTTCAGCGTGGGCCCGGCGAACAGGTCGCGCGACGGCAGCCGCAGGCCATCGGCGACGGCCGCGACGTCGAGCACCCGGTCACCGATCGCGACGCCCACCCGGCCACTGGCGGGCCCGGCGGGTACCCGGGAGAAGACGCCGAACGGCAGGTTGGCCACGCCGAACCCGGTCCCCGGCGGCAGGTCGAGCCAGGTCATGACGCCGCCGCCGGGACCATCCCCAGCGCGCGCCGCAGCTCCAGCGTCTGCTCCTTGGTGGCCAGGTCCGCCGAGGACGCGAAGGCCTTATCTGCCATGGCTGTCACCTCGCTCGCGGTCGGAGATCATCCGGTAACCCGATCGTAGGCACCCCCGGCCAGGTCCGCCGGCCGCGGTCAGCCGAGCTTCGCCCGGACCGCCTCGGCGCCGGGGTGATCGAGCTCGTCGAGTATGTCCAGCGCCTGCTGCCAGGCGGCCCGGGCGGCCCCGGCATCGCCGGCCGCGCCGAGGGCGTCGCCCAGGTGGGTGAGCAGGGTGGCCAGCTCGGACCGGGAGCCAAGCTCCCGGAGCAGATGCAGTGCCCGGCGGAAGCAGCCGACCGCCATGTTGTGCTGGCCAAGCAGGTGGTAGACGTAGCCCACACTGTCCAGGGTCTGTGCCTCGCTGCTGCGGCAGCCGAGCTCACGGAACATGGCGAGCGCCTGCTGGCACCGCGCCAGGGCCTTCTCGTAGTCGCCCAGGTGGGCGTGGTAGTAGCCGATGTTGTTGAGTGCACCGGCCCAGACCACCTGATGGCCCCCGCCCTCGGCGAGCTCCAGGGCCTGGCGGGCATGATCCATCGCCGTGCCCACGTGCCCCAGCTCCCGGAACGCCCGGCCCAGCTCGATGTGGCTGCGCGCCTGGCCCACCCGGTCGCCCAGCGAGGTGAACAGGCCGAGCGCCTGCCGGAGGTGCCCGAGCGCATCGGGGTAGGTGCCCAGCCGAAGCGCCGCGCGGCCGAGGTCGAACCAGGCGTGGGCCTGCCCTTCCACCTGGCCGCTCTGGCTGGCCGCCGCCAGGGCGATGCGCTGCATCGCCGCCCAGTCGTGCCAGTCGCCGTGCCGCTTGAAGTAGGTGGCCTGTGCCCAGCCAAGCTGCCAGGCGTGGGTGCCTAACCCGCTGCGCGCGGCCAGCGCGACGGCCCCGTACAGGACGCGGCGCTCGGCCCGGAACCACGCCAGCGCCTCCCCGTAGCTGGCGATCTCCTGCGTGGTCACCCCGGCCGCGGGCCGGGCGAGCGCGATCTGCTCGCGCAGTGGGTCGAGCAGGCGGTCGGCCGCGTGGGCCGTGTGCAGGTAGTGGTCGAGGATCCGGCGGCCCGCCGCCCGGCGCTGGGCCCGGTTCTCACCGGCCTCGCCCTGTTCGGCGGCGTAGACCCGCAGCAGGTCGTGACAGGTGAACCGGCCGGGGGAGTACTGGGTGAGCAGGTGAGCGCCCGCGAGTTCGGCCAGCGCGCCGTGCGCCGCGGCCAGCGGCACCCCGGCCAGGCTCGCCGCGCCCGGGGCGGTGATGTCCGGGCCCGGGTGCATCCCCAGGAGGCGGAACATCCGGGCACCTGGCTCGCTCAGGTTCCGGTACGACCAGGAGAACACCGCCCGGACGTCGGTGGCGATGTCCCTGGTGGCCAGCGCGTCCAGCCTGGCCTGGCGCAGGTCGGCGGCGACCGAGGCCAGCGGCAGGCGCGGGTTGGTGGCGGCGTGGGCAGCGGCGATCGAAAGAGCCAGCGGGAGCCCGGCGCAGAGCTTGATCAGGTCGGCGACCGCGGCCGGCTCGCCGGTGAGCCGGTCCGCGCCGAGCCGGCCAGCCAGCAGCTCCGCCGCCTCCGCGTCGGTCAGGGTGTCGAGCGTGAGCACGTTCGCGCCGCCGGAGGCGACGAGGCCGGTCAGCTGGTCGCGGCTGGTCACGACCGTGAGGCAGCCCGGGCCGCTGGGCACCAGCGGGCGTACCTGCTCCGCGTCCCGCGCGTTGTCCAGAACGACAAGGACGCTGCGGTCGGCTAGCAGGCTCCGGTAGAGGCCGACCTGGGCCTCCGGGCTCGCTGGGATCGCCTCGCCGTGCACGCCCAGGGCGGTCAGGAACTCGCGGACCGCCTCTGCCGGGGTGACCGGGGCCCGCGACGGGCCGAAGCCACGCAGGTCCGCGTAGAGCTGACCGTGCGGGAACCGCCCGGCCACCTGGTGGGCCCAGTGCAGCGCCAGGGCGGTCTTGCCGACCCCGGCCGCCCCGCCGATCGCGGAGATCACCACGGCGCCCGCCGTGGTCACCTGCCGGTCGAGCAGCGCCGTGAGCGCCCGGAGCTCCACGGTCCGGCCGGCGAAATACCGCGTCGCCGGGGGAAGCTGCCGCGGGGGCGTGCGCACCGGGGCCGGACGCGCCGTCTCGGCGGCATGCGCCTGCTGTCCCGCGGCGCCGGCGACCGGGGAGGGGAGCGGGCGGACCGGTTCCGCGCCCGGGTGCGGTGGCACCGGGCTGTCCCACAGCCGCGGGTCACGGACCAGGACGCGGTGCTGGAGCGCCTGGAGCTCGGGCCCGGGCTCCACGGCGAGCTCGTCGACCAGCGTGCGGCGGATGCCGCGGTAGACGGCCAGGGCGTCGGCCTGCCGGCCGCAGCGGTAGAGGGCGAGCATCAGGTAGGCGTGCAGCCGCTCCCGCAGCGGGAACTGGGTGACCAGGGCAAGCAGTTGCGGTACCGCCTCCTGGTGCCGGCCCAGGTGCAGCTGCGCGTCCAGGCGCCATTCCAGCGCCTGGAGCCGCACCTGCTCGAGCCGCGGCACCTCGCCGCGCCGCAGCATCTCCGAGGGAACGTCGGCGAGCGGGGCTCCGCGCCACAGGCCCAGGGCCCTGCGCAGCAGGCGTTCCGCCTCATCCCAGCGGCCGGCCTGAATGGCGGCGCCGCCTTCCACGTAGAGCTTGGTGAACAACGCCAGGTCCAGCTCGGTCTCGCTGAGGTCGATCCGGTAACCGGGGTTATGGGTCCGGATCCTGGCGGCCATTTCCTGGCCCAGCCCGCTGCGCAGCCGTTTGACGTAGTTGCGCAGCGTCGCGCGGGCCGCCCTGGGCACGTTGCCCCCCCAGACCGCGTCGGTCAGCTCGTCGAGCGACACCACCTGGTTGGACTGCACAAGGAGCGTCGCGAGCACGATTCGCTGCTTGGCGGCTGGGACGGGAATGACCTCGTCATCCCGCTGCACGTGCAGCGGGCCGAGTAAACCTAACCACATTCCTGCCTCCCCGAGAGATAGGCGGCCGCCGGGCGCCGGCGGGGGTGTGCCGGAGCCATTCCGTGGCTGCCTTCCATATGACGCCAGATGAGGGGCGCAGGCCCATAGGTTTGCGGCTATTGCCTAATTCTGGCGGGCGAAGGCAGGCCCGGTGGGACGGGCGGGGCGGCTGTGGCGCTCCGGCGGGGGCGGGCGCAGGACGGGGGCGGGCGCTACAGAGCGGGGGCGGGCGCAGGACGGGGGCGGGCGCGAAGCGCGGGGGGCGGGAAGAGCAGAGCGCGGGGGCGGGAAAGCAGAGCGCGGGGGCGGGAAGGGCAGAGCGCGGGGGCGGGGAAAGCAGAGCGGAGCCGGCCGCTGGTTTCGCCTGCGCCGGCCGCTACCGCTGCCCGACCCGGCGCAGGACCACCCCGAGCAGCCGGTCGCCGGGGAAGTACCCGAGCTGGCGGGAGTCGTAGCTGCGGGCCGGATTGTCGCCGAGCAGCACGAACTTGCCGTCGGGCACGTGCGGCCCCGGCGGCCCCGCCGCGGCGGGCAGCCACGCGTCCGGGGGCGCGTCGCCGGGCAGGGCCACGACCCTCTTGATCATCCAGCGGTGACGGCCGGCCCGGCCATGGGGCGGCGGGGCGGCCCACGTGCCGTTCCGGTCCGGCTCCTCGACGACGACGACCTGGCCGCGGCTGAGCTGGCCGATCCGGGCCCGGCGGACCAGGACGCGGTCGCCGGCCGCGAACGTGGGCCGCATGCTCTCACCGACCACGGTCACCAAGGTGATCCGCCGCCGTACGGCGGCCAGGACGCCCAGCGCCAGCGCGACCAGGCCCGCGCCGAGCAGGTAGCCCCACATCAGCCCGGCGTGCGGCGCGGGGCCTGGGCGGGGGTGAACAGGTCGGCCAGGTCCTCCCACCGGATGATCAGCAGCGCGGCGAGGGAAGCCGCCGCGGCGGCGAGCGCGGTGGCGGCCGGCGCGCCGGGCCCGCCGGCCAGCGGGACGGCTGCCAGGCCGGCGCCGAACGCGGCGAGCAGGACCAGGTTCCGCACCAGGTGCGGGCGCCCCAGCGGCCGGCCCGGCCGGGCCCCGAAGCACGCGCAGCGCGCCTGGGTGCCCCGGCGGATCGCCACCCCCACCCCGGCGGCCAGCACCGCGGTCAGCGCGGCCGCGAGGGCGAGCGCCGTCTCGGCGTAGGGGATCACGGCGTGGCCCGGCTCCGCGCCCGCGGCGACGGCTGCCGCCGCGAGGCCCGCGGCTGTCAGCGCCTCGCTGCACGCGAGCGCGGCGGCCACCGGCGGCAGGACCTCGCGGCGGACCAGGCCGGACTCGCGCAGCCCGGCGACGAACGACCGGTACGCCCGCCGGCCACGCAGCTTCGCCGCGGCCGAGGCGCCGAAGACCCAGGCGCCGAGGACCAGCACGGCAAGCGCGAGTTCACCCATGACAGCTCCGTTCCCGCCGCCCCTTCCGCGGGTGCGGCATCCTCGTTCGCGCCATCGCCATCAGCCGTCCTGCGGCGCGCCGTCGGCGGCCCCGGCGACGGCTTCGGTCGCGAACCCCCTCGCCTGAAGCGAGAACAACCGCGCGTAGGTGCCCTGGCGGGCCATCAGCGCGTCATGCCCGCCCTGCTCGGTGACCACGCCATCCACGAGCACGACGATGTGGTCGGCCTCGCGGACCGCGTTGAGCCGGTGCGAGACCAGCAGCGTGGCGTGACCGCGGCGCTGCGCCTGAAGGTTGCGGTGGATCTCGTGTTCGGCCTCCGCGTCCAGGCCGGAGCTGGGCTCGTCGAGGATGATCAGGTCCCGGTCGCCGCGCAGGAACACGCGGGCCAGCGCGAGGCGCTGCCACTGCCCGCCGGACAGCAGCACGCCGGTCTCCGGGTTCTGCTTGTCCGCCAGGTCGAAGAACGTCCGGGTGAGCAGGGTGCCGTAGCCCTTCGGCAGCGCCGCGACGGTGTCGTGGATGCGGGCACGCCGCGCGGCGGCCGCGAGGGCCCCGGCGTCGCCCGCCAGGCCGAGTTCCCCGACGGCGATGTTCTCGGCCGCGCTGAGCTCGTAGGTCATGTAGTCCTGGAACACGACGCTGACCCGGCGCCGTAGCTCGGTGGGGTCGAAGTCGCGCAGGTCCACTCCGTCCCACAGGATCCGGCCCCGGTCGGGGTCGTAGAACCGGCACAGCAGCTTCACCACGGTGCTCTTGCCCGCGCCGTTGTGGCCCACGAGGGCGACGGCCTCGCCCGGCGGGATGAACAGGCTCACGCCGCGCAGGACCCAGGGCTGGTCCGGGCCGTAACGGAACCAGACATGATCAAGCTCGATCCCGCGCCGCAGCGCCCGCGCCGGGGCGGGCTCGGCCGGCACGGCCAGGTCCGGCTGGTGCTGGACCACCTCCTGGTAGGCGCGGAAGGTGAGCACCGCCTGGTAGGTCATCGCAGCGTTGTTGATGATCATGGCCAGCCCCGATGCCACGGCCAGCAGCGCCGCCACCAGGAGGGAGACATCGCCCACCGTCAGCCTGCCGCGCGCCGCCTGGGAGACCGCCCACCACAGGCCCACGCCGGTCACGATCGCCGTCAGCGTGCCGAGCAGGCTGTAGATGACGAGCTCGCGGCGGTCGACCCGCTCGTTCTCGCGGTGGATCGTGCGGAGCTCGTCCAGCATCCTGTTCCGGAAGAACGAGCCCAGCCCGAACAGCCGTATCTCCTTCGCGGCCGCGTGGCTGGAGAGCAGGTTGGCGTAGAAGTACTGGCGCCGCTCCGCGTGGCTCAGCCCGGCCACCATGTCCGCTCTGCGGCGGGCGATGCCCAGCTCAGCGATCATCTCCGGGATCGTGGCCAGCACCACGATGCCGGCCAGCAGCGGGCTGAGCACGATCAGCGTGATCAGGAATCCGCAGAGGGTCAGCGCGGACGACACGATGCCGACGCCGTTCGAAAGGATGATCCCGGGGCCGGCCCGCCCCGCCTGCTGCGCCATGGACAGCTTGTTCTGGAAGCTGGGATCCTCCAGCGTGCGCAGGCCAGCGAGGCGGGTGACCGAGCTGAACAGCTCGAGGCTGGCGTGCCGCTGAAACGCGCGGGTCGACCGCGCCGACAGGTACTGGGTGATGTTGGGCAGGACGCCGCCCACGCCGCCGGCCACGGCCATCGCCAGTATCAGGGGCATCAGGTCCGCCCCGCGATCGTGGCCGGCCAGGTCGTCCAGAATGGCGCGCAGCAACCACGCCAGCGCGACCGGGACCACGCCGGACACCACGGTGAGCGCGAGGCGCAGCAGGAACACCACGCGGTGGGCCCGCCAGGCCATGGCGAGCACCCCGGCCAGGGCCTTAGCCGTCGAGCCCGCGGGCGCGGCCGAGCGGTCCCGCAGGATCGGCTGAGCCCGGCCGTTGCGGCGGGCCCGGGCGGCACTGGTCAAGGGCATAAGGACCTCGAGATGGCCGGGCGGCCGCCGGGGCCTGGCATCACCAGGCCCCAGCGGCTCATGGGAGCGTCAGCAGGCGATGAAGTCGTTGTAGCAGCTGCCGCAGAACACCTTGCAGGCACAGTTGTACGAGCAAGGCTTCACGTAAACCGAGTGGTTGTGGCAGTAACACTCCTGCAACCACGGGTCCGGTGGGCAACAGGCACCCGCGGTGGCGCGTGGCGCAACCATGCTCAGCATGCGGTCGGCGAGCTCTGTGACGATTCGCATAAGCTTTCACCTCCTTCCGGGTCGCTGGTGTCCCTGGCGCGCCGCCTGCCTGGCCTGGCCACGCGGCGGCGCCAGCCCCTGGCCTGCTCACCCGGCAGCCCAGGTTCAGGCGAGAGCGGGTTCCGGCAGCGTCTGCGGGTCGTATCCGGACGCGAGCATGGTCCCGTCTGCGCCAAGCAGGCAGAACGCCGGGTATCCAGCGACCTTGAAGGCCTTGGCAACCGCCCCGTCCTCCTGTTCCAAGCAGATCTGGGCGAACCCGGCGAGGCTCTCCAGGTACGGGGGTGGCTTGCCCTCATCCCCGACCACGACGGCGAGTACGCTCGGCCGGTCGATGTGGCGGGTGGTCAGGTACTCCAGGAACGGCGGGACCCGTTCGGGGCAGATCGAGCACGCCGTCGAAAAGAAGGCCACGACTTGCAGGGCGGCGCTGGCGTCCACGCGCTGGCCATCGAGGGTCACCACGGCGAACGTGCCGGGCAGTTCGCCGTGGGCCAAGCCGATCACGGGCGGCCCGGGCAGCCCGTGCCCACGGTTTTCGGCGAGCATCGCCGTGTGTTCCCTGAGCCGGCGGATCACGCCGAAGGTCAGGAGCAGGTCCAGCAGGCAGAGAGCGCCCACTACGGCGACTGCGGCGATGACGATGAGCACGGGCCTCATCTCCTCTGGTCACCATCGGCGTGGCTGGCGGCCGCGCGCCGGAACCAGGCGGCTGGCCGTTCCACCGTGCTCCCAGGCTCTGGGATGCCCGTAGCGGCTCAGTAGCGCAGGCGTAGCGCGCGAGTAGCCTCGCAGGCAGGCATGCGCACCGGGGCGCCGCGGGCGTGCGCTGCCCGTCGCGCGGCTGGCGGCCTGGCTCAGTGGCGGCCGGGTCCGGTGTCTGGTAAAGGCGCTCCGCAGGATGCGGCAGGATGGAGTCATGCAACCGCGGAACTTCTCGCTGTACGGCGCCGTCGACCTTGGCGCGCGCCAGGCCGCCGCGCAGCGCCAGGCGTCAGCCGCAGACGGCCAGAGCGCTCCGCACAGCGAATACGTGTTCGACGTGACAGAAGCGGCATTCGAGACGGACGTGCTGGAACGCTCCCGCACCGTCCCGGTGGTCATGGACCTGTGGGCCGAGTGGTGCGGCCCGTGCAAGCAGCTGAGCCCGGTGCTGGAGAAGCTCGTCGTCGAGGCGGCCGGCGACTGGGTGCTCGCCAAGGTGGACGTGGATGCCAACCCGCAGCTCAGCGCGGCGTTGCAGGTGCAGAGCATCCCGATGGTCCTGGCCGTGATCGGCGGCCAGCTCGTGCCGGGTTTCCTCGGTGCCTTGCCCGAGGCTCAGGTCCGCCAGTGGCTCAGCCAGGTCGTCCAGGTCGCGCAGCAGATGGGCCTGGCCGACGAGGGCCAGGACGGGGAGGGGCAGGACGACGGCCAGCCGGAGGAACCCGGGGCCGGCGGTTACCTGGACCCGGAACTGGCCGCGGCCCAGCAGGCGATGGAGCGCGGTGACCTCGACGGCGCCGCGGCCGCGTTCGAGCGGATGCTGGCCACCAGTCCCGGCGACCCGGTGGCCACCGTGGGGCTGGCCCGGGTGAACCTGTTCCGCCGGGTGGACTCCTACGACCAGGCCCAGGCCCGCCGGGACGCGGCGGCCCATCCCGGTGACGCGGACGCGCAGATCCGCGTCGCGGACATCGATCTGGCGCTCGGCCACGTGGAGGAGGCCTTCGACCGGCTGCTCGGCGTGGTCCGGCGGACGTCGGGGGAGGAGAAGAACAAGGTCAGGCTGCACCTGGTCAGCCTGTTCGAGATGTTCCCGCCCCGGGACCCGCTGGTCACCAAGGCCCGCTCCACCCTGTCCAGCCTGCTGTTTTAGCGGGTGCGGGGGTCGCTGGGGTCGGGTTCGGCGAGCTTCTCCAGCGCGGGGAGCGCCGCGGCCAGCGCGGCACGCTGCTCGTCGGTGAGCGTCTGCAGCCGGCCGGCCAGCAGGATCGTGCTCTGTTCCCGGATCCGCTCGAGCACCTCGTGCCCGGCCGCTGCGATCGTCAGCGTGCTCGCCCGCGCGTCCCCGGGCACCGGGCACCGTTCCACGTACCCGCGGTCTTCCAGCACGGTCACCAGCCTGGTGAGGGTGGACGGGGCGATGCCCTCCGCCGCGGCGAGGTCGCCGAGCCGTAGCGGGCCGATCCGGTCGACCGTGGCGAGCGCCGAGAGCTGGGTGGGCGTGAGGCCCGCGAGTTCGTGGCGGCGCAGCCAGCGGGAAAGCCGGGCGATGGCCACCCGCAGCCGGGCCACGTCGGTCGCCGCCAGGGGGAGCGGCGCCGCGGGTGCCGTCTGTTCGGGATGGGCAGGACGGCTGCCGGTGACGCTACCGCGGGGCACTCTTGAAGGGTACGTGGCGGGCGGGGAGTTCCATACCTGCCGCGCGGATCCTCAACGGGCGGCGGCCGGGACCGGTACGGGTTCGTCCTGCTCGGTGACCAGCCCGTGCTCGGTCAGCTCCCAGTAGTGCCGCCGGCTCGGCCGCAGCAGCTGGAAGAGCGCCTTGTACGCGGCAACGCTCATCATGGCCCAGTACACGGGTATGGCGAGCATGGTGCGCACCGCGCCGTACAGGCCCCGGTCCATGCACCCCGCCATCATCGACTGCATCATGAGCAGGTTGCCGATCAGCATCGAAAAGACGCCGAGGTAGAGGATCGGGGCGGGAAACAGCGGCCGGATATGAGCGGGCCCGCTGATCAGGTAGACGCAGGCCAGCGCCCAGAAGATGGGGTTCAGCAGGCCGGTGAGGCTGGAGAAGCCAAGGGTGAGCTGGAAGCTGAGGAACTGGCGCAGGCCCAGATCGCGCAGTAGCTGCCACGGCGAGCGCATGTGCACCAGCCAGGTCTGGTAGTAGCCCTTGATCCAGCGGCTGCGCTGCCGGATCCAGTTGCCGACCTTGCTGTTGGCTTCCTCCTCGGTCACCGAGAGCATCATCCGGACGGCCCAGCCGCGGCGGGCGATGCGCATGCCCAGGTCGGCGTCCTCGGTGACGTTGTACGAATCCCAGGCGCCCAGGTCCCGGAGCGCGTCCGTGCGGAAGTGGTTGGACGTGCCGCCCAGCGGGATCGGGACGCGGAACCGGTCCAGCCCCCGCAGCACGAGGCTGAAGTTCAGCGCGTACTCGGCGGCGAAGCAGCGGGTGAGCCAGTTGGTCCACGGGTTCCAGTACTGCAACTCCGCCTGCACGCACACGACCCAGGAGGGAAGAGACCGGAACGCCGCCACCGCCTTGAGCAACTGCTCGGGCTCGGGCCGGTCCTCGGCGTCGAAGATGACGCAGAACTCCCCCCTGGCGTGCAACAGCCCGACGTTGCACGCCTTGGGCTTGGTGCGCGGCCCGTGCGGCGGGATGAGCACGGTCTCGAACCTGCTGTCGGGATTGAGCCGGTCAACCGCCGCGCGGGTGAGCTGATCGTCCTCTTCTATCAGCAGCAGGACCTGGAGCCGGTCCGCCGGGTAGTAGAGGCGGGAGAGCTTCGCCATGAGCCCCGGCAGCACCGCCTCC
The DNA here is from genome assembly GCA_963703605.1 of uncultured Actinomycetes bacterium. GTDB lineage: Bacteria > Actinomycetota > Actinomycetes > Streptosporangiales > Streptosporangiaceae > DASXKD01. The sequence continues at coordinate 152,933 of CAVPFC010000046.1, forward strand.
TCGCGGTACAGCGGGACCAGGATCGAGTACACGGGCAGCCTCATCCGGGCGACCTCACGCAGTTCCGACCGCGAGAACCGCATCACCGGCGCCTCCTGCGCGGCCACCACCAGAAACAGCCGGAAGGCGATCACGGCGATATAGACGAGGGTGGCGGCGCCGATCGCGGCCGTGGCCCAGTCGACCGGGGCGGGCCCGAGCCCGGTCGCCAGCCGGACGCCGAGCGCCGCGAGCAGCAGCGCGCCCGCGGCCACGAGGGTCGCGGCCTGCCCGGGGCTGACCAGGGTGCGCGCGCTCAGCCGGTCGGGCAGCTGCCAGTCCGGGTACTCCTCCTCCTCCTCCGCCTCCGGCCGGTCCTCCTCCTCCGCCTCCGGCCGGCCTGATGGCCGGCGGCGGCGGGCGAGCAGTGGCCGGGTCAGCAGCGGGGTCATCCGTTACCTCGGGAGAGTGGCGGGCGGGACGGCGGGCGGGAACTCGTACTGCCCCAGCGCTGACCGGCGCCGCCGGTGCACGCGAGCATGCGCCGCCTTCCGCGGCGCGGTGCCATTCCGCCCGGTGCCCAAGCCGTCATGGGCCCGGGATCCGGGGCCACGGTGCCGGTGGTGATGCGGCGGCCGGCGGACGTGCTTTCCCGGGGCGAGCGGCGGCGGGCCGCCCGGTCCCTTCGGCGGGCTGTACTGCTCACGGGCCGGGCCCAGCTCGTAGATGAGGCGGTTGGGGTCGTGGTAGACGAGGTGGTAGCGATCGAGCTTGGCGGTGCCGTGCAGCCGCTGGTACACCTCGTCGGTGTTGCCGGGCGTGGACCGCATGTAGATCCAGCGTATTCCGTGGGCGGCCGGATTTTCCAGGTCCCGGCCCCACTCGCGGAAGCTGCCCTCGTAAACGACCTCGCCGAGCGGAAGGCGGGACGCGAACGTCACGGTCTCGTTCCCGAACGACTCCATCAGCACCGTGCCGCCGGTGTAGTGCGACCTGAGCCAGTCCGCCGCAACGGCGTTCGCCCGCTCCGTGGAGGTGGCGCGGAAGTCGAGCGCCTCGGTCAGGGTGGTGATGCCGCCGCGAAGGACCAGCCCGGCGCACGCCAGCGCCGCGAGCCCCAGCAGCGCGTAGCTGGTTCCGCGCAGCCAGCCCGGCACGCGGGGCGGGAGCAGCGTCGCCAGGCAGCCGATGAAGATCGCCGTCGGGAGCACCATGAGCAGCCCGAAGCGGACGTTGTAAAGGCTGCCGTTGAGCTGGGTGACGTGCAGGGGCCGCTGCCCGGAGTACAGCGCGTAGATGTAGAACGGGATGAAGCTCAGCAGGGTCAGCGGCGCGATCGTCTCCGGCCGCAGCCGGGTGCAGATGAGGTACCAGATGAGCCCGGCGGCGCCGAGCGCCAGTGCCAGTGCCCCGGCGTTGTCGATCATGGCGTACAGGTAGGTCAGGGCGGCGATCCCCCAGTGCCCGATGGCCTTGTCCGCGTGCGAGACCCACAGCGATGGCTTGGCGAACGGCCCGGTCTGGAAGTAGAGGGCGTCGTGGAAGATCACGGCGTTCCACAGCACCCAGCCGACGATGCCGCTCATGCCGACGGTCGCGAAGAAGATCACGTTGGCCTCGGCCGCCTGCAACCGCGACCACCACCGGAACCTGGCCAGCCCGCGCGCCGGCCGGATGCTGGGGCCGGGGCCGAGGAAGTCATGCGCCGGCGATCGCCATGCCACGTAGGCCACGGCCAGGGCGAGCGCCACACACATCACCCAGCCCTCGTACCGGGTGAGGCTGGCCAGCAGGCCCGCCGCGCCGGTCGCGGCCAGATCGATGTAGCGCGCGGTCTGGCACCAGCGCAGCAAGTAGTAGACCGAGGCGGCGATGCAGCCGACGAGGAGCAGCTCCGTCATCGGTGTGGTCTGAAGATAGAGGACGTTGGGATTGGCGCCGAACGCTACCGCGGCGATGAGCCCGGCGGCCCGCGTGCCGGTGACGCCCTTCGCGATCAGATACGTATACCTGACCGCCAGGACATAGGCGGCCATGGACACGGCCGATCCGGCGAAGCCCGAGTAGTACCAGGCGTTCACCCAGATGAGCGGCGCCGCAAACAGGTGCGGCAGCGGCAGCCAGACCGCGCCGAGCTGTGCCGCGCCGGGCGTCGGGGAGTTAACCACGCGACGGGCGATCAGCAGGTGGGAGATCGCGTCGGGGTAGGCCAGCGTCGCGTGCCGGTGCACGAAGTACACGTAGCTGGCTATGGACGCGGCGATCGCCCCCGTCGTTACGAGGGCGAGTACCGCGTCCTTGGGGTGGAGCAGCCGGCGCAGCGCACGCCCCGGCGCCCGTTGGGCCCCGATCCGGGCCGAGAGCGCGAGCAGGCTGACCACCGACCGGATGATCACCGACGGTTTCGCGCCGGTCTGCTCACCGAACCGGCGCGGAAAATGCTCCACGGGACGCTCGATGATGTGCGTGTCCTTCAGCCGCAGCTTCGCGACCAGCTCGGGGGAGACCGTGGCGGCCGCGCCCGTCAGCTTGATCCCGCGCAGCGACCGGCGGTCGATCAGCTTGTAGGAGCAGTCCACGTCCTTGACGCCCACCGGGAGCAGCAGGCGGCTCACGGTCGTCCACAGGAACGCGTTGACCCGGCGGTACAGCGGATCGGCCCGGTGTTCGCGGTAGCCGAACACCGCGTCGGCGCGCTCGGTCCGGGCCGCCTTGAGGAACTCGGGGAGCTGCGTGGCCCGGAACTGGCCGTCGGAGTCGGTGAAGAAGATCCACCGGTGATCGGTCCGCTCCAGCGCCGTCGTGAGGCCGGTGGAGACGGCCGCACCGTAGCCGCGGTTCACCGGGTGGTGAACCACCAGCACCCGGCCGGGATTCTCGGCCGCGAGGCGATCGGCGACCTCCCCGGTCCGGTCCTGGCTGCCGTCGTCGACGACCACCACGCAGTGGGGCACGCCCATTAACGTCGGCACGCGCAGGAAGTCAGCGACGGTCGTCGCGAGGTTGTACTCCTCCCGGTACGCGGGCATCACGATCGTCACCCCGTCGGCCGCTATCTCGGCGTCCGGGAAGCCGGCCGCTCCCGCCCCGCCGCCCGGTGGGCTGGCCGTCACGAAGGGGGCGGCGCCGTCCAGCACGAGGGGGCCGGCGCTGGCCGTGACCAGGAGGCCGGTGCCGGTTGTCACCAGGGAGGCGGTGCCGGCCGTCAGGTACGGCTCCCGAAGGTGCCCGTCCGGCGCCGCCAGCCCGTCCGCGGCTGGGCTGGCCGCGGACAGCATCGCCTCGGCACCGCGCGTCAGGCGCTTGCGGCGGCTGCGGAAGATGAGCAGGTCGCACACGAGGTAGGTGACGGACATCCCGCAGAGCACCCCGAGCGCGGCGGCGGTGAGGTTGCCGAGCCGGTGGTACCCGAGCGCGAAGACCGCCGTGTTGACGGCCAGGGACAGCAGCGCGGTGAGGTTGTACGACAGCAGCCGTGCCGCCTGGGTGCGGGCCGCTCCGGCGGGCCGGTCGCGCCAGGTGAGCCGGGCGCTGAGCACGAAGTTGAGCTGAGCGGAGACCACGAACCCGAGCGCGTTGGCCAGGGTCCGGCTGACGCCCGCCCGCGACAGCGCCGAGAGAATGGCGAATTGGACAAGGAAGCAGGTCGCCCCTACAGCTACGAACAGCAGCTGCCGTCGCCTGCGCCAGAGCATGGCTTTCACGGACCCCCCATGGGCTTCCTCTCGCCCATCCCAAGCTCTGGCCGGTGACTGGCCGCGTGTTACGTTCCGTCGCCGCCCGCCCGGCCCTCCGCTGCAAGACGCCCGGGCATCCTTAGCGGATCACACGCAAGATATCACGAAGCAGTAACAATGCCGCTCATTAAAGTCAGAGTAAAGAGAAGATATAGAGAAGGTCAACTCGGTAGATCCACGGTCATCTCCTTAACACTACAAAAAGGGCAAAACACCCTAATTTAAACGATTGCACCAAGCATCGTGATGTTTTTGTTATCGTCCGATTGTCACCCTTGTCCGTCTGCCGCGCGTCCTGCTCTCGGAGGCCGAGACCTGACGCGCTGCCGCGCGTAAAGGCCGGCCCGGCAACACAATTCGATGAGGGCCCGTAGTCCCAGGCCAGGGGGGTCTGCCAAGTGAGCAGCGGGGACCGCGCCGCGACAAGCATGCCAGCACTCGCCCGCCTCCGGAGCATCCTGCGGCGCGCCAGAGCCTCGGCGAGGTTCCGCCCGCGTGGCGGCAAAGCGACGGTGCGGCGCGTGCTGCCCCTTGGGGCCGCGGTCATTCTCGCCGGTCTCGCGCTGGCGCCCGCCGGGCCCGCGGCGGCCATCAGCGCCACCACCGCCACGAGCCCGGTGGCGGTCACCGTCACCACCGCCCCGCACCCGGTGGTCACCGGGCAGGGATTCGCCTACACCATCACCACCGCGAACACCGGGGCCGCGAAGGCCACCGGGCTCACCATGACCGACAAGCTCGCCGAGCTCGGTGTGCCCCAGACCAGGACCGAGCCGTTCATCACGACCAGTATCGGCAGCTGCGGCTACGACTCGAGCAAGAGCACGGTAACCTGCACCGCCGCCGCCCTGCCGGCGGGGCGAGTGTGGACGGTGACGGTCAACGGTGTGCAGCTCGCCGCCGCCGGCGCGGTGCCCACCGACACCGCCAAGGTGACCGGCACCGAGTCCGGATCGAAGTTCAGCGGGTCGGGGAGCAATAGCACGACGGTGGGCCCTGGCCTGCCGGCCGGCTTCAAGCAGACCAAGCTCGCGGGCGGGCTCAAGGACCCGGTGGCGCTCGCCTTCGTGCCGGGCGGGGACATCTGGATCGCCGAAGAGGGCGGGACGATCGTCGACTACCACAAGGGCGTGGTCAAGCCGACCCCCGTGCTCACCCTGCCGCACGTGTTCGACCCCACCCAGGGCAGCGAGGACGGCCTGCTCGGGATCGCCCTCGACCCGCACTTCGCCACCAACGGCTACGTGTACCTCTCCTACACGGTCGCCGTCACCCAGGCCGGGGCGACCACCGGGTACGCCCGCCTGTCCCGGTTCACCTACTCCCACGGCAAGATCAAGCTGGCCACCGAAAAGGTCCTCTACCAGGGCGACGAGCCCCAGGCGCTGCATCACGCCGGCAACGACCTGCACGTCGGCCCCGACGGCAAGCTGTGGTGGGCCGTGGGCGACAACGATCCGGACATCTGGAACGGCGAGGCCCTGAACAACGTCTACGGCAAGATCGTGCGGCTCAACCTCGACGGCAGCGTCCCCAGCGACGACCCGTTCGTGAACGTGCCGAGCGCGGCGAAAGGCATCTACGCGTACGGCCTGCGCAACCCATGGCGGTTCACGTTCCTGCCGGGCGGCCAGGCGATGACCCAGGACACCGGGTCCAGCTTCTGGGAGGAACTCGACGCCATCTCGGCCGGCGGCAACTACGGCTGGCCGTGGTTCGAGGGCGACTGCTTCAGCTGCGGGACCATCAACCCGGTGTACGCCTACGGCCACTACCCGGTGGACGGCGCCGCCTCGGCCATCGCCGCGTACTCGGGATCGACCTTCCCGAAGGCCTACGACCACGTCGTGTTCTTCGGCGACTACAACCGCAGGGACATCGAAGCGGTGACGTTCGCGCCTGGCTACCGCACCGAGGTCTCCGACAACGTCTTTGACACCAACGCGGGCACGATCGCGGACCTGGCCGAAGGCCCGGACGGCAACCTGTACTTCCTCAGCGTCTTCGAGGGCAACCTGTCCGAGATCACCGCGCCCGGGCCGTTCCCGCCGACCGCCAAAGCGGTCGCGGCGCTGACCGTGCAGCACGGCACGCAGAGCGGCACGGTGAAGACCACGGTCGCGGCCGGCCAGAAGCCACCCACCGCCTCGATCAAGGCCCCGTCGTCCTACCACGCGGGGGACACCATCAAGTTCCACGGCACGGCCACCGACCCGGTGGACGGCAAGCTGCCCCCATACCGCTACACGTGGCGGGTCGACTTCATCAAAGACGGGGTGGCCGAGCCGACGTACAACGGCGAGATCCCCGGCCCGTACTACGGTCCGGTGTCGGGCATCACCTCGGGCAGCTTCCGGATACCTACGGACCCGTCGCAGGTCCCCGGGAGCTTCTACCAGATCACCCTGACGGTGACCGACTCCCGCGGCCTCCAGACGGTCGTCACCAAGGACGTCAAGCCGGTCACGACGAGCTGGACGGTCCATGACCCCACCGCCGGAACCGGCTACTTCGTCGACGGCGCCTGGCACACCGGGACCTACCAGACCAAGGACGTCGTCGGGGTGCAGCACGTGCTGACCGGCATGGCGCTCGCGCAGGTCAACGGCACCACCCGCTACCGGTTCTCGGGCTGGGCCGGCGGCAGCGCGCTGACCGACTCGTTCACCTCGACGGCGGCCAAGGCCACCTACACCGCGAACTACGAGAAGGTGCAGGCGGCCATGCCGAAGGGGTGGACGAGCATCGACGTCGGTTCCCCGGCCACCCCCGGGTCCGCCGACTACGCCCCCGGCTCGAAGAGCTTCTACCTGGACGCGGCGGGGGTCGACGAGTACAAGGGCACCGACCAGTCGCACTTCGTCTACCAGACGATGCCGGGCGACGGGACCATCGTGGCCCGCGTCCGGTACCAGACGAACTCCTCGGACTGGGCCAAGGCAGGCCTGGAGATCAGGCAGTCCACGACGCCGGGAGCGCCCTGGGTGGACCTTCTGGTCACACCCGATGTCAGCCCGAACACCCCCGATATCAACGGGGTTGGCTGCGACGCCAACGGCTGCCTGAGCCCGCTCCCGCCGGTCATCCCGCCGGTCGGCAACGGCGTCCGGATGCAGGTCTACAACGGAAGCGAGAACTCCGGGCCCCCGCTCACCGGCTTCAAGGACCCGAACAAGTGGGTGAAGCTGGTCCGGTCCGGCGACACCTTCACCTCGTACGAATCCACCGACGGGAAGAACTGGACGCCGGTCGGCACCGAGACGGTACCGATGACCGGCAAGGTGGACATCGGCCTGTTCGACAACTCACACCAGAGCACCGTGCTCAGCACCGCGGCCTTCGACCACGTCAAGGTCACGAAGGTTCCGGTGCCCGGGCCGCTGCCGTCGCCCTGGAAGGACACCGACGTGGGCTCGCCGGCCATCGCCGGGTCGGCCGGCTACACGCCGCAGACCAAGACGTTCACGGTGAACGGCGCGGGGACCGACGTCTTCGGCCCTTCCGACCAGTTCAACTACGTGTACCAGCCGCTGGCCGGCGACGGTAACGCCACGATCGTCGCGCGCGTCACCTCGCAGACGAACACGAGCACCAACGCGAAAGCCGGCGTCATCATCAAGCAGTCGACCACTGCCGGCAGCAACTACATCCTGATCGCCGTCCAGCCGGGCGGCATCGTCAAGGTCCAGTACGACTTCAACGGCTCGGTCCAGGCCACCAGCATCTACAACTTCCCCAACGTCTGGATGAAGCTGGTGAGCCTGAACGGGGCCTTCACGGCCTACCTGTCGGGTAACGGCAAATCCTGGACCCCGATCGTGTCCAAGACGCTGCCGATCACGTTCCCGGCGACGATCGGCCTGTTCGTGTGCTCACACAACTCGGCGCAGCTCGGCACCGCGACGTTCGACCACGTCAGCGTCACCTCGGGGCCATGAACGGGGCACCTGTCATGCGGAGGATCAAGCCGGGGCGTTCCCTTGCGGCTGCCGTGGCCGTGGGGATGCTCGCCCTTTCTTTGCCGGCAGCGGCGCAGGCGGGCGCCGGCGTGGCTGCCCACTCCCATCGCGCGGCCGCGGCGGTGACGTCGCAGGACTGGCCGACGTACCTCCAGAACGTGGCCAGGACGTCGGCCACGACCGACGGCACGCTGAGCAAGACCAAGGCGCCCAACATGACGCCGCGGTGGGCCTTCCAGGCCGGCGGGCCGCTGGCCACCTCGGCGAGCATCGTGGGCACCACCGCCTACATCGGCGCCTGGGACGGCTACGAGTACGCGGTCAGCACCAAGACCGGCAAACAGATCTGGAAGACGAACCTCGGCACCAACGTGGACGCGAACTGCGACCCGTCGGTGCTGGGCGTCACCTCGGCGGCCGCGGTGGTCAACGGCGTGGTGTACGTGGGCGGTGGGGATGACTACTGGTACGCCCTCAACGCCACCACGGGCGCGGTCCTCTGGAAGGTCTTCACCGGGAAAAACGGCCGGAAGGGCGCGCACTACAACTGGTCGAGCCCGCTGATCCTCGGCAACTACGCCTACGTCGGCGTCGCCAGCAACTGCGACAACCCGCTGGTCCAGGGCAAGCTGCTGCAGGTCGCGATATCGGGCGCGAACAAGGGCAAGATTGTCAGAACCCATGACTTCGTGCCGAAGGGACAGGTCGGCGGCGGCGTCTGGACCTCACCGACCTACGACGCGGCGACCAACAGCATCTGGGTGTCCACGGGCACGCTGTCCCAGTACACCCAGACCCAGTCCCAGGCGATCGTCCAGCTCAGCGTCTCGAACCTGGCTGTCAAGGCGGTCTGGCAGCTGCCGCAGGTCGACGCCGTCACGGACTCCGACTGGAGCACCACCCCGACGATGACCACGGACTCGAAGGGTGACCTGCTGGTGTCGGTGGCCGACAAGAACGGCACCCTGTACACGTTCAACCGTAACAACCTGGCCGCGGGGCCGGTCTGGACACATCAGATCGCGGTCGGGGGCTCGTGCCCGACCTGCGGGGACGGCCCGATCAGCTCCGGCGCCTTCGCCAACGGCGTGCTTTATTTCGCCAGTGACCACAACGTGCTGAACGGGCACGGGGCAGGCGGCTCGGTCACCGCGCTCGATCCAGGCACGGGCCAGGTGCACTGGGAGCGCCAGACCGACAGCCCGATCCTGGGCTGCGCCGGCATACGTCAACGGGATGCTCGGCTACGTGGAGGGGAAGACGTTCGAGGTGGTCAACGCGGCCAACGGCCACCTGATCTACTCCTACCTGATGCCGTCCGGCAACTACGGTGCGATCTCGGTCGCCTACGGCCACTTCTACGTGCCGAGCCTGGGGGCCGTGCTCTACGCGTTCGGCCCGGGCAGCGCGCCGTCCCCGCCGCCGCCCGACCCGAACTGCCCGTCGGGCTTCACCTGCCAGGACATCGGCAACCCGGCCAAGGGCGGCGAGAGCACCTCCGGCGCGAACCTCACCGTGACCGCCGCCGGCACCGGGTTCGCCGGCAATGCCGACCAGTTCCGGTTCATCAGCAAACAGGTCACCGGCGACAAGCAGACCAGCACCACGATCCTCTCGCAGGCCCCGCCGGCCGGGGCTGCCCAGCAAGCGGGCGTGATGGTGCGGCAGACCGCGGCGCCCGGCTCGCCGTTCTACGCGGTCCTGGACACCCCGGGCGTCTCGCCGGCCGCCGTGCAGGTCTGGTACCGCGGCGCGTGGAACAGCACGCCCACGATGCTCGCCAGCTACCCGGCCACCGCGCCCGTCTCGGTGATGATCCAGCGGCAGCGAAACCTGTTCAGCGCCGGCGTCTCGGCCGACGGCACCAGCTACACGCTGATCCCGGGCAGCACCGCCGACGTCGACCTGCCCACCAAGACCATGCAGGGCATCGCCGTGGCGTCCGGGTCGGCCACCACGCGCGGCAAGGCGACGTTCACCGGCACCAGCGTGGGGGCCAAGCTGACCACCACGATGACGCCGCCGCCGCCCGCCGACCCGTGCCCGACGGGGTGGACCTGCACCGACCTGGGTAACCCGTACCCGCAGGGTGACACCACCGGCTCCGGCGGCTCGCTGACACTCCAGGGCGCCGGCAGCGGCTTCGGTGAGGTCGCGTCGGACTCGGCGCACTACGTGTACCAGACCGTCTCCGGCAACGCGTCGGTGAGCGCGCAGGTCACCACCGCCGCCGGCGCGCCGCCGGCCGCGCAGGACGGGATCATGATGCGCGTGAGCACCACCCCGACCGCGCCCATGTACAGCGTCTACCTCAACCCGGGCGGCAGCGCCACCGTCGAGTGGCGGCTCCACGACGGCATCGCCTACAAGCACAAGATTCCGCTGCCGTCGGTGACCTCGCCCGCCTACCTGGAGATCGTCCGCTGGGACGACACCAACGCAAGCCCACCGGCCACCTACTTCACGACGCTGACCTCCACCGACGGCACCACGTGGACGCCCGTGCTCGGCTCTGCGGCGGCGATCGACATGGGCACCGGCAAGTACCTGGCGGGCCTGGTGGCCACGTCCGGAAGCCCTGGCGTGACCACCCCGGCCACCTTCACCGGCGCCACCGTCGGCGCGGTGACCACGCCGCCCGCGACCGCGTGCCCCAACGGGTTCAGCTGCGGTGACATCGGTGGCGTGGCGCTGCTGGCCGGCAACCAGGTGTACAACAACGGCACCTGGGACGTGCTGGCGGGTGGCACCATCTACTCCACCTTCGACCTGTTCCGCTTCATCGACCAGCCGTTCCCGACCCCCAGCAACCCCAACGGGGACGGCACGGTCAGCGTGCACGTCGACACCCAGCAGACCGGCGCCGACGCGTGGATGAAGTCCGGGGTCATGATCCGCTCGGGCACCGGCCCGGCGGCACCGTACTACGGGGTCTTCGCGACGCCCGGGCACGGCGTGGTCGTGCAGTGGCGCCCCACCGCCGGCGCGCTGACCAACCAGATACCGATCATTCCGAACACACTCACCACGCCGGTCTGGCTACGGGTGTCGCGGTACACCGACACTGTGCACAACGTGGTCGACTACACCGCCTACACCTCACCGGACGGGACCAACTGGACCGCCGTCCCCGGGTCGGAGGTCGCGCTGCGCCTGCCGGGCCCGCTGCTGGCCGGGATCGCGGCGTCCTCCAACAGCACGGACAACCTGGATGCCGCCACCTTCGACGGCTTCGCGCAGGGCCCGCCGGTGGCCCCGCCGTCGCTCTGCCCCACCTCATGGACCTGCAAGGACATCGGCCACCCGCTGCCGCCGGGCACCGACAGCCTGTCGTCGGGCACCTGGCAGGTGACCGGGGGCGGCGGGGACATCTACAATCCCGCCGACCACTTCCACTTCGACTACCAGACGCTGGCCGCGGACGGAACGGTCACCGGGCACGTCACCGCGCAGCAGAACACCTCGCCCTGGGCGAAGGCCGGGGTGATGATCCGGGCGACCACCGACAAGCGCTCGCCGTACTACGGCGTGTTCGTGACCCCCGGGAACGGGATCGCGGTGCAGTGGCGCATGGCCCAGGGCGGCGCCACCAGCCAGCGCGTCGTGTCCGGCGCGGTGCCGGCCTACCTGATGATCGGCCGGTTTATCCGGGGCGCCCAGGTCTACTACACGGCCTACACGTCGCCGGACGGGACCACCTGGACACCGATACCCGGGTCCACCCAGGTGCTGCCGATGACCGGCCCGCTGCTGGCCGGCATCGCGGTCACCTCGCACAACCAGGGCACCGCGTCGGCGGTGACGCTCGACACCGTGGGACTGAGCACGACCAAGCTCCCGCCGCCGGGACTTTGCCCGCGCACGTGGAAGTGCAAGGACATCGGCCAGGTGTCACCCGGGCCGGGCACCCAGACGATGTCCAAGGGGACGTGGGCCGTCACCGGCGGCGGCGGCGACATCTTCGGCACGTCCGACTCGTTCCACTTCGTCTACCAGCCGCTCGCCGCCGACGGCAGCATAAGCGCCCGCGTCGCGTCGCAGACCAGCACCAACACCTGGGCCAAGGGCGGCCTCATGATGCGGCTTACCACGGGCGCGGGATCGCCGTACTACGCAGTCTTCGTCACGCCAGGAAAGGGCGTCGTGGTGCAATGGCGCGCCGTCAGCGGAGGGAGCACCACCCAGATCGGCACGACCGGTACCGTGCCGGTCTATCTGGAGATCACCCGGACCGGCACCACGTTCTCGGCGTTCACCTCGACCGACGGCAGCGCCTGGACCGTGGTCCCGGGCTCCACCGTCACGATCGCGAACCTGACCGGGAGCCTCCTGCGCGGGTTCGCGGTCACCTCGCATGACACAGGCCATCTCAGCACCGTCGACTACGACACCGTTGTGACGATGCCCTAGCCGGGGCGAAACAGCCATCGACGCCTCCGCAGGCCGGAGGCAGAGGGGGACAGATGAGAATACTGGCCCAAATGCACAAGCAAGTCACCGTCCTGGCCGCGGCGGCGCTGGCCCTGGCCGGCGCCGCGGCCCTCGGGGCCGGCACCCCGGCAGGGGCGGCGGCCCACGCGCGCGCCGGCCTCGCACCGGGCGGCCCCGCGGGTGGACGGGGGCACGGTGGACGGCCTGAAGGTCTACGTCGGCTACGCCGAGGACAAGGAGACCAACACGCCGCCGAAGGGGGCTTTCCCCAGCCCGTGGCAGGGAAGTTCTAGCGTCAAGTTCCTGGGCAGCCCCGTCCCCGGCGGCCAGAAGGCGTGCGGAGGGCTGAAGCGGTGCTGGGACGCGGGCGCGATCATGGTCAAGAACACGACGACGCACAAGGTCACGGTGACCAAAGTAAAGGTGAACGACCACGGCTCCATCAAGGGCGGCAAGGTCTTCGATAACCTGTGGGGCTCGTTCACCGTGCAGCCGGGCCAGCGCGTGATCCTGACCGAGAATCCGCCGACGACCGACCCCAACTACGACAACTTCGACACCAGCGGATACCCGAGCGTTTGCCAGAACCACCGGATCACGGTGGCGCCGTGGGTCAAGTTCTCGATCGGCGGGAAGAACACCAAGCTCATCGACAGCACGCACGTGCTCGACACCGGCGGGATCGACCCGGGCACCTGCTCGCCCAAGCGCAACGAGTCCGTCCCGTGGCGGCGGATCGGCACCGGAAAGCGGCCGTTCGGGCCGAAGGTGGGCACGACATCCTCCTGCCCGGGCCCCTGGACCTGCGTCGACATCGGCAATCCCACGCCGCCCGGCAGCCAGCACTACGACCACAGCAACGGCAAGTGGACGATCATGGCCGGCGGGACCGACATCACCCAGCACGCCGACCACTTCCGCTTCGTGTACCAGAAGCTGCGCGGGAACGGCAGCGTGATCGCCCACGTCCTGTCGCAGACCGCCACGAGCCCGGGCGCCAAGGCCGGCGTGATGCTCCGCGCCACCAAGGCCCCCGGGTCGCCGGAGTACTCGCTGCTGGTCAGCCCCGGGGAAGGGATCAAGGTTCAGGTCCGCAAGATCCTGAACGGTGACACCCAGAAGTCGGCCAACCCGAAGGGCGCCGCGCCCGCGTGGCTGAAGATCTCCAGGTCGGGGAACACCTACAGCGCGTACACCTCGAGCAACGGGCACAGCTGGAAGCTGATCCCGAAGTCGGCCATCACGGTCAACCTCGGCGGGACGATGCGGGCCGGCCTGGCGGTGACCTCGCACCACGCCGGTGTCCTGGGCACGGCCAAGATTGACGGCGTGAAGGTGGGCTGATCTTCCCCGGTCAGGCTCGGCTACGCTCTGCGTTCAGCGGCTTGACAGGAGGAGAACGTGACCGTAGCCCCGAGCGTGTCGTATTCGATCACCGTGCGGCTGGAGGTACCGTCGCGGGGCCGCGCCGTCAGCGAGCTCACCCACGCGGTGGAGCAGGCCGGCGGCGCGGTCACCGCGCTGGACGTGACCCCGTTCCGGCACGAGCGGCTGCGGGTGGACGTCACCTGCGCGGCGCGGGACACCGAGCACGCCGAGCAGATCGTGCAGGCGCTGTCGGCCATCGACGGGGTCGTGCTGAGCAAGGTCAGCGACCGGACGTTCCTGCTGCACCTCGGCGGCAAGATCGAGACGCACGTGAAGGTGCCGCTGCGCAACCGGGACGACCTGTCGATGGCCTACACGCCCGGCGTCGCCCGGGTGTCGCTGGCGATCGCGGCCAACCCCGACGACGTGCGGCGGCTGACCGTCAAGCGGAACAGCGTGGCGGTGGTCACCGACGGCTCGGCGGTGCTCGGTCTCGGCAACGTCGGCCCGTACGCGGCCATGCCGGTGATGGAGGGCAAGGCCGCCCTGTTCAAGCGGTTCGCGGGTATCGACGCGTGGCCGGTCTGCCTGGACACCCAGGACACCGACGAGATCGTCCGGACGGTGCAGATCATCGCGCCCGCGTTCGGCGGCATCAACCTGGAGGACATCGGCGCCCCGCGCTGCTTCGAGGTGGAGCGGAGGCTGCGCGACCTGCTCGATATCCCCGTGTTCCACGATGACCAGCACGGCACGGCGATCGTGGTGCTGGCCGCGCTGACCAACGCGCTGCGCGTGGTCGGCAAGAAGCTCGGGTCGGTGCGGATCGCGATGGCGGGCGCGGGCGCCGCCGGGACGGCCGTGCTCAAACTGCTGCTCGCCTCGGGCGCGGGCGAGGTGGTGGTCTGCGACGACCAGGGCGCCGTGCACACCGGCCGGCCTGGCCTGACCGGCAGCCTGCGCTGGGTGGCCGAGCACACCAACCCCGGCGGCTACACCGGTGACCTGGCCGGCGCGCTGAGCGGCACCGATGTGTTCATCGGCGTGTCCGCGCCGAACATCCTGACCGGCGCGGACATCGCGACCATGGCACCGGACGCGATCGTGTTCGCGCTCGCCAACCCCGATCCCGAGGTCGATCCCGACGCGGCGGGCGAGCACGCCGCCGTGGTGGCGACCGGGCGCAGCGACTACCCCAACCAGATCAACAACGTGCTCGCGTTCCCCGGGGTCTTCCGCGGCCTGCTCGACGCGCAGAGCCGGACGATCACCGAGGACATGCTGGTGGCGGCCGCCCGGGCGCTGGCCGGTGTGGTTTCGCCGGCCGAACTGGGCCCGCACTACATCATCCCGTCGGTGTTCCACCCCGATGTCGCGTCGGCGGTGGCCGCGGCCGTCCGGGACGCGGCCGGCGGCCGCCCGTCGGCGCAGGGGCGTTAGCCGGGGACGGCCCGCCGCCGAAACTGACCCCGTGCCGGGCTTCCGAGCCGCCCGGCATCCGCCAGAATGGGGACATGGAGGAGGTCCGGGCGGGACGGCTGCTGGTCGCGACCCCGTTGCTCGGCGACCCCAACTTCCGGCGGACCGTGGTGCTGGTGGTCGAGGACGAGCCGGAGGAGGGCACCCTCGGTGTGGTGCTGAACCGGCCCACCAAGGTCCCGGTCGGCCGGGTGCTCGAGCCGTGGACCGAACTCGCCAGCGACCCGTCGGTGGTGTTCAAGGGCGGCCCGGTCGCGCCGAACAGTGCGCTCGGCCTGGCCAGCGTGCCGGGACCCGAGGAACCGCTGGGCTGGCGCGCGCTCGACTCTTCGGCGCTTCCGTCCCGGATCGGCCTGCTCGACCTGGACACCCCGCCGCAGCTTGTCGCGGACGGCATCGCCTCGTTCCGGGTCTTCGTCGGCTACGCCGGGTGGGGACCGGGCCAGCTCCAGGCGGAGATCGACGAAGGAGCCTGGTACGTGGTCAGCGGCGAGCCGGCCGACCCCTTCGCCCCGGATCCCGAGCGGCTCTGGCAGGCCGTGCTGCGCCGGGCCGGCGGCGCGCTGGCCCTGGTGGCGACGTATCCGGACGATCCGGCGCAGAACTAAGGCGCGGTAGACTTCCCTGCGTGAGTACCGAGGTCCTGCCCCAGCAAGGCACCCGCGAGGACACCGATGTCCGCCCCGTCGAGTCCACCGGCGACGGCGACCACGAGCGGTTCGCCCACTATGTCCTGAAGGACAAGATCGTGGACAGCGCGGTAAGCGGCACCCCGGTGATCGCGCTCTGCGGCAAGAAGTGGGTGCCCAGCCGGGATCCCAAGCGGTTCCCGGTGTGCCCGGACTGCAAGCGGATCTACGAGTCCATCCCGGACCGCGACTAACCGGCGACGGCGACCTGCGCGGCCCCGGGGTACTCGCCGGTCCAGGGTCCCGACAGGCTGCCTTGCTTGGCGAAGGCCACGCCCCCGCTCAGCATCCCGATCAGTGGGCCGCTGGTTGAGCTGCTGGCCGCCGCTATCTGCGTGACGCTGGTGAACTCGTTGGTCCAGCCCGCGGTCAGGCTGCCCTCCTTCACGTACATCACCCCGGTCTTGGTCAGCGCCGCGATCAGCGGCCCGTTCGTCTGGTCGCTGGCCACCGCTATCTGCGCCACTCCGGTTTTCTCCTTGGTCCAGGGCGCCGACAGCCCGCTCTGCTTGGCGTACATGACACCGGTCTTGGTCAGCGCCGCGATCAGGAGCCCACTGGCCGGGTCGCTGGCCGCGGCGATCTGCGTGGTCTTGGTGTACTCCTTGGTCCAGCCCCCGTTCAGGCTGCCTTGCTTGGTGTAGACCACCCCGGTTGTGGTCAGCACGGTGATCAGCGGCCCGTTGGCCGGGTCGCTGGCCACCGCTATCTGCGCCACTCCGGTTTTCTCTTTGGTCCAGCCCCCGTTCAGGCTGCCTTCCTTGGCGTAGACCACGCCCGTTGTGGTCAGCACCGTGATCAGCGGCCCGTTCGTCGCGTCGCTGGCCATCGCGATCTGCGCGACCCCGGAGTATTCCTTGGTCCAGCCCGCGTTCAGGTTGCCTTGCTTGGTGTAGACCACCCCGGTTTTGGTCAGCACCGTGATCAGCGGCCCGTTCGTCGCGTCGCTGGCCACCGCGATCTGCGCGACCCGGCTGTACTCCTTGGTCCAGGGCGCGGTCAGCTTGCCTTCTTTGGCGTAGGCCACCCCCGTCGTGGTCAGCACCCCGATGACGGAGGGCGCCTTGGCCGAAGCGGCCTGCGCCGCCGCCGGCCGGCCGGCACAAGGACCGCAAGGGCAACCCCCACGGCGCCGATGATTCCGCCCAGCCCGGCACGCGAACGGACCCAACTCTCAGCCATGCCACCACCGCCCCGACGCAACGACCGCCACGACCAAACAGCCGACCCCAGCGATAGCGGTCAAATCCCCATCCAGTGAACAGTGGCACCCAAACGGGTACCGCGCAAGACGCTAGCAGGACCAGCCCGACCAGGCGGACGAAGTCGGCTGGACCGCCGCGTTCGCCCGGATCACGGAGATCACCGCGGGCCCTGCCGCCGGGTTGACGTCGAAATCCGTCGGCCCCGTCAGGCAGGAGTCATTCCAGAAAATGCTCGCCTGGGTTCTCCCCTGCTTCTGCTGCTGGTAATTCCAGGCGTAGAAGTCTGCCCGGTCCACCTTCAGGCCGTTGAAAGTCTGCCCGCTCCACATGCCGTCGCCCTGGGACTGCGGCATCCCGAATTCCTCATTAATGAGCGCCCGGTGATGTGCCGAGGTCCAGTTATAGATGGTCCGCAGATACGACTCGTCGTTCACGCTGTAGACCTTGAAAGCGAAGATGTTCGCGTACCGCACGCTGTCCACCTTCTGCCACCAGTTCGGGTAGCCGGACATCGTATGCGACAGGCCACCGGGAGCCAGGGCATGATAGGGATCATATTTGTGGTACGCGGCCAGCAGGGTTGCGTAGAAGGTCTGCAAGGAATTTGCCTGCGCCAACGTCATGGGAACTTTCGGCTCACCGAGGAACGTAACCCAGGCGATTGACTGCCAGCCGGCATAATGCCTGGCCACCGCCTCGATCATCGACAGCCAGTTCGCCGCCTTCAGGACGTTCTTGTGATGGCTTCTCAGCAGATGCGCGATGAAGGACAGGTCCAGTTCGATGAACGTGCCCCGTTTCACGGCCTGGCAGACGAGATGGTCCATGTTGGCCCACATGGTCGGGTCGGCGAACTTCTGGCTGGGGGTGTCATTATTAAATTGGTCGGTCGGCCGCACCAGGTTGGCGCCGAGATAGGCCTCGTTCGCGAGCGTCTTGTCTATGTAGCGGGTGAATCCGGTCTGGTGCCATGCTGGAGTCCCGCCGTCATCGGCGGGATAGAATGTATACCCGGTGAATTCGGCGTGCCTGCCCCGGTACCACAGCGTGCCGTTTGGATGCACGGTTACGTGCGCGCTCAGCTTGGTCACGCCAGGGCATTTCAGCGGCTGATAGATGCCGCTGAGCGCCCGCTGGCCGCTGGACGGCGAGAAACCCACGGTGACAAGCAGCATGGCCGCCGTTACCCGCGAGCACTGCGACAGTAACGTCATGGCTTGCCCTTCCCTGTCATGCGCCACCCCGGCTGACCTGGCCCGGGCGATGCGCGTGATAGGGATTGTTCCTGACCACGTGTGCAACCGGTCGCCCGGATCCCCCCGGCTCACCTGGTCTAGGTCCGGCCATATTGTCCGCAGGATTTAGGTTCGTCCATGCCTATCATGGCGCTGGCGTGCCCGGCAACGCCCGGCACGGGACGCGCCCTAAGCGGACAGCTCCCGCTCCAGCGGCGTGCGGAACCGCGGGGTGATCCGGACCGGGCCCAGCCACGCCTGGAGCCGGCCCGCCTCGGCCGCAATCGCCGCCACCGCGTCCGTCCCGGGGTCTTCGAGCAGCCGGAACACGACCTCGCCGTCCCTGCGCTGAGCCCAGCCGCCGACGATACGGCCGTCCCACCAGACCGTTGGGCCGATGTTCCCGGAGCGGTCAAACAGCGGCGGCCCGTGCTCGCCGAGGAACCAGCCCCGCTCGCGCCAGCCCATGGCGCTCGGGTCCAGCGCCGGCAACAGCGCCACCCACGGCTGCGCGGCGGGCTCGGCGGCCTCGTCGCCCGCCAGCGCGATGCCCGGTATGCCGCCGAGATCCACCTCGGCGGTGCGCAGCTGCCGCAGCGCCGCCGCCGTCTGGCCGGCCGTCCAGCCGGTCCACCATTGCAGGTCGGCGGCCGGGGCCGGGCCGAAGGCGTGCAGCCAGCGGCGGGCCAGCTCCGCCCGCGCGGCGGGCGCCGGCAGGCCGCTGCCCTCCGACAGCGCCGCGCTGGCCGGGGACCACTGATACTGGCTGGAGGTCCAGCCGCCGCGCGGGCGGCCCCGGACGATGCGCCCCTCCGCGGAGAGCAGCATGAGCACCCGGCTGGTGACGTTCTGCGGGCCCCCGTAGCTCTTGCCCTCGGCGAGGACAAGCTGGGCGCGCAGCCGCGGCTCGTCCCGCGCGAGTTCAGCGCCGGTCGCGACGCCCCTGGCGGTGAGCGCGTGGATCGTGGCCTCGCCAACGTCCTTGAGCCACCCCGCCGGATCGGCCGCGACGTCCGATTGCCCGAGTTGCTGAACGAGTTGGCGGCGCAGCCGTTCGGCAATCTGATCGGTGCAGGCGGCCTGGACCACCGGCGCCAAGCCGGCCGGGACAACGAACATCGTCCGGCGCATGCCCAGCATCCGGACCAGCGCCTGCTCCTCGTAGAGGGCATGCTCTATCGCCGCGGCGCCGACCTCGCCGGTACGCGCCCAGATGGCCAGGTAGACCGACGCCGGGTCGGTCCCGTGCAGCGCGATCAGGCTGTCCGCCACCTCGGCGGGGGCCGCGGCGCGCGCCGGGACCGCCAGACGATGCCGGGTGGCAAGCCGCGCCCGCCGCTCCGCGGCGGACTCGGGCGACCAGGGGACCACCGGAGAACTCTAACCCCAGTCGACGGTCACCCGGCTCGCGATGTCCGGGTGCCGCTCCAGCCAGCCGTAGGCGAACGGGCACAACGGGACCACGATCATGCCCTCCCGTTCCGCCCGGTCGATCGCGGCCGTCACCAGCGCGCCACCGATGCCCCGTCCTTCCAGCTGCTCGGGAACCTCGGTGTGGATCAGGACCAGCCTTTTGCCGTTCCGCCGGTACTGGAGCTCGGCGAGCCGGCCGTCGGCGTGCAGTTCGAAGCGGGACGCGGCCTGGTTGTCGGTTACTTGCTGGGGATTGCTCACCCGGCAATCGTCGCATCCCGGCCGGCCGGGCAAGCTGGGCGAGTGACCGGTAAGCAGAAGCAGAGCGACGCCGAGTTGTGGGGAGAGCCGGCCAGCTCCCCGGGCCTCGGCCCCGTCGTGGACGTCGACACCTCCGGCCCGGTTGACGTTCCGGAGGTTGCCGCGCGGCTGGCCCGGGCGCTCGCGGCCGGCCAGGTCCCGCGGCGCCCGCGCGGTGCGGCGGGCGGGAATGAACCCGCCGGGCAAACCGGTTGAGGCTAGCGCTCGGCGGCCACGTCAGCGGCCCTGCCGCAGTGATGAACATCGCCCGCATACACCGAAAGGCTGGGGGAATCCGGATGCCCGACTGGAACAGCAAGATCATCGAAGAGTTCCGTGCCAACGGGGGCGAGGTCGGCGGCAACTTCGAGGGTGCCCCGCTGCTGCTGTTGCACACGGTTGGCGCCAGGACCGGGCAGCCCCGGGTGAACCCCATGATGTACCTGCGGGTTCCCGGAGGTTACGCGGTGTTCGCCTCCAAGGCGGGCGCGCCCGTCAACCCGGACTGGTATCACAACCTGCTGGCCCATCCCCAGGTGACGGCCGAGATCGGCGCCGGGAGCGTGGAACTCCAGGCCCGGGTCGCGCAGGGCGAGGAGCGGGAGCGGATCTGGGCCGCCCAGAAGGCCGCCTATCCCGGGTTCGCGGATTACGAGCGCCAGACAACCAGGCAGATCCCCGTCGTCGTCCTCGAGCCCGCCGGCTGACGGCGCCGCCGGCAAGCGCCGTCGTCAGGCCTGCGTCTCGTCCTTCTGCTCGCGTCCCGGCAGGGTCAGCGGGTGGTTGATGGCGGGCACCACGGAGGTGAGCGCCGCGCTGGCCTCCGCCGCGGCCTCGCGCCGGGCTTGCTGCTGCTCGGCCCGGGCGGCCGCCGCCGCCAGCCGCTCGCTCATCCGGCGCAATCGCCGCGCCCGGACCAGTGCCTTGGCGACACGGTCGGCGGTGTAGAGCAGGAACACCGCCGCGAGCACGCCGAGAACAAGCAAGCCAGTCATGAAGCTCCCCACTGATCGATGGTGCCGCCGGACGTTGTCCAGGCTAGGTGAGGCCGGCGCCCGGCCCCGGCGGCCGGCGCGGGGGACCGGCGAGGTGTGCGGGATGTCACAGCCGCGGACCGTGGCCTTTCGTCCCGTGGCGGCGACCGGGACAATCGATGGTGCTGGTCGTGGCGACCAGGGCAACGACGGCCCGGCCCGGGAGCGTGACGATGGACCTCGCCGGTTTCGAGGCGATGAGCTTCGACTGCTACGGCACCCTGATCGACTGGGAGGCCGGCCTGTCGGCCGTGCTCGTCCCGTGGGCGCGTGAGCGCGGGCTGGACCTGACCGAAGAGCGGTTGCTGGCCGAGTACTCCGCCGCCGAGGCCGCGGCCGAGGCGGATCACCCGGCCGAGCTCTACCCGGACGTCCTGGCCCGCAGCATGCGGCTGCTCGGCGGCGCGCTGGGCGCTGAGGTGACCGACGGCGACGCGGCCCGGCTGGCACGCTCGGTGCCGGACTGGCCCGCGTTCGCGGACTCACCCGGCGCGCTCGCCGCGCTGGGCAGGCGCGCCAAGCTGATCATCTTGTCCAACGTCGACCGGGCCTCGTTCGCCGCGTCGAACTCCCGGCTCGGCGTCGAGTTCACCAGCGTCATCACCGCGCAGGACGTCGGGTCGTACAAGCCGGCGGCGCGGAA
Organism: uncultured Actinomycetes bacterium; assembly: GCA_963703605.1. Taxonomy (GTDB): domain Bacteria; phylum Actinomycetota; class Actinomycetes; order Streptosporangiales; family Streptosporangiaceae; genus DASXKD01. The sequence goes on from CAVPFC010000046.1 coordinate 174,405, forward strand.
CTTCGAAGCGCTCACCGCCGAGGCGGCCCGGCTGGGCATCGGGCCGGGCAGGCTGCTGCACGTGGCGCAGAGCCTGTTTCACGACCACGTGCCCGCCAAGCGGGCCGGGCTGCCCACGGTGTGGATCAACCGGCGGCACGCCCGGCCCGGCTGGGGCGCCACTCCCGAGCCCGCCGCGCCGGTGACGCCGGACTGGGAGTTTCCGTCGATGGCCGCGTTCGCCGCGGCCGTGGAGGCCGGCGTAACCCGGCCGCCACAGATAGCCGCGCCCGCTACTCCTCGGCCACGGCGGGTGCGCCGGCCAGCGCGACCCCAGCCTGCCGCATCGCGTCCAGCGCCTCCCGCGTCGTCACCGGGTCGACCCCAGCGGTCAGGCCGAGCAGCGCCCGGGTGGCGAAACCCTCGCGGGCGGCGTCCAGCGCGGTGGCCCGCACGCAGTAGTCCGTGGCGATGCCCACCACGTCCAGCGCGTCCACGCCACGCTCGCGCAGCCAGCCGGCCAGCGGCGTGCCCGCCTCGTCGGCGCCCTCGAAGGCGCTGTACGCCGCCGCGTGGGCGCCCTTGCTGAACACCGCCTCCAGGTGGCTGGTGTCCAGCCCTGGATGGAACCGAGCGCCCGGCGTGCCCGCCACGCAGTGCGGCGGCCAGGTGCCCACGTAGTCCGGGTGGTCGGAGAAGTGGTCGCCGGGGTCGATGTGGTAGTCGCGGGAGGCGACCACGTGCGCGTAGCTGTCACCCTCGGCCGCCAGGTAATCCGTGATCGCCGCCGCGACCGCCGACCCGCCTGCCACCGCGAGGGACCCGCCCTCACAGAAGTCGTTCTGCACATCTACGACAATCAGCGCTCGCACAGCCTGAGCTTACGGCGAGCCGTCACTCGTTCCTGGCGACCTCGGGCCCGGTAATCCGGTCGAGCAGGGGAAGGTGGCCGCGATAACCCCCGAGCGAGGCGGCGAGCCCGGCCAGGACGATGGCGTAATAGGCGACGCCCGGCGGCCGGGGCGACTCGCTGAGCTCCGATCTGAGGAACAAGTCCGACGCCAGGAGGCCCGCTCCGGCCGACAGCACCGCGATGACCACCAGCGGGACCGCGCTCGGTCATGTCTTCCCGCAGCCCGGCGGGGAGTTCCGCCTTCGGAACGCGTAGCGCCATGGTGTCCTCCTTGGGCTCCTCGCCTGTTCGGCATGAAGACACCGCCCAGCCCGCGCACGTGACAACCACGGCGAACCCCACGCCGCACCGGCGTGCTCAGTGTCCCGCGGCCGCCGCCGGGCCGGGGCCATCCGTCGCCGCCAGGACCCTGGCGACCGTGATTCGGTAAGAGGGTACTGATCAGGCTTTTTATAGTCACAGGGTGATAACAGGCGACTTCATAGGCAAAAACGGCTGCCATCATAGGTAAAGCGCTGCCCCCTCCCCGCCGGGCCTTGGCGCGATCATCTGCTGGCCGGGAGGGGTTCTCGTGCGGTCGCACTGGCGTTTGACTGTCCATCCATTGGCTCGCTTCGCCGGGCGCACCCGCAGGCTCTGTGCCGCGGTTGCGGTCACGGCGCTGGCGGTTGGCGGGGTCGCCGCCGCGGCGGCGGCGGCGCCTGCCGGCGCGGTGACATCGGCTCACGCCAAGGCCGCGGTCCCGGGGGCTTCCCATGACGAGCCCACAGCCGACCAGAACAACCTGCGGGACGGGTGGGATCCGAACGAGCCCACGCTGACCCAGCAGGCGGTGCAGCACGGGCCGTTCGGGAAGATCTTCCGGACCTCGGTCAACGGGCAGGTGTACGCGCAGCCGCTGATCATCGGCAGCACGCTGATCGTGGCGACCGAGAACGACTGGGTCTATGGGCTGAACGCCAGCACGGGCGCGATCTTGTGGAAGACCTCGCTCGGCCGCCCGTACCACATCACTTCCTGCAAGGACCTGACCCCGAACATCGGCATCACCTCGACGCCGGTGTACGACCCGAGCACCGGCTCGGTGTACGTCATGGCGATGGTCAAGCAAGCCGGTTACGCGTTCCGCTTGATCGGTGTCAACGTCAGCAGCGGGGCAATCACGCTGAATCAGCGGATCTTTGGCCACCCCAGCAACGACAACCACATCCGCTTCAGCCCGATCCCGCAGGACCAGCGGACCGGGCTGCTGCTGATGAACGGCTGGGTGTATGCGGCGTTCGCGTCGCACTGCGACCACAAGCCCTACGCCGGTTACGTGGCGGGCGTGAAGGTGGAAGGGCCGATCGATACCACGCTGTGGACCGACGAGGCGGGGGTGGCCGACGACCAGGCCGGGATCTGGCAGAGCGGCGGCGGGCTGATGTCCGACGGGCCGGGGCGGATCTTCTTCACCTCCGGGAATGGCATCTCGCCGCCGCACGGGCAGGGCAACAAGCCCCCGGGCCAGCTTGCCGAGTCGGTTGTCCGGCTACAGCCCCAGTCCGACGGGAACCTTCAGGCGAAGCAGTTCTTCAGCCCGTCGGACGCGCCGATTCTGGACCGCGGCGACAAGGACTTCGGGGCCGGCGGCCCGGTCGGGCTCCCGTTCGGCACGGCCACCTACCCTCATGTCATGGCCCAGGCAGGCAAGCACGGCCTGTTGTACCTGCTCGACCGCGACGACCTGACCGGCCGTCACCTCCACGACCGCGATTTGTTCCAGACCGGCAGCCTGGCTCCCTTGTGGGGCCACCCCGGGGTCTTCGGCGACACCACGACGCTGACGAAGAGCAACGCCGGCAAGGCCAACGACTACTTGTATTACCTGGGCAAGGATGATTTCCTGCGCGCGTTCAAGGTCGGCGTCGGCGGCGGTGACGCACCAAACCTGAAGGACCAGGCCAACAGCAGCTTCGCCTTCGGGTATGCGTCGGGGTCCCCGGTGGTGACCTCGAACGGCACCGACCCCAACTCGGCGATCGTCTGGGTGGTCGACAGCCCCAGCTCCACCGGCGACGGCAAGAACTCCTCGCTGGCCGCGTTCGACGCTACCCCGCAGCACAAGGCCGGCGGGGGGACCAAGCTGCGGGAGATCTGGTCCGGGTCGATCGGCACCTCCAGCAAGTTCTCGATGGCCGCCACCGGCAACGGCATGGTGTACGTGGGTACCAGGGACGGCAACGTCTACGGGTTCGGCCTCACCACCGGCGGCGCGCTCAAGTCGGGCGGGACGGTCACCTTCGCCGACACCACGGTCCACTCCGCCCACACCGCCCCGGCCACCGTGACCGCGGCCAGGACCGTGACGGTCACCGGCGCCTCACTGGCCACACTGACCGCGACGACCCAGCCCGGCCCGTTCACGATCAGCCGGGTGACCGTGACCCGGCACGGCGGCGGCACCGCCGCGGTGAAGTTCCCGGTCACCCTGCACAAGGGCGATGTACTGCGGGCCCAGGTGAAGTTCGCGCCGGGCGCGATCGGCGGCGCCTCCGGCGCGGTCTCCTTCGCCACCAGCGGCGGAGCCGGGACGATCTCGGTGCCCCTCGTCGGTGACGGCATCCGGACCGGGCTGTTCGCGTCCTCCACCAGCCTGAGTTTCGTGCTGAACACCAACGACGGAGTGATCACGAACGTCCCGGTCGGGATCAATTCCTGGGCGAACACCAGCCTGGTCAACGGCGGCGACACCCCCGTGCGGGTGACCTCGGTCAAGCCCCCCACCGGCCGGTACACGGCCGCCGGGCTGCCCAAGGTGGGTACCGTCATCAAGCCCGGCGAGGCGCTGCCGGTGCAGGCGGAGTTCACGCCGACACGGGTCGGCACGGCCACCGGTTCGTTCACCATAACCACCAACAAGGGCCCCGCCGTCAGGGTGACGCTGACCGGCATCGGGCTGACGGCGGTCACCAAGTTCATCTCGGTGCCGTCGCAGGTGCACTTCGGCTCGGTCCGGGTCGGCCACACCGCGAAGATCTGGATCGACGTCGTCAACCGCGGCAACCAGGGCGCGCTGATGTCGGGCGCGTCCACCAGCACGCCGTTCCGCGCGCAGTACAGCATCCCCAAGGGGCTGCCGGTGAACTCGACCGACGACCTGACTGTCCCGATCCTGTTCACCCCGCACCAGGCCGGGCCGTACCACGGCCTGTACAAGGTCACCTGGCGGGACAACCAGGGCACGCACACGCTGGAGGTCCCGATCTCCGGCACGGGCATCGGGTAACCAGCCCGGACACCAGGTGGCGCCAGGTCATGAGGCCTGGCGCCACCTGAGCTCCGCGGGCTCTGGCCCGCTGCCTAACCGGCGCTTCAGCCGGCCGCACCCTCCGGGCCGGGGCCGTCCATCGCCGCCAGGACGCTGGCGGCGGTGATGCCGCGGGCCCGGAGCGCGTCGGCGAACAGGCCCGGCCCGGCCACCAGGCCGAGCACCAGATGCTGGGCTTGCAGGCCCCGGTCACCGCGGGCGGTCTTCTGCCGCTGGGCGGCGTTCAGCACCGCCGCCGCCTCGGGGGACAGCGACACCCGCCGGCCGCGCCGGGCGGGGGCCCGGGTGCTGTCCAGGGCGCCCTCGCCCAGGTTCGCTTCCACCTGCGCGACGACCTCGTCCAGGTCGATGCCGAGCCCGGCCAGAGCCTGCCGTTCGGTCGCGGTTATCCCGGCCCGGCGGCGGGCCTGGCGGACCTCGGCCCGGACCGCTTCGGCTCCCTCCGGCCCGCCCAGCTCGCTCAGCAGCGGCCGGCTGCCGGGATTGTTCAGCAGCGCGTCGAACAGGTGCTCTTCGGTGATCTGGCTGGTCCCGTCGGCGCGCGCCCGCTCCAGGGCAGCAACGATGACGGCCGCGGCCGACGAGGTGAGCTTTGCAGGCACAGGTCAACCTCCGTGGTGCTTCTTGAAGGCAGCCTGGCGGGTGACGCCAAGCTCCTTCGCGATCTCCGCCCATGACCACCCCTGTTCGCGTGCGGCCCGCACCTGCGCGCGCTCCAGGTGGTCCACGAGCTTTCGCAGCGCGGCCACGGCGCGCAGGCCGGTGCGGGGATCGCGGTCGCCCGCGGCGGCGGCCAGGGTCACGGCGTCGGTACTCATGCTGTCAACCTAGGTTGGCAGGCGCTCGTTTGTCAACTCAGGTTGACGGCAGGCATCGCCGGCGGCGATCTGGGCACATGATCGTCCGGCTCGCTACCGGCCCGGCGGCTGACGGCCGGACGGCTACCGGCCGGGCGGCGCGGGCTCCTCGGCGCCCACCGCGGCGGGGGTACCCGAGGTGATGCGGATCAGCTCCGCGAACGACGTCGGGAACACCGTGTGCGCGTGGCCGGCCGCGGCCCAGACCACGTCGTAGGGCTCCAGCCAGGTGTCCACCAGCGTGCGCAGCGGCTCCGGGTGGCCCACGGGGGCGACCCCGCCGATGGCCTGCCCGGTCGACCGGCGGACGAAGTCGGGGTCGGCCCGTTTCACCGTGGCGGCGCCGATCAGGCCGGCCACCCGGGCGGTGTCCACCCGGTGCGCCCCGCTGGTCAGCACCAGCAGCGGCGCCCCGTCCGCGCTGAACACCAGGCTGTTGGCGATCGCCCCGACCTCGCAGCCAAGCTGCGCCGCCGCGGTCGCCGCGGTCGGAGCCGGCTCGGGAAGCTCCCTGACCTCCCCGGGCACGCCGAGCTCACGGAGCAGGCCGGACACCTTGATGGCGGTGGGATGCATGCATTGCAGGCTACCGGCGGGGCAGCGAGCCCACCTTGCGGCGGCCCGCGGAGGGCTCCCGCCACAGCGTCACGGGGCTGCGGAACAGGAACTCGTCGTAGGTGTCCGGCGCGTGGTCACCGTCGCGGCCGAACAGCCGGAGTTCGAGCATTCGCTGCTGCGCGTAGTTGCACTCGCGTACCACGTCCGCCAGGGCCCGTACGGCCCTGCGGGCTCCTCGGAAATTCGCTGGAGATGTGCGGCCGGTGGAACTCATGCTTATAGCCAAGCCGGCGGACCGCGGCGGGGCGAGTGGCAGTAATGCCATATAACCTAGACATCCTGCCAGCCCTTGACGCAGGATGGTGCCATGCTCCAGAACGTGGCGTTCGTCGTGCTGAACAGGTTCCCGTCGTTCGAGTTCGGGGTCGTCTGCGAGGTTTTCGGCATCGACCGGACCGAGGACGGCCTGCCCGGCTACGACTTCACCGTGGTGGCCGGCGAAGACGGCCCGCTGCGGTCGGAACACGGGCTGGCGCTGACGGACGCAGGCGGCCTCGACCGCATCGCCGGCGCCGATCTGGTGATCATGTCCGCGATCGACCAGCAGCTCCGCGAGGGCGTGCCCGGCGAGTTCCCCGAGCCGCTGCTCGGCGCGCTGCGCGACACGGTCGCCCGCGGTGCCCGGGTGCTCAGCGTGTGCACCGGTGCGTTCGTGCTGGCGGCGGCGGGCCTGCTGGACGGGCGGCGGTGCACGACGCACTGGCGGCACGCGGGCGAGCTGGCCCGGTTCTGCCCCCGGGCCGTCGTGGATCCGGACGTGCTCTACGTGGACTCCGACCCCGTCATCACGAGCGCGGGCAGCGCCGCGGGCATCGATGCCTGCCTCTACCTGGTGCGCAAGGAACAGGGCATGAAGGTGGCCAACCAGATCGCCCGGCGGATGGTGGTCGCCCCGCATCGCGACGGCGGCCAGGCGCAGTTCGTGGACCGCCCGCTGCCCGACGGCTCCGCCGACACCCTGGCCGAGCTGATCGGCTGGATGGAGCGGCATCTCGACCAGCAGGTCACGGTCGCGGAGCTGGCCGCGCTCGCGCACATGTCGCCGCGCACCTTCGCCCGGCGGTTCGTCCAGGAGACCGGCACCACGCCGCTGCGCTGGCTGACCGGGCAGCGGATCCTGCTCGCCCAGCGGCTGCTCGAAGACACCGACGAGAGCGTCGACGAGGTTGCCTGGCGGGCCGGGTTCGGCAACGCCACCGCGTTCCGCCACCATTTCCACGCCTGGCGCGGCACCACCCCCGCGGCCTACCGGCGCACGTTCCAGTCCGCCGCCGGGTAACCAGGGCCGGGGTCCGTGCAAACCCCGGTGCGAGTCACTTTCCCGGCGGCCGGGTTGGGTTCCTTACGCTGGCGGCGGCCAACCCTGATTCCCAGCCGCAGCCCGGCGCCGTCCCGGCGCAGGAGCGCTGGGGCGTGTCCCGTGGATCTTTGCCGTCGCGAGCGGCGGTCCCGGGGGGATCGTATTCGCAAGGCGGAGGAGGAGCCCATAGTGGTTCTATGGGCGACGACGACAACGCAGCGAGACACCCCCCGGGCGCCGCGCAGCGGGCAGGGGGTCTGCGGGACACGCCCCTAGTTGCCGTTGGGCTCGAACACGGTGGCGATCGCCGGGTAGCCGCGGGAGAGCCGCAGTGCGTGCGGGGGCAGCTCCGCCAGCGCCCGCCGGTGGCGTTCCCTGGCCTCGTCCAGCGGCTCGCGGCCGACGATCTCACCGCGCCGGACCAGCGGGCAGAGCAGGACGCGATCGCCGTGGGCCGTCTCGGGCGGCTCCAGCGTGATCAGCTCCAGCTCGGCGACGCCGGCGTCGTCGTGGTGCCGGACCGCCCACTTCCGCCCGCCGATGCTGGGCTTGCCCACCGAGCGCTTGGCCACCGGGAGCAGCTCGCCGTGCTCATCCACGGACCTGGCCACCAGCTTGTAGACCAGCGCGGCCGTGGGCGCCCCGGACCCGGTGACCAGCGCGGTGCCCACGCCGTAGCCGTTGACCGGCGCGGCGGCCAGCGCCGCGATCGAGTGCTCGTCCAGGTCCCCGGTGAGCACGATCCTGGTCTGGTGCGCGCCCAGCTCGTCGAGCAGCGTGCGCACCTGCCGGGCCACCTTGGGCAGGTCACCGCTGTCGATCCGGACCGCGCCCAGGTCCGGCCCGGCCAGCTCCACCGCGGTGCGCACCGCCTGCGCCACGTCGTAGGTGTCCACCAGCAGCGTCGTGCCGGGTCCCTGCGCGGCGAGCTGGGTGCGGAACGCGTCCCGTTCGCTGTTGTGGACCAGCGTGAACGCGTGCGCGCTTGTGCCCCGGGTCGGCACGCCGTAGGTCCGGCCCGCCTCCAGGTTCGAGGTGGTGGCGAAGCCGGCGATGTAGGCGGCCCGGGCGGCGGCCACCGCGGCCAGCTCGTGGGTGCGGCGCGAGCCCATCTCGATGATCGGCCGCCCGTCCGCGGCGATCACCATCCGCGACGCGGCCGAGGCGATGGCGCAGTCGTGGTTGAAGATCGAAAGCGCCAGCGTCTCCAGCACGACCGCCTCGGCGAACGGCGCCTCGACCACGAGGATGGGGGAGCCGGGGAAGTAGCAGTCGCCTTCGGCGTAGCCCCAGATGTCCCCGCGAAACTCGAACGACTCCAGGTAGCGCAGGGTGGTCTCGTCGGTCACGCCGGAGTCGTGCAGGAAGTCCAGCTCCGCCCGGCCGAACCGGAACCGCTCCAGCGCGTCGAGCAGCCGCCCGGTGCCCGCGACCACCCCGTAGCGCCGGCCGTACGGCAGGTAGCGGGCGAACACCTCGAACACCGCCCGCCGCGAGGCCGCGCCGCTGCGCAGCGCACCGGCCAGCATGGTCAGCTCGTACTGGTCGGTGAGCAGGGCGGTGCTCGCGTGAGGCTCATCAGTCACGAGTGAAAGACTACGGACTGACCGGGTGGGTACGGGAGCGGGCGAAGGCCGGGGGAGGGGCGCCGCATGCCCCAGCTTGCGGGACACTGGAAGGAATCCGAGGAGGTGACGACCAGATGAGCGTGGCGCCCGCAGAGGTAGAGGTGGAACGGCCGGAAGCCGGCCAGGACGCGGTGCCCGATACGCCTTGGGTGACGATCGTCTGGAATGATCCGGTCAACCTCATGTCGTATGTCACCTATGTCTTCCAGAAGGTGTTCGGCTACCCGAAGGCGCGGGCCCAGAAGCTGATGCTCGACGTGCACCACAAGGGCAAGGCGGTGGTCTCGGCCGGGGCCCGCGAGGCCATGGAACGGGACGCCGAGATCCTGCACGGCTACGGCCTGTGGGCCACGGTGAGCCACGACCGGTGAGCGATCCGGGCGTGCCCGCGGAGCCAGGTGAGCCGGGGGAGCCAGGCGAGCTCGGGGAGCCGGGCCCCGTCGCCCCGGAGATCGTGGAGGAGATCATGGCGGGCTTCCGGCGGACGCCACGGGGCGTGTCCGCACGGTTCACCACCGCTCAGGCGGGGATCGTCCGGAACCTGGTCGGCCAGGTGGCCGACCTGGTCGGCGGCACGGGAGCGGCGTCGGTGCCGCACGCGCGCGCCGGCGGCGGCCCGGCAGAACCCGGGCCGACCGGGACCGGGGAGGCCGGGCGCGAAGACGAGGCGATGTTCGCCGAGGACCTCGCCTCGATACTCGACCCGGGCGACCCGGCTGGCCTGCCCGAGGACCCCGTGCTCGCCAGACTGTTCCCCGACGTCTACGGCGATGACGCCGAGGCGGCGAGCGATTTCCGCCGGTATACCGAGCAGGGGCTGCGGGACGGCAAGGTCGCGGCGGCCCGTACCGTGCTCGCCACGCTGCCGGACGAGGGGGGCCGGGTCCGGCTCTCCGCGGGGGACGCCGAGGCGTGGCTGCGCGCGCTGAACGACGTGCGCCTCGCACTGGGCGTAATTGTTGGAATCACCGAGGACTACGAGCGGGAACTGGCCGACGTGACCGCGACCGACCCCCGCTCGGCCTACCTCCAGGTGTACGACTGGCTCACGTTCCTCCAGGAGACCCTGGTGCGGTCGCTGCGGTGAAGTCCGGCCCCGTTACGCTCGCTCCATGCTGACGATCTCCTCCGCGCTGAGGGCGAAGATCGTGGCCCACGCGCGCGCCGACCACCCGGACGAGGCGTGCGGGGTCATCGCCGGCCCGGCCGGGAGCGACCGCCCGGAGCGGTTCATCCCGATGCTCAACGCCGCGCGCTCGCCGACGTTCTACGAGTTCGACTCGATGGAGCAGTTCCGGGTGTGGCGGGAGATGGACGAACGCGACGAGGAGCCGGTCGTCATCTACCACTCGCACACCGCGACGCAGGCCTACCCGTCGCGCACCGACATCTCCTTGGCCCAGGAGCCGGGCGCGCACTACGTGCTTGTCTCCACCCGCGACCCGGACCAGGTGGAGTTCCGGTCGTTCCGCATCGTCGACGGGCAGGTGACCGAGGAGGAGGTGCGCGTCAGCGACGAGGATGGCGAGACCGCGGCACGCGGGCCCGGCACCGGCCCCGCCGGCGGCCCCGCGCCGGAATGATCCCGTCAGGCACCCGGTTGAATGGAGCGACGACCGAATCCGCCCGTTTCCGCGGGACCACACACTGGAGCACTGTCCATGGCCATCGAGGTCCGCATCCCGACCATCCTGCGTACCTACACCGCTGGCGCCAAGTCGGTCGAGGGCTCGGGCGCGACGCTCGGCGAGCTCCTCGGTGACCTGGAGTCCCGGCACCAGGGTCTGCGGGACCGGCTGGTCGACGACGCCGGGCTGCGGCGCTTCGTCAACGTGTACCTGAACGACGAGGATGTGCGGTTCCTCGGCGGCCTGCAGACACCGGTCGCCGACGGCGACACCGTGACCGTCCTGCCCGCGGTGGCCGGCGGAGCCCGCTGACCCGCGCCGCGGACCAGTCCGCGGCACCGGCCAGGGCGCGCCGTGCCCGCCGACCGGAGATGGCCAGCCCCGAGGCGCGACAGGAGCCCGATGCGTTACGACTCGCTGCTCGACTCGCTCGGCGGGACCCCGCTGGTGGGGCTGCCCCGGCTATCGCCGGCTCCGGACGTACGACTGTGGGCCAAGCTCGAGGACCGGAACCCGACCGGCTCGGTGAAGGACCGGGCCGCGTTCTTCATGGTCGAGCAGGCCGAGAAGGAAGGCATGCTCGCTCCGGGGGCGACCATCCTCGAACCCACCTCCGGCAATACCGGTATCTCGCTGGCGATGATCGCTCACGTACGTGGGTACCGCATGATCTGCGTAATGCCTGAAAACACCTCGGTGGAGCGCAGGCAGATCTTGCAGATGTACGGGGCGCAGATCATCTCCTCGCCCGCCGCGGGCGGCTCCAACGAGGCGGTCCGGATGGCCCGCCGGATCGCCGCCGAACACCCCGACTGGGTGATGCTCTACCAGTACGGGAACGAGGCGAACGCGCGGGCCCACTACGCGACCACCGGTCCCGAACTGCTCGCCGACCTGCCCAGCATCACCCACTTCGTGGCCGGCCTCGGCACCACGGGGACGCTCATGGGCGTGGGCCGGTACCTGCGTGAGCGCGTGCCCGGGGTGGCCATCGTGGCCGCCGAGCCGCGGTACGGGGAGCTCGTGTACGGGCTGCGCAACATAGACGAGGGCTTCGTGCCCGAGCTCTACGACGCCTCGGTGCTGACCACGCGGTTCTCGGTCTCATCCGTTGACGCGCTGCGGCGGACCCGGGAGCTGCTCGACGCCGAGGGGATCTTCGCCGGGATCTCGACCGGCGGCGCGCTGCACGCGGCGCTGGGCATGGCGGCCAAGGCCAGGGCCGCCGGGGAACGGGCCGACATCGCGTTCATCGTCGCCGACGGGGGCTGGAAATACCTGTCCACCGGCGCGTACTCGGGCACCCTGGAGGAAGCCGAGGAGCGCCTGGAGGGCCAGCTGTGGGCATGACCGCGTTCGACGAGGCCACCGCGGTCACGCCGGACGGCGACGGCTGTTACATCGCCCGCCTGGACGAGCGCTTCGCGATCGTGTCCGGCGACGGGTCGGTCGGCGCCGTCAACGGCGGGGTGCTGATGGCCGTGGTGCTCCGGGCGGTGCTCGGCTCCTCACCGCATCCCCACCCGGTCGCGACCAGCGCGCACTTCCTGCGGGTGCCGCGGCCCGAGAAGGCCGAGGTGCACGTCACCTGGCTCAAGCAGGGCAGGACGGCGGCCACGGCCCGGGCCGCGCTGGTGCAGGACGGCGCCGGGGTGCTGGAGACGACCGTCACCACCGGCACGCTCGGCGAGCCGGCCGACGGCGGCATGTCCTGGACCGGCGAGCCGCCGGCCCTGCCGCCGGTCGAGGACTGCACCGGGTTCGCCGACTTCGCCGGCCCGACCCGGCGGGCCGGTTACGCGGGCCAGATCGACCTGCGCCTCGACCCGGCGACCGCGGGCTGGCTGCGTGGCCGGCCGCACGGCGTGCCGGAGATGCGCGGGTACTTCCGGTTGCGTGAGGAACGCGACCCGGATGCGTACCTGCTCGCCCTGGCGGTGGACGTGCTGCCCCCGGTGATCTTCGGCATCGCCATGGCCGGCTGGTCGCCGACCGTGGAGCTCACCTGGCACATGCGCGGGCTGCCGGCCCCGGGGCTGCTCCGGGTTGCGGCCCGGTCCCGGCAGGTCAGCGGCGGCTGGTTCGACGAGGAATCCGAGGTCTGGGACTCGGCGGGCCGCCTGGTCGCGCAGAGCCGCCAGATAGCCCGGGTCGGCCGCGGCCGCGGCGGCCCCGCCGCCGACATTCCCGCGGCCGGCGGCCCCGCCGCCTGACCCGGCCGGATCGCCGTCCCTGGGCGGGGTGGCGGGGTCGAGGCTAGCCCCTGGGCGGGGTGGCGGGGTCGGGGCTAGCATGGCCGCCGTGCGCCTGACAGTGATCGGCTGCGCCGGCTCCTTTCCCGGCCCGGACAGCCCCGCGTCGTGTTACCTGTTCGAGGCCGACGGCTTCCGGCTCCTGCTCGACCTCGGCAACGGCGCGGTCGGCGCGTTGCAGCGGCACGCCCGGATCGACCAGATCGACGCGGTGTGCCTCAGCCACCACCACGCCGACCACTGCCTGGACGTGTGCCCGCTGTGGGTGTCGCGCATGTTCGGCCCCGGCGGCCGGCTGCGGCGGATCCCGGTGTACGGCCCGGAAGGCACCGCGCGCCGGATGGCGCAGGCCTACGGCCTCGACGAGCACCCGGGCATGACCGAGGCGTTCGACTTCGTGACGCTCACCCCGGGAACCCGGCAGATCGGGCCGTTCCAGATGACGCTGGCGCACATGAACCACCCGGTCGAGACGTTCGGCTTCCGGGTGGAGCAGGGCGGCCGGAGCGTGGCCTACTCGGCCGACACCGGCGAGTGCCCCGCCCTCGTCGGCCTGGCCCGCGACGCCGACATGTTGCTCTGCGAGGCGTCCTTCCTCAACAGCGCCCCGGACAAGCCGCCCATGCACCTGACCGCCGCCGAGGCGGTACAGCACGCCGCGGCGGCCGGGGTGGGGCGGCTTGTCCTCACCCACCTGGTGCCCTGGAACGACCGGGCCCGCACCCTGGAGGAGGCGAGCGAGGTGCCGTTCGGCGGGCCCGTCTCGCTGGCCACCGCGGGGCAGGTCATCGACCTGGGTTGAGCGGGGGCGGGCGCAGGACGGGGGCGGGCGTAGGACGGGGGGGCGGGCGTAGGACGGGGGGCGGGCGCAGGACGGGGGCGGGCGCAGGACGGGGGGCGGGCGCGAAGCGCGGGGGCGGGAAGGGCAGAGCGCGGGGGCGGGAAGAGCAGAGCGCGGGGGCGGGAAGAGCAGAGCGCGGGCCCGGCGCACGGCCGCCACACCGGGTCACGGGGCGGCCATGGTACGCCTGCGTGGCCGCCCGCTGACAGGGGGCCACCACTCCCGGCGCGCTCGTTCCTCCTAGGATCATCACCTATGCGGGTACTCGTGACCGGCGGTGCCGGTTTCATCGGCTCACACGTCACCGACGCTCTGCTGGGCAGGGGCGATGACGTGACCGTGCTCGACGACCTGTCGTCGGGCCGGGCCGGGAGGCTGGATCCCCAGGTCCCGCTGCAGAAGCTGACCATCACCGACGCCGCGGCGCTGACCTCCGCGGTGCTGGCGTTCCGCCCGGAGCTCATCTGCCACCTTGCGGCGCAGATCGACGTGCGCGCCTCGGTCGACGCCCCCGCGGACGACGCTCAGGTCAACATCCTCGGCACGGTCAACCTCCTGGAGGCTGCCCGGGCCGCCGGGGCCCGGGTTCTGTTCGCCTCCTCGGGCGGCGCCCTGTACGGGCGGGACGCGCCCATCCCGTCGCTGGAGGACGTGCTGCCCCTGCCGGAATCCCCGTACGGGATCGCGAAGTACTGCGCCGAGCAGTACATCGGCCTGTACAACCGGCTGCACGGGACCCGTCACTCGGTGCTGCGGCTGGCCAACGTCTACGGCCCGCGGCAGGACCCGGCCGGCGACGCGGGCGTCATCCCGATCTTCTGCGCCAGCGCGCTGGCCGGGCAGGAACCCACGATCTACGGCGACGGCACGCAGACCCGTGACTACGTGTACGTGGGCGACGCCGTCCAGGCCTTCCTCACCGCCGGCGACAGCGGCCGGCCGGGCACCTGGAACATCGGCGCGGGCGTCGAAATCAGCGTGCTCGACCTGGTGACGATCATCGCCGGCGTCGCGGGCCGGGGGATGCGGCCCGGGTTTGTGCCGCCGCGCGCCGGGGAACTCCAGCGCAGCGCCGTCGCGGCCGACCGGGCAGCCAGCGAGCTCGGCTGGCACGCCGTGACGCCGCTGGCCGAAGGCGTCCGCCGGGTCTACCGCTGGATCGAGGCCGGCGCCCCGACCGCGCCCCCTGCTGACGGAGCGGACGGGGTCCTCCGCATCAGGCGCTAGGCTGTCCCGCATGTCGCGACCCGATGGGCGCAGCGCTGGTCAGCTGCGCGAGATAAAGATCACCCGGGGCTGGCTGGCGCACGCCGAAGGCTCGGTACTCGTGGAGTTCGGCGCCACCCGCGTGCTGTGCGCCGCCAGCGCCACCGAGGAGGTGCCGAGATGGCGGCGCGGCAGCGGGCTCGGCTGGGTGACCGCCGAGTACGCGATGCTGCCCCGGGCCACCAACACGCGCGGCGACCGGGAGTCGATCAAGGGCCGCCCCGGCGGCCGCACCCAGGAGATCTCCCGCCTGGTGGGCCGGTCGCTGCGGGCCTGCATCGATGCGAAGGCGCTGGGCGAGAATACGATCATCATCGACTGCGACGTGCTCCAGGCCGACGGCGGCACCAGGACTGCGGCGATCACCGGCGGGTACGTCGCGCTCGCCGACGCGGTTGCCTGGCTCCAGGGCCGCCGCCGCTGCAAGGGAAACCCGCTCGTCACCTCCGTCGCCGCGGTCAGCGTGGGCATCGTGGACGGCAAGCCGCTGCTCGACCTGTGCTACGAGGAAGACGTCGCGGCGCAGACCGACATGAACGTGGTCTGCACCGGCGACGGCGGCTTCGTCGAGATCCAGGGCACGGCCGAGCGCGAGCCGTTCAGCCGGGACCTGCTCAACGAGCTGCTCGACCTGGGCGTGGCGGGCTGTGCCGAGCTGACCCAGCTACAGCAGGACGCGCTGCGGCAGGACGCCCCGCGGCAATGACGGGGCTGCGATGACGGGGGAGCCCGCGAAGTCCAAGATCATCCTCGCCACGCACAACCCCGCCAAGCTGGCCGAACTGCGGCGCATCCTGGTGGCGAGCCGGGTGGACGTGGACGTGGCCGACCTCGGCGACCATCCGGACATGCCGCAGGTGGCGGAGACCGGCCGCACATTCGAGGAGAACGCCCTGCTGAAGGCGCGCGCGGTGGCGGGCCACACCGGCCTGCCCGCGGTTGCCGACGACTCCGGCCTGTGCGCCGACGCGCTCAACGGCATGCCCGGCGTGCTCTCGGCCCGCTGGTCGGGGCGTCACGGGGATGACGAGGCGAACCTGCGGTTGCTGCTGGCCCAGCTTGCCGACGTGCCGGCCGACCGCCGGGCGGCGCACTTCTACTGCGCGGCGGCGCTGGTGCTGCCGTCCGGGGCCGAGCACGTCACCGAGGGCACCGTGCACGGCTGGCTCACCGACGCGCCGCGCGGCACGAACGGCTTCGGGTACGACCCGATCTTCGTGCCCGGCTCGTCCCGGCTGACCACGGCGCAGCTGCCCCCGGAGGAGAAGGACGCGATCAGCCACCGGGGCAAGGCGCTGCGCGCCCTGGCCCCCATCATCGCCGCGCTGCTCGGCAGCTAGCGTCCCGCGCTCCCGGTACGGTAGTCGCGGTGGGAACGTGTGTGCCCGCCAGGAGGGAGCAGGCGTGAGCGACCGCAGGCTGGAGCCGGGCGACGAGGCGCCGGACTTCACGCTGACCGACGCCGACGGCAAGCAGGTGACCCTCTCGTCGCTGCGCGGGCAGCAGGTGATCGTCTACTTCTACCCGGCCGCGATGACCCCCGGCTGCACCAAGGAAGCGTGCGACTTCCGGGACAGCATCCAGTCCCTGGCCGCGGCCGGGGTCACGGTGCTCGGGATCTCCCCGGACCAGCCGGCCAAGCTGGCCAAGTTCCGCGACCGCGACCACCTGAACTTCCCGCTGCTGTCCGACCCGGACCGCACGGTGCAGCAGGCCTACGGTGCCTACGGCGAGAAGACGCTCTACGGAAAGGCCACCGTGGGCGTGATCCGCTCGACCTTCGTGGTCGACCCGGAGGGAAAGATCGCCCGCGCCTACTACAACGTCAAGGCCACCGGCCACGTAGAACGCCTGCGAAAAGACCTGGGAATCTAATGCACTTTTCATTGTCCGAACTGCCACTCGCAAACGCCGACTTTCGCGGGCAAACTTAAAAATAAGAAGGGGCCGTAGCCCAATCGGCAGAGGCACAGGACTTAGAATCCTGCCAGTGTGGGTTCGAGTCCCACCGGCCCCACAATGTGATGTCTCGAGCGCAGCGGACACCGGGGCAGTTCATGCCACGGACCTGACGGTCCTTTGTGCGCGTGACTCCAGGACCGGCCGCAGCGATGTCAGGCCCCGGGAAGTGTGCGTTTTGACCGCACTTTTGCTGATTCCCAGGGCGGCCGCGACCTGTGCTTCCGACATGTCGGCGAAATACTTCAGGGCCAGTACCTGCCGCTGCCGTGGCGCCAGGATCGCCAGCGCCGAGATCACCGCCGCGTGTTCGAGCCGCGCGAGCGCGCTGTCCTCGGCGCTTGGCATGTCAGTCATGGGCGCGGGTCCATGGTGGTCCACCACGGCCCGGTGCCTTAGCACCGACCGCGACCGGTTCACCACGGACTGGCGCAGGTAGGGGAGGGCCTTGGTGCCATCTCCCAGCCGTGGGCGGGTGATGTGCATGGCGATGAAACAGTCCTGGACGACGTCTTCGGCCGTGGGGACATCCCGGACTAGGAGGGCCGCTTGGCGGACCAGCGAGCCGTAGTGCACGCGGTAGATCGCGATGGCGGCCTGATCCCCCCACCCCGGTGCGGCCGGGGCCGCCCCCAGTGGCGGGTCCATGGGCAGCCCGTCAGCGATGTCTGTGGGGCACCCCGTAACCGTGGGCTCGCCATCTGCGGTCATGCCCATATTGCCTGCTTCCACCGGAACCGGCGAGCCCGTGGATGCGCCTTTGTGCAGGACTACCACCCCAGACGACGGGGATGACAACGCTGCTGATGGCGCCGGCGCTGGGGCGAAGCCCGACCCGGCCCCCGGCGACCGGTTCTACCTGAAACCAGCGTGCCAGGCGCCCATTGCCCCACGATTGACCGGTGATTGAGCCCGGCCAGGTGCTCCCACGGCCCGGGACGCTGCGGATCGGCAGGCTCGCGGCAACTCCTGGGTTGCGTGAGTAAACAGCTCATCTCCGGTGCCGGAGAGGCTGGAGTTGCTCTGATCCCATGTCGTCCAGATGACGCTGCTTAGCGTCTTCAGTATGTGACCATCCTGCACGTCCGTTGAGCGCATCTGGTCACCTCCCCCCCGGCATCGGTCAAGGCTCAGCGGTGCGACGGCGCGTATGGCTGCCGGGGACGGGGATGTCAGATGGTCACCAACTGGAGTGCGGGTCACGGCAGCGAGGGTGTGCCCGGGGCAGCGCCCGATACGGTCCTGGGGTCATCACAGGCGACCGAGTGGCCGCCTGACGTCGTTGCGGACCTGCAGGACCTGGCCAGCCAACACGCTGCCATGCAGCCGGAGGGCGTGCTCGGGCGGCGCGTCGGTGCCGCCGTGATTGATATCGCCCTGCTGACCGGGCTGTTCGCCATCCTTGGCCTGATCGTCGGCCAGACCAGCCCGGCGATGGAGCCGTTCAGCGCCTTCCTGTCCCTGGATAGCATTTCCGCCGGCGGGAGGGTGCTCAACATCTCACTCAGCGGGGCATGGCTGGCCTTGTACGTCGCCCTGCTGCTTTCGTATTACTTCACCCTTGAGGCCTGGCTCGGGCAGACCGTGGGTAAGCGCCTGCTGGGCCTGCGGGTGGTGCGCGCCGACGGGGGCCGGGCTTCTGTGCGGGCGATCGCCGGGCGGACGCTGCTTCGGCTCGTCGACTGGCTTCCGGCGCTATACCTGGCCGGGTTCATTACCGTGCTGGCGACCGGGCACCGGCGGCGGCGCCTCGGTGATCTGGCGGCCGGGACGGCCGTCGCGCGGGCGCTGCCGGCCCGGCGCCGGGGCCTTGCGCTCGTGCCGGTGGCGGTTGTCCTGGCGGTCGCTGGCCTGTCGGTGTACCGGCTGAGCCCGGCCGGCGGCACCCAGACCTACCAGGCGCATGGCGTCTCTTTCGATTACCCCTGGGGGTGGCAGGAGATCAGTGTCCAAAGCGTGGCCGCGGTTGGTATCCCCCCGCGGTGGAGCACTGCGGTCGGCCTGGGGGACCAGGTGGACTTGATCAAGGTTGAGGCTTACCGATTGAACGGCTCCGTTGGGACAGGGGAGCTTGGCATGGTCGCCCCCCAGCTGGAGAGGCTGGTCCGGCTTTCTCTCAGCCGGCTCGGGGGTGTCATGCAGGCCGGCCCGCAGGAGGTCACGCTGGGCGGGATGCCTGGCCTCCGGTTCCGCGGCACGGGAACCATCCAAGGAATCCCGACCGAGCTCACGACCGTCTTTGCCTTCGAAGGCGCGATGGAATACACCATCACCTGTCAGTACACGCGGGCGGATGCCGCCGAAGTGGAAGCGGCCTGCGGGCAGGTGCTGCGCACCTTCAAAGTGCCCTTCTCAGCCGGTGGCACCCAGGCCTACCGGGCGCATGGCGTCTCGTTCGACTACCCGGCCGGGTGGCAGCGGGGGGGCGTGTCGTCAAACCTCGTGGCCGGACGGGTGCGCCACAAGCTGTGGGACGCCGCCGTCGCCACCGACCAGACGCACTGGATCGACGTTGCTGTCTACCGGCTGAACCCTCCCGCCCCGACAATCGGTTCCGGCCCGCTCCCCCCCGCGGCCAAGTCCCTGTTCCAGCGGTTGTTTGAGCATCTGGGAGGTTCGCTGCTGGCAAATCCTGAAAGGATCACGATGGGTGGGATGCGTGGCATTCTGGCCCGGGGCACGCGGATGGATCACTCGATCCCCGTCGAGGACACGCTCGTGTTCGCCTTTCACGGCACGACCGAGTACGTCTTGATATGTGAGCACGGGCGCCAGGGCTCGACGGAGGTAGTGCAGGCCTGCGGCCAGGTGATCCGCACATTCAAGATAGGCAATCAGGCGATCCGCACCCTCAACGTGGGCAAGCCGGCGCAGCGGCCGAAGGGCAGCCTGGTCCATCAGTTTGCGGTCAGCCAACTTCGCATCGCGGCCAATCGTGTCGGCCGCGGGGATAAGAGCATGCGATGACAGACCCGGAGGGCACGGCGCAGCAGGGGTCAGCTGCGGCCACCTCGCCCGCTCCTCCCCGGACCCCGGTCACTGCCCAGGACCTCGTCACCAGCCAGGACCCGGCTATCGGCCAGGCCCCGGCCACCGTGCCCCCGCGCAGGCGGTGGCGATGGGCGGTGATTTTGCTCGCGGCCGTGGTGGTGGCGGCCGGCCTGGCCGCTGGCCTGGTGGCCTGGGCCCCATGGATCCCACCGCCCGTCTTGCGCCCGACCAGGCTGGTGGCTGGTCCCTCCACCGCCAACTCGATCGCGTTCCACTGGTCGCGGCCGCCCACAGGCCCGCTGCCGGACAGGTACCTGATTCTGGGCAACAGCCCGGTGGGTGCTCGCTCGGTCGCCGGGACGGTGACGTCCTACCGGCAGGCGGGCCTGACGCCGGCCCTCTCCTACGAGTACCGGGTGGTGGCGGTGCGGGGCGGGAAGCGGTCTCCTCAGTCCGCCCCGCTGACGGTGCGCACCCTCACCCCACCCATCTCCCAGGCGCGCCTGCAAGGATCATGGCAGGTCTACACCAAGTACATCGGTCCTGCGTCCGGCGCCCGGAACGGGTATATGACCTGGCATCTCAGCCCGGCGTGCTCGGCCGGCGCCTGCGACGTGATACTCCACGCGAGGGACGGCAGGTTCCCAGTCACAATGAAGCTGACCCGCGCGGGCGCGGTGTACAAGGGACAGACCGTAGCCAACCTTGGCCGGTGCGGGCCAGGCGCCAATTCGATCCCCGACCCCGCAACGGTGAAGATCAAGATACGCGTCACCGAGGCCGTCGGAGACAACCAGGAGTGGGCCGCCAGTTCCCTGGCCGGCACCATGGTGGACACCTCCCGGTATGTCTCCTCCGCTACCTTCTACTGCAACGCCACTGCCTTTAAGGCATCCCTCACCGGAACCTCGGGCTAGTGTGCCGTCCATGCAAAGAGGGGCGCACCAGTGAGCAGCGAGTGCCAATCACCAGCACGCGGGAGCGACGGTGGCGCTGAGCCGTCGGCTGAGCGTCCGGCCTTCGATACCAGCGTTGCGCATCAGGCCCGGATGTATGACTACTGGCTTGGGGGCAAGGACAACTTCGCCGCCGATCGTAAGGCCGCCGAGGAGGCTCTCGCCGCCTACCCGGGCATGGCCCACCTGGCCCGGGCGAACCGGGCGTTCCTGGGGCGGGCTATCCGTTACCTGGCCGGTGAGGCGGGGATACGCCAGTTCCTCGACATCGGCACCGGTATCCCCACCGGCAGCAACACACATCAGGTCGCGCAGGAGGTAGCCCCCGAGTCCCGGGTGGTCTATGTGGACTACGACCCTGTGGTGCTCTCCCACGCGCGCGCCCTGCTGACCAGCACCCCGGAAGGGGTGACCGACTACATCGACGCCGATCTGCGGGATCCTGGTCACATCCTGGAGGAGGCGGGCCGCACGCTGGACTTCGCCAGGCCCGTGGCCGTCACGATGCTCGCGATCCTGCACGCGATCGGTGACGACGAGGACCCGTACGGGATCGTGGCCCAGATCATGGCGGCCGTGCCATCGGGCAGCTACCTGGCCCTCTCCCACCTGCCATCGGACCTCGAGGCCGACAAGCTGGCCGAATCGCGGAACCGGGTCC